>JBEKXN010000003.1:0-178621 GCA_049511835.1 Verrucomicrobiota bacterium | reverse complement strand
CTGGAAAGAATCAACTGGCCTATATGCTGCCGTTGTATGCGGGTTTGCGGCGCAATGAAGTCAAAACGCTGCGCTGGTCGAATCTGGTGCTTGGCGAATCCGGCGGATTGCTGCGCATTCATGCCGCTGTGAACAAGAATCGGAAGGAACAGGCATTGCCGTTGCATCGTGAGCTGGCCGGAGTATTGCAGCAGCAGAAACCAGCAGACAGCAAAACGGACGATCTGGTGGTGGTCAACGGCGTGCCGAAAATGAAGGAATTCAGGCAAGACTTGGCAAAAGCGGGCATCCCGTTTCTGGACGAGCGCGGACACCGCATGGATTATCATGCGTTGCGGACGACGTTTATCACCCGGCTTTCGACCATGAAAGTGCACCCGCGCTTGGCGATGGAATTGGCGCGGCACAGCGATATGCGTCTGACGATGAAGACCTACACGGACGCCGGGCAACTGCCGTTGCGTGAAGTCATGGACACGTTGCCGGGATTTGGCGGGCGGTCTGACTCCCGAATAGACTCCCGAACTTTAGGCAAGTCGGGTCAAACGATGTCACCGGCTGTCACGAAAATCAAGGAGACACAAACTGAAAACAGCGTTGAAAACATTGACGAAAGTCATCGTGACTCACAGCTTGTCACCATGAGTCACGAAAAGTCAGAATGGCGGAGAGAGGGGGATTCGAACCCCCGATACGACTCCGCACTACACATTTAACTATTTCCAAGCAATTAAACACATCGAAACACGCTTGACATCAGCGGACGTTGCCACTATTGTTGCCACTAGAATTAACCGAAAGGCACAATATGGCATCTCTCCGCAAAAAAGACCGCTCGCCGTTCTGGTTCGCGTGCTACACCCTGCCCGATGGCCGTCGCACGCAACGCAGCACCGGCACACCTGACAAGCGCAAGGCTTTGGGCCTCGCCCTCAAATACGAGGATGCCTCCCGCGAAGCGGTTGCCGGTCGCTTCATCGAATCGCGGGCGCGGAGAGTTATCGCAGACATTTACGCGCTTGCCAATGCCGAAGTGCTGCCCAATTCGTCCACCCGCGCATTTTTCAAGGCATGGCTTGACCGCAAATCGCTGGAGGCCGACGACGCCACCCACCAACGCTACACCGGCGTCATAACCCAATTCCTCGAACACATCGGACACAAGGCCACCACCGACATCAAGAAAATCACGCCAACGGATGTTGCCGGTTTCCGCGACGCCGCTGCACAGCGTCTTGCCGTCAGTTCGGCCAATTTGATGCTGAAAATTCTCCGCTCCGCCTTCGCCGCCGCCCGCCGCGAAGGATTGATGGACGACAATCCCGCCGAGCGCGTGACCATCTTGAAGCAACGGAACGATTTTGAACGCCGCCCGTTCACGCTGCCCGAACTGAAGCGGCTCATGGAACTGGCGGATACAGAATGGCGCGGCATGATTCTTTTCGGCCTTTACACCGGCCAGCGGTTGGGCGACATCGCCACGCTCACACGGACGAACCTTGATCTCACCAAGAAAGAAATCCGCCTGACCACCGGCAAGACCGGCAGACGGCAGCTTCTGCCACTCTCCGCGCCGTTGCTTGACTACGTTAAAAAATTGCCCGCCAATGAAGCGCCCGACGCGCCGCTTTTCCCGAACGCGCACGCCACGGTGCAGAGGCAAGGCCGCGCTGGAAACTTGAGCAACCAGTTTCATAAACTGCTTGTTGCCGCCGGACTTGCCGAGAAGCGCAGCCATCACAGCACCGGCAAAGGCCGTGACGCTTCGCGCGAACAAAACGAAATCAGTTTTCATTCGCTGCGGCACACGGCCACCACCCTGCTTAAAGCTGCTGGCGTATCGGACGCCATAACGCGGGAATTCATCGGCCACGATTCGCCCACCGTGTCCAAGCAATACACACATATTCCGACCGACACATTGCGGCAGGCCGCGAACAAACTGCCAAACATTCTCAAATGAATGGCAAGGCCAGCTTTCGCCGTGACCAACGCGCTTTCCTGCTTCACTTCACCGGCTGATGGTCGGCCCTGTCTCCCTCACGACCACGCCGGTTCCGTTCCGCAGAAAGCGCGCTCGTCACGAGCGGCATCTGTTTCAGCCGAAGATCGGCGTGCTTCCGCCTGCGGTTCGGCGACGGTCGTTTCGCTCCGCTTCGTTCCTGCGTCTCTGCGCCTGCGCTCCACTTTCCCGTTCGCCAAACCGCAGGCCGAAGCAAAGGGCGAAGATTGAACCACGTTGCAGACTTTTCATTTGCCGACAAAGTGGATAATTTCAATCGTCAATGATTTTGGCAATGCGGGATAATAAACAACAACTTCATTCGATTGTTTATGGCTTTAATTTCATGCAAAGAATGTAACGGATCTGTCAGCACGGAAGCGGCTGCCTGCCCTCATTGCGGCGCACCGCAACAGCGGCCTGTGCCGCCACCGCTTCCCGTTCAACCCAAGGAAGAAACCATTTATTCCGACAATATCGTTGTTGTAACGAACATGCGGATAATGATCGGCGGCGCGACGTATGCACTACGAAACGTCACGTCTGTCAAAAAGATGCTTACACCGCCGCAGCTTGCCGGCCCGATTCTCGTTCTTCTCGGCGGTATTTTTCTTTTGCTGCTGACAATCATCCCCTTCAACCCCAAAAATTATCAGCCGCTCGCTGGCGGCGCATTCGGCGGCAGCATCATTATTGGCAGTGTCATTTGGATGTGTTGCATCAAAACCAAATACCACGTTGACCTCTCAACATCCGCCGGAGAAATCCATCTTTTGACATCAAAAAACCAAGCTTACATTGAAAAGGTGGTGTTAAGCATCAATGACGCCATTGTAAAATATAAATAAAGTTGAAGGCAGAAGTGAAGTTTGCCATGCTGGCGACCGTCAGCAGCAACATGGGAATTTTATGATTTCAAACGAACGGCCCTCGCCTTTCCATCATCTGCCTAATCGGCAACCGTATCACCAGCCCTATGCCCCGCAGCAACCGCGCCCTTTTGTTCAGGAAGACACGCTTAAATCCGAACAGATTCAGATTGAACGCAAGTCGTTTCTCCTGACGCTCAAGGAAAATCCACGCGGACGGTTCCTGCGTATCTCCGAAGAAGTTGGCGGCAAACGCAACACGATCATTATTCCCACCACCGGGCTGAAAGATTTCACGAGTCTTTTCGGTGAAATGGTGAAAGCGTCGGATGAACTTCCGCCAGCAAAGAGCTTGCCGAAGGCGGCGTGAGGAAAAGTCTTGGCACTTTTAATTCAGTGCCGCCTGCGCTTGCGAATTGCCGGGCTTATTTTCAGTTACGACAATTTCCCGAATCCTCGGCTGATTTTCGGGAATGAGCGGCTGGTATTTCACCGGCAACGGCATGATGAATGACAGTTCCATCACTTGCATGGCCGCTTCAATTCGTCGCAGCGCATGGCCGGAAATCAAAATCTCGTGCGTGGCAAAGACCAAACGCAATTTTTGTTCCTTGTCCTCGCTGGCGAGTTCGGCAAACGCAAATTGATCGAACGGCAGCAGCACCGAGCGCGTCGCGGAAATTTCGACCCGCAGACAGCGGGCTTGCGGGTTAGTGGTGAAACATTCGGGTGATTTGGTGCTCATGTTTTTGTCCTGGTTGAGGGTGACGACGGGATTGTTTTAACCGGCAAAACGTATAGGCGGCGTGCTGGCCGAACCGCAGGAGATAGTCATGCAGCCGGTCCCAAAGCCGGTTGCCGTTGCGCGGACGCAAGCCACCGGCAAATTCCAGCGCGAGCGGCCGGTGACCGGAACGAATGAGATTTTCACGCAATTGAATTTTGTCCGGCGTGAAAATGCGGACGCCGCGCCGCCCGCGCGAAATGGTGACATACCATTGTTGGGCGTTGGTAGCGGGCTTGACGGTGGAATCGGAAAAAAGAACGTAATCCACCGTTTTGCCCTGTGAACCGTAGGACGTGACGGCGTAGCCGGGAAGAAATTCCCGATAACTTTTGTCCAACACCCGGCCATCGGCAAGCTCAATTCCCCCGTCAGCACGGACGGATTTCACCGCAACCAACTCGCCATTCGTGACACGCGCGCCGGAGGCCAGCTTGCGATTGGCCTTGAGATGCAGCTTGTCGCCTTGCGCGATGGGAATTTCACGCGGCAAGCAGACGGTAATTTTGTTCAGCACCTTGTTTGAAACCGTGACGCACTTGCCGTCAATCTCAACAATAACGCTCGCTTTGCGGATGCCCGCCAACTTTCCGCGCATCCCCGGCCCGGCTTGGCGCACCTTCTGATTGAACACAATCACCGCATCTGGCGGATAAAATCGTTTGTCGCGTTTCTGTGCATCGGTTAAATCCATTTTGTCCAATGCTTGAATCGTCACATCGTTGGCGCCAAGCAGCCCTTTTGATTTAAGCGCATCGCGCACCTTTGAGTTGACCCGATGCACTTCCGCCCACGTCTGCGAGACCACGACGGCGGAAGCCGTTTGCTCCGCCAGCCGGACATATTCACCGGCCAGTTTATCCGCCTGTTCACCCAGGCCACAGGAAACGACCGCGCCTATCTTGTCGAGGCGTTCAAACGATTCAGCGAGCTTGCCAGCGGCAGCCACTTCGACGGCTTTGCGATATTGTTTGATCTCCGAGCGTTCCTTTTTGTCACGCCCACGCGCTGGGTCTTGGCGTCGAATTGTATGAAGCTCAACCGGCTTGACGCCGGAATGCCGTTCAATGGCCAGCAGTGCATCGGACGCCTCGACCGCTCCATGCTGGCGCGTGTCGCCCGACAGAATCACCCGCGCCTTGCGCTCCCGCGCCAGCCGCAGCAATTCAAGCATCTGGCGACCGCCGATCTGTCCAGCCTCGTCCACGACGACCACCGCGCCCTCAACCAGTTCGCGCTTGATCAGAAAATTTGCCACCGTGGTGGGTGATGGAAAACCATCTTTTTCCATCGCCACGACTTGCTGGCGTTGTGGTGCAAGGACGGCCAAACTTTTGCCGGATTGCCGGAGTTGCTCGACCAGCTCGCGCAGGACGAAACTTTTCCCAGTGCCAGCGCCGCCGCGAAATAGTGAAATGGCATGGGTGGAACAATGCAGCGCGTCCAAAGCTAGACGCTGTTCAGCATCCAGTTTTGAATTTGCCGTGAATGAGTTTTCCACCAGTGGCCGACAATTCCCAACGCCGTCTTTGACGGTCTGAACGATTTCCATTTCCCGCAACAACACTTCGCGCGTGGTCACTTCGCCCGGACGTTCAGGATTGCGAATGTAATTACGCTGGCGCGTGAACTCTTTGAGTTCAGTGACGGAAAGATTCTCGCCGCGCCCCCGTTCCAGTGCGTGCTGCCACAATTGGCATTCCAGCACGACCGAGTTGCGGTCAAACAGATGATCCTCGGCCCATTGGACTGCCTCCCCCACATTCACTCGGTTGCTCGCGACTTTCTCTGGCCGTTTCTGAAGCTGGCGCAAGGCAGCGCGTTCGGTTTCGCTTAACTGCCCATTCCACAACTCCCGTTGTTCGTCCCGGCTCAATTCCTTTTGCTTCCGCGCCCGCTCCGCCGTCGCCAGCAACCGGCGCATGGCCATCATGTCACCGCCCGCGCATTCCGGTTTTTCGGCCAGCAGTTTTTTTATGGCCTCATCAATCTGGATGCGGCGCTTGGAAAAGCGTTCGCAGATTTCTTCCGAGACGCCCTCGATTTGAAAATCACCACGCGCCTGGTTGCGAATCCCGTAACCGAAGCCGCGCAATTGGCGGGCGAGTTCATGGTAATAGACATTCTCGGCAAATTTTCGCGCCCGCAACAGTTCGTAGTTTTGCAGAGCCTTCCAGCGATTTTCAACGGCGTCAAACGTCGCGTTGAAAACAATGCAGTGCGTATGCAAATGCGGGTCTAAAGCGCGTGAAGTATCATGCGTGAACAAGGCCGCTGCAAAATTGCCGGTGGAGCGGTCAATGTTTGCCCTGCCCATCCGAACGCGCGTCGTTGCGAACGTCTCAAATTCCCGCAAAGCCGACCGGACAGCTTGCGCGTGGGCTTCCAGAATCCGCGCATCCTCACCGACAAATGCCGCGACCGAAACCGATTTGGGCGGCGAGAATGTGAAGTCATAAAAAATCCGGCGATTGGCGGTATTATCCCCGGCCTCATCCATTCGCGTTGTGTTCAACCGTTGGGTTAGCGACTCGCCAGAAGCCGGATGCCGGTTTTCACAGAGACATAGAAACGCTTCCGTCCCGACCTTGCCGGACAAGCCAAGCCGATCCGCGCCGAGACCCATCCATTCACCGGCTACCCGTTGCCCTTCGTCATAGTAATCCCCGACGCAAAGGTGTTCCTCAAAGTATTCCTTCGCGTTCTTCAAATTGTATTGCGTCTTGGCCGTGACCACAAAGACCACTGTGCCAGAACTTCGTTTTCATCCTGTGCGATTCCCGCACAGGACGACCAAAAAAAACTGGTTCACTGATGGCATGGAAATGATCGAAATACCGAAGCCAAAACCCGGCAACCAGCAATGGGGGATTTACTTCACCGACCGGGAATATGCGCGTGTCATGGGCGACCCGTTGCGCGCGGTAATTGAAGCGCCAACGAAAATCGCCGCCGAGGAAGCCGCCAGCCGCCTCGGTTTGAGTGACGCCTGGGCACATCCCGTCACACCCGAACAAGCCAAACAAATCCGGGGACCGGCAACACGGTCTCCGGGACAACCACACCAGACCATGCTCACACCCACCGCCGCTGAATTATTCACCGCCATTGAAGTCCTCAAAAAACTCGGCCTTCGCATCAACGAACACGCCGCTCATTCGGTGACGCAATTGCCGGCCACCGAATTAGGCGAAACGTATGCCGCGCACATCAAAGACCAGTCCATTGAACAAACCAGCCACATTGCAATCGTCAAAACCCAGCTTCAAAACTGGCGTGACGAATTGCAACAGCAAAGGAGGCAGCATGTCTCGCAAACCGTTTGAGACGGGGGCACGCGTTACCCCTTCCAAGGGGAAGGTTTCTGCGCTGCGCTGGCTGCTGCGCGAAGGTTGCGCCAGCGGTGCCGGAATCAAACGCATCCGCGTTGCGTGCAATGTTGCATCCGGTGCTGCGCCAAGTGCTGCGTCACTGCTGCTTCAGCGCAGCCAGTTCGATGCGCTTTTGAATCCATCATTATTGCAATCATGCTGCCTTTGCCATGACTAGACCTGTCATCCCGCCTGATGCGTTGGAGCGCTTCCGCAATGCTGCGGCGCAATTTGCGCTCCATGCTACGCCGCGTGCTTCCCGGTTGCTGACAATCAAAGACGATATTGCTGCGCTCCGCAAACGCGGTGTTTCCTATCGCGCCATCAGTGAGCTGCTCACGCAGAGCGGCATCGCTGCCTCGGATACTTGCGTGATGCGCTTCTGTCACCGCGTCTTCAAGAAAAGGCCATCACGCCAACCATCCGTTGCGCGAACTGCTGCGCCCAAAAGTGCGCCGGACACTGCCAGCAAAGCTGCGTTGCCGGCTGCGCCGGTTAACACCAGCAACATTCCGCCCGCACCGACCGAAAGCAATTCGTTCAGGTCGCGCGGGCCGCATATCGCCAAAGTTGAACTTCTAAAACCTGATGAAAAAATATGACTAAACGACTCGACCTCATTCTGAATGGCAAGGGCGGTGTCGGCAAAAGTTTCTTTGCCGTCAACCTCGTCCAATACCTTAAAGACAAAAAAATCCAGTTTGTCGCCTGTGACTGCGATAACGAAAACTCGACCTTGAAACGGTTTCACGGTGAAGTTGAATTTTTGGAGCTGGCTCATCCGCGCGGGCTGGACCCGATGATTCGCGCGCTGGAAAAATTCGATCTCGTCGTCGTAGATTGCCGCGCGGCGTCAACCGAAGTGTTCTTCAACTATTTCGACGAAATCAATCTGCCGGAGACATTGCAAAAATTGTCCGCCGCACTCACCGTCATCATGCCCGTAAATCAGGAGGCAGACAGCATTGACCAGCTTCAGCGCATCGTCGGCAAACTGAAAAAAACCTGCTCTTACGTCGTGCTGCGTAATGCGGTTCACAACAATAACTTCGTCCTCTACGACCAGTCCGTCATCCATGACAAGCTGCAAAAGGAATTCGGCGCGAAGGAAATCACGATGGCCAAATTGCAGCCGTGGCTGGTCGAGGAATTGAGCCACAAAAATCTTACCATCACCGCCGCCCTGACCGATGGCCGCTTTTACCTGCTGGATCGCCAGCGTCTGCAAACGTGGCAGCGGAAACTTTACGGCGAAATCGAGTCGGCGGCGGACTTGCTATTACCCGCAAAATCATGAGCGCGCCCGACCAATCACCGCCGCCCGACTTCGACGAGGAGTTTCTGGAAGCCGTCAAGCAATGGCGTGAGCGGAACAAGGTGAGCAACGATGACGTGATTCTGTTGCTCCTGGATTTGTTTCGGATTCACCAAAACCATTGGGATGCGCTACGTCGCCGCCAGATGCCTTCGCTGGATATGTTTCGCACTGACATAGGACTGATGGGCGCAGCGGTAAAAACTTTCAAGGAGCAAACCACGGCTCTGATCGAGGCGCTCAAAAAAACTCCAGCCGTCACTCAGGCCAGAACGATTTCCTTGGACACGGCTATTATTGCCGTCATCGCCGCCATGCTCGCCGGTTTTCTCATCGGAAAGGCTTTATGAAACTCGATTACGTTCCACTCCACTTCTTTCCCCTTTCGGCATTGTCCAAACCGTTGCGGGCCATTTTGCTTGGGTATGGAGTTCTATTGTTAATCATCGTCCTCCGCTTGCTATCCGGCGCACGCGAACGCAACCGGCACGTCGCGCAACTCGCCGGCCTCACTTGGAAACGCAACCAGTTTTGTCGCGGCTGGCTCATCACCGGCGACACCGGCTCCGGCAAAACATCTTCCGGCATCAATCAACTGGCCCATCAGGTTTTCCAGAATGAACCCAAATGGGGCGGCCTGTGCATTGACGAAAAAGGTGTTTATTGGGAAACGCTCTCGGCAATGGCGCGGTTTTACGAGCGGGAGCAGGATTTGATTCATCTGCAAATCCGCACCGACGACAAGGATGCACAGTGGACGCCGCCCTACCGGTTCAACCTCACCGGCGACCGGAGCATCCCGTATTCCACCTACGCAAAATTCGTCGTGGACACGGCCACCAGTCTCGGCCAGGGCGGTGACAAGGGTTTTTTCAAGACCCAGGCACAGACCCATATCGCCCATGCCCTCGAATTCCTTTCCGAATTGAACCAGCCAGTCACCCTGTCCGGCGCGTTTGCGCTGCTGACCAATAAAGGGTTGCTGACCACGGAATTGGAAAATCTGAACGCCCTGCCTCTGGAAACGCCGCGCCGGAGAGTGGTTTATGATCATTTCGTCCATCGCTTTCTCAACCAGCCCGAAGAACAGCTCGGCGGCGTCCGCGAAACCATTGGCAATTACCTTCAATACTTCCTGACGCCCGAAGTGGCCGAGGTTTTCTGCGCGGCCAAAAGCACGTTTGGCTTCCCGGTGATTGACACGGGTAAAATAATCCTCGTGACCATGCCGCAGAAATTTCAGACCGAGCGGCGTTATGTCAACACGTTCCTGAAATTGCTTTATTATCATCACGCGCTGCGGCGCTTTGACCAGGCAAAAACCCAACGTGGTGAAAATAATTTGCTCATCCTGTGGGCGGACGAGGCGCAGCGGTTTATGACCGCCAGCGAGGACGGCATGAGCGATTACAATTGCGTGGACGTGATCCGCGAAGCGGGCGCAACCATCGTCGCCGCCGCCCAATCCACCACGTCGCTGATTCCACCTTTGGGAACCGACAAGTCCAGAGTTCTCACCTTGAATCTCCGCAACCGGATGATTTTCCGCGCCGCCGACGAAGCCGACGCGGTTCAAGCCGCCGATTTTCTTGGCAAGAAACAAGTCGTGAAACGGTCATGGGGGTCAAGTGCCGGCAGGCGCAGCGTTAATTACTCCGAGACCGACGAACACAAAATCAAACCGCACAAGCTCCGCAATCTCCGCGACCATGAGTGTGTGCTCGTCCATTGCGAACAGGGTTTTCGCCGGACGGTGCTGTCGCCATTGGAATTCGACGGGACGGTTGCCAAGTGGTTTCCGTGGTGGAGAAAATTATTCTGAACCGACTGACTGAATCCGAAATGCGAAAGGCCATGAAAACGCAAAAGGAAATTCTCAAATGGTTGCAAGCCAATCTTGGCAGGCGTTGCACTGCCCCGCTCACCAGCACTGATTGCTATGCGCTTGTAACGAGCGTCAATCTCTGCAACCTCATCGGTTATTCATCGGCACCGCCAGAGCTTTTCGTTGCCTATGGTGCCATCGTCCGACAAATGCAACCACACACGCGGGGATTGGCGTATCACGCCATCGCTTGTGAACTGGACTGGCCACACCGTGACATGATTTGGGATTTGGCAAGGCTTGCGGATGAAGACAAGCCCAAATGCAAATGTGCATTTGAAAACTAAAGCGAATTACGCCACCGATAATGGCCGTCTCAAGTCACCGCCAAACGAAAATTCCGGCGGCGCAAATTATTTTCGCGCTGCTTTGACCTTTGCCCAACGAGCTTTGGCCGCAGCAGAAATTTTGGCTCTGCCTGCCGCGCTCATTTTGCGCCTTTTCTTCGGAGCAGCGGTGGCCGCAGGTTTGGTTGAAGAACCCAAAATCTGCTCAAGCTCTTTTTCAAGTGATTGGATTTTGTCTTTGATGTCGGCGGCGCGACGTAATTGTTGGGCTGACAGGCTGGCAATGGATGCACTCATGCCGTCAGTTAGAAACTTTTGGGCTAAAAAGTCAACCATCGATTGCCGGAGTCCATTTTTGTTGAATCTTGGTCCGCATTCAAAAATCGTATTCCAGAGTGGCATAGAATTCGGGAATCGCCGTAGCCGCCTGCGCTGGTGATAAAAAATCTCAAACTATTTTTCGCCCTACAAACATTGAATGAAAATGGCATCGAAGTTGAAAGCCAGCCAAGTCACCCCGCGTAAAATCAGTGTGCTTTTGTGTCAAGCATCGGCGGCGACGATGATTTCATTCAATGTTTTCAATGGTTCGGTCGCCAAATTCGCGGTTCAGCAAAAGTGCGCCTGATAAAATAGTGGTGTCGTTGAATGAATCAGCGACGCAACCGAAAAGGCAAATTATGGAAACAACTGAAATGACGGACACACTCAAAAGCATCAACACAACTCCGCACCTTTGCCGGAGCAAGGTGAAACAAACCGCGCTGGAAATTGCCGCCGCGATCCGGCCAGCCAATAAATTCAAACGGGTAGGCATGAGCTTCGTTGAACGCATCGAGGCGAAAGTCCGCGCCGCCATCCGTGAAGAAGTCAGGATTCATCCTAGCAGAGGCAAGACCCTTTTGTGAATCCATCATACGGCTGCAAACAACATTGATGCCCGGCGCACAATTAGCCAGGCGTCAATCGTTTGCTTGAAAAGGGTGGGGATATTCTTGTTCCGGCTGAATCGCCGGCCTGACTGACAAGAACGGCATTGTTCAAATTTACGGCGTTGATTTCTGTCGTGTTCATCCGCCTGCTTTCCGCGCTTCTGGTTGCTTCGCGGCAATTTCGCGCCACGAAATGTTCGTGTCACTGCATTGCTTCTCGCTCCGCTGCCCGCCAGCGCGGAAATCAGGCTTGGTGCGTTTCGTTCGTAACAGGATTGCTCTCCCGGTTGAGGCGAAGAGAGCAATCCCGTTCCTTCAAAAACGAAACGCAAAACATGAACACAACAGAAAACATCAACTCAACGCCTCAAATTCAGAACAACCCCGTCAAGCCCTTCAAATTCCCACCGCAACCACAGGAATGGAAAATCGTTTCCTTGCGTGAATGTCCCACACCCGCCGACATCCAGTTGTGTGATACGCCGGAACAGGCAGCCGCCTATTGGAAAATGCACATTGAACAACATCCATATTTCGATCCTGAACGCGAATGTCTGGTGGTTTTAATTTTGAACACCCGCCGTAAAATCAAGGGACACTATTTTGTATCGGTTGGAACAATGGATACCGTTCTTTGCGATCCTAAATCCATATTCCGGCTGGCAGTCATGGCCAGTGCATTTGCCATCGTCGTCATGCACAATCATCCAAGCGGACAATCAGAACCGTCTGCGGCGGACATTCAAGTCACACGCGATCTCATTCGCGGTGGTCAATTGCTCAAAATTGACGTGGTTGACCATGTGGTGATTGGCAATGGAAATCATTCCTCACTTCGGAGTTTGGGCTATTGCCATCAGTAATCGGCAGTATTGTTGGGTTAAAATCCCAACATTTTGCCGTTAAAATTCATTGGGGAAAAGGTTTCCACAGAATCATTTTGCCGCCGCTGGATGCCGAAAGAAAAATTTCAAAATAGTTTCGGTGGTGGAGAATTTTTTTGACTCATTTTGGCCAAGTTGCACGCAAACCAAAAATCACTTCGAGTCCCGCTTGCGTGGCGCACGTCTGCGAGCCAGCGCCTTCTTGATGCGTGCGGTTCTTTCCTGGTCGGGAGGTTTAAGACCGTCCAACAGCCGGTTGGGACTGCTTTCCAGAAATTGGGAAAGGCGTGCGAATGTCGTTACGGCAAACGGAAAATTGCCGTGCTCAATCGCACCAATGGTTTGCACATGGACGCCCGCCAACTCCGCAAGACACTCTTGCGTCAGGCTGGCATTGAGGCGGGCTTGACGGATGTTCCGCCCAAGCACACGGAGGATTTCGCGGTTGTTCACTCCTTAAAGTGAGCAACGATGCTTCCATAGTTGACACCGGATAACCACTAGATTAAGATTTCGCTCGTCATGTCATATCGGGGTTCATCTGCGCCCATCTCTGCTGTGTTCAACAGGGCCACGGGGCAAACTGCGGCTGCGTTTGACGGCATGAAAGAATGCTTTGCAATTCAAAGCAGCAACGCGGGAAAGCCGCTCAATGTGCTATTGGGGAACGGTTATGAATGATAAAGCCAAAATTCTGGTGGTGGATGATGAAGCGTCAGTTGCGCTGATGATCGTGTTCTTGCTAACGCGCGCCGGATGCGACGTGGAAACAGCTTGGAACACCGAGAAAGCCTTGCGTCTGGCCCAAACGGAGAAATTCGATTTGATTACGTTGGACGTAAATATACCGGGAACCAGCGGCTTCGAGATTTACCAACGCCTGAAAGAAATCCCCCATTTGAAAAACACGCCGGTCATTTTCGTGTCTGGAGGAGCTTCCGAGGGAGATCAGCAGCGGGCGATTGAACTTGGCGCGGTGGATTTCATCAGCAAGCCGTTTGAAGTGACCGATTTTATTTTCCGAATCTTTTCACACATCAAACAGGCTGGAAATGTTTTGGAAGTTGCACATTGATCTTTGAATCAGGTTGTCGGCGGGACTTGGCCGCGTGAAAGTTTCACGCGGTATTGCGGGGCGAGTTGTTTCACCTTGCCGCGCAGATTTCGGGAAAACAAATCGTCGGCCTTGACGCCCAAAATTTTGGCGAGGACGAAAAGCTCCAGGTCGGGGACGCGGCGCGACTGGCCCTCCAGCCTGGTAACGGACTCCCGGCTGGTGTCCCAGCCCCAAAGTTGCAGCTTCAGGGCAAGATGGTTCTGCGTCCAGCCCTTGCGGGTGCGGATTTTCCGCACTTGGGGGCCGATGACGTTTAGATGTGAAACATCGTTTGCGATGTCGGCCACCGTAACAGGCTGGCGATTGTCATTGTGTGAGCTTTACTGAACATAAAATTGAAAAATAAATTCAAAAACAACTTGCGAAACTTGTCAGCGTTTGGACAATTGAATCGCGCCAAAGAATACATTAGCCGTTTGATTTCTTGATATGAAATCTCTTCAAGCGAGAATTTCAAGTTTGGCGGGAACGTCCTGTTTAGGAGAAGGGCGGCAGCAATATCGCGGCCTTCGCCGCAGCATTACTCAACACCAGAAGAAAGCCGTTCAAAAAAGTCTTCAAGCATCCGGGGAATTTTGTCTTTTGGAGGCCAAAGATCATTCGGTTCAACGCGCAATGCTCTGGCGAGGCAGAGCAGTTCAAAATCGGAAACCCAGCGCAATTGCGTTTCGATCTTGGCGAGGGTCTGCCGGCTCAAATCCCAACCCCATCGGCGGCAGCGTGCCGCCAGCATCGGCTGCGTCAGCTTTTGCTGGTCACGCAATCGGCGGATTTGCAGGCCAACCAGATTTCGCGGATTTTTCTTCATGTTCCGACTTTGGAATCGGAACGATAGGAAACGCGCGATTTCTAAAGGTTCGGAATTCCGAACTTCGTTTTTGCTTGCACCCTGCAATTTTTTTTCAGAACGTCACTTCAACGCCAACTTTTCTCCGCGCCAGATGAATAAACTTTTGAAAAAACTGGAACAATACACCGTAATGTCACATGCCCGCCACTTGCGCGCCTTGGGAACAAACAACACTCAATAAAAAACCTCCATGAAAACCATCGAAAAAAACTGGATAGCATTTGCTGCAATTTTTTGCAGTGGCTTGATCATTATTGGCACGGCGTTGACCGCCCGGTCACAAACCGCCCCTGTCTTGACCATTACGCAATTGGGGACGAACCAATTTTCCGTCAGCTTCACAAATAACATTGGCACGGCGAGCTACGATTTACAGTGGACTCCCGTGCTGGCCAGCCCGGCTTATCCGTGGACTTGGGCGGCCATTGGGACGCCCGGACAAACCAATTACCAACTCAACATGGGAAATTACCAGACGGCCTTCTTCAGGACGCTATTGGACACCAACAGCATTCCGCTGTGGGAAGCAGCCGACCCGAACAATCCGGCACTCGGCGCGCTGACCATTACAATAGACACGCCTGCCAATGGTTCCACTTTGAATTAACCCTATTCAGAAACTTTTTATGCTAAAAAAACGCCTTGTTCATTTTTTTGCTCTCCTGTTGGGTGTTGCAATTGCTCACGGACAGACAAATCTCACGACGCTTGCATTGTCAGCAGGACAAAAATACGCACTGTCTCTGCGCTCGGATGGAAGCGTTTGGGCTTGGGGAACAAACCAAGTGGGTGAAGTCGGATTGGGGACGAATGCACTGGTGTTATGGCCGACCCGGATTTCCAGCATTACCAACATTGTTTCCATATCAGCCGGTTCGCTGCATTCATTGGCGGCGCAAAACAACGGCACGGTATGGGCTTGGGGATTGAATAGTGATGGCCGGCTGGGCAATGGCAATTTCAACACTGCCAGTAATCCGGTCACGGTCACGCGAATTACCAACGCCGTCGCCGTGTCGGCAGGCGGAAACCATTCTTTGGCCTTGCTCGCCAATGGCAGTGTTATGGCATGGGGTGCGAATATCGGTGGACAGCTTGGAACGGGCAATACAGTTTCCACCAATCAGCCAGTGCAGGCGGGAAGTTTTACCAATGTCATAGCGGTATCGGCAGGCACCAATTTTTCACTGGCGTTGACCCAAGACGGAAGCGTTTGGGCATGGGGAACTAACAATATGGGACAACTTGGTTTGGGCAGCACCACAACGCAGCTTTCACCCGTTAAAATCACCACGTTAAGCAATATCGTCCAGGTTGCGGCTGGCGCATCACACAGTCTGGCGATGGATCGCAATGGCGTCGTTTATGCGTGGGGACGAAATACAGAAGGCCAAATCGGAAACGGCTCCACGATAAATGCCACGGCCCCGGTAGTTGTCCCAAGCTTTGGTTCGACAACGAATTTGGGTGCTGTGAAGTGGGTTGAGGCTGGCTATAACAGCTCTGCCGCCATCCTAAAGAGCGGGCGTCTGTTTTATTGGGGCTGGTATGGAAACGGGACATTCTGGTCTTCCAACCAGCCGCCGCAGGAATTGAATGCCAACAGCGGCTTGGTGTTCAATTCGGTGACGTATGGTGACAGTTATTTGCTGGCGGGCAATCAGGACGGTTCAACCTGGGCATGGGGATTCAACCAATATGCACAACGGGGCAATGGGAATTATTACGCGACCAGCGACACCTGGTCGTATCAACTCGGTAATGCTGACTTTAGTTTTAGCGCCAGTCCCTATCCAGTAACCACAAGGTTTACGCGGGGAGATCGGAACGACCTCAACTATCTTCCCATGTTGCCCTACAATTCCTTTGTGCTGCCGCTGGACTTGGAAAAGGGCGTGCGGCTGAACAATACGGGCAACGACGCCTATGGCTACGGAGCCAGTCAGCCGTGGTTTCTAAATGTTCAAAAGATTACGCGGCAACACGCTTGGCAAATAACCACCAGCACAAATCTTTCCCGCTTTCCGGTGGATAACCCCATTGTCGCCTTTGGACAATCTGCCGGTGGCAGTCCGCTCTACATCAACCAGCCGTATCGTTTTGGGCTATTCGGCGGTGCGTATAATGAAAACACCGGCCAGACCAACATGATTCGGATATTGGTTTATGACCGGAACGCGCTGGCATCGGGGGCGACCAACGTGGCCCCGACTAATACCTTCTACATCGCCTTGCCCCGGCGCGACATCGCGGCGGATGCGACCGCCTGGTCAAATTATGTGACCAATGGCAATCGGGTGGTGTTCACCACCAACAACCTGACAACCTCCGTCGAATTTAACAACGGCCAGAACAATTTTCAGTCGGACATTATGAGCACTTGGGGTTTGGGCTGGATCTATGCGATTCCAAGCAAAGTGACGATTGACGGGTATCGGCTGACCCACATGGCAACTTCCACCAATTACTGTTACATCGTAGAAGCCCTCGGCCAGTGTGAAGTCGGCGCAAATGTGTTTGCTCCAATGGCCGTGACCAACAGCACCGGCTGGGCCTACCTGCCGATATATGCACTAGGCTTCGATGCGTTCCCGGCATGGCGGGCGCACTTCCTAGACAACCCAAATTTCGCGGGAACCCCGATCCCACCCACCTATACCGGCAGAACCTCCCTCGAATTGGGCGGGCTGACGGCTACCATTACCAATAATATATGGATCACCAATAATGCTGCTTACACGAATTTGGACAATTCCCCGGAATTACGTCGGAGTCCAATTTTGGACCAGTTTGTCAGCGACATGCACGGCGATCCGCTGGCGTTGGCCAATTACGTCGTCAACAACATTGGGTTCACCGACCCGATTGCCTATGGCGAAACTGCCAATGCCGTTGCCAATTCCATTGAACTTGGCGGCGTCAATCGTTCGGCCTTGGGAACCTATTTGGAAGGGCAGGGTTCGCCGGTGGAACAATGTGCTTTGCTGGTCTATTTGCTGCGGCAGGCAGGCTATCCGGCCACCTATGTCTGGCCGACGAACAGTAATTTGCAGTTGATGGACACCACCGTCAGCCGGTTGTGGCAAATCAATGTTCACGGCATCGTGTGGAACTCCGGCATTCCCATCATTACCAACAGCCTGATTGTCGTTGATTATCCGTGGGTGGTTGCAAATATCGGCACCAACTCCGTGCAGATATTTCCGTGGCTCAAAAACACAGCCATCAATAAGGGCTTGAACATCTATGACTATTTGCCTACCAATTATCCCAACGCCTATGCGTGGGTGAAAGATTATGCCTTGGCCAACCCATCGCTCATGGCCTTGGCCTCCCCCAATGATGGAGTGGCAAAATACTGGCAGAATTATTTAACCTCTGTCATCAACACAAACAAGCTCCAGCCGAATCTTTCGTTGCAGGATTTTGGTGTCTGGTCGGTGAACCGCCCCCAAAATTACACCAGTTGGAGCCAGTTGCCGATGCCGGATGCGCTCTACAATCAATCCAAAGTGGCGGTGATTCAGACGCTTTCAGACAGTCCGGTAACTTATCCGTTCCTGACGAACATATTTGATGAAGTCCGCATTGAAGTTTTTCAGAGCAATACCAATACTGCGAACAAGTTGATTGATTCCGGCCTGTGGCGAACCTGCGATTTACACAACCGTAAATTATTGCTCTATACGAACGTCCCAAACAGCGTCAGCCTGTGGTTGTCGGCCTATCGGACTGGCATCACCAACACGTCGAATTTCACCAATTATCTATCCAGCACCAATGCGCTGCTGGTTCAGGTAGCCAAGGGAACGATCACCAGTGCCGTTACAAACCTGCCGGTTCGCATCACCTATCAAAAGCGGATTGGATTATTGGCTAATCCTAACATTTGGTATCCGAGCCAGGGCTACTATGGCGGCACATTTGCGCCATTCAATTGCAGTCCCCGCGATGTTTCGGCCATTATCCCAAGCGTGGCCAGTGTTTCGTCGCCCATGCTGAATGTTTGGGCGCAGGATTATTGGAATCTGGAACAGAAGCGTGCGATCAATACGAACTATGTTCCGGCGGTAACGGATGAAGCCGGTGACGCCGCCATGATCATGGCTTCTACCTTCTTCCAGAAACTATGGAGCGACAACCAGCTTAACCAGAATTTGCATCAAGTGCGGGGCTTGTCATGGGATTCATGGGGTGTGGCTTCCCTCACGCAACTCTCCAATTACAAAATGCAGGTGAAGCTGAACATGAACTGGTTTGCCACGTTTGTAATTGGCAACGCGATGGCCAATCAGGATTCGGGTGATACCGGCCTTCCGTCGCTCAATAATTTTATGACGATGATGCAGGCCAACGGCTCATCGGCGGAATACTCAACCATTGCGTCCGTGTGGCCCGACCAAAGCCCCGTTTCCTCAATTCGGCTGATTCAAATTGCCGCTCAAAACTGGCGCACAAATGGCACCGCCATTCCGCCGGAATTGAACGTGGATAATTACACCGCGTTGGGCAATCTAACCTACACCGGTTACGGTTCGACCGCCTTAAAAAACCAAATTCCCGCGATTTGGAACCAAGTCACGAATGTCTTCACTACCGAAATGGATTCCAATTATGTCCGCATCTTGATTACACCGGGACAAGTAACCAACAGCACCGGCTCGTTTAAGGGCATGGCTTCGTTGATTTTCGGGGAAACCCAAATGGGGGCGATGATTAGCGATAATCAGACGGCTTTGAACGGCGGTTACGGCGATGTCATTGATTGGGTTGGCATGGACGACTTTAGTTCAGCCTATGATTTCACCTATACTCTTGATTATAGCCCGTCGTATGGTTCTTATACATTTGTTGAGACAAGCATCACTGTCCCCACGCCGCTATACGATTTTTCGGCGTATGATGTTCTCAATTTAACGGCCAGCTCCGGTAGCCCGCCGCAAGTGGCCTTTACTCCTCAACAAGTCACGCAAGGTTCCATCATCGCCGCTGGCTTGAACCTGCCTACCAGTTCTACCGCCAATGCGATTAAATCCGAATCGGATGTCGGCTGGCTTGGCAATGCGTGGGCGCGAATAAAACAGGGGGGAACCGTTGTGTTCGACCCGGTGCAAGTGGTGTCCGGTGATTTTTGCGCGGACAGCGTGGATATTGCCTTGGCGGGACCGATGCCATTGCCGCTTCATCGCAATTATCAAAGCCGCAATCTAGCGATTGATCAGGTAGGCGCAGGGTGGAAATTCGGCATCATGCCGTGGCTGGTTATTACCACCAACTCAACGGGCAATGTCATTGCCAATGCCGCCGAAATGGACGGCTCCGTCCTTGCCTACCGTCAACAGACCAATGGCGTTTGGACGGTGATGACGGCGGATAATCCCGATCTCGTTAATTTCACACCCAATGGCATCGGTGGAACCGCCAACGTATTTAATAATTATATTCAGCAAAACCCGACCAACAACCAGATTTACACGCTCACGGCCTCGGACGGCAGCAAGCGAGTTTTTCAGGTGATGACGAATTTCGGCATTGCCGATGGCACCAACTACCTCAACCGCATCCGGCCTTATCTGACCCTCTGGCAGGACCATGCTGGAAATTATTATCAATTCATTTACGGCACCAATACGGCCAACAACAACTTTGGCCAACTTTACCGTATCCAAAGTGCCAATGGTGCATCCCTGACGTTCCAATATGATTATTACGGGCGGGTCACACAGGTTCTTTCGGATGACAACCGGACCGTCAATTATCAATATGACAATTACGGCGACTTGGTTGGTGTAACGCTCCCGGACAATACCACATGGCAATACGGTTATCAGCATTACGCGTTTACCACCAACAGCCAGTCCTACACAGATTCCTACCACTTGTTGACGACCGAAACCAAACCGGACGGACGACAACTGGCCAATACCTATGACAATCTTCGCCGAGTAATCGCACAAGCGGCAACGGTTGGCATCAACCGCGAATTGATTACCAACGCGACCTTCTTTTACACAAATAATTGCACCGGCTTAACCAATACCCTCATCAGCGGTGTCACCTGTGTGCAGGATGTCTTTGGTAATCCATACTACTATTACTACACCAACAATCTAGTCACCCAAGTCATTGAACCGTTGGGACGCACCAACATTCAAAGCTGGTATTCGGTTAGCCAAACTAACGTGGTTGGTTATTATCAAAACAGCCTGCAATACGCGGTTGACGTTCGCGGCTTGACGAACTGGTTTCTTTACGATTCAAATGGCAATCTCACGAACCAAACCATTTATGGGAACTTGACTGGCAACGGCGTTGGGGGCGACAGCGCCACCAACAGCTTCACCTTCACGACCAATAACGTCGTGGCTACCGCGACTGATCCAAGCGGTAACACGGAAACTTTCAACTATGATTCAGCCGATGGATTTCAACTGGACAGCTTGCAGTTCTCCAGTGGCGGCATCGGTGTTTTCACGAACCGCTGGACTTACACCAATGTCACCACGGTGGTCAATATGGGCGGCTGGTATCAAACCAACAGTTCATTCGGCCTCTGTGCCAGCGCCATTAAAGCGGATGCTGCCACCAACGCCTTGACGTATAACGGGCGTGGTTTCCCAACCCAATTGACCCGCTATGCTGTAACGGCGGACGTGCCGGGAAATGCTGATCCTGCCATAGTCACCTATCTCACCTTTAGTCCGCGTGGTGATCTGATTTCTGCCGTGGATGCGAGCGGACGGCAGGTGGCCATGAATTATGACGCATTGGGCAGGCTCGAATGGCGCGACGTTTCTGACCAGAACAGCAATACCTTGTCGCACGAGACTTTTTATTACGACAGCAACGGCGAGTTGCAATGGTATGACGGCCCCCGTTCCAATCCTGACGACTACATCTATTTCAGTTACGACGGAGCCGGGCGCACACTTCAGAAAATTCACTGGCGCACCCAGGCCAAACCCGATGGCACCGGCATCCAAGCCATTCCCGGTGACAGTCTCTATGCCACCACTTTCAACAGCTACGATTACTTCGGCAATCTCACGTCCGTTGCCGATTCGCGTGGTGCTTACACGACCAACAGTTGGGATGCCTTGGGAAGATTGGTGCAACGCCGGGCTTTCGATGTCGGCGGTTCAACGCAACTGTCTTCTGATGGCTTTGCTTACGAGGTAGGCGGTTTGGTTCAGTCTTATACCAACGCCTTGGGCGGCGTCACCACGACTCTCTACACCAGCGCCGGCCAGCCGAGTTTCCGGCAGAATGCCGACGGCTCGACCAATGGCTGGACATATTATTTGGATGGACGGATTAACCGGGAAATCCAAGGCAATGGCGCATACTGGCAGACGACCTATAACGACGCCAGCCTGACGGTCACGCGCATCTTCTATTCCGCAGCCAGTTCGCCCTTGGCCACGAACACCATCATGTTCGACCGGCGTGGGAATGAGGCGCAATATACGGATGCCGGAGGCAATACTTTTGCAAATTCCTTTGATGGCCTAAACCGCGTCAAGGTTTCGGCAGGCCCGGCCATTGTTACAGTGAGTAGTTACCAATTGGGCAATCCTCCAAGTGGGACTATTTACTTTGCCACAAATGTTCTTCAACAGGTCGTAACCAATTTTTATGATGCCGCCGGAATTGTTGTAACAAACATCAACGCGCTCGGTGAAAAAACCGTCACAACCCTGGACGCCTTGGGACGCACCACCAGCACCCTGATTTACAACGCTTCCGGTTCACTGGCACGCGAAAGGTATTTTGTCTTTTCCGCCGACAACAACAGCGCCACTGTCACAGATGGTTCAGGGGCTAATGCCATCAGCCACACCATTTATACCGACAGCGACGGCCATCCGGTTTTATCCGTGGCCTATCCTTCCGCCTACTCCACGGAATTTACCTTGAATCAATTTGACGTGGCCGGAAATCTCGTTTCCGCACAGCACAATTCCACGCTCAACGGTGCGGTCACAACTTGGGCAACCGCAAATTATTCCTTTGATGGCCTGAATCGCATGACCGGCAAAGTTGACCGAGACAACGCGTCCACTACTTATGCCTATGATTTAATGGGCGACCTGACCAACTGCACCATACCGGGCAGTTCGCAGTGGCAGGCCACCTACAATAACGCCGGACAGATGTTACAGGGGCAAAATTTCGGCGGCGGCAATCCAACCCGCACCACGACCTATTCCTATTTCTCCAGTGGCAACTCTTTTGCCGGATTACTTCAAACGAAAACCGATGGACGTGGAACAAGCTGCACCTATTCCTATGATGATTGGCTGCGACCCACCAACATGGCTTGCAGCGGTTCATTGCCGGAGCAAAATCTAACGACGACGTGGCAGTATGAACCACGCGGATTTGTCACCGGCACCACCGAACAATTTGCCAGCACCAACACCGGCCCGACGACGACCATATCGCACTCCTTCGATCCTTACGGACAGTTGTCTTCGGAATCCGTCAGTGCGGGTTCATTTGGCTATGGCAGCAGCCAGAGTTGGGACGCCGCCGGACGGCGTTCGCAACTCGGAGTTGGCGGCGGCAATTACGGCTTCGGTTGGCAGGCCGATGGCAGTTTGGTTGCGGCCAGTGACCCTACTGGGAGCGGTGCTTACAGCTATTACACTGCCGGATTGCTAACTAATCGGCTGGTTGGCAACCGCATGACGGGCATTACTTCACTAGACGGCGAAGGCCGTCCCTTGTCCATCGTTACCACGGTCAACACGCTCTCTCAATTGACCGAATCGCTCACTTGGTCGGGCGATGGATTGCTCGCCGCGCACACGCTGGCACGCGCCGATTTCACCGACTCGCGCGTTTATTCTTACGCCAATTTGAGCCGCCGCTTGGTTCAGGAACAGTTGAATCTTAATGGTTCGACAACTTGGACGAACACGATGGTTTATGACAATGGCGTCTCCGGCGGTCCCGGCGTGCTCACGCAAATGGGGCAGGCCAACAGTGCGTCCAACAAATGGAGCGGCGTGGCCGACGCCTTCTCGCGCGTGGCCACCGAATCCAATAGCACATCCCTGTTTCCGGCCTACGGTCATGTCAACGGCCAGTCCGTCTCTTTGAACGCATGGCTGGACAACCAGCCAGTTTCAATCAGCAGTGTCGGAACCAACGCCATGCAGTGGCGCGCCATGATGGAACTCGCGCCAGGCACGCATCAGTTGAAAGTCAGCGCCCTGCATCCCAGCGGCATTTTCACCGCTTGGGCGACCAACTCGTTCACCAACGGCCTCGCCTATCAAACAACTGCGGATAGTTACGATAGTGCCGGTAACATCACCAATCGCGTCTGGAAAAATCCTAGCGGCACGGTCGAACGCACTCAAACCCTCTCCTGGGATGCGCGTGGGCGACTTCACGCAGTCACCGACCGGGACACAAATAATTCCGGCTACAATTGGAGCACCGTCTATGACCCGCTCAATCGCAGGTTGCAAACGACGACCGTGCTTGTGTCAAACGGCGTTGCCTCAACTGCGCCGCCGCAGACTATCAACTCCTATTTTGATCCACAGGTTGAGTTTTTGGAACTTGGCATTTCCTACGGCAACCAAACAATTTGGAAACTTTATGGCCCCGACCAGAATGGCACTTACGGCGGACTCAATGGTGCAGGCGGACTGGATAGCGTGTCGCCGTATCTTAATTCGTTCAATCCCCTTATCAGCGATTTCAGGGGAAACATTCTGGCGGAAATCACCAATGGGATGCCGTCATGGATTCCGGCGCGGCCCACGGGTTACGGGGCGGTGCCGGGCTACCGGCCCGCAGCGTTCGCCAATGGCGCCGACATTGCGCAGTCGTCCGCATGGCACGGGCGCGAAGTGGACATCACAGGTTACATTCAAGTTGGATTGAGGCCGTATGACCCTGTTTCAGGAAGATGGCTGACTTATGATTCAGCTTGGAACGCAGGCGACCCGGATGGCTACACATTTTGCGCGGGAGGTGATCCCATCAACTATTTCGACCCGGATGGTAGAATTGGCAAACAATACGCACAATTCCAATATAACGGTGGAGTTGCCGGATACGGGCTGCGAAGCTTGGCCGGAGCATTCAATCACATTGGTTCTTCAAGCGGCAGCACCTATATCAGTTGGGGATCATTCAATGATGCCAGTTTGCTAAACATGGCCGCAAGCGCGGTCACTCCATCGAGTTATGTCAACGGGTATCAGAATCTTCAAAACAGGGCTGAAAATGTAATGGTCGGGGAATACCTAAATGGCTCTGGCAATACTTGGGCGGCGGCACAAGGGCTTTCCAGCGTTGTAGGCGATAGCATAGGATATAACAACATTTATGAGGCCAGTTTCAACGTGGATCGCCAAAGCCTAACGTCATTAAGCGGTGCGGACAGGTGGAGTCGCGGCTTGATGGGCGGGTCGCAGTTGATTCTGACAGGTGTTGGGTTGAAGGCTGCATATAATCCAGAAGCATCCTTTTTAGGCCAGAGTGCGGGAGCACAATTTGTCTTTGATGCTAGAACCGGACGATACCGTGACGTAGCCAATGGACAGTTTGTTGCCGCGCGCAATTTGCCGTGGCCAGGCAATAATGGCTTTATATCAAGCCAGCCGGGAGTCTTGCCACCCGGAACAATAATAGACCGATTTGGAAGTCTTTCAGGCCGTTATGCTGGAAGTCCGGGCGCTACAATTTCGCAGCGAGGACTTGCTGCTGGCAGCGAAAATATGCTCTATAACCAATTTCAAGTCTTAAAACCGTTGCCCGCTCAAATCGGACCAGCCGCGCCTGTGCCAGCATTTGGTGCGGTAGGCGGCTCGGCTCAATACCTATTTGATTATTCGATTAACGACTTAATCATCCAAGGTTATCTCAAATAACTATGAAAGACGATTACGACATTATCAAAAATGGAATAGCGGACACAAGTGAAGCTCCTCGTGGAGACGACATTTTTTACCGCTGTGTTCAATGTGGTGGAATTATTCCTTCTGATCCGCGAAAAAATGTTGGCTGTCCTTGCGGCAACATTTTTATTGATAACGATTATTTTCGGCTTGCCGTTCGTGATTATACAAAATTTCAAGCGATACGGAAACGCGTATAAAGTGGTTCTTATGGACCGTAAACAAATCAGAAACGAGTCACTTCAAGCGGCCAAGAAGCTTGGTGTGGATGAGCAAAGAAGCTTGGGATGAAGTCTCGCTTGATACATAATTGCGATATGAAATCGCTGAATTATGGGGTTGTTTGCGTTGCTGTCGCGGCATTTTGCACCTGTTTTGCGTCAGCACAGGATTTGTCTTCCCTTGCGCCAGCCTTGCCGCACATATACACGGTCATAAAGAAACTGTGTGGCGACCAGCCGGCATTCAGTGCCAGCGCCAGTCTTGAAGTGACAACAACGGGCAGCACAAATTCCATGATGATGCCTTCCAAGTTCACCTTTTTCGGCAACGATATGCGCTGGGATTTGGATGCCGGGCAAATGACTGGCGAAATGTCGCCGGAAGCAGCCGCCGCATTGCGGGAAGCTAATTTGGACAAAATTTGTTTCATCGCCCGTTTGGACAAAAAGGTGTGTTATGTGATATTTCCCAGAGTCCAAGCTTATGCGAGCTTTCCCATTCCAGGGGCCGACATTTCGGAGGCTTTAACAACCGCCAAGAACATCAATCTCAAAACCGAAGTTTTAGGCAAGGAAACAATGGATAATTATGCCTGCACCAAAAATAGGATTACTGTGCCAGGAGAGGCAAAATTCCATGAAGAGGCCATCGTTTGGGCGGCAACTGAATTAAACAATTACCCCATCAGAATTGATCTCATAACGCCAAATGGAAGTTTGTTGTTTCATTTCCGTGATATAAAACTTACTCCACCACCACCCAACACGTTTGAAGTGGATACAAATTATGTTCTCAAAGCTGATTCGCAGGAGATCATGGAATTTGCGAAGCAGCAACAAGAACAAAGAGAGGGATTGAATCCGCTGCCCCCGTCAGATGTTGGAGTGGAGGGCAGAATTTTACATTGCGGAATTACAACGTCAGGAAGTGGTGTGAAAATAAATGCACCAGATGACCCGACAGGCAAACATCTATTGGTCACGCCCGGAACGACCACTCTTGAAACCGAAACAAATCGTATTCCGGCTAGGCTTGGAATTGCTTTTGGATGTTATTGTGAAGTTTCAGGTTTGCCACAACAACTTGGGGACAAAGCGGAAATCGAAGCGGTCTGGACATATCCGCCGATGGTTAAACCTGACGGCTCAATCAGCAAGGGGTTTTCTGCTGCGGATCTTTCCAGAATTAACACCGATGGCGGAGTCAGAGGATGGGTTGGTTATCGTTTTGAAAAGGATTTTGAATTGGTTTCAGGTGAATGGAAGTTTGAATTGAGATATGAAGGAAAAACATTGGCCAAACAAAGTTTTACGGTTTATCGAGAATGATCACCTCACCGTTTATATGAAATTGTTATACATTTTATTTCTCTCGGTTCTGGCGACAGTCATGTTCTCCGGCTGTGCGACGAATCAAAACACGCAACCGAGTGCAAGCCAGAATTCTGGCCCGACGGTGAGCGGCTACATTGACGTAGGGGCTGGAAAAAGTCTCAAGTGAGAGACAAACACCACCGAAGATTATCCAAAAAACACGATTTACAATCACTCAAAGACTGGTAAATTTAGCTTAATCTGTAAATAAGCCAGCCAGATTTTCTGGAAGGCTTGCTTTGAACGAGCGGCTGCATGAATCAGCCGCGCCGATGCCGGAAAGCGACGGCCTGGCAGCGGAGTCAAAGTTCCAGACATGCCAAAACTTCGCATAAAACGGTTTTATTTCCGTAACGACCGCGTCCACGCGGAGATCAGGGAAGTGGGGGGGGAGTTCCACGGTCTTAACCGCACCTGGCACCATAACGGCCAACTGGCCGAGGAATTACGTTACCGTCATGGTCGGCTGCACGGCACCAGCCGGCATTGGGATGAAAATGGTCGTCTGCTTGGCTCCTTCACCATGAACCACGGCACCGGCACGCAGCGTTATTGGCATCAGAACGGAAAATTGAGGCTGGAGGTAAATTCGCTCGACGGCAAATTTTTCGGGCGCACCCGGACTTGGCTTCGGGACGGCACGCTGGTTCAAGAAATTTACTACATTAGCAACGTGGACGTAACCCGCGCCGCCTACCTGAAAGCGGCACGCAAGTATCCTGACTGGCCGCAACACGAAGGAGAACCGGCAGGACGAGTTGCCCGCGAGGGGCCGGCCTTGAAACGCAAGGAACATGAATTGTTCGTCGAATCCCTCTTGGAGAAATCCCATGCCGAGGCCCGGCAATGGTTGAGCGCGGCCCCAAATCCCGATCTTCGCTCGCTCGCAAGGTTTCGCACGGCAAAGGCGGCACTTCAATTTGTAGAATCGCTATATGCTGCCGGTGCAGAAACCGTCATTGCCACCCTCATTTATGCGGGCAGACGCGGAAAACAATTTGCCGACCGGCTATTGGTCAAACTGCCGAAGGCGTCGGCAAGACGGAAGGCGCTGCGAAAGATTTGTCAGGATTTATGCGCCAAACGAGGCGGCGCATTTTTGCCAGACGAGAAGGACATGGGTGAGAGCCACCTGTTTATCAATCTGGAATAAAGCCGCCGGGACCAACGGGCGGGAACTGACACGGCGGCCTCGCTAAAATCGCTCCGGCCTGCCTTCCGTCATTTCCCGCCCGCTCGTCCCGACCGGCATTGAGGGAACGCAGTCGCGTCCGCTTCCGTCTGGCGCGAACTCGTGTCGCCCGTGCCGGGCTGCATCTCGCCCGCACGGAACGTCACAAGTTCGCGCCAGACCGAAGCATAGCGGCATTGCACCGCTTCGCGTGATTTGACCAGCGATTTGTGGAATGCTGCCGACAACCGGCACAGGAAAACTCGGCGAACCGAACACCACCACCAGTTTGATTTTCAATTTTTCACGGCGATAATCCTTGATAGAAATTCGCAAATCCATTTTCATAAACCCATGATAAGAGCAGCGGTAAAAAAATTGCTATGCACCGTGTCATGCGCACTCTACGGCTTAACAATAATGTTAGACCACTACCATGAAATCCCTCGCGCTATTGTCGCTTCTTAGCCTCCTCACTGGTTGCAGTGCCACCGCTTGGAAAGACACTGGTCAGCAGGGGCCATG
Organism: Verrucomicrobiota bacterium; assembly: GCA_049511835.1. Classification (GTDB taxonomy): domain Bacteria; phylum Verrucomicrobiota; class Verrucomicrobiia; order Limisphaerales; family UBA11358; genus UBA11358. The sequence continues at coordinate 150,115 of JBEKXN010000003.1, read as the reverse complement.
GTGTGCGCCAGGTATGAGAGGCCATGTGTTTTATCGCACCGTGTATTGCTTTGGAGCGCCAAATCCACAGGACCGGATGGCTCTTACAGGAAAGTCAGGAGCAAAGACGAGCGAGTTTTCATTTCACCATGAGCTAGATGCGTATTTCGGTAGATGCACCTTTGTAAATGAGTGGCCAACACATGGCACTGTTAATTCCATCCCTTCGCATGAGCTGCCATTTGATCTGTGTCTTGTTTCCATGAATCCGACGGTCATTGTTGGTGCCGAGAGGCAGAATCCAAAAGTGAGTTCTTTTTGGCCGCTGGACAAATCGGGGTTCGCATTTATTGGCTCGACGTTCCTTATTGATCCGATTGCGATTCGGACCACCATCCCATATCACCCGAGAGCAAAAGTCATCTGGTTTTCTCCTGCCGTTGACTATGATTTGCATCAGCTTGACCTCACATCGGGGACAAGCAGCTTTGCGATAGGCAGGAGTGAGCAGATAGTCGTTGTAGTTGACCGAGCACAGTTGACGACATCACGAAAATGAGCTATTGCGATTCGCGTCACAGATCGGCGAAAATGACACTGACACTGACACTGGCGCGAATTGCCGTTCCGAGGATATGGCTCAACTGCGCTTGTCAACGATACTACGGGTCGGCTCGAACAACATCGCTCGCCGCTTCCGTTCCTCGTTGACAATGCTCGTTGAGCCGGGAAAGACCGGCTGATTAGGAATTCGCGCCGGGATTTCTGACCAGTGGGGGGAAGGTGGTTATTCAATTTTGAGGCGGTCACTGGCATTGTCAGCCATGAGGCAACCCTCCGCGCGTCCGTTGGCGAGCAATGCACCGGCCACGGCGTCGCCCACGAGCTTTTCCGTTGCGTCTCGCATGGGGCGCGCTCCGAGCTTGGGATGAAAACCCTTTCGCACCAGAAACGGCAAGACCGTTTTGTCCAATTCAAGTTTGTGTCCGCGCGTGGTGAGGAACTCGACTTCCCGCGACAAAAACTTTTCGGCAATCTCCAATTGATGCTCGTAGCTCAAACGGTTGAACACGAGCTTCTCGGTGATGCGCGCGAAAATTTCCGGGCGCAGGGCTTGTTGTGCGCGTGACAGAACATGCCGTTCCAATGTCGCATCGTTGGAATGTTGCAGGCTCATTAGTTCGGCGGAGCCGATGTTGGAAGTCAGCCAGATATAAAATCCACTGAAGTCCAGTGTCTGCCCCGTTGCCACGGTGATGCGGGCCGCGTCGAGCAGTTGCAGCATAATGTCCAGCACGCGCGGATGCGCTTTTTCGGCTTCATCAAACAATAACGATCCTTCGGCGGCGCGCTCGCGCATCGCCCCCAAATAACCCGTCTCGCCCAGCTTCGCACCCAACAACAGACCAAGTGATTCCTGTGTTTGAAATTCCGACATATCAAACCGGAATAATTTTTCCGCGCCGAAAATTTGCCGGGTCAGCACCACGACGGTTTCGGTTTTGCCGACGCCGGTAGGTCCGAGCAGCAGAAAACTTCCGCGCGGACGCCCCGGTTTGGTAAGGCTGAATTCCCCCCGTTGCACCACGGAGACGACGCGCGGCAGGACTTGGTTCTGCCCGCGAATCTCCGTCCGCAATACACCATCCAGTTTGCGGAGGCGTTCGATTTTCTGACCGTCAATGGTTGTCGTGTTCATGTCCCGCCATGATGCCCTAAAGAGTTTTTCATCCTGTGCGATTTCCGCACAAGGCGTTTTCTGAAACATGAGAAGATGACCCCGTGTTCGGCGGAAGACCCCGCCGGGAAAAATAAAATAACAATGCTATGAAAAAAATACTGGTTCCGAAAATCGCTCCAAAAATCCGTTCGCGGCTGCGTCCGTTCCTCACCGTCGCGGCCTTGTTTGCCCTCAATACGCTGCCCGCCCTGGCTCAAGGGACGGGCTTCAGTTCCACCGACCTGAAAACCGGCATCAGCAACAGTCTGGCCGTGATTATGATGTTCGGCTTTGTGCTTGGCATCTCCGCCGTCATCTATGGCGGTTTCGCCATCCGGCGCGGCGACGTTGACCAAGGCAAGATGTCCATCATCGGCGGCGCGATCATCGCGGCAGCCCCGGCGGTGGTCTATGCCTTCTATAAAATCTTCGGCCTCGATGCCAACAGCGCCGTCGGCGTCGGCAACTTTTAGCCAGCCAAACAAAATCCAAATCCACGCCCACCATGAGCGCCAAAAGTGAACTTCGTCTGACTGACACCAATGCCGCGTCTGATTCCAAAGGCCGCACCTGGGGTTTGGAAGGCGGTCTCTTTTGGTGGCTCATCGGCGGCATCGGCGCGGGCATCATCGTGTTCTTTATTTTGCTCGTCCCCATGAATTCATCGCTGACCTTCTCGTTCGTCGCCGCCCTCGTGCCGGTCTCCATCTGCCTCGCCTATATCTTTGCGTTGCGGCAGGGCAAACCGCCCGGTTATGACCGCGACTGCTTTGAATACCTGACGACCGGACGCGGTTTCAGTCCTGAAGCTCATCGTTCCTGCACTCATCCACTTTTATGAAATCTGAAAAATCACATCATCCCAAACAGAAACGCGAGTTCGGCGGCTGTGTTGAATTCATCCCGACGCTGCCGGATTACACCGAGTTCATTGATGCTCACCGGATATGGTGCTTTCCGATCAGCCACCTGACGCACTTTGTCCTGCAAGAGAACCCCAACAGCAGCGGCCAGAAAACTTTGCCGCCCGACCAGCTCGTCCTGGTTTATCCGCCGGCAACCGTCGTCCTCAAAGGCTGGCGGCTGGAACTTCTGCTTGGCCCGCTGGTGAACGGGCGTGTGGCGCGCGTTCACGCCGAGAAACATCTCGGTGCGTTGATTCTCGAAGAAGCGTGGGTCTCCGAAATTCGCGTCCTGCTGCGCGACAACCTCATTCGGGACCGCGAAAGATTTGAAAACTTAATTTCACAACAGTCATGAATCCCGGCGAACTTCAGGCAATTGAAAGCCAGCGGCAGGCGTTGCTTGGCCAGCTCACCGCCGCCGAAACCGCGTTGCGGAGCGGTCTGCATAACACACGCGGCTTCGGTGACACCGCCCGCGCGCACATGGAGCGGGCGCGGGCGCACATCTGCGAAGCCTACATCGCCATCAACGAGAGCAAGTCTGTCCGCACCGTCCAGCAGCTTGTGGATGACGTGAACCGTGTCCAGCAGGTGATGGACGACGTGCAGCGGCGCAAATCCCAACGCATCTGATTTATGTTTGAGCGTCCACCCAACGGTTTTTTTGTGCGCGATTTGATGGTGTTCAACCATCTGCGGCGCGGCGGTTATGTCTCCAAGGGGTTTGTCTTTGAACCGCCCGACCTCACCAACAGTCCCATCGCCGACCTGAATGAATTTCAAGAACAACTCTGTTTGTTGCTCGCCTCGCTGCACGAAAACCAGCGGTTGCAGGTTCAATACTTTTCCGACTCGGATTACAAAACCGAGCTGCTCCGGTATCAGCAGGAGACGGAGCGGTTTGAGAATGTCTGGACGAAGCGTTCGCGCAACGAACGGTTCGCACGCTATTGGCAGGCGATGACCGAACGCAAACTCCGGCGGCAGCGCGTGATCCTTTATGTGTCCCGCTCGTTGGAAAACACGCCCCGGACGCTTACCTCCGATAGCGCGCTGCGCGAGTATTACCTGACCATGCTCGACCAGTTGGAAATGGAGTTCAGCCACGTTCACCATTTGTTGAAGGAAATTTTTGCCAGCGCCGGGACGCGCGTGCTGCCCATGAGCGACCTCGACCATTTCAAGCATTGCAAAAACTTCCTCAACCCATCCCTGGCCGACCGCTTTGATTTTGACGCGGCCAGCGATTTTCAACCCGAACTTTCGATTCAGGAAAATTGCTGGCACAGCGAAGGCAACGGCCAGAGTGATTTCGGATTTTACATGGACGGCCATTATCACTCCGTCATCGCGCTTACCCGCTGGCCGCGCACGACCTATCCCGGCATCATCCAACGCCTCACCAATCTGCGGCTGCTCGACTACGCCATCACGGTCAATGTTGATCCGCTGCCCATCACCCAGGAAATCAACAAGGAGGAAAAAGAGCATGACCGCGTGGCCGGCGACTACGCCAGCGAAAAGAAAATCTCACTGCTCACGGTGATGGAAAAGAAGCAGAAAAAAATTCATGCGCTGATGCAGGGGCAGACCATTCCGTTCAATGCGCTGTTTGTGATTCGGGTTTGGGATAAATCAAAGGACGGCTTGAACGCGAAAGCCAGCGCCATCAAGAACGCCATCAACTCGATGAATTCGGCGCAGTATTTTGAAAGCAACCTGCCCAGCACTTCCAAAAATCTTTTCTTCCAGACGTGGCCGGGCTGGACGTGGGGACGTTATGAGCATCGCAAACTATATTCCGAACACCGATACCTGGCTGATATGCTGCCTGTCACCAGCACATTCACCGGCCACCTGGCAACCGCCGAGGCCATCTACGACGGCCCGGCAAACAATCTCATCGGGGTCGAAACTTTCTCCGGCTCGAAGGACAACCAATCCCCCCAGCACGCCGTGTTGTTGGGGATGTCGGGCGCGGGCAAATCTGTGACCGTTTGCGACCTGCTTTCGCAGACCGAAGGTTATTTCGCCTACACCGTCATCATTGAGGAAGGTTTGTCGTATGGCATCTACACGCAGACCGTCGAACCCGGTGCGCGGCCCATCATCATCCATCCCGACGGCGACCTCACCATAAACTATCTGGACACCAAAGGACTGCCGCTGACCTCCGACCATTTGTCCGCTTCAACGGCACTGGTTGCGCGGATGATTGGCACGTCGTCGCAGGAAGACAAGCAGATGCTCCGGCAGGCGCAAATCGCCAAGTATTTGAATTTGCTTTACGAGGATTCGTTTCAGGACTGGCAGAAGAAGCGTTACGATCAGTTGCTTGACATCGCGCGTCACGCGCTGGCGTTGCAGAAATTCCGCACCGAGCGGATGCCGCCGGGCGCGACGAGCCTCGAAACTTTTGCGGACTTCAGAGACTTGGCGGGGTCAGGACTCATACCGTCCACCGCAGAGCCACGCTTCAATGAATGGGGACGGGATTATCTCGCCCAATTCGACGAGGGAACGGTTCTGAAATTCCTAAAAGACCCCAAGACCAGCCGCGAAGTCCGCAATCTCGCTTTTGCCTATTTCACGCCGGAGGAATTTCCGACGCACCGAATGTTGCAGGAATTGATGATGCTCGATCCGGTCGGTTCGGAGCGTGAACAGATCATTGAAATCGCCACGCTGATTCTGCCTTGGTGTCGGGACGGCAACTACGGCTGCTTGTTCGACGGCACGAGCAATCTTTCGCTCACCGGCAAGATTGCCCATTTTGAACTCGGTTATATTCCTGAATCCGCCAAGGAGTTGAAAGCGGCGGCGGGCTTCCTCATCACGAACCACGCGCGCAAACACATCATCACGCTGCCGCGTGCATTGCGGAAACGGAACGTGTATGAGGAAGTCGCCCGCTTCCTCGACATTCCCGGCGGCCAGGAAATCGTCCAGGAATCCTACGCACAGCTTCGCAAATTCAATTGCTGGAACATTTCCATCGTCCAGCAGTATGCGCGGTTCAAACAGTCGCGCATCCGTTCCGCTGTGTTTGGCAATTCGCGCCAGTTTTTCATCATGCGCCAGAACGACCGGGCGGATCTGGAGGACATGGCCCAGGACATCGCCCTGCCCGAAGTCACCAAGCACGCGATTATGAATTACCCGTTGCCCGACCACCAAAGCGGACAGAAGTATTCACCGTTCACCTATTTTCATACCGACTCCGGCAGAAATCTTTGCGGCACGGTTCACAACGTCTCATCGCGTGAAATGCTCTATTGCAGTTCATCCAGCGGCGAACATTTCGACAAACGCGCCCGCGAGTTGCGCCAGAGCGCCAACATCGTCGAGGGCATTATCGCCCACGCCAACCCGCAAAAGGAGGAAGCATGAAAGAATTGCACATCCTCAATCTCGGCGCCGGCGTCCAGTCAACGACCCTTTACCTGATGTTTTTGCACGGTGTTCTCCAGCCGCAGATTGACTACGCCATCTTCGCCGACACTGGCGAGGAACCCACACCCGTTTATCGGCATCTGGAATGGCTTCAATCACTCAACGGCCCGCGCATCCTGGTGCGTTCCATCGGCAGGCTTGGGGAAGATTTGAAGCACGGACGCAATTCCACCGGCCAGCGGTTTGCCAGCATTCCCGCCTACACCACGGACGAGCCGGGTTCGCCCAAGGGGATGATCCGCCGTCAATGCACCAAGGAATACAAGTTGGATGTCATTGAACAGACCATCCGCCACGAAATCGTCGGCCTGAAACCACGCCAATGGTTTCCGCGTGATGAAGTCCATGTTCGGCAATACCTCGGTATCAGTTTCGACGAGGCCGGACGCGCCGCACGTGTGCGGCTGCGCTTCGCGGAAGTTCCCTGGGCGACGCCGGTATTTCCGCTGATTGAGCGCCAGATCACCCGCGCCATGTGCCAGCAACGGCTGAAAGCCTTTGGTGTCCCCCATGAAGTCCCGCGCTCGGCGTGCGTATTTTGTCCCTACCGTTCCAACGACGAATGGCGCTGGCTGCGGGACAATGATCCGACCGGTTTTCAACGTGCCGTTGAAATTGACGTGGCGTTGCGAACGCCCGGCAATGTCGTCAACCGGAACCTTGACCAGAAACTATATGTGCATCGCTCGTGCGTGCCGCTGGCCGAGGCGTTCCTAGAAAAACACGAGTCGTTCAGAGACCAGACGTTCATGGGCTTTTACCAGGAATGCAACGGTCTGTGCGGAAACTAAAACCATCAACCTTATGAAAAAATTATTATTCATCGTTCCCCTTGCTTGTGCCGCGTGTTTGTTCACCGGCTGCGCCGCCGTGACCCGAACTGCCACTGATGTCGGCCTGGGCGCGGGCGGCGCGGCCCTCGGCGGCGAGCTTACCCACAACAATCCCTATGCCATTGTCGGCGGCGCAGCGGGCGGTGCTTTGCTCGGCGAAGGACTCCACGCCGCCAACGGCAAATTGGACGCCGCATCTTATCAGACGGGCTACGACAAAGGCCGCAGTGATGCGGTGAAACAGCAGTATTGGCTTTACGTTTCGTTGCAGCAGGCCAGAGCCGGTGACAATGGCCGGGTCCGGCTTTACGAAGTGCATCTGCCGGAGCAAGTCATTGACGGCGTGATTTTCCAGCCCACCACCCAATTTCTCCGCATTGAACAGTAACTGCGTTACGACCACCAGCCTGCACCCAATCATTTCGCCCCAACAAACAACCAAATAGAAAAGACAACAAAAATGAAAAAGCTAATCGCAATAATCGCAGTCGCCCTGCCGCTGGCATTCTCCGCCCGCGCGCAGTGGATCGTCTATGACCCGACCATGAACGTGGAACAAATTCTCGATGAAGCCGAGAGCATCGCCAAATACGTCACCATGATTGACAACCAGGTGCAGCAAATCAACACGCTCACCAGCCAGTTGAGCGAGTTTAAGAATTACGAAAGTTTGTTCGGCAACCCGTCCCAAGTGGTGCTGTCAATGGTGCCTGCCCTCGACTCGGATTTGCAGAGCCTTGAGCCGGGCAAAAATCTCGAAAATCTGGTGTCAAGCGCCGACGGAAATTATGCACTGACCTACAATGACTCCGGCATCTATGCCACGGTAGGCGTCAGTTTCCAGACGCCGGGCGGCCAGACCATCCAACGACCCGCCGACCAATACAAACCGTTTGCGGCAATCAATGACACGGCCAACAACTATGTCACGGTTGCCGACAACGCGGCGCAACGGCGCGCGACCATCAAGGATCAAATCGCGCAGACGACACAGCAACTCCAGAACGCCACCACGGATGCCGAGGTGCAGAAGTTGCATGGCGTCCTCACCAGTCTGAACGGCGACCTTGCCAGCACCGATGACGAGGTGAATCAAGCCGCGTCATCGGCAATGGTTCAGGACATCCAGAACCGGAACGACCAGCAGAAACAAATTCAGGCGTTGACCGAGCAGCAGAACGCCGAGTTCGAGGAGTCCGTCAGCAACTACACGGCGAAGTTCCAGTTGCTCAATGCGCCGGTGGTCTTCCCAACCCCGTAACCCTCAACCCTGCGTTAATCATGGCCACGTTCGACAGCATCTTCCCCACATTCCTCGCCAAATGTGGAGAACTCCACACGTTGTTGTTGAGCGTGGCCTTCGCCCTTTTCATCGTCGGCGTCATCGTCACAGTGATGCACCATTCCTCGCACGATGCCATTCTGCATCTGCTCCTGCGTCTGTTGTTGCTCACGTCCTTGCTCGTGTTTCTGCCTGCTTGGGGCAATACCCTGCAAAATTTGCTGCAAACTTCAATCCTCTCCGGCTTGGGCGTTGACCCGGCCAACGTCTATCAGCAGTTCAATCAACTGCTCGTTATCAAACGCGACCCGGCCACGACCTCGTCCTGGTGGAATGTCATGTCGCAACTCCACAACTTCACCACCGACCTCATCATCTCCGCCGTCCTCTGGCTCGTCGGCGAGTTCGCCTCGTTGATGATGTTTTGGGCTTACATCTTTCAGACGATCACCCTGAATCTTGGCTACGCACTTTCGCCATTGCTCATCGGCTTCATGGCAATCCCGGCGTTGAAGCACACCGGCAGCCGCTACCTCATGAATCTTGTCGGCGTTTTGCTCTGGCCGTTGGGCTGGGCGCTCGCCGCGCTCGTGACGCAGGGCATCCTCGATTTTATGACCGACCCCAGCTTTGAATACATTGACCCCACTTCCACGCTGCCCGATTTGCAAAAAACCATTGGCGTCGCCGTGGTCGGTTTCTGGATTATATTCAGCACCGTTGCCGCTCCCGTCATCATTCAAAACGTCATCGCTCACGGCATTCAGCCCGGAGGCCCGTTGCTCGCGGGCGGCGTCAGCAGTTTTCTCCAGACCGCCGCCACGACTGCGGGCGCAGCCGCGACCGCTTCCACCGCTGGTATGCCGGCTGTGACCGCTGGCGCGGCGGGCATGGCTGCGTTGTTGAGCACCATGTCGTCCGCCGCCAACATGGGCAGTGCGGGCGCAATCATCATCGCCGGGAGCGGCCTGCCGCCGCGCTCCGCACGCGGTCGGCCCGGCGACGACATCACCGGCAACAAGGCCGTCCGCGAACTCATCGCCAAATCCAAACCCAATTATTACTGACCTATGGAAACATCTGATTTGAAAACCACGCCAACGAATTCTGCTTCACCTTCAATGGTGGCCGTGCGTAAGCACTTTGATCCGACCCGCCTTTTGGTCCAGCGCGACCGCCTGCCGTGGTTCTGGTTTGCGTTCACCGTCGCCGTGTTGCTGCTGTCGGCCATTGACCGTTACCACATCGTTTCACAGTTCAAGCAGCGCGAGCGCGTCGTCATCATTGATCCCGCCGGAACTTATTATTTAAGTCCGTTGCTTCAATTTTCGGAGGCCAAAGAGTTGCACGTTCAGCAAGCCGAGCTTGCGACGCTCGCATTTCTCGAACGCAGTCCCAAAGATTTTGACAATCCCGATTTGCTCAAATTGGTGTTTCTCAAATCTGCGCTGGCCAAGGCGCAGGACGAACGTATCAGCGAGTCCGTCGAATTTCGTTCCAAGCAACTCCACCAGAAAGCTGAAATTGGCCGCATTGACATTCTCGCCACGCGCGACAACGAAGTGCTGGCCGCTGTCACCGGCCAAATCATCCGCAGCGGCATATTCCAGGACAAGGCGTTCACCGAGGCGTTTCCGTTCACGCTCCGGTTACGCTTGGTTCGCAACCCCAACATGGCGTTGAACGGACGCTTCCCAACCGCAGTAGGAGACTTCAAATATGAAATCAATCGCTAACCTCTTATCGCTCACCGTCACGGTGTTCGCGGCCACGCTTGCGCTCGCCGATTCACCGGCCATTCATCGTGTCCTGCTCGACGACCACGCGGTTGTATCCGTGCCGGTTGCAACCAACCGCGTCACCACCATCAGTTTTCCCGGCCCGATTGAAGCCATTGACGGCGCGGGGTTCACGGTGGATGGAAAAACTCCGGGGCAATTCCAACTGGCTCATGTCAAAGGCTCGACGTTTCTTTCCGTGCGCGCCCTCACTGGCAGGGCAGCCGGCAACCTGAATGTCCGCTGGAACAATTGCACTTACGTTTTCGAGTTGTCGGCCAGCGACACGCCGGCACTGTCACTCATCATGGAATCACCGCCCGCGCCGGAGGAGTTGGGTGCAGGCCGTGCGCCCGAAGTCAGCCCGCTAAAACTTTTGGCGTTGCTCGACAAGGCGAAGGCGTTTCCCCTGTTGAAATCGCAACAGCCGGAAAGTGTCGCCGATGTCGGCTTTACCACCTATGACAGCAAGCCGCTCGTCAGCGACTTCAACGATTATCAAATCCAGATTGAAGCCGCCTTTCGTTTCAACACCGAGGACACGCTGGTCTTTCGAGTTGCCATCACGAATGAGACCAACACACCGCTGATTTATCAGCCCGACAGTTTCGCGCTGCGCGCGGGCGACCGGCTTTATCCCCAATCCATCAGCGATAGCGACGGCCACGTCCCGCCCAATGGCCGGAGCATCGTTTATTTTGCCGTCACCGGCACGCCGGACGGCGGACGTAATGAGTTGTCTCTGAAAAACCAATTCACCGTGCTGGTGCAACGACTGTCGCCGCCGCCGCCCGCAATCACCGTCACCAATGTTCCGGTGCGTCCCATCCGTTCACCCAAAGGCCAGCCATGAAACCACGAGATTTCCTCAATTTTTTCAAGACCAAGAGCGGCAGATTGATTGCCTTTGGTGGTTTGTTTGCGGCGGCGCTGATTATTTTCAGCGTTGTCCGCAAGCACCACCAGGCTCCCGAAGACGCGGCTTCGGCGGCACCGCTTGGCACCAACACCGTTGGCGGCAAGCCCCAGGTGGTGCAGTCGGTCGTGCGACCGATGACGGCTTTCCATCCGCCCGCAGCCAAACCGGAACCGGCTTCAGCTTCGTCCACCACGTCAGGTTTCGCCAACGCATCGCCACAACCGTTGCCGGTTGTTCCCGCGAACCAATTGCCAACCCTCTCGCCGATCAGTTTGTTTTCAGATAGCACGGCGGGAGTTGCCGCCCAAAAAAAGTTGAGCGCCGCGTATGCCCCGTTTGGCCGGTTGATTTCTTGCGAGACGGTCATCACGGTGGATTCGTCTTCCATGCAGACACCCATCATCGGCCTTGTCACCGAGGATGTTTATCACGCGGGCAAACTCATCATTCCCGCTGGCACCGAGGTTCATGGCACGGCCAAAACCGACCATCAACGCGAACGCATCGCCAGCGGCAGCAGTTGGACATTGGTTTGGCAGAACGGTGAAGAAATGCAAATCAAGGCCATCGCGCTTGACCGCGAATTTGAAAACAACACGAACCAGAGCGGCTGGGCCGTTACGGACGGCAGCGCCGGGTTGCGCGGTGAACTCATCAAGTCGGACAATCTTGCAGAGATTAAATTGTTCGCCGCCACGTTCCTTTCCGGCGCGGCGGGTGCGCTGACCGAAAAACAACAGACCATCTTTGGCCCCATCAACAGTCCCACGCTCAACAACGCGCCGTTTGCGGGCGCGCAGGATGTTCTAAAAATCTACGCGCAGCAAATCTCCGATTCGATTCAGAAGGACGGGTTTTACATCCGTGTGCCGAGTGGAAAACAGTTTTACCTCTACGTCCTGCAAACCCTGGACCGCGCCGATGCCTCCGTCGGCGGCGCGGCCATCCCTGTCGCACCAGAAATAGATGAATCAACCAAAACCACATCAACACCATGAAAACGCTCCGCTTTATTCCACTCCTGTTTTTGACGGCGTGTTCGACCGCGCCCAAGCTGACGCTGTTTCCGCAGCCGCCGCTCGCGGACACGGATAATTCCACCGTCCGTTATCCCGAAGTGATTCACGCCTATCACGTCGGGCGCTATGCCGACCCGAATGACGGTCTGGTGATGCACGAGCAGCACGTCGTTTATCGCGTCGAGGAAAACACGCGCTGGGATTTGCATCCCGCCACCATTGGAAGCAACGCATTTCTAGCACCATCAGCGCACGACGCGGCGTTCAGTCCGGTGCCGGTCAACGATGCGATTCTGGCCGAGGTCAATTCGCAGCGGTTCGCCACCGCTCAAATCATGGTGCAAGCCCGCACTTTGTCGGCGGCACTGATGCAGTTTCAAAGTGCGTTGCAACAGACCCAAACGAATTTGCAGCAGACGGCGGCGTTGCGCGCAACGGTGAGCGAAATGAAGCAGCGGCTCGCCGCGCTCGAAGCCGCGCCGGGACAGCAACCGCCATTTGCAACCGCCACGACCACCAACGAACCGGCCGATCCGTTGAGTCCCTGAAACAATTTTACGCTTTGTCGGCAACTACGCCGGCAATCTTAAAACATAAACAACAAATCAAACCTCATTATGAGCACAACAAAAACGAAACCCGCGCCCAATGGCGCTTCTGGCGCAGGTGCGTCCCCTCAACCCGTCAACTACCGGATCAATCCCGAAGTGGAAGCCAAAATTGACAATTGGATTACAGAGAAGCCCAAGGATTGGCAATACATTCAGACCATGCCCCGCGACCGGCTCGAACGCACTGTCGTCCTGAACGAAGTGCGCCAGCTTGAACGTCAGCAGCGTATGCGTGAAGGCATGATGGAGCGCATCAATGCCAACCCCGATCTCAAGCAAGCCTACGAAATTCTGGTCAAGGATGTGCCCCAAGACCAACGCGAGGAGGTCATGTCCCAGATGGCGCGGCAGAAACAGCGCACCGTTGCCCGCTCACAAACCCAGGAACAAACGAAAGGACACGCGGTCGGGGTTTGATTTGCCACCGTGCCGGTCTGGTTCCGGCAACGGATTCCAGACCGGTTTTCGCAGCCGGAGCAGATTAGTTTTCGTGGCAATGAAAGGCATTCAAACATGGGCATTAAAGATGCTTACATTGGAGCATTAATTGTCGTGCCGGTGGCTTTTGTGCCGGGTTTATATGCAAGCTGTTGTCCAGCATGGCGCGCGCAGTGGCAAGTTTCTGGACATTTGGCTTCAGAGACCAAGCGGTCTTCGTTGTCTCCACGGCTCATTTCCCAGCATCAGGAGAATAGCCCTAAATCGTTTTCACCCACGCTTCCGGGATCGAAACGCGCCCTCTGGAAATTAAGGGGGACGATGTTATGCTCCCCCGGAATCCCATTGGCCGGACCGTTTCCCGTTTGCGTTCCGAACAAAATTGGTCACAGCAGGATTTGGCGACGCAGTTGCAATGCAAGGGAGTGGATGTCAGCAGGGATATGCTCGCCCGCGTTGAGCTGGGCATCACCAAGGCGAGCGTTGATTTTCTCCTCGGTGTTCAAAAGGTTTTTTGCCTGCCCATCATCCGGTTTTTCTCAAAACAGATTCAAGACTTGGACGCGATGTATGCCAAGCCTGTCGCCGACCAATCGCCCGCTCCCGAAAAGAAACCCCGGCGAAAAAACTCCCGTCGCAAATGCCAAAAGTTGACAAAAAAGCGACCGCCGATATAGATAATCAGTTGGAACTTTTTGGTTCCAACCGCACACACTATGAACATGCTGACCCAATACGGACGAATGGCCGAGAAACACTGGCGCGAACACTGCCCGAAACTGGTGCGCGATCTGGAGGCGAAAGGACAGTTGCATACGATGTTGCTGGAGGCCGAGGAGAAGACCAAGGACGAGATGATCGAGCTGACGCAGCAGTTCACCAAACAGGGGCTGACTCCGCAGCAGGCGCACGACCGCGCCTGGGAAATGGTGCGGGAGGAATACATCCTGCTGCCGCCCGAAATGGTGACGAGTTAGTCCGCAATCAAAACAGTTATCGGATTTCCCCCGCCGATGGCCTTGGCGCAGGCTCGCCAAAGGAAAAATTCCGCACCAACCTGGCCGCGATAAAGCTGGTTCACAGGCTGCAAGCCGAAAACCAGCCAGCCAACCAAGAGGAAAAATCCGCGTTGGTGCGCTATGTCGGCTGGGGTGCGATGCCCCAAGTGTTTGACGTGGACAGCACGAACTGGCGCAAGGAACAAATCCAGCTTTCCGAAATCCTGTCCGACGCGGAACACCGCTCCGCCCGCGCCACCACCCTTAACGCCCATTACACCGCCCCGGTCGTCATCCAGGCCATGTATCAGGCCGCGCAACGGTTCGGCTTTCAAGGCGGCAACATTTTGGAACCGGCGTGCGGCATCGGCCATTTCATCGGCCTCATGCCCGATGATATGCTCCGGCGCTCCGCCATCACCGGCATTGAAATTGATCCGCTGACAGCCCGGATTGCGAAGGCGCTTTATCCTGATGCCGACATCCGTGAGCAGCCGTTTGAAAAATCCAAACTCACGGACGAAGCTTACGACCTCGCCATTTCCAATGTGCCGTTCGGCGATTATACCGTCCATGACCCGCGCTGGAACGATTACAAATTTTCCATTCACGATTATTTCTTTGCCGCCGCGCTGGACAAGGTGCGTCCGGGCGGGTTGCTCATGTTTGTCACGTCCCGGCACACGCTGGACAAGCTCGATTCAACCTTGCGTGAAACGCTTTCCGGCAAAACCGAGTTCCTTGGCGCAATCCGTCTGCCCAACACAGCGTTCAAGAAAAATGCTGGCACGGAAGTGACCACCGACATCGTGATGCTCCGCAAACTGCGCGCCGGTGAATCACTGCGTGGCCCCGTTTGGAAAATGGCGACAGATTTTACCAATGACCGGCAGGAAAAGTTTTCCATCAACGAATACTTCGCCACCCATCCCGAAATGATGCTCGGTCAGATGCGGCTCGCCAGAGGAATGTATCGGGACGGCGAGCCGGTGCTGGTGCCGGACGACCGCGAGTTGGGCGAGGCGCTGGCACAGGCGGTTGCCCGCCTGCCCCAAAACATATACGAAGTCCAAACCCAATCCGCTGGCGAAAAAGCTTTTGACCCGGCCATTCCCGCGCCGGATTACATCAAGCCCAATGCCTATTGCATCCACGAGGATGGCCGGTTGTGTCTGAACGAGGATGGTGTCCTGCAACCGTTGGACGATCTGCCGGTCGAAACGCGCTCGCGGATTCGGCGGCTGATTGCCGTGCGGGACGCGGTGCGGGATTGTATGCGCTCGCAGCTCGATGGCAGCGGTGAGGGGCAGGTTATTGAGGCGCGCGAACAACTCAACTTCGCCTACGACCGTTTTATTTCCCGGTTCGGCTCCATCAACGCCCCGATCAATCAACGGGCGTTTCATGGCGACCCGGATTTGCCGTTGCTGCTTTCGCTGGAAAACTACGACGAGGAAACCAAAGTTGCGGTCAAAGCCTCGATTTTCCGCGAGCGCACCATTCATCACAAACAGCCGGTTGAATCGGTTGGCTCACCCAAGGAAGCCTTGCTCGTATCGCTGAATGAAAAAGGCCGGGTGGACTTGGCACACATGGCCGGTTTGCTGTCCCGTCCGATAGAGGAATTTATGCCGGACTTGAAAGGGATGATTTTTCTCAACCCACAGACCAAGCAATGGGAAACCGAAGACCAATACCTGTCCGGCAATGTCCGCGAAAAACTTATCGCCGCCGACTCCGCCAGTGTTGCCGATGTCCGTTTCCGTGAAAATGTCGAGGCGTTGAAATCCGTGCAGCCGCAGGATTTGCCCGCGACCGAAATTGATGTGCGGCTTGGCGCATCTTGGTTGCCGCCATCAGACGTGCAGCAGTTCACCCACGAACTGCTTGGTGTTCCTTCGGGTGTTGAGGTCGGCCACATCCACGCGCTCGGCTCGTGGCACGTTACTGGTAATTGGGAGGCGAAAGGGGCGACCGCCAACACCACCGATTGGGGAACGAACCGTTATACCGGCCTCGAACTCATTGAGGAAACGCTGAACCTCAAAACGCCCACGGTTTATGACTATGTGGACAAAAAGCCCGTCGTCAACGCGCAGGCGACCGAAGCCGCACGCGAAAAACAGGAGCGCATCAAGGAACGGTTTGCAAAATGGATCTGGTCGGATGACGACCGGCGGGAACGGCTTTGCCGCCTTTACAATGACACGTTCAATCATTCACGGGTCCGCACGTTCAACGGCGAACACCTGACGTTGCCGGGAGCCAGTGCGGCCGTGCAACTTCAGGGACACCAAAAGTCGGGTGTGTGGCGCACTTTGCAGACGCCAAATATATTGCTCGGCCATGTTGTCGGCGCGGGTAAGACCTACACGATGGTTGCCGCCGCGATGGAGCTGAAGCGGTTGGGACTGGCGCGCAAGCCCCTGTTTGCCGTTCCCAATCACATGCTCGGCCAGTTTTCCAGCGAACTGCTCATGTTGTATCCGGGCGCAAACATTCTTGTGGCGGGCAAAGAGGACTTCGAGGCGCAGAACCGTAAAAAACTTTTCAGCCGCATCGCCACTGGCAATTGGGATGCCGTCATTGTCACGCACTCCGGCTTTGAGCGCATCCCGTTGTCACGCGAAACCCAGGAACGCTTTTTCAAAGAGCAGTTGGCGGAGTTGGAAAAAATCAAACGGGAACACGCCGACCCGGACAACCGGCGCTTGGTAAAAGAACTGGAAAAGGCCAAGAAACGTCTCGAAGCCAAACTTGAAGCCCTCGCCGCCACGCATAAGAAAGACAACACGCTGACTTTCGAGGAACTCGGCATTGACCGGCTTTTCGTTGACGAGGCGCATTATTTCAAAAACCTGTTTTATGTTTCCAAGATGACGCGCATTGCCGGTCTGCCGCAGACCGCGAGCGAACGCGCCTTCGATATGTATTTGAAAGTTCGTCATGTTCAATCCGTGAACAACGGCGGCGGAGTTGTGTTTGCGACCGGCACACCCATCGCCAACAGCATGGCCGAGATGTTCACCATGCAACGCTATTTGCAGCCGGACGACTTAAAAAAACATAACCTGAATCATTTTGATTCATGGGCCGCAACCTTCGGCGAGCCGGTGACAGCGATGGAACTTTCCCCGGACGGCGCGGGCTACCGGATCAACACGCGCTTCGCCCGGTTCGTGAACGTCCCGGAGCTGATGCAGATTTTCCGCCAGACGGCGGACGTGCAGACCGCGCAGATGCTCAATCTCAAGCGTCCGAAACTGGAAGGGGAAAAACCGGCCATTCGCAATGCGCCGGCCTCTCCTGAATTAAAAAAGTTTGTCGAGGGGCTGGCCAAGCGCGCCGAGGCGTTGAGGCACGGGCGCGTTGACCCGCGCGAGGACAACATGCTCAAAATCACCACCGAAGGCCGCAAGGCCGCGCTGGATTTGCGCCTGATGAAACCCAGCCTGCCGGACGACCCGCAGAGCAAAGTTAATCTCGCCGTGGAAAAAATTCATCAGATTTGGGAGGCGACGAAGGATGATCGTTTGGCGCAGCTTGTGTTTTGCGATTTATCCACGCCCCAAGACCGGGGCTTTTCCGTTTATCGTGACGCGGCAGACAAATTGAAGCGCCTGGGCGTCCCGGAAAATGAAATTGCCTTCATTCAGGATTACGACGCCGATAACGCGAAAGTGGCGCTATTCCGTTCCGTTCGCGCGGGCAAGGTTCGCGTTCTGTTTGGCAGCACGCAGAAAATGGGTTCCGGCACCAATGTCCAAGAACGTCTGATTGCGCTGCATCATCTGGACGCGCCGTGGCGACCTGCCGACGTGGAGCAGCGCGAGGGACGCATCCTGCGGCAGGGCAATCGAAATGACAGCGTGCAGATTTATCGCTACGTCACGGAAGGCTCGTTCGATGCCTATATGTGGCAGACGTTGGAAACCAAGGCCAAGTTTATCGCCCAGGTGATGAGCGGTGACATGACCATGCGCCGCCTCGAAGACATGGACGCCGCTGCTTTGACCTATGCCGAAATCAAAGCTATTGCGTCCGGCAATCCGCTCGTCATCGAAAAGGCTCAAGTGGATGCCGAGTTGATCCGGTTGACCCGGCTGCGCTCGGCCCATGCCGAGGAACAATATCGCATCCGTAGCAGCCTGCGCCATTCGCACGAGGAGGTTGAGACCTGGACAGAACGGCTGGCAAACTTGCGCGAGGATTTAACCGGGCGGCAAGATACTTCTGGCGACAGGTTTCGCATCGAATTGGACAAACAGGTTCTGGATAATCGCGGAATTGCCGGGGAGTTGCTTTTGCGGCGGGCGGAAAAAATCAAAACTCGTTTTGGCGAGGACATCCGCATCGGGCGGTTCGCTGGTTTCGATATGTTCATCCGCTCCGGCTTCAACAATACCGCCGAACTCGTGCTGCGGGGCAAAAATAGTTACAGCAGCCGCGTTACAGATACGGCTTTGGGCACCATCCGTTCGCTGGAATCCGAGGTGCAGGGTTTTGAGGAACGCGCCGCGCGGCTGGAAACCGACATCCGCGATTCACGAAAGCGCGGGGTTGAGCTGGAAGCCAAGGTTGGCGCACCCTTCGAGAAAGAAGAACGGTATCATCACCTGGCCAAACGCCAGTCGGAGATTGAGGATCAACTTGACCTCACCAAGAATCAGGCTCCCAACCAGCTTGAAGCCGCTGAAAACACCGAGGCCATCGTCGAAGAAGAACAGCCCGACAAGACTGAAACCATCAAACCCAAACCCGCCCGGAGAATGAAAGTGTGAAACAAGGCCACATCATTGCAGAACGCATCCGCCTCCTGCGCGAG
This sequence comes from Verrucomicrobiota bacterium, assembly GCA_049511835.1. Lineage (GTDB taxonomy): Bacteria > Verrucomicrobiota > Verrucomicrobiia > Limisphaerales > UBA11358 > UBA11358. The sequence continues at coordinate 131,355 of JBEKXN010000003.1, read as the reverse complement.
TTGTCGGGAGGTATGCGAAGGGGATTTTCCCAAAGCAGCGACAAAATTCTTTTGTGAACGTCAGTCCAACATTGCCAGCGAACGCCGACGCGCTTGATAGCGGCAGCCGTTCCGCGCCGCATCGGGCAACACAATTCATGGCCGACCGGGATGGTGATTTGCCGGTCTGGGTTCGCGCGCCAAAGCGCGGGCATGAATTTTATTCCGGCTGCTCGCGGGCAAAGCTCTACGAATGGGCGGCCAAAAGTTTTATCCGATCCGTCTCCATTCGTGAACCCGGACGGATAAAAGGCGTCCGGCTTTTCCATCTTGCCAGCATTCTGGCGTTCATCGAGCAGTGTGAAGCCCAGGCGAATTCCGACCAAAACGACACCGGCAAACAACCCTGAACAAGGGTGGATTTATTGTTGCTGCCAAGCCGGGGCTACGAGTGGGCGTTCAAAGGGTTCATCCACCGGCATCAATTCGTGAATTCAGACGGATAAAAGGCATCCGGTTTTTCCCTCTTGTCGGCATTCTGGCATTCATCGAGCAGTGTAAAATTCGGGTGGATTCCGACCTGAATGACATCGGCAAATAACCCTGAATAAAGGTGGACTTGTTGCCACTGGATGTTGCCACTAGACCCATAAATCCCATAAAACCATTGAAAATCAAAGTGGCGGAGAGAGGGGGATTCGAACCCCCGATACGGTTTAACCCGTATAACGGTTTAGCAAACCGTCGCCTTCAGCCACTCGGCCATCTCTCCGCCCAAAATCAATCCCGTTCGCCGGAACCAGTCTGACAATTGCCATTGGCGAGTCAAGATCGGACCCAAACTATATCCCCAATCCCAGGAAATGTCAGGTTTTGGACAAGGATCGTCATTGCGGCGGGGGCCGGTTGCGGATAGAATGGGTTGCCGCATTGGGGAAACCAAACAACGGCGGACGGATTGAACAAATTGAAACAAAAGACGTAATATGGAAAAGAAACGACTCATCGAGAAGGATCCACAATTGCAAAAGGACGATTTGATTGTCATTACCGGTGCCGGCGGTTTTATCGGCGGCAACCTGGCGTTGCATTTCAAGAACAAGGGTTTTAGCCGCATCCGGGCCGTGGACAAGAAACCGCTTTATGAGTGGTATCAAAAAGTGCCGGGGGTCGAATCGCTTTGCCTCGATGTCAGCCACGAAGAAAACTGCAAACGCGCCTGCGAAGGCGCCGTCGAAGTGTACCAGCTCGCCGCCGACATGGGTGGCATGGGCTTCATCGAGCGGTTCCGCGTGGAATGTCTGCGCAGCATCCTCATCAATACGCACATGATCGAGGCCGCCTATCGTGCCGGGGTCCGCAACTACTTTTATTCCTCGTCGGCCTGCGCCTACAACGTCCTGCTGCAGCAGGACCCGAAAGTTCGCGCGTTGAAGGAATCCGACGCCTACCCGGCCATGGCCGAGCGCGGCTACGGCTGGGAGAAACTCATTTCCGAAATGTTCTGCCAGGAATACTGGGCCGAACGCGGCCTGAAGACGCATATCGCCCGCTTTCACAATGTTTATGGGCCGAACGGCACCTGGGACGGCGGTCGCGAGAAGGCCCCCGCCGCCCTCTGCCGCAAGGTCATCGAGGCCATTGACAAAAAGGACATGAACATCACCATCTGGGGCGACGGCACGCCCACCCGCAGCTTCATGTACATTGACGACTGCGTGAAGGGCATTGACATGATCATGCACTGCGATGAGCTGATTGCCACGCCGATCAATCTGGGAACCAGCGAACTCGTCTCCGTCAACGAATTGCTCTCCAAGATTGAGAAAATTGCGGGTGTGAAACTCAAACGGCACTACGATCCGACCGCGCCCCGTGGCGTGGCCGGCCGCAACAGCGACAATACTTTCATCAAAAAAATGCTCAAGTGGGAGCCAAACACACCGCTCGACAAGGGCTTGGCCGTCACTTACCAGTGGATCAAAGAGCAATACCACAACCGAAAAAAAGGCAAACACGTGGTGGAATGAAAAAATCGCAGCGTGTCACCGAAGTCATCGGTGCCATTCCCAACCGGCAGCAACTCGCGGGCGGGTGGATTGACCAGCCGTTCGTCTCCCGGCTCAATCCCCGGCCGCCCGGTTCCATGGTTGTGGTGGCGCGGGAGCCGACCTTTCGCGTGATGGGTCGCTCCGGCGGCAGCGGCAGTTATCCTTTGGTGGCGTCAAGGAAACCAGTGCCGGGAGCGTTTCAGGTTACCATTCGAATTGCATCATAATGACTGCCCCGGCAAAACAGATTGTTGTTGCCGGCGTCTTTGATGATTTCCTTTCGATTCAGCTGCGCTTCCTTGAAGAGGCCGCCCGGTTAGGTGAAGTGACGGTGTTGCTCTGGCCGGACGAGGCCGTGCAGAAACTTACCGGCAAGCTGCCGAAGTTTTCCGAAGCGGAAAGGCTTTATCTCCTCAATGCCGTCCGTTATGTCAGCCGGGTCATACCCGTCACCGATGTGGTGAATAATCTTAACGAACTTCCGGACGTGAGTGGTTACCGCCCGAAGGTGTGGGCTGATGTCGAGTGCCACTACAACAAGAAACGGAAGGCGTTCTGCCAGTGGCATGACCTGGAGTATTGCGTTTTCAGTAACGAACGAATGAAGGGCTTTCCTGACCCGACTGCCCATGCGGCCGATTCCGGCCCGGCCCCGGCAGAAGTTCGAAAAAAAGTCGTCGTCACCGGTTCTTATGATTGGTTTCACTCCGGCCACCTGCGGTTCTTTGAAGAGGTCAGCGCGTATGGCGATCTTTACGTCGTCATCGGCCACGATGCGAACATCCGGCTGCTCGAGGGCCCGGACCATCCGCTCCTGCCGCAGGGAGAGCGCCGTTACGTTGTCGGCTCAATCAAGTATGTCCAGCAGGCGCTGATTTCCAGTGGCGATGGCTGGATGGATGCCGATCCGGAAATCCAGCGTTTAAAGCCGGACATTTATGCAGTAAACGATGACGACGACACGGGTGACAAGCGCGAATATTGTAAAAAAAATGGCATTCAATATCTGGTGCTCAAGCGCATACCCGCGCCCGGTCTGCCCAAACGCTCCAGCACCGACCTGAGAGGTTTCTAGCGTCGTTGTCCCGGGGTCTTTCTTTCAAGGGCGCAATTTGGTCCGGCCATCATTCTTCCACCTCTTGGGGGCGCTGGTGTCCCACCGGCTCGTTATGTTGCGACAGACAGTTCCGACCCGCCGGCGAGACGTCGGCACTCCCAGGGTTCGCAAGCCGGTTCAGTACAAACATCGTCGTTGGTGGTGGTGGCAAACTGCGCCTTTTTTTTAACCGCAGTTGATTTCGAGCTTGTATTTTTGCGCTTCGGACGAAAAACTGTTCATCTATTATGGAATTACATAACGCACCGGCGACTTATCTTTTTAAACTGTGGCCTTGGTTGGAAGCCAACCGGATTCGGATTATTTGGGGCGGCAGCGTTATCGTCGTTGCCGCCGGGCTGATTTCGTTTTACTCCTGGCAGCGGGATCAAAAAGAGATCACGGCGGGCCAGGCGCTGACACAAATGATGAGTTCCATTCCGCGCAACGCCACCCCCAGCCAGGAGGCCGACCTTTATTTGAAAATCACCGCGGAGTATCAAGGCACGTCCGCCGGACAACGGGCCTTGTTGCAAGGCGCGGCGATGTTGTTTGCGGCGGAAAGATATGCCGACGCGCAAGCGCAGTTCCAAAAGTTTCTCGACGCCTACCCGGGCAGTTTCTTTGCCGCCCAGGCGGCGCTGGGCGTGGCAACCAGTCTTGACGCCCAAGGCAAAACGGATTTGGCCGCCGGCGGTTACCAACGAATCATCAACAACTATGCCGATGCGGTAGCGGTGGACTCCGCAAGATTCGCCCTGGCGCAAATTGACGAACGTCAAGGCAAACTTGCCGAAGCGGCAAATCTTTATGAAGCCATCGTGCGTTATAACCCCAATGGCTCGCTGGGTTCGGAAGCCGGGTTGCGCCTGGTGGAATTGAAAATGAAGCTGCCATCGGCTTCGCCTGCAACCGCCCCGGCGGCTCCGTTCAAGCCAAACCACTGAGAGCCATGAAGCTCACCCTCATCGGTACGGGTTACGTCGGTCTGGTCACCGGCACTTGCTTCGCCGAAGTCGGCCATCAGGTCGTGTGCGTGGACAACGACGCGGCCAAGGTCAAACTGCTCCAGTCCGGTGGCATCCCCATTTACGAGCCGGGACTCGAAGAACTCGTGAAGAAAAACGCGGCTGCCGGACGGCTCACGTTCATCAGCAGCACCGCTGAAGGCGTCCAAAGATCCGACGTGATTTTTATTGCCGTGCCAACGCCGCCGCAAGCGGATGGTTCGGTGGATATGAGCTTCATCGAAAAAGTCGCGCGCGACATTGCCGCGGCCATGACCGATTACAAGATTGTCGTGGACAAAAGCACCGTCCCGGTCAAAACCGGCGAAAAGGTTGCCGAAACCATCAGACGCTATTGCCCGGCAAAAGTGGATTTTGACGTGGTGAGCAATCCGGAGTTTCTGCGCGAAGGCTTCGCCGTTGGCGATTTGATGAAGCCCGACCGCATTGTCATCGGCGTCCGCTCCCCCCGGCCCGTCGCCGCCATGAAGGAAATTTACGCGCCGTTCAACGCGCCGATTGTTGTCACCGACATCAATTCCGCCGAGCTCATCAAGCACGCTTCGAATTCATTCCTCGCGCTTAAAATTTCCTACATCAACGCCATCGCCGCCATTTGCGAGGCAGCGGGCGCAAACGTTCAGGAAGTCGCCGCCGGCATGGGGCTGGACGAGCGCATCGGTCGCCGGTTTTTGAACGCCGGCATCGGCTTCGGCGGCAGTTGTTTTCCAAAGGATTTAAGCGCGTTCATCAAAATCGCCGAGCAGAACGGCTGCGATTTTCGTTTGCTGAAGGAAATCCAGCACATCAACGCCGACCAAATGGAGCGCTTTGTCAAAAAGATCACCAACACGCTTTGGGTGCTCAAAGGCAAAAAAATCGGCGTGCTCGGCCTCGCCTTCAAACAAAACACCGACGACGTGCGCATGTCCCCGGCCATTGAACTCTGTCACCGCCTGCAAAAGGAAGGTGCCAAGTTGCGGGTGCATGATCCGAAGGCGATGGACAAGGCCAAAGCCGTGCTCGCGGACGCGACCTACGTGGACGACATGAACGCCGTGGCTGATGGTTGCGACGCGCTGGTGGTGGCCACCGAGTGGGATGAATTTAAAAAGCTTGATCTCGAACGCGCCCGCAAATCGCTCACCCATCCCATCATGTTCGACGGCCGCAATCTGTTCGACCGCGAGGAAATGGAACGGCTGGGCTGGATTTACAAAAGCGTCGGGCGGTGAAACCGCAGTCGAAAGTCGAGGGACGAAAGTCGAACGCCGTCGCGTCTGGCTCCCGGCACTCGACACCTGGCACTCGACGCATCACGGAGGTTTCCGCCGCCCTCATCTTCCGCAGCGGCAAGCTGCTCATTACCCGGCGCCACTCCGGGGCGCATCTCGGCGGGCTGTGGGAATTCCCCGGGGGCAAGCGCGAACCGGGCGAAACCTTCGAGCAATGCCTAGTGCGCGAAATCCGCGAGGAGCTGGGCGTGGAAATCTCCGTCGGCAGGCTTTTTGAATCCGTCACTCACGCTTATCCGGAGAAAACTGTTCGCCTGAAATTTTTCGTCTGCCGGCTGGAACGCGGTGAACTGCAGATGCTCGGCTGCGCGGCGTTCAAGTGGGTCAGCGCGGCGGAATTGGACCATTACCAGTTTCCAGCGGCGGACACAAAGTTGCTGAAAAAACTGCCCCGGGCGCTGGAGTTCAATCCCGCCCTGCGGGATTGTTGACGGGGGACATGCTAAAGCCCGAACTCCAGCTTACAACTTTCCGTAAACTTCCTCAATGACCTGGCGGAAATTGTTTTCGCCCACGTTGACGATGTTCATTTCCCGTCTGGCGTTCTCCACGGAATCGCTGGCATGCGCGGCGTTGACCAGGATGGTCGAGCCGAATTCGCGGCGGATGGAGCCGGGCGGCGCTTTGGACGGGTCGGTCGGACCAAGCACATCGCGGATTTTCCTGACGGCATCCACACCTTCATAAATCAGCGTGATGCACTTTTCCGTGCCGGGCTGGGTCCATTGTTCGCGCGGCAATTCCGACGGCGCGTGCCCGGCCATGAACCGGATGATGTTCTCAAACTGATGTTCGCCGAAGGTCGGGCAAAGAACTTCTCCCAGTTGTTTTTCCTCGGCGGCGGCAATTTTGATGGGGAACTCCTTTTCCAGCGCGGTCTTTACCTTCGCCCCGATCACGTCCGTGAGCTTGGTGCGGAGGAATTCGCGGACGGGACCGTAAAATTCCATCGCCTGGGCCACACTCATGCGATGCACCTTGATTCCCACAATGGACAGGCCGGCGCGTGAAAAAAAGTCGATGACATTGCCGGGGCGTCCGGTCGGGAAACGAAAATTATCCGGCTTGATGAGCACGAGCGTGCGCTGGCTGGTTTCGCCGGGTTGATAGGCAATGATATTTTCCAGCACCCCGCCGTCCTGGTCGGAATGGCGCGCCCACAATTTGAGTTTCGCATCGGCTTCTTCCACGGTTGGCGCGGCGAGCACTGCCGGTTCAAAGTAGCTAATCTGCCCGTTGTCATCCGTGATCAGGTCGCCGTAAGTATCACGAATGGTTTCTCCCACACGCCGCTCCGGACTGAGGTTGCCGACGGCGGAACGAACCTTTCGCACGGCGTCATTGCCGCGGAACAGAAGCATCATGATCCGCCGCCGCCGCCCGGTCTTGGGGTCGGGTGAGAAGTTTTGGATGACGTATTGGCAAAGCAGTTCCTGGATTCGCCGATCCTGCGGGTCATGGGCGGAAACAATGTTTTCAGCATATTGCCTGACCAACTCGGCGCCGGGGGCGAACATGCGCATGGCGGCCAGATCCAAACCCGTCCGCGAAATCAACCGGCTTAAAATTCCGCCGGTGCGCGACTTGTAAAGCGAATAGGGCGTGATGATGACATAAGCGAGTTGTTGCGGCATAATCAGTTCGTGGTCGGCGGATTGGCCGGCGTCGCACTGGTGGCGGCTTTGCCGCCTAAAATCTTGAACATCACCGTGCCACAGGTCGGGCATTTGCCCTTGATCGCCTTGCGCCCGTTTTTCATCGTCTCTTCAACGCCGTTGGCGATTTCCTTCTTGGCTTTGCATTTAACGCAATATCCTTCGGCCATAAAAATTTTTACCGTCCGCGCTTCATGCCCGAACGGTCTAATAGCTTACCGGTGGCTCTCTGGCCGCGTCAACTGGTAAAAGGTATTGGTTTAATCCGTTGAAATCCAAGTGGTTGTTATTCTTGGAAGCCTCAAACCAACGGCTGTTGCCGAAGTGCGGTTTTAAGTATTTTCCCCATTGCGTTTCGAGGCAAAGCCGGCACGAAAATCACCCGTTTCGGCACTTTGTAGTCAGCCAGTTTGCTGCGCACGAATTGCAGGAGGGCCTTTTCTTCGACCACTTGTCCTTCCGCCGCAACGACAAAAACCACCGGCCGCTCGCCCCGGCGCGCATCCGGCACGCCGATGACCGCCGTTTCCTTGATGCCCGGAAACTGGTAAATGATTTCCTCAATCTCCCGCGGATAAACGTTGTTGCCGTTGACCAGCAGCATGTCCTTCTTGCGGTCGGTGATGTAATAATAACCATCCGCGTCGCGATATCCCACGTCGCCGGTGTAAAGCCAGCCGTCGCGCAAAACCTTCGCCGTCTCTTCCGGCTGATTCCAATAGCCGCGCATCACGTTCCCGCCGCAGATGCAGATTTCACCAATGGCGCCGACGGGCAATTCCTGGCCGGTCTCGTCGCGGATGCTCAACTCCACGTTCGGGATCGGTTTGCCAATCGAGCCGGGTTTGTTGATGCCGTAAATGGGATTCACGGTGGCCACCGGACTGCTCTCGGTCGGGCCGTAGCCTTCGCGCAGCGGAAACGGAAATTTCCGCGTGAATTCGTTGAACACCTCCACCGGCAACGGCGCGCCGCCGCTGATGCACAGCCGCAGCGGCAGCCGGCCGAACTCCGGCACGGCCAGCAGCGCCCGGTAAAATGATGGCACCGCCGGCAGAATTGTGCCGCGATGCCGCGCGATCTCCTCCAGCACCTGTTTGAACGGATGCAGCGTTTTCAACAGCAGAATTCCGCCGCCGCACAGCACCGGCAGCAGCGTGCCCACCGTGAACATGAAGCTGTGAAACTGCGGCAGCGCCACCACGACGCGGTCGTCCTCCCGCACCTCAAGCGCCGTCACGCAACTCGCCACATTGTGAAGAAAATTGCCATGCGTGAGCATCGCGCCCTTGGGATGGCCGGTCGTGCCGGAGGTGTAGAGCATCGCCGCGAGGTCTTTCTCGGAACACGAAGCTGGAGGATGGAAGCTGGAGGATGGATTGAGCGCGGGAAATTCCTCGACGCGCAAAATTTCGAGTGATGGCCGCGCGACTTTTAAAGTTTCAGAATGTGCCGCCAGTTCCGCGCCGGTGATGAGCACGTTCGCACCGGAATCGTTCACGATGTAACTCACCTCGGCGGGTTTAAGAAAGTTGTTGATGGGCACGACCACGCCGCCGGCCGACAAAATGCCGAACACCGATGAAACAAACCCCGGACAATTCTTCACCCACAGCGCGACACGGTCGCCGGGTTTGACGCCGAATTTGCCGGCCAACGCCGCCGCCACGGCGCGCGACTGCGCGAACAGCGTGGCATAGCTGAATTCGCTTTCGCCCCAATACAAGGCGATCTTATCCGGCCGTTTTTCCACCGAGGCGGCAAACGCAGTGGCCAAATTCATGGTGCCAGACATTACGAAAAAGACTCGCCGCCGCGCAAGGGATGAAACCGGACGGTGCAGCGTCGGTGTTGCGAGGCCAATAACGTCTTTGTCGTCTGCAACGACAAATGGCGGGAATGGAATGATTTTTACGCCCGCCCTCAACCTGACCTTCTCCCCCGGGGAGAAGGAACAGCCATAGCTTGGTTCTGGATTTGCGAATGATTGTCCGGCCAATCCCATCGCAGGTATTTCAATAAGCCAGGGTACGATTCACCTTCTCCTTGGGGAGAAGGCCGGGATGAGGGAGGGCTAAAATTGACACGGACAGGCCGGAACGTCGGGAATAAAGTCCAAATCTTGAACCGGGATGGACAACACTGGTGTTGCATGCTGACCAGTTAGGTAGTGATCATGCACTTGAATCTCAGTGGTGGAATAAAGTTTTCAGTTATTTTACTTTCTTCAACAAATTATTCAGCAGGTTCCCCACCTGCGATGCGGCGTTGGTGGTCGTGTTCAAAAGACCGCCGCCGAGGGATTTCACCGTCATGCCACCCAACGCCAATTTATTGATGTCCGCCCTTGGATTGCCAATTGTGCCTTTCATCGTCAAAAATTGCGGCAAAGGAACATCGGTGGCGTTGGCGGCAGCATTGCCGGACGTAAGATTGAGCTGTTTGCCAATGGGCCGGCTCACAAAAACGGCCACCGGGATGTTGATGGTGGAATTGGTCAGCACCTGGGCCAGGACGATGCCACCCTGGCCGTCCGCTTTGAAGGCCGTGCTTTGCACCGTGGCCGAGGTCAAATCAATCCGCCCGCCGCCCGCCCGTATTTGCGCGTTGATTACCTGGATGGGCGACTTTTTAAGTTCATCCATCAATCCGCCGCCCTGCCCGGTCACCTGGCCCAACAGCGAAGCAATGGCGCTTTCCGGACTGCTCAAAAGTTGGGGGATGGTGGCAATGACATTAATCAGTGTTTTAAGGATTGCACTGTGTACGTCCATCACGGACAGGTTCAAGTTGGTAACGCCGCCGGCGAACTGCCCCGTGAGGTTCCTTTGCAAACCCGCGCCGGTGACGCCCGCGCCGCTGAACTTTGCCTGGGCCGTAAAGGTTCCGCCCATCTGACCTTTGCGGTCAGGCATAAAAGTATTCACCAGCGGAGCAACCGGAACCCGGTCGGCGCCAAAGGCCAGATCGTATTTGTAACCCGGCACGCCCAGGTTTAAATCCACCGTGGCGTTCACGGGCGCGCCGTTGAGGGTGAGTTGGAATGGCTTCACCGTCACGTGACCGCCGTCCACGCTCACCGTCGTCTGCCAATGGGTAATCTCGATTTCGCGCAGATAGAACCGCCCGATGTCAGCCGCCACGATGAAATTTTTCAGCGGGAAATTTTTTGCCGGCGGTTCCTGGCTGGCGCCGGTGGATTCCGATCCGGTTTGGGGCGTCGCCAAGGGCTGTTTCCCGCCGCCTTTCGAATTGCCTGCGAACAAATCGTAATAGCTGGTCACGTCCAGCGAATCAGCAGTGAGCTTGAGGTTCCCGTTGGCCGCGTTCGGCTGTGAATAATCCACCTGTCCCTGCAACCGCACCTGGTTTTGCGCCCGTTTGGTGGGAGTGAGCGTGATTTGAAACTGGCGGATGTCCGCCGATTGTTTTTTCACGGCAGTGTCAATTTCCAACCGGGCCTCCAGCGGCGTGACGGGAAGCTGCCGTTGCGGGTCGTTTACGACAAGATTTTCCACCCGCATCGAAGCTCTGATGGCGGAACTGCCTTGGGGATCATATTCCAAGGTCGCATTGCCGTTGACGGTGATGGAGACAAGTTTCTTGTCCGCCAACAGCGGTTCCAGAAACGGACGCAGGCCGTTCTGATTGAAACCCGACAGGCTGGCGGTCAGTTGCGCCGATTCACGCGCGGTGTTGTATTTGCCGGCAATCTCAAAAGTCCCGCCGGCATTTCCGTCCTGGGTCAATTTGCCAGCGATTTTGTTGATTTGAATCTGCTCCGGTGTTTTGCTCACGTCGAGGTCCATCGTGCTCCCGAAATCACGGAACTGGTTCTGGCCGGCCCGGCCCGTGAGATTGGCGAGCACCAGTTTGCCGGTGATGGTTTGCGTGTTTTGCTTTTGGGTGACGCGTCCCTTCAATTCAACGGTGCCGGCTGAAAAGTTCATGTCCGGCTGGGGAATGGCCTGGCACAGCGCGGCCGGCGAAGCTTGCAGCGCCACCTGCAGGTCCGCACTCCCGCCCGCGGCGTCATACGTGCCGGAACCGGTGGCGGTGACCAGCGACTGGTTTTGGCGGAGGACCAGCAGCCGGTATTCGCTCAGGTTGAATTGTTTAAAATTCACCGCCTGTCCGCGCGCCTGCAGCGTCACCTCCGCCGGAACCGTTTGTTTGCCGCCGATTCGCACCGCAAAATTGTTGATCTGTGAATTCAGGTCGAAGGAGAGTTGCCGGCCACCCTGCTGCGACGACAATTTCAATGTCAAATCCACATTGCCTGTGGCGGCGGCGTTGCCGACGAACGGCTTCCAATCCGCAAGACTCAAACCCGTGACGGCCAGATCGAGCGCGGAATCCTCCGCCCCGCTGGCGCCCTTTCCCCAGGCCAGGTTCATGGGCCGGGTCAGGTGCGCGGTCAACAGCGGATTGCCGTTCTGCGTACCCGCCACATTCAACCCGCGGAGCAGCGCCGTCTGCGCTGCGCGGTCCACCGTGACCGCATAACTGGCATTGAGATTGAGTGTGGGCGTCGTTTGACCCGCGCGGGTCAATTGCACATGGCCCGCGTCGAACCCGCCCGCGGCGTTGATGACGGAGCCGGCCTTGGCTAATTCGATTTCGTTGCTGGAACTGATGGTGGTTGTGCCGAAATCAATCCCGCCCGCGTCTCCGGCCAGGTTCAACAATCGCCGGTCAATGCCCCGCAATTCCACCTTCAACCGGCCTTCCATTTTTTCCACGTCCAGCGGTCCGCTGACCGCCAGTTCGCCCAGCGGCGTCCCGCCCCTTTGAAAATGCAGCACCGCCTGTTTGATTTGCGCCGGGGTCACGTCGCAATCCAGCACGGCGCTGAAACCCGAAAAGTCGCTGAACACGCCGTCGGCGCGCGAAACGTCCAGGCGCGTCTGGCCGGTGACGGGGGCGGGTTTCAAATCCGCGCTCAACGTAAAATTAAAATTGCCATTCAACGTGGCCTGTAAATGGCCCGCCTGGCCGGTGGGCGGGTTGTTCTCCACTTGCAAATAGGCGCCCAACTGAAGGGTGCCGGACTGCCCGTTCTTCACATTAAACAGCGTCAGATTCACGTTCGCCACTTCCAGGGAATCGCGGCGGTTGCCGGGATAATTTTTGATCCTCCTGAAGGTGGCATTGCTCAGGGTTGCCTTGCGCACCTCAATCTGCGGCGGTTTCGAGGATTTGCCGGGTCGCGGCGGTTTGGATTCAGACGGCTTTTTCTCCGATGACTTCAGTGCGTCCCAGTTGCTGCTGCCGTCCGGGTTTTCGATCAGGTTGACCGTCGGCGACACGAGCGCGATTTCGGAGATGCGGGGTTTGCCGCGGAGGATGCTCCAAAGGCTGTAGCTGGCACGGGCTCCCGGTGCGGTGATGACCGGCTCCTGGCCTTTCGCCTGCACTTTCAGGCCGCGCACCGTGATTTTGCTGAACGGATGGACCGAGATGTCAGTGACGGTGACATCCGCGTGAATCGCGGCGCTCACGCGGGGCAGAATGACGCGTTTGATGAAACCCGGGCTCGTTACGACCAGATACGCCACCAGCGTCAGGATCACCAGCACCCCGGCAACCCACGCTGCAATCGGCAGCGCGCGCTGCAGCCAGCTCCGCTGCCTTTCGATGATCAGTGACTCAATCGTTGCCATAAGACGTTACTTTTTAACAACCTGGACCATTTTTGTTTCAGGAATGAGGCCTCCGCCAGCCGTGGTTTTCAGTTATTACACCGTCATCACCGGATTATTCAATTCAAATCAAACCAGAAGTTCCCTTAAAAACCGGGCGCGCCGTCCGTTTTCGCTTCCCCCCTTCCTTCCAGCCAATATATTTTCAGCGTGATTGACACCGACGCAAAGCTGACCGCCTTCCTCCCCACGTTGAAATCCGCGACCTGGCTGGCCCTCGACACCGAGGCCGACAGCCTGCACGCCTATCCGGAAAAAGTCTGCCTGATTCAAATCAGCACGGCCGCCGGCGACAAATTGATTGACCCGCTGGCGAAAATAAACCTGGCCCCTCTGCTCGACGCGCTGGCCGGCCACGAACTCATCATGCACGGCGCGGATTATGATTTGCGCCTGTTCCGCAAACATCACGAGTTTGTCCCGCGCGCCATTTTCGACACCATGCTCGCGGCGCGGCTTTTGGGCGAACGGCATTTCGGCCTGAGTTCGCTCGTGGAAAAATTTCTCGGTGTGAAACTGGACAAGGCTTCGCAAAAGGCCGATTGGGCGCGGCGTCCGCTCACCGAACGGATGGAAACCTACGCGCGCAACGACACGCATCACCTCAAGCCGCTTTCCGACAAGTTGAAGCTTGAACTCCAGAATAAAAACCGCCTCGGCTGGCATCAGGAATCGTGCGCGCGATTGATTGAGGAGTGTTCGCAACCGCCCGTCGTGGACGGGGATTCCGTCTGGCGCGTGAAAGGCAGCCACGCGCTGAATCGTCACGCGCTGGCCGTGATGCGCGAGCTTTGGCGGTGGCGCGAAACCGAAGCCATTGCCGCCAACCGCCCGCCGTTCTTTATTTTGAGCCACGAAAAAATGGCCGAGCTGGCCGATGCCGCCGTGGGGCGACAGGCGGTCGAGCCGCTTTTGCCGCCACGGATGTCACCGCGCCGCCGCGACACCCTGGCGGCGGCCATTCGGGCCGGCCTGGCGTTGCCCTACGACCAGCATCCGGAAAAAGTCCGGCATCATTCCACCCGGCCCACCGAAGCCGAGATGCGCCGTTACCGCGAACTGGAAAAACGCCGCGACGCGCACGCACACAAGCTGGGCATTGACCCCACGCTCATCGCCCCGCGCGCCATCCTGGGGGATTTGGCACGGGATTGGGAACAACACGCGCCGGAGTTGATGAACTGGCAACGGGAGTTGATGAAATGATGAGCGCATCCCCACCGCCACCAAGGCAGGGCGGCGCTGCCCGGCCAAACTTCCACAGGAACGAGCAGAGCAATGTTCTTGTGTGCGTATCCTCATGGTTCCGCCAGCATCGCTGCGCGTGCTGCGGCGCCCCCGATCCTCAACCTTTAACTGTCTTTCCCCTCTCTCACCGGACGAACAATGGGTTCGAACACCGCCGGGTCCAGCTTCGCCAGCACGGGCGCGACCGCCGCGCGCAGCACCGGGATTGACCGGTAAAACCAACCCGCAATGACGATGCAAATGACGCCGCTCGCCGTCAACGTCACCGTCGTGCCCCATCGGGCGGCGCCAAAACCCGCGAGCAGGTTGCCCGCCGGCATGGTGCCGGTGAACGCCATCGAGAAAATGCTCATCACCCGCCCGCGTTTGTCATCGTCCACCAGCGTTTGAATCAGCGTGTTGCTCGACGCCATCAGCAGCACCCCGCCCATGCCCGTCAACGTCAGGCAGCCCAGCGACAGCGGCAGCCAGCGCGACAACGCGAAACCAATCAACCCCACACCCATCGCCGTGCCGCCGAATGTGATGATCCGGCCCAGTCCGCGAATCGTCGTGCGCGAGCCGAGATACAACGCCCCGCTCACCGCGCCGGCGCCCGAGGCCGACATCAGCCAGCCGAGCGTGCGCGCGTCGCCCCGGAACACATCCCGCGCGAAGATGGGCGTGAGCACCGTGTAGGAAAATCCAATCGCGCTCATGGCCGCCACCAGCCCAATCAACATCTTGATGGGCGCGAAACCATACGCGTAACGAAACCCCTGCCGCAATTCGATCCACGGATGCTGCCGTACCGATCGCGCCGGACGTTCGGGCAGACGCATCGCGAGCAGCGCGGCGATGACCGCCACATACGTGAAGCCGTCCAGGAGGTAGCACAGGCCCGGCCCGAATCCGGCGATGACGAACCCGGCGACGGCCGGCCCGATCAGCCGCGCGAGATTGAACAGCGACGAGTTCAACGCGATGGCATTGCCCAGATGCTCCTTGCGCCCGACGAATTCCACGACCAACGTCTGCCGCAACGGCATGTCCACCGCGTTGATGATGCCCTGCACCAGGCTCAGGATGACCAGATGCGAAACGCCGATCGTATGCGTAAGCGCGAACGCCGCGAGCGCGAAGGATTGGAGCATGGAACAAACCTGCGTGCCGACCAGCAGCCGGTGCCGGTTGACCCGGTCCACCCAGACCCCGGCAAACGGCGCGAGAAAGAAAATCGGGACCTGGCTGGCGAACCCGACCACGCCCAGCAGGAACGCCGACGAACTCAGATGATACACCAGCCACAGCGACGCCGTCTGCGTCATCCAGTTGCCGACCAGCGAGATGATCTGTCCGGTGAAGAACAGACGATAGTTCCTGGCCGCGAGCGCGCTGAATAATTGCGTCAACTGCATGGTCAAAATTAACCGAAAACCTGCGGCTTGTCGCGCCGAAGTAAATGAGGGCGGAAGAAACGCTTTGACGCTCATTGCACTAATTCGCGCTAATTGGCGCAATTCGTGTCAAACCCGTTTCTTTGTGTGCTTTGTGGTAAAAATCAGCGTCATCCGCGAAATCCGCGGTTGATGTTGGTTGAATGTCGAGCCGTCTTCGCCATGCTTCGACACGGCAAGCCGGGGCTTGTATTCATTCCAACTTTTTCCCACGGTTTCACCATGGGCTGCTTTCTTTCGGACCTCCAGTCCTGTGTCAACATTCGTGTCAATTTATGAAATTGGCGCCAATCCCGTTTCGGGCCTTACATTCTTTCAAAGTCAATGAAGCCTTTGGCCACGTTCACCGACGCCAATCGGACCCGCACGGTGTCGCCGACGTCGATTCCGTGCGCACCCCGGACCACCATGCCTTCGGCGGGGAATTTCAGCAGTCGAACGTAGGTGCCTTTGGATGAAGCACCGGTGATGATGCCGTCGAACACTTCGCCGATGCGCCGGCCCAGCAGGCAGGCCGCGGCCACCTTGTGCATCAGGCGCTCCACTTTTCGGGCGGCATCCTCCCGCTCGGTGCAATGGGCGGCGATGGCGCTCAATTCCGATTCGGAATATGGCTCGGGGCCGCCGGCGGTGGTTGTCTTGAGCAACCGTTGCGTCACCAGGTCGGCGTAGCGGCGATTGGGCGCGGTGGAATGGGTGTAATCATTCTCGGCCAGTCCAAAGTGGCCTTCGTGTTCGGCACCGGGAGGTTCCACGATGTATTCGCCGGGGCCGAGAAGTTTTACCACGGAGAGTGAAAGGTCCGGAAAATGCCCGGGATCGGCAGCCTTGCGCTGATCCAGGAATTCGGACAGCGCACGCGGATCGGGCGCGGCCGGAAGCTTGACGCCGAATTGCGAGGCGATGGCCTGGATGCGGTCCCAACGTTTTGGAGTCCGCACCACCCGGCGGATGGAGAGGGAGCCTTTCTCCTTGAGATACTCCGCCATGGCCACATTCGCGGCCACCATGAAACTTTCGATGATGTCGTCGGCCACCGTGCGCCGGCTGATCGCCAGGTCTTTCACTTCGCCATTTTGCAGCACCGGCGTGGTTTCAACCGACTCGAACGTGAGCGCTCCGTGTTGCTTGCGAATATCTCGCAACTTTTCCGACGTCTCCTGCTGCAGCCGAAGCTGCGCCTCCATACCGGGCACGTTGGCGACCGCGGGCGGGATGGGAGCACGACCCTCCAACCAGGCGCCGGTCGAGCTGTAAGCCAATTTCGCCCGGTTGCGCAGCCAGGCCGGATAAACATCATGGGTCTTCACATCGCCCGAATCGAGAATATGCAGCTCGATGATGATGGAAAAACGGTCATGCTCGTCCAGCAACGAAGTCAGGTCCATGGAAAGTTCAGCCGGCAACATCGGGAAAGTCGCCACCCCGGCGTAAACCGAAGTGGACTCCACCGCAGCGTGATGGTCCGTGGCGGACCCTTTGGGGACGGAGGCGTCCACATCAGCGATCCCCACCAGCAGACGCACGGTGCCATCCGGAAGTTTGTCCACATACTCCACCTGGTCCAAATCCCGGGAGCTGTCGTTGTCAATCGAAGACCAAAGCAGCGAACGCAGGTCGCGGGCCGTCGGCCCGGCATTTTTTGGCGCTCCTTGATTGAGGACCTGCACTTCCCGGGCAACCTCGGCCGGAAAATCCGGCTGAAATCCCGCCTCCAGCATGGCCTGGTGCGCCCGGGCTTTAATATCGAACGGGGTCGTCGTCACAACGCCATTCTGGTTCGAGTCGGGGAACCTCGGCAAACAGAATCCGTGTCCACTTGGGTTCATCCGTGGTCAAAATTTTGCGGTTTTGGCTGGCGGAACGGGGAAATTTGCGGATATTGGTCCGACCATCATCAACGCCGATGTCGCTGTTTGTGGAGCAGCCTATGAAAATGCAAACCCGGAAATCATCAGGTTTCACGCTCGTTGAAATTCTCACCGTCATCGCCATCATCGGCATTCTGGCAGCCATGCTGCTGGTGGTGTTGGCACAGGCCAGGAACAAGGCTTTGAAGGTCAAGGCGAAGAAAGAAATAACCGACATCGTTACCGCCATTCAGGCTTATGATTCGGCTTACGGCCAGTTTCCCGTTTCGGCCAGTGTCCAGAGCACGGCCGGCACCCAGGATTTCACCTATGGCGACGCGCTCCTGACGGCGGCCCTGGGTCCCGGCAGTTACGGGGTGAACAATTCCGAAGTGATGGCGATCCTGATGGACATCACCAAATATCCGGCTGGCGGCCCGACGGCCAATGTGAATCATTCCAAGAACACGCAGCAGCGGGTGTTCCTCTCCCCCACCATGGTCAGTGACGCCACTTTGCCGGGAGTTGGCCCGGATTTGGTTTATCGCGATCCGTGGGGAACGCCGTATATCATCACCTTGGATTTAAATTATAACGAGTGGTGCCGGGATGAATTCTATCGTCGGACGATCGTGTCCAGCACGGGGGGACCGACCCCGAATGCCGGGCTCAATGGCCTGGTCAATCCGGACGGCACTCCCGACAATTTCCTGTATCACGGCAAGGTGATGGTCTGGTCCGCCGGTTCGGACAAAGCCATTGCGCCCGGCCTCCCGGCCAATCAGGGGGCCAACAAGGACAATATCCTGAGCTGGGCGGATTGATGATGGTTAAGAGTTAATTGGTGGTTTTAAATCCGGGCCTCTCCCGCTCTGCGGGATCCGCCCTCCGAAATTCGTGCCAATTTGTGAAATTCGTGTAAAAGATTTTTGCGGCAAACGGAATCCATGTTCATCCGTGCATCGGCCGGGCCAGCATGGAGTTGACGCGCTGCCGATTGTGCGTTACCTAGACCGCGGATTTCCGTGGCAACCTTGAAATGCCCGGCCCGACGCCGGGTAAAATCACACAATGCAAACAGTTCTGCCCTCAGAGTTCAAACGCGGCATGGTCCTGATGCTGGACGGCGCCCCGCAGATGGTGGAGGAATTCCACGTCAGCGGCACGGCCCAAACCAAACACAAGCTGCACGTGCGGCTGCGCCATCTGAAAACCGGCCGCCTTACCGACCAAACGCTCCCGGATGGCGAGCGCCTGCCGATCGCCGACGTGCAACATTGCCGCGTCCAACTCAGCTATGCTGACGGGAAGGATTTCGTTTTTTCCGATGTCGAATCGTTCGAGGAATTGACCCTCAGCGCCGAACAGATCGGCGATCGCCGCTGTTTCATCAAGGAAAACGTGGAGTACCGCGCCCTGCTGCTCGACGGGCGACTGCTGGACATCGTGCTGCCGCCGAACGTGACGTTTGAGGTGGTGGATACCGCTCCGCCCAGCAGCGGCGGTTCCGATGCCACGTGGAAACCCGCCCGGCTCGACGCCGGTTTGGAAATCATGGTCCCGCTGTTCATCGCCCCCGGCGAAAAAATCCGCGTGGACACGACCGGTCGAAAATACGCCGGCCGCGAAAACGAGGGGAAGAAGTAGAAGTAATGGGTTACCAATCTTCCTTCGTCAAGGCTATGGAGGACGGCGTGGCTAATCTCCGCGTCTTGGCGCCTTGACGTTAAATTTCAACCGGCTAAACGGAGGAGATTTTTTTCCGCTCGGCACTGCTTGGCTCCCGAAAATCGCTGAGCTTGCCCTTTTTGAAGGTGCCATCCGGTAGCTTCAACGTGATCTCCGGCGGCCAGCCGGCCTTGGCCTCAATCACATTTTCCACCACGCCCATCGCGCGGGAAATTCGATGGACCATGGTTTCACCGAGATAACCCGCCCCGGTTTCCGGTACTTTGGCTTTGCTCATGGAACCGAGAGTATGCGAAACCACTATAAAGTGACAAGTGGCGAGTGGCGGGTGACAGGATAAAGTCAGGGAACGGCGGCACGCCGTCCCTCCTAAAAATATTTCGCGGCAAACACTTCGCGGCTTCTTACACACACTGACTTATGCCGCTGCGGGGGCAGTTCCCACAGCCGGGCTGGCTTCGGCAAACCCCTTGCCCCGGCCGTGATCCATGTTGATAAATTGTTCCGTCTGGGAGATGTAAAAGACGATGTTGAATTTGCCAATCGGCTCTTTTTTCGCAACGTCAAAGGCTGCTCCGGTTGCCCCAAAATTTTTGCCTTCGGATGCTTTTTTTGTCCATCGGTTGTCGCTCGTTAGATATTCCAGCTTCTCGGCGTCTTCAATTAGGATGTTCATGAATCACGATGCTACCACATTCTCCCGAATCACAAGCATTCAAACTGAAATTTTTCACCCGCCGGCGGGTGAAAAGTGACAAGTGGCAAGTGGCAGGTGACACGAAGCGGATACCGCGAGAGTTGAGATCTGGGAAAACGGCTCGTCAGTAGTCTCGCCCACCTTTTGCGTGCTACGCGCAGTTCTCGGTTTCAATCCGTTAGGTTTATCCGTGTCCATCCGTGGTTAAAACCTTCCGCAGCGGTTGAAAAGTCTTCTATTCCATCCCCACCGGACGGCGCGACGCCTTCTTGTCGGAGTGATGGGATTTGTCGGCGAGCATCCGGTTTTTCGCCCGGCGGCTGCGACGGCGTTTCTGGCGGCGGATTTTCTCAATGCGGGCGCGCTCGGCGTCCACGTAGCCGCGTTTCAGCGCTTCAACCTTGTCCAGCAACAGGCGGCGGGCGATGAAGCGGTTGAGTCCCTGCTGGCGGGTGGCCTGGCACTTGACCTGCAGGCCGGTCGGACGGTGGAGCAGCATGACGCAGGTGGAGGTCTTGTTGACGTTCTGGCCGCCGTGGCCGCCGGAGCGGACAAAGGTTTCCTCGATGTCGGCCTCGCGCACGCCCAGCGCGGCCATGCGTTGCGTGAGTTGGGCTTCCTTTTCCGGGCTGACGGGGAACACGCTCATGGCGTCAACTGTAACGGCGGTCCATGACTGACGCCAAGCATTTAGACGCGAATTGCACGAATTCAATCCGCGTAAATTGGTGAAATTAGCGTCAACTTCCCCATGCCCCATGCATTTACTTACTGTCCACCAGATCGAGGGAAGGCCCGTTCCTTGACAAAGTAGCGCCGACGTCCCGCCTGCCGGCCACGTAAAGTTGGGCATTTTTGCAGGCGGAACGCCTGCCCTACCTCACCACTTCAAATGAAAAGCCCTTCAAGTATTCCGTCTCAGGACACACGGATGAACGGTCCCGTTTTTGCGCTTGCTTTTCCCGTGTGGCAATGATAACTAATAAACCATCCTCGGAACAGGCGTATGAAAACTTATCTTTTGTCGCCAACGATTGTTGCCCTCGTGTTTTTGTCCTTCAACGTTTCCGCGACGGTGCATTACGTGGACTTGAACTGTACCAATTCGTCGTCCCCGTATTTAGATTGGAGTACTGCGGCGACAAATATTCAGGATGCGGTTGACGCCGCCACGAACGGCGATTCGATTTTGGTCACGAATGGGGTTTATCAGACTGGCGGGGCTGCGGTGACTAGTGTTTTTGGTTTAATCGTGGAATCAAACCGCGTCATGGTGACGAAACCCTTAACAATACAAAGTGTAAACGGTTCGGGTGCAACGACCATTGAGGCTTATCAAGCGCCCGGAACAACCAACAGCGGACGCAGCGGTTTACGCTGTGTTTGGCTCACCAACGGCGCGTCGTTGTCTGGTTTCACCCTGATGAACGGATATGCGTTTTTCAGGGAACTCGGCGGTGGGAGCGGCGGCGGGGTATACTGCCTTTCCAATGCAACAGTGTCCGACTGCGTTATCAGCAACAACTCAGCAGGTTCGGGTGGGGGGGTGTATGGCGGCACGGTCAGCAATTGCGTCATCGTTAATAACTTTGCCAATAGTAGTGGTGGTGGTGCAGCGTCGAGCACATTAATCAATTGCCAGCTTAGTCAAAACTCTGCCAACCAGAATGGCGGCGGAGCAGATTCCAGTTTCTTAAACAATTGCACAATCAGTTACAATTCGGCCGAAACGGGCGGAGGATGTTATGCGCCTTCCTCAGCTTTGCCGGTGATTCTGCCCAATGCTTGTGTAAACGGCTGTATAATTACCGGAAATGTAGCTTTAGACGGCGGTGGTACAGCGTTTACTACAGTGAACAACTCCATACTGATCGGCAATTGGGCTACCAACTCCGGCGGAGGGGTTAATTGCGGCACCGTGAATAACTGCACACTTGCGGGCAACTCGGCGGGCAACATGGGTGGTGGGGCCATCGGCGGATCGTTCTATCCAGCGAAACCTATGATAATGAATAACTGTATTGTCTATTACAATTCTGCTCCTGTTGGTTCCAATTATTATTATAATTATGATGGATTGGCTGTAGGTGGTTATTTAACTTATTGCTGTACGACGCCGCTCCCGACCAACGGAACGGGCAACATCACCAACGAACCGTTTTTTGTGGATTTGGCCAGCGGCGATTTTCATCTGCAATCCAACTCGCCTTGTATCAATGCTGGAAATAATTCTTTCGCCACGAATTCGACGGACCTCGATGGGAACCCGCGCATCTCTGGTGGCACGGTGGACATCGGCGCTTACGAATTCCAAAATCCGGCTTCGGTCATCTCTTATGCCTGGCTCCAACAATATGGCCTGACGAACGATGGCTCGGCGGATTATGCTGACACTGACGGCGACGGCCTGAACAACTGGCAGGAATGGAAAGCCGGCACCAATCCTACCAACGCCTTGTCGGTTTTAAAAATGGCGTCCGCCGTGGCAACCAACAATCCACCCGGCCTGCTCGTAACCTGGCAAAGTGTGAGCGGAAAGAATTATTTCCTTCAACGCAGCAGCGATCTCACTGCGCAGCCTGCGTTTTCTTCCATTCAAAGCAACATCGTCGGTCAGGTGGGCACGACGAGTTATAACGACACCAATGCCACCGGGACCGGTCCGTATTTCTACCGCGCGGGCGTGCAACCGTAGCCGCGCTCGTGAGAGCGCGGACCATTTTGGCCGTGCGTGGCAGTTCCGCCGATTCACATCGGCGGCTACGAGTTACCTCACCAGCTCAAACGCGAACCCCTTCAAATATTCCGTCTCCGGAATCATCGGGATGACGGGATGATCCGGACTTTGGGAATACATTGCCACGCGCCGCAAAATACGGCGCGTATCGTAGGCGGCGGAAAGAATCACGTCCAGGAACGTCACCGTGTCCACGTGGTGCGAACAGCAGAATGTCGCCAGCGTGCCGCCGGGCTTGAGCAGCTTGAGCGCGCGCAGATGGATTTCCTTGTAGCCGCGCAGCGCATCCGGCACGGACGCGCGATTGCGCGTGAATGACGGCGGGTCGAGGACGATTAGATCGAATTTGGGAACGACTTTCTCGTGCGGCTGGACAGCGGTCTGCGCCTTGAGCCAGTCGAAGACATTCACGACCTCAAACGAACATTTTTCCGCCAGGCTGTTGGCAGCGGCGTTGCGAGTGGCCGCAGCAATGGCATCAGCGCTTTGGTCGAGCAGGTGGACATGCGCCGCGCCCGCGCGCGCCGCGTGCAGACCGAATCCGCCGAGAAAACTGAAACAATCCAAAACCTGCGCGCCCCGGGCAAACTGCGACACGGCCTGATAATTTACCTGCTGGTCGAGATACAGGCCGGTTTTATGGCCGGCGACCAGATCGGTTTCAAACTTCAAGCCGTTCAGATTTACGGTGATGGAAGGAGTGCGAACAGCTTTGTCCGCGTCTTTTTCCGTCTGCGAACCCGCGGACATGGCTGTCCGCGCTCCGAATTCGCCGGCCAGCACTGCATTGGCTTCACCCAAGCCTTCAAACTTGCGCGTTGCCATATCGCTGCGTCCGAGGATGGCGCGCGGCGAGAAAATCTTTTGCAGCGCGCCGACGATCATCGCCTTGCGCTGGTCCATGCCGAGCGACGAAATCTGCACGACCAGCACGTCCTCGTATTTGTCCACGATGAGGCCGCTGAGAAAATCGCTCTCGGCGTTCACGACGCGGAACGAGGTCGCGTCGGGCAGGTGCTTTTGCCGGACGGCGAGCGCAGCGCGGATGCGTTCTTCAAAAAACTTTTCGTTCACCTCCACGCGCTCCGGCGACAGGACGCGGACATGGATTTTCGATTTTGAATTAAAAAAACCCACGCCGAGGAACCGCTGGCGATGGTCCTTGACCTGGACGAGCTCGCCGTCGGCAACGGGCGCGGTGAGTCGGAGAATTTCGGTGTGATAAATCCACGGATGGCCGGCCACGATGCGGTCGGCCTCGCCCGGTTTTAACAAGACAGTCGGTAGCGAATCCATAGTTTGTAAACAGTTTGGTTTTCGGAGGGGCGAGTTACACGAGCACCACAATTTGTTTCAGTCAGGGTCTCGTGTAACTCGCCCCTCCGAACATTGCATATAAAACCAGAAACAGGCTGGGGAAGCGAGGAAATGTTCCGGCCAAGCGCTGTTCCAAGAGTTGTAATGATTGCAATTATTTGCTTGAATCGGGCACGGGAGAAGCGGATAAAGGCACCAAACCTATGAAATCCAGCGGCACTGTCAGCGCAATATTGCATCACAAGGGATCGAAGATTTGGTCGGTCCCGGCGGAAGCCACCGTCTTCGATGCCATCAAAATCATGGCGGACAAAAACATCGGCGCGTTGCTCGTCATGTCGGGCGGGAAACTGGCGGGGATCTTTTCGGAACGCGATTACACGCGCAAAGTCGCGCTCCAGGGAAAATCCTCCAAGCAAACCCGCGTGCGGGAGATTATTTCCACCAAGGTCATTTCCGTCGGGGTGGGTCATTCCATCGAGGAATGCATGAAGCTGATGACCGAACACCGCGTGCGGCATCTGCCGGTGGTGGAAGGCGAAAAAGTCGTCGGCCTGGTCTCCATCGGCGACCTGGTGAACTGGATCATCTCCACCCAGAGCGCGACGATTGACCAGATGGCGCAATACATCTCCGGCGGGTATCCGACGTGACCGGCGTTCACAGAGCGCCGCTACGGCTTTTTTGCAGCGGGTTCATCATCGGGGCAAAGAGTCAATGACTCATGACTAAGCACGAATGACGAAAGAATTCCCAATGACTCAATTCCGAAACCAATCACTGTGCTTTGTGCTCATGGGTTATTTGAGCTTTGTCATTCTTTAGTCATTAGGATTTCGTCATTCGTCATTCCCCGCCATCCTGGATCGGGGAGATGGATGGCCGCCGGATCTCCATCCGATTCCACTGGAAATGTCGAGGAACCGCAATGCTACGGCTTGGCGGGCGGCGAATTGGTGGCCGCCCTGGCTTCCGGTTTCACCTCGGCTTTTGGTTCGACTTCCTTCACCCGTTTGGCGACGAGGTCTTCCTCGGCAAAATCGCCCACCTTGCGGTGCAATTTGATTTCATCGCCGGACACCTTGCCCGTATACTCGATGCGGAGCTCGTTATCACCAAACTGGAGCGGTTCAACAAAGAAAATTCCGTTCGTGGTGATGGTGCCTTCGGTGATAACCACTTTGTTCGTGGCTTGTTCCCGCTCGCCCGTGGCCGTACCGGTCAGGTTGGTCCCGGCAACCTTGAATTCGTAGGTATATTTTTGCAGGCCGATTTGGCTGTCAAACTGCCCTTTCCATTTTCCGGCAACGGTTGTGTCAGCACTCCAGGCGGAGCCGGCCAATGCCAGCGTGAGCGACGTCAGCGCGATTGATTTGGTATAGGTCTTCATATTTTTGTGATTTGATTTGAACGGCCATAGGAAGCCAGAAGCGGGCAGGAGTGGAAAGCAAATTGCGCAGATGATGGGAGGCTAGCTACGCAACCTTGGACTGATTGATGGAGTCCCGTTGGGATCGGAACGCGGCCATTTTTACTCGTCACGAAAACTACACCATAATAAATTTAATCCATCGTGAAGACAGCAGCTCTGAAAAGAAAAAATGGCAAACTTGGCCGCCGGGCGGTCCTGCGTAGTTTTTCACCAGAACAAAAACGCCAACGTCAACTTGAAATTCAGCGTGCGTGGCGACGGCACAATCCGAAAGAGTCACGTGAGAGATGCAAAGTTTGGGCGCGAAAGAATCGTCAGAAGGCTCGCGCGAAGGGAAAATCGGACGGAATACCAATTAAATTTAGAAAGCCGCTATATCAATGTGCTCTCTGTCTTTATCAAGCTGGATTCACTTCACAGTCTATTGCCGAAAGGCTTCATATCTCGCCAGTAAATGTAAGGGTAATAGTCTCTCGTTCTGGAGTTAGTGGAAGTCGGACTCCCTCACGTTTCTCTCGGAATCTTGGCAAGCGTGGCCCACAATTGGCAACTGCAGCCAAGTTGATTATGAGGAATCTCTGGAAAGAACAGCATGCGCTCGCACTGTTCGATGAAGTCAACCATTGGAAGACGCATCCAGAACGTGTGGCGTGGTCAAATCAAAATTCGCGTCGGAAGAAAAATCAGGCACGGCTGGCAAAGTATTTGAGCAAATTTAAATGCAAAGTATGTGGCTGTGACGCTTTGGCGCTTACACCGGAAAGACGACGATTTGGTATCAAATTCTGCTCAGAAAAATGCAGCAACAAAGCTCAACTCATCCGCAGTCAATCCGACCCGCAGTTTTGGCAACATAGGCGCGAGATTGCAAAAAAGTGCTATCAACGCACTCGCCAGGAACGTCCCGAAGTTTACAAAGCCCAAATTCGCCGTAGACTTGCCAATCCTCTCAACCGCATCGCCAAAAATCATCGCGCCCGGATTTACCAATTGGTTCGTAGGGGACTGATGAATAAAACGCAGAGTTCGACGCAATACTTAGGCTGCACATTCGCACACCTGAAACAGCACCTTGAATCCAAATTCAGACCTGGCATGACTTGGGAAAATCACGGCAAAGTCTGGCATGTGGATCATAAACGTCCATTGAGCAAATTCAATCTGATGAATGCTGAAGAGTGTATCCGCGCGTTCAACTGGTCGAATCTCCAGCCGCTGTTTGCGCAAGAGAATTTGAGAAAATCTGGTAAGTTTATTGACCTGTAGTTCCTGCTTCCGTTCATGCGCTGTTGAATATTACAATTGGAATGATAACCAAGCGACATGGCGATTTGAATTAGTCAAGATTAGGTTTTTCGTATCTGTAAACAGTTCTTAACGGAATTCCCAGATGTTTTTTGGTTAGAACTTTTACGGACTCTACGCGTTGCATTTCATAACTTCCGGAATATGGAAAAAGTTGAAAAAGTGTTTGAGAATTTTGTTTTACAATCCAAGGCAAAAGATTTTTAGGAAGCGGGCGCGAATCCACTTTAATTAGGAATACGAGGCCGAGTGGCAAATATAGTCGGCAAAAATTAATTCCGCCTTCTATCCTTTGTTGAAACGGTGGTATTACAGTGCTCGGATATTTATGGTCAGTTTGATAAAGACACAAAACAGAATAGTCATCTTCAATGCCTGCATTATTGTTTTTCAACATCATTCGGATTTTCCCTTCATGAGCGCCCAAATGAATTTCATCAAAAAATTCAAGCGATGAAACAGATGCACGCCAAAGGACAGATAAGACAAATAATTTGAAAAGCCTATAATCCGCTACTTTCGAAATGTAGGCGAATGATTTTCCAAAAGTATCGTAAAATATTTGTTTTGTTGCCAACAAATTTGTCACAACTTCAAAACCGTGAGTGTCGTAAGGCGAGAAAAATCGCTCACACTGCTCGCACAAAATTGTTTTATCTGAAATCCCTGTTTGTTTGAACTTCCTGTCCAAGTCTGCATCATTAACTTCGATATGAATAAAAGATTTTCCTTGCCCGAGCGCTGCCCTAAATAAGCTACGTGGGATAATATGAGCATTTACAAGTTTCGGAACTTGCTTATGACAAAATTTACAGTCCAAAGCGGTCACAACTTCAACTCCGCATCCGCCACCGCTCCCAATGACGCGCTGGTGACGCGGGCGGCGTATTTGGCCAGCACATCGCGGGTGTAGCGGGGCTCCGGCGCTTTCCATGGAGATTCCGCAAATAAAAAACTGCCGTCAAGTTCGCAAGTGCGTGCAATTTGGCACTACCACCAAGACACGATGTCGCCTTGGCTGTGGAACGCCGGATTTATCCGGCAGGCGGACGAACCGCACGTGGGGCTGGCCGGATGAATCCGGCGTTCCAGTGATAGTACCGGACTTTCGCAATTGCGTGACACGTTGCCCTCACGCGGTTACATTGCTGGCGTTATTGAATTCGTAAATCTTAAATGACTATGCGCTCTGACATCATCAAAAAGGGTTTTGAACGCGCACCGCACCGCTCGCTGCTCCGCGCCACCGGTTCCATCGAATCTGAGGCCGACTGGGACAAGCCGTTCATCGCCATCTGCAACAGCTACACCGATTGCATCCCCGGCCACGCCCACCTCAACGAGGTCGGCGCCCTCGTCAAACGCCTCGTGCGCGAGGCGGGCGGCGTGCCGTTCATCTTCAACACCATCGGCATTGACGACGGCATCGCCATGGGCCACTCCGGCATGTTGTATTCGCTGCCGTCCCGCGAACTCATTGCCGACTGTGTCGAGTCCATGCTCAAGGCGCACTGCTTCGACGGCATGGTTTGCATCCCGAACTGCGACAAGATTGTCCCCGGCATGTTGATGGCCGCCATGCGCGTCAACATCCCGACCGTGTTCGTCAGCGGCGGGCCGATGGCGGCGGGCATTGCCGAGCAAAAGGCCACGCACGACGACCTCGCGGCTTATCTTCAGCCGGTCACTGGCAAGTCGGATTTAATTTCGGTTTTCAAAGGTGTCGCCGAACTCCAAGCGGGCAAGATCACGGAAGCACAGTTGAAAAAGCTCGAACAAACCGCCTGCCCGACCTGCGGTTCGTGCTCCGGGATGTTCACCGCCAACTCGATGAACTGCCTCTGCGAAGCGCTCGGCATGGCGCTGCCCGGCAACGGCACCGTGCTCGCCGTGTCGAAGGAACGCGAAGCCCTCTACGACCGTGCTGCCCGCACCATTATCAAGCTTGTCGAGCACGATCTCAAACCGCGCGACATCGCCACGCTGGAAGCGTTCGACAACTCCATCATGCTTGACGTTGCGATGGGTGGTTCGACGAATACGGTTCTGCATACGCTCGCCATTGCGCGCGAAGCCGGCATTCCCTACGACATCAAGCGCATTGACGACATCTCGCGCCGCATCCCGTGCGTGTGCAAAGTTTCGCCGTCATCGAATTACCACGTGCAGGACGTGCATCGCGCCGGCGGCATCCATACCATCCTCGGCGAACTCAAACGCATGGGCGTGCTCAACACGTCGTGCAAGACCGTCACCGGCAAAACCCTCGGCGAAAACATTGACGAGTGGGACATCCGCTCCGAAAAATGCGGCGCCTGGGCCAAAGCGGTGCGTGTCTCCGGCGCGTCGGCCATCGTGGTGGATCCGAACGACAAACTCGGTCCGGCCGCCCGCACCGCCGGCGGCAATCTTGCGCCCAAGCCCATGCTGTTCTTCCCCGGCGACCCGCTGGCCATCACGTTCTGGCGCGCTGCCGCCGCGTGGAATGTCGGCGACGTCGAGGCGCTACTGGCGTTGCATGACAAGAAAGTGGTGGTGAAGATGCCCGGTGGTGTGGTGTTGAAAGGCCACGAGCAACTTCGTCCAGCCATCGAACAACAACTCCAGGAGTCAAAAGGCTTGGTCCGCGCCGAACTCGGCGAATTCCGCAAATTGCCGGTCCTGCTCATGTGGCGCTATGAAAAGGGCGGCACCCGGACGCCGTTCGCCATGATCCGCGCCAAAAAGACGAAAAACTGGGTCATCACCCGCGCCGAATTCGACACCGACCCGAAGCACCTCGCCAAGGTCCAGCCCAGCGGCCTCATGCCCTACGATTCGGCGTTCATGTTCGACGCGAACGATTGCATCCGCACGAAAGCGACCGCCTACACGCCCGATGGCGGCCTTGCGATTCTCTACGGCCAGCTTGCGCCCGAGGGCAGCGTGATCAAAACCGCCGGCATCAGCGCGGAATTCAAGAAAAACTGCGGCCCCGATTTCGTGTTTGAAGGCC
The DNA here is from genome assembly GCA_049511835.1 of Verrucomicrobiota bacterium. GTDB lineage: Bacteria > Verrucomicrobiota > Verrucomicrobiia > Limisphaerales > UBA11358 > UBA11358. Next base: position 101,864 of record JBEKXN010000003.1, on the reverse strand, counting down.
CGTGCGTGATTTTTGAAAGCCAGGACGATGCCTGCGCCGGCATTCTGGCCGGCAAGGTCAAGGCCGGCGACGTGGTCATCATCCGCAACGAAGGCCCGCGCGGTGGTCCCGGCATGCAGGAAATGCTTTCACCCACCAGCTACATTGCCGGCCTGGGTCTCGGCGACAAGTGCGCGCTTATTACCGACGGCCGGTTCAGCGGCGGCACGGCGGGCGCCTGCATCTGCCACGTCTCGCCGGAGGCCGAGGAAGGCGGCCCGATTGGTTTGCTCAAGGCCGGCGACCGCATCCGCATTGATTTTCCGAACCGCCGGATGGACATCCTGGTTGCCGAAGGCGAACTTGCCGAACGGAAAAAAGGCTGGACGCCGGTGAAGCACGACCTGGGCGGCTGGCTGGCGCGTTATCGGAAACTCGTGACCAACGCGAGCCAGGGCGGAATTCTGAGTGTGTGAGGCAGCCGCATGAATGCGGCGTTCCTATTGCCATCGGAACGCCGGCTTCAGCCGGCAGCAGCGTGCTTTGGAATAGGAACGCCGGATTTGTCCGGCAGAACAAGATTTTTGGACCATGGGAAGCACGGAACCAAACCTGCCAGAGCGAACTGGTCCTCCGCACAATCCAGGGTTGAAGAAGCTCATTGAGTCGAAACGAGAATGGCACCACCGCCCTGATGCAGAAGCCGGGGCGCAAGGCTTCCTTGGTTGGCACGAACGCGGTTACATCCCTCACTTCGACGCGCCGAATGTCACCCAGTTTGTCACCTTTCTGCTGCGCGATGCGTTCCCGGTCACCCGGCAGCGCGAGTGGGAGCCCCTTCTGCATGAAGGCAGTGAGTCCCTTTGCAAACGCAAACTCGAAGCCTGGCTTGACCGTGGCCACGGCGAGTGTTGGTTGCGGCGCCCGGATGTCGCCGCGCAGGTCGAACAAGTGTTGCGTGCCGAAGACGGTCGAACCTATCGCCTGCGTGCGTGGACACTGATGCCCAATCATGTTCATCTGTTGGTGGATGTCTGGCAAACGCCGCTTTCGAGCCTGCTTCATCTTTGGAAGGGCCGCAGTTCGCGTGAAGCAAACAAAGTGTTAAAGCGCCGCGGGACCTTCTGGGAGCGGGAGTATTTTGACACGCTGATTGAGGACGAAGCCCATTTGCGAAGGGCGGTTCGCTACACGGAGAACAATCCGGTGAAGGCGGGCTTCGTGTGTGACCCTAAACAATGGCTGTGGGGCAGCGCCCGTTTCCGGGACGAATACGAGCGCCTGCCTTCGGAACGAACAGCCGGCACTTCCTCAAGGGCTGCCGGATAAATCCGGCGTGCCAGCAGGCTGCCGCATGAATGCGGCGTTCCTGTCGCCATTGGAACACTGGATTCATACGGCAGCGGCGTGCTCTGGTAAAAAGGAACGCCGGATTTATCCGGCAGAAAATCAACACTGCTTGAACCAATTTTCCCGGATGGCTGAAAAAGATTGCTTCCGACCCGGCGCGCGGCCACAGTTTTTCGCTCCCGGTGGAGAGATGGCCGAGTGGTTGAAGGCACACGCCTGGAAAGCGTGCATACTCCAAAAGGGTATCGAGGGTTCGAATCCCCCTCTCTCCGCCATTCAATAAAATCAAGGTTTTATTGAATGTTAGGCGTTAGTGGCAACATCTAGTGGCAACAAATCCACCTTTGTTTAGGGTTATTTGCCAATGTCCTACGCGGTAAAAATTCACCTGAATTTCATGCTGCTTAATGAAGTTTTGAATGCTCCCGGTTAGGTCGCAATAATAAATCCACCCGTGTTCAGGGTTGTTTGCCGGTGTCGCTTGAGTCGGAATTTGCGCGGCCTTCACACTGCTCAATGAACGCCAGAATGCTGGCAAGATGGAAAAGCCGGACGCCTTTTATCCGTCCAGGTTCACGAATGGAGACGGACCGGATAAAATTTTTGGCCGCCCATTCGTAGAGTTTTGCCCGCGAGCAGCCGGAATAAAATTCATGCCCGCGCTTTGGTGCGCGAACCCAAACCGGCAAATCACCGTCCCGGTCGGCCATGAACTGCGCTGCCCGATGCGTTGCGGAACGGCTGCCGCTATCAAGCGAATCGGCATTTATTGGCAATTTAGGGCTGACATTCACAAAAAAGTTTGCCGCCGCTTACACTTTGATTCTCCGGGCGGGCTTGGGTTTGATGGTTTCATTTTTATCGGGCTGCTCCCCTTCGACAATGACCTCGGTGCTTTCAGCGTCTTCAATCTGGCTTGGCGCTTGGTTTTTGGTGAGGTCAAGTTTCTCCTCAATCTCGGCCTGTCGTTTGGCAAGCTCGTGATAACGCTTTTCATGCTCGAACGGCACGCCAACCTTGCCTTCCAGTTCCTTGGCCAGCTTTTGTGAATCGTGAATGTCGGTTTCAAGCCTTGTGATCACCGCCTCAAATCCCTGGACTTCTGATTCCAGCGAACGGATGGTGCCCAGCGCCGTGTCCGTGATTCGGGCGGTGTAATGATTTTTGCCCTTCAGAACCAGATCAACGGCCTCGTAAGCGGTGGGACGCAGAAATAAATCAAAACCGGCGAAGGTGCCAACCCGATGATCGGTGCCGCAGTTCTTTTTAATCTTGGCCGCCCGCCGCAAGAGCAGTTCACCGGCAATGCCGCGATTGTCGAGCACTTTCCCATCCATTTCGATGCGGAAGCTGTCGCCGGAAGTGTCCCGCCGCACGGCGAGGTCTTGTCGCAAATTTTCGAGGCGTTTGGAACACGTCTCGGCTTTTTCATGGGCGTGCCGCAAGTTAGAACGGAGATGATATTGTTCCTGGGCGTGCGCGTGCGAAAGGCGGTTGAGCCGCAGCAACTCGGTGTCCACCTGCGCCTTTTCGATGACGAGCGGATTGCCGGAGGCAATCGCCTTCACCTCGGCATAGGTCAAGGCCGGGGAGTCGAGGTCTTCGAGGCGGCGAATGGTCATGTCCCCGCTCATCACCTGGGTAATGAATTTCGCCTTGGTCTCCAACGTCTGCCACATATAGGCGTCAAATGAGCCTTTGGTGACGTAACGGTAAATCTGAACCACCGGATTGCGGTTCCCCTGCCGCAAGATGCGTCCTTCACGCTGCTCCACGTCGGAAGGCCGCCACGGAGCATCGAGGTGATGGAGGGCAATTAGCCGTTCTTGAACATTCGTGCCCGAACCCATTTTTGCCGTGCTGCCGAACGTGATGCGGATTTTCCCCGCCCGCATGTAGTGAAACAGGGCGGCTTTGGCGACATCCGAATCGAAATCGTGAATGAAAGCAATGTCGTCGCGCGGCACACCGAGCTTGACCAGTTTTTCCTGCATGTCCCGATAAACGGAAAACCCCGCATCCTTGGGCGTGGACAGGTCGCAAAAAACCAGTTGCGTCGAGCGGTTATCCTTGGTCGTTTCCCAAATGCGGTGGATGTTTTCAACGGCCAGATTGACCTTGCTGCGCGGGTCGTCCGCCGCGTCGGGCAACATCAATCGCAAGTCCAACGCGCCTTTGCGTCCCTCGCCGGTGATTTTGAGCATATTGTCCACCTGGGGCTTGACCTGCCTTGTTTTTATTCTTTCCACCCGCCGGACGAGGGATTGAATAAATTTCTCCAATTCCGGCGTTGTTGGCGCGCTACGAATCGCCGGTTTTTCACCGTCAAGTTTAGGGCGTGGCAGATTCAACATCTGCGAGGTCTGCACGTCGGCCATTTGCCGGAATAATTGCATCAGTTCCGGCACATTGACGAAACGGGCGAAGCGCGTTTTGAGCTGATAGCCGGAACTGTCCGCCGAAAGTTCCATCGCCGACACCGGCTCGCCAAAGGTCGCCGCCCAACTGTCGAAGTGTTGGAGTCCGTTGTTCTTCAAATCGTCCGGCTGAAGATACCGCTGCATGGTGAACATTTCGGCCATGCTGTTTGAAATCGGCGTGCCGGTGGCAAAAACTACACCCCCACCTCCATTGACGGACTGAATATGACGCACCTTGAGAAACATATCAAACGCCCGTTCGCTGGCCGTCTGCGGCAGACCGGCGATGCGCGTCATTTTGGAGACGTAGAAAAGATTTTTGAAATAATGCGCCTCGTCCACAAAGAGCCGGTCCACGCCAAGCTCTTCGAAGGTCAGCGTGTTGTCTTTCTTGTGCCCGGCGGCCAGCCATTCCAATTTGGCCTTCAACCGTTTCTTGGCTTTTTCAATGTCTTTCACCACGTTGACATTATCCATGTCCGCCTGTTCGCACTTGATTTCATCCAGTTCCGCCATTTGATCTCTGAAAAAGTCGGCTTGGGCTTTTTCGGAAAGTGGAATGCGTTCAAAGCCGGAGTGCGTCACGATGACGGCATCCCAATTACCCGTCGCAATGCGGCTGAAAAGTTTCTTGCGATTATCCGCCGTAAAATCCTCCTTGCCGGCGACGAGGATGTTTGCGCCCGGATACAGCGTGAGCAATTCCGCCGAGAACTGGCCGAGCATGTGATTGGGAACGGCAAACATCGGTTTGCGCGCAAGTCCGAGCCGCTTCAATTCCATCGCGGCGGCAACCATCGTGTAGGTCTTGCCCGCGCCGACAACGTGGGCCAGCAGCGTGTTGGGCGTTTGCAGGATGCGCCAGACGCCGGTTTTTTGGTGCGGGTCTAACTGGATGGTCGAACTTGCGCCGGGCAGCGTCAAATGCTGGCCGTTGAACGTCCGCAGCCGTGTGTGATTGAAAGTGTCATTGTAAAGGCGCACGAGCCGTTCGCGGCGGCTGTCGTCCGCCCAAATCCAGTCCTTGAATTTTTCCTTGATGCGTTCCTGCTTTTCCCGCGCCGCTTCCGTCGCCGCCTCATTGAGGACAGGCTTCTTGTCCTTGTAGTCATAAACCGTGGGCGTTCTGAGATTGAGCGTGTCCCGAATCAATTCAATGCCGGTGTAGCGGCTGGTTCCCCAATCGGTCGTGTTGGCCGTCTGGTCTTTGACCTCCCGTTCCGCCCGGACAATCCATGAACCGAGCGTGTCAACGTGGCTGACGCGAACGCCTTTGGAAACACCTAGCAAATCGTGAACGAACTTCTTCACGTCTTCCGTTGGCAGCCAGGACGCGCCCAGGCGCACGTCAATTTCGGTGGCGGGTAAATCCTGCGGCTGCACGGATTTCAACGCCTCGACGTTTTCATGGAAGCGCGGATCGCCGACACTGGCGGCATTGGCGGCAATGAGCTTTTCACGGACATTGCCGGAAAGATATTGGTCTTCGGTTTCCCATTGTTTGGTCTGCGGGTTAAGAAAGATCATCCCCTTCAAATCGGGCAAAATTTCCTCAACGGTTTTGCCTAATAATCCGGTCATGTGCTTCAAGTCCGCCCGGCCTTTTTCATTCAACGTGACGAGCAGGGCTTCCTTGGGCGTGTTGACCGATTCAACGGTTTTATTGTGATGAACGGTGCGCTCGCGGAAAATCGCCATCTTTTCGGCCCGGCTGTTTTCCTCGTCGTAACGCTCCAACGACAGCAACAACGGCAAATCGGGATCGCCGTCAAAGGCGTTCTGGTTCACCCGCGCATTGATGGGGCCGAAGCGGGAAACGAAACGGTCGTAGGCGAAATTAAGCTCCTCCCGCGCCGCGACGACCTGCTCTTCGGCGCTGCCGTCCAGTTGCGTCCGCAAACAGAGCCGCACGGCGTCGCGGACTTCAATCAGCCGCCGAATCCGGGAGCGCGTCTCCACTGGAACGTCATCCAATGGCCGCAGCTTGTCATCCTGCTGGACACAGACCCGGCCATCCACATGGACACAAAAGGCGTTAGGCTTGATATAATCCGGCGCGGGAACATTGACATCGGTGGTTTGTCTGGCGACTGGCTGTTTAAGAGCTTCATAAATGTTTTGCGGCAGCTTTTCAACGGCCTGCGCCAGTGCTTCACCAAGGTCGCGTTCGTCCGGTTTCAACGTGGGTTCGTCATTGGCATACAAACCCCGGCCAAGCCGCATCTGACCAAGCATCATTTCAGGATGGGCGACAAAGTATTCATTGAGGAAAAAATTCTCCTTCTGCTCATTGATATATCCTACGGCCGCTTTCCATGCCGCGCCGCATGGCGATTCACCAACGCGCAACCGGCGCAACATCACAATGTCCGTAGTGACTTCCGTGCCCGCGTTCTTTTTGAAAGCAGTGTTTGGCAACCGGATTGCGCCCAATAGTTCGGACTTTTCCGAAAGCACCTCGCGCAAGCTCGAATCCAGTTTGTCCATCGTGTGATGGGACGTGATGAACATGAGCAGGCCGCCCGGTCGCACTTTTTCGAGCGCGGCGGCGAAAAAATAATCGTGAATGGGAAACTTGTATTTGTTCCAACGCGGATCGTGGACGCGGTAATCGCCAAAGGGGACATTGGAAAGAGCCAGGTCGAAGGAACCGTCCAGAATTTTGCATTTTTCAAACGGTTCGGCGCGAAATTCAGCGTCGGGATAAAGGGCTTCGGCAATGCGCGCCGTCAGTGGATCAATTTCAACGCCGGTAATGGAAGAACGCCGCGCCATTTCCTCCGGCATGAGGCCGATGAAATGGCCGATGCCGCAGGCGGGTTCCAAAACAGATCCGCCCTGAAAACCAAACCGCTGCGCCGCCTGATACATGGCGCGGATGACGACGGGTGCGGTGTAATGGGCATTGAGCGTGGTCGAACGGATTTGCTCATACTGTTCACCGGCCAATTCTGCCCGGAGCGCCTTTCGCTCATTCGCCCATTCCTTGTTTTTGGCGTCGAAGACCTGGGGCATTGCGCCCCAACCGACGTATTTAATCAGCGCCGCCTTTTCGTCCGGCGTGGCCGGACGGCCCTCGCTTTCCAGTTTGCCAACAAGCTGAATGGTGCGGAGATTCTGCTGAAATTTCTGCTTCGGCCCGCCCGCGCCCAGGCGGTCGTCGTCGGTGATGCGATAGTTGTTAAGATTTTTGGGAGAATCTTCGGTCAGGCTGCTTCTGCTGCCGTTTCCGGTGGTAACAGGATGTATCTCTCCCGCACCATTTCCCACGCCTGCCGGTGGGCTTGGTCGGCGGTCTTGCCCTGCTTCATCAGGTCGAGCCGGAGCGTGGCCATTTCGTCCTTCGTTTTCCGTTCCGCGTCGGCCAGCATCGTCTGCAACTGGCCTCTGGCCTCCAGTTCGCGCACCAGGTTCGGACAATGTTCGCGCCAATGTTTCTCGGCCATCATTCCGTATTGGGTCAGTATATTCATAACGTCGGTTGAGACTGAAAAGTTCCAACTGATTTTCTAAACCCGCTTGGGCCGGTTTGTCAACTTTTGTTGGCATTTGCGCCGGGGTTTCTTTGGCGGAGCGGGATTGGACGCAAGCTTCGCATCGAAATCTTGAATCTCCTGCGGGAAAAACCTGATGATGGGAAGGTTAAAAACCTTTTGGAAGGCGTCGAGCCAGTTATCTTCCACTCCACGCAAGCCAAGTTCAATTTTGGCGAGCATTTCCCGGCTGATGCCATATCCCAGGCATTGGAGGCGCGCTGCCAGAGTTGTCTGTGTCCACTTCTTCTGACAGCGCCAATAGGCCACTTGTCGGCCAGTGAGATTCTGTCGCTGCATCCCATTGCCCTCCTTAACCTCCGCGCGGTTTGCTTCGACGGCGAAAGGCCGGTGGAAGGCATTCCAGAATGAATTTGAGTGCGGAAGAAAAGCAGAGATGAAGGCAACGAAAATTCTTTTGTCCCTGAATAAAAGTGTCCAGAAACTTGCCACGGCGCACGCCATGCTGAACAACATTGTGCATAAAGACGCCGCAAGACGGCCAACAAGTCATTGTAAGCAACTTTAATGCCCATGAGTTTATGCCTCTTTTCGTCACAGAAAACTAATCCATCCTGCCTGATAAGGCCGGTCTGGACTCCGCAACCGAAGCCAGACCAGACCTTGGAAGACAGTCAAACCCTGACCCCTTCCCTTCTGGTTTGGGTCTGAGTTTGCGGCTGCGATTGAGTTTTCTTGTTCAGCCATTTTTCGCGTTCCATGCTGACGATGGCTTCATCGCGTTTGTCTTCGGGCACGTCCTTCAAGAGAACGTCATAAGCTGCCTTCAGGTCGGGATTGTTTTTGATGTTTTGCAGCACGCCGGTATCAACATACTGTCGCCGCTCCACCTGCCGGACTTCGTTCAAGACGACGGTGCGCTCCAGCCGGTCACGCGGCATGGCCTGGATATAATTCCAATTCTTCTCGTTGTTTTTAATCCAATCGTTAATTTTGGCTTCGGCTTCAGGATTGGTTCGCTGATAGCGGGTTTCGTTGGGTGCGGGTGCTCCAGCGGCAGCAGCGCCGTTGGCCGGAGGTGTTCTGGTTCTTGTTGTGCTCATAATGATTTATTTTTTATTTATGTTTTGTTTGTTGAATTGTCGGCGCGATTAACACCGGCAAAGTGTCTTCAGGGACTCAACGAATCCGAAGGTTCGTTGGTCGCGGAATTGGGCGGCGGCAGCGGCTGCGGTGTTTGCTCCTGCGCGGTTTCAAGCGTGTCCAGCCGCTTTTTCATCTCGAACACCGCTGCACGCAGCACGGCCGTTTCCTGCAAATTGGTTTTGGTCTGCCGCAACGCGGCTTGAAACTGCGCCAGCGCCGAGGACAGGGTTCGGGTCTGCACCATGATTTGAACGGTCGCCAGCTTTTGGGCGTTGATTTCGGCCAGCACCGCGTCGTTGACGGGCAACGGACTGAACGCCGCATCGCGCGGCGACGGCACGGCGGGGAAAAAGACATCGCCTCCGGCGCTGGCCGGGCGATAATCCCACCGGGTGTTTTCCTCGACGCGATAGACGACGTGCTGCTCGTGCATCACCAGGTCATCGTTTGGATCGGCGTAGCGTCCGATGTGATAAGCACGAACGACTTCGGGATAGCGCACGGTGGAATTATCCACCGCTGGCGGCGGCGATTGCGGGCGCAACGCGAGCTTGGGCGCGGTCGAACACGCGGTCAGGAACATCAAGGGAATGAATTGGAGTATTTTCATCGTTTGGCGGGGGTTGCTGGTTGCACGTCCGTTTCTTCAACCAAGCCCGCGCCGCCGAAGGTGGCGTCGGCACGGTCAATGGTTTGCAGGACATAGAGGTAAAACTGTTTGCCCGAAGGCACGCGAACGTAGAATCCGTTCTTTTGAATTGAGTCCAAAATCTGCTGCGCGTAGGTTTGCAGCACGGCCTGCGCGCCGGCAAACGGAGCATTGTTGAGCGTGGGGCTGTTGATGGGGCCGAAAACGGTCTGCTGTTTTTCGGTCAGGGCGCTGGCTGCGCCCGAAAGGAAAGTGGCGGCAAAAAGTTTGATGTCGGCCATGTTGTCGGACTTGATGACTTCACCGCGCAACCCGGCGCTGCCGTCCGTGATGGACCAGCCGCTTTGATTGGTGTTGTTGTCAAACTCGCGGTCCAGGGCAACGGCTTTAAGCTGCAATTCCTCGCCGTCCTGCCAGACCAGTTTCCAACTGGTGCTGGTGGAGATGCGGTCACGTTGCCGGTCGGTCTGCGCCATGCCGTGAACCTCCGTGCCCGCCGGAATAACCAACCTGCTGCCGTAATAAATGTTCTCGGTGACGAGGCCGACGATTGGCGTCTGCATGGAGGCTGAATCCACGGTGATAACGGTCTCACAGGGGATCAGCCGTCCGAACGGCGCATAGGTCGCGCTCAATTTTTTGGGACGGGCCATGCCCGCCGCGCTGTCGGCAAAAAGGCTGATGGGAGTGAGCGATTCGGTTTGATGCAGGGGAACATTCGGCATCGGTTGAGGCGAAGGGCTGACGGCATTGGTCGCCGAAGCCATAGCCGATGACGACGGCGGCGATTTCGGCAGCGGCGGGTTGAACACCGCAAATTGTCGCGTGACGGACTGCACCACCTGGGGTTTGCTAACTGCGTTAGTGCCAAGGGGGGTAGTCGAAACATCGTCCTCTGCGGACGGATGCTGTTTCCGAATGACGCCAAAAATGACCAGCCCGGCGGCGAACAACGCGCCAAAGATGACGAGCTTGCCGCTTTTGGTTTTGAGAAAATTGAGAAAATCGCGCGGTTTCATGGCTGGTTTCTTGGTGAACGAATGGGATGAACGGGGGCATTGGTGGTCGTGACAACGGGTGGCGGTGGCGGTGGCGCCGACAGCCGATTCATCAGCACGGTGAACTGATTTTTCAAAGACAGGTCGTTGCGCCCACCGTCCGGCGTGCCGGTGACGGCGAAATAGACGATGCTCCGGCCTTTGGACGGAACGGTTCCGCTGGCATCGCTGATGGATTGGGGATAGAGCCGGTTGCCGGTGCGAAGACTGAAACTGTCCGGCTGATAAATCAGCGGCGTGTCTGTTTCGTTGGTGACAGCCACACGAAAGACCAGCGTGTCCTCGGCGTTGAACCGAAAGGCGGCTTCAATCTGGATTTGATAATCATTGAAATCGCTGACGAGCGGCTTGCCGTCGTAGGTGGTGAAGCCGACATCGGCCACGCTTTCCGGCTGCTGCGCTTTGAGCAACGGAAAGGCTTTGGCTTTGTCGAGCAACGACAACAATTTCAACGGGCTGACTTCGGGCGCACGGCCAGCACCCGTTTCCTCCGGTGTCGGCAAAGCCGCCATGTTAAGCGCAAGCACCGGGGCATTACTTTCGATCAACTCAAATACATAGGTGTGTTCGTTCCACCGGATGTTGAGATTGGCGGATGCTTTGGGAAAAATTGCACGCACGGAAAGAAAGGCCGAACCTTTGGCGTGAGCTAGTTGAAACAATCCCGGTGTTTTGCCATCCACGGTGATGCCCGCGCCGTCAATGGCATCAATCGGGCTTGGGAAACTGATGGTGGTGACGCGGTTGGTCGCAACCGGCACGGAGACGGCAACGTGGTCGTCCAGCCAGACTTGCTGAATGGGCTGCGCCAGCGCAGCGGTGGCGGTTAGCACCGTGACGGTGAACGATAATAGGTTAACGATTGATTTCATATTTGAAGTCGCCCACAGCGGTGGGGAAGCGTCCGTTCAAGGCCATGTTGGGGTTGCGGATGAGACGCAGCCGGAGCGTGAACGGAAACGCCTCGGTGAACGCCTTGTCTTGAAAGATGCCGCTACGGATGATCTGGCCGGTGACGGCGGTAAGCACTTCATTGTCGCGCGTAGCCAGGATGTCAATGCGGCCAATCTCGGCTTTTTGGTGCAACTGTTTGGAACGAAACTCCACGGATTCGCTGATGCGTTCGTCCTGCGCCTTGTTGAACGCAGGCTTGAGGAACAACAATTTGAGCAGGTCGGGATTGTCGAAGTCCTTTGGATTACGTTCGAGGAAACACAGCGTCGCCAGTTCCGCCTGCTGGATGTGCAGTTGCTTCGCCTCTTGGAATTGCAGCAACGGACTCAAATAGTAAGTTCCGGCAGGGTCAATGATGACGACGCGCTCGCGCTGTTTGAACAGCGAGACGATGTGGTAACGGTCAATCGCTGAAAGCAATAACACGGCGACGGTGAACGCAAACCAGAACCACGGCAGCCGGTCGCGCAGCACAAGCAGGCGCGTCAAATCAAGATGTTTTGGCGCGGGTGCCGCGCCGGTTTTCGATGAAGTGGAAGTTTCAGTTTTCATAATTTGGGAGGCAGGCTGGCCGGTGAAATGGGCGGCAACTGGTCGAAACGCTGGAGCAATTGCGCGAGCAACTGCTGAACGGCCCTGTTGCCGGTTGGATCGCTTTTCTGCACCGCCCATCCGGCAAGGCTGTTGACGAGCGAACCGGCGTTGCCGACGCCGCCGGAAGTGGAAAACAGGGTCGAAGCGCCTGCCGCTCCACCGGCGGCGATGGCCACGCCGGGGCCGAGCGGCGCGGCGGTCACGGCGCTGCCGACGGCGGAAGTCGCGGTCTGCATGGCGGTTTGCGCGCCGCCGGAAAGCAGTTCGCCGCCTGCCAGCGCGCCAGCGGCAATCACCTTTTGGATGATGACGGGCGCGGCAATGGTGCTGAATATAATCCAGAAGCCCACGGCGGCGACGCCGATGGTCTTTTGCAGGTCGGGCAGCGTGGAAGTCGGGTCAATGAATTCAAAACTTGGGTCGGTCATAAAATCGAGAATGCCCTGCGTCACGAGCGCGGCCACGGCCCAGCCCAACGGCCAGAGTAAAACCCCGGCGAGATTGGTAAGATAGCGGGTGCCGGTATGCTTGAGCGCGGGGATGGCCATGAAACCGATGAGCAACGGCGACAGGGCGTAGCCGAGATTGAGGATGATGCTCTGAATGATGTAAGCCCAAAACAACAGAAACGAGGCGAGCAGGCCAACCAAGAAAAGGACGCCAGTGATGATGAGGTCGGTGGTGAGGTTATGCAGCAGCGACATGACATTCCACCAGGACGTTTGCGTGGCGGTGTCGCGTTTGATGATGAGCAACTGGACAAACTGCTCATAGACCTGTCTTGGGTCAACGCCCAGACCGGACAGGATTGAATCCTGCAACAACTGCTGGATTTGATTGCCCCATACCGGCAGAAACACGAGCAAGGAAGTCAGCACCATGATTCGCACCAGCAAATGCAGCAGGATTTTGTGGCTGAACTGATGATGCACGGTGACGATGATGCCGGTGACAAACAGGGCGTAGGCCACGCTCAACAGCAGCGTGTGGAGTTCTCCGCATTTGGCGAGGAACGTGGGAAAGATGCTGTCGAACGTGGCCATAGGAATCAGGCGTTATATGTTTATTGCGTGGGGAACTGCACCGGCTGGTTGAGCAACTGGAATTTCGCCGTGTAGTTGCTGACGGCCTCTGTGAACTCGGCGTTTTGCTGTTCAGTCAACGCCTGAACCTGCTTCTGCTGGTCATTCCGGTTCTGGATGTCCTGCACCATTGCCGATGACGCGGCTTGGTTCACCTCGTCATCGGTGCTGGCAAGGTCGGCGTTCAGACTGGTCAGCACTCCGTGCAACTTTTGAACCTCGGCATCGGTCGTGGCGTTCTGAAGTTGCTGGGTGGTCTGCGCGATTTGATCCTTGATGGTCGCGCGGCGTTGCGCCGCATTGTCGGCAACCGTGACATAGTTGTTCGCGGTGTCGTTGATGGCCGCATACTGTTTGTATTGGTCGGCAGGCCGCTGGACGGTCTGGCCGCGGGGCGTCTGGAAGCTGGTGCCCACGGTGGCATAGATGCCGTTGTCATTGTAGGTCAGGGCATAATTGCCGTCGGCGCTGGATACCAAGTTTTCGAGATTCAGCCCCGGCTCAAGACTTTTCAAGTCGGCATCCAGCGGTGCAACCATTGACAGCACCACTTGGGACGGATTTCCGAACAGGGATTCATAATTCTTGAACTCGCTCAACTGGTCGCCGAGCGTTTGGATCTGCTGCACCTGGTTGTCAATCATTTGGACGTATTTGGCGATGTCCTCGGCTTGAGACACGATCTGTTCGATGTTGACCGTCGGGTCATAGACGATCCACTGCGCGCGGGCGGAGAACGCCAGCGGCAGGGCGACTGCGATTACTGCGATTAACTTTTTCATGTTTGTTATCCTTTCTTTGGTTGTTTGTTTTTTGGGGGATAATGGGATGCAGGCTCACTCCTCAATACGGATGAATTGAGTTGTTGGCTGAAAAATCACGCCGTCAATCACCTGCTCCGGCAAATGCACTTCGTAGAGCCGGACATGGCCATTGTCACCGGCCTTGGCCTGCTGCATGGAAACGTAGAGCCAATACTGTTGCTTGACCGCGTCACTTCGGCCTTTGTCGTAGCCGGTCTGATAAGATGCGTCGTTCAATTTGCCGTTAGCGGCGTGGAGTCCCTCGCCGAGCAAGGCACCGCCCGCCGCGCCGCCGACAATGGCGTAGGGATTATTATGGGTGAGTTCGCCGCCGAGGGCCGCGCCGCCCGCGCCCAAGCCAACATCCGTGGCAGTTCGGGTCACAGCAGCGCAGCCCGTGAACAAACAGGCGGCGCAAGCAAGGGGAAGAATAAGCAATGATGTTTTCATAACGGTGATTGTTTTTGTGTCAGAGTTCAGGAAATCGGATTTTTTGGAGCGGCCAAAGTTCGGCAAGGACGGCTTTTAATTGTTTTTTGAGCAGGTTCACATTTTGCCGCGCCTTTTTTGCATCACGCTTGGCATTCCATAACGCGGCATCCAACCGTTCACGCCGGGCGGCGAGTTCGTCCATTTTCGCCTGCTCTTGCGGCGTCAATTTTGCGACGAGTATGCCGGTGTCCAGTCGTTTGATTTCGCGTGTGATGTTCATTTTGCTGTTTTTAGTTTCCGCACAGGCCGTTGCATTCCTGATAAAAGCCCATGAACGTCTGGTCCCGGAACGATTCCTTTTTCTCGATGAATGCCTCGGCCAGTGGCACGCACGAGCGATGCACATAAAGTTTTTGTTCAAGGTTCCGGTTGACGATGTTGCCCGGCGTCCGCAACGCCACGTCAATTTCAATGGCACGTTGGAAACCGGCGGGGTCGTTGTCCCGCAGCCAGCGCCATTCGTCGTTGGAGCGGTAGGGACAAAACACGCAGGCCGAGCGCGGCACTTCATGGGGGACGCCAAAGGCTTTCAGCCGTTGCTGGCACATGGCGCGGGTGATCTGGCGCTCAATGAGCGGAAACACGGGCGTCGCCCAGGGGATTTCCTCATAGCGAAGACGCACACGCGCCGCGCGTCCGGCTTCATCGAAGCTGATGCCGAGATATTGCCGGACATGAATCTCGTCACGCGGAAACCATTGACGCGGTTTGAGGCCAACAACATCGTGACGAATGGCCTGTTCAATGACTTCCAATTTGTATTCCTTGGTGCATTGTCGGCGAACCATTCCTTTGGGTGAGCCGGGTTCATCCGTGGTATAGGCGGGGATGCTGGCAAACCGCTGGCCGGTGGAATTGCGGCCGTATTTCAAATCCTCGCCGAGTTTGCCAACGGAGCGGACCAGAATGGGCGGGCCATTCAGGGACTTGAGCCATTCCAGATGCCGATAAACCGGCGTCGGTTCCTCGCCGGTATCGGCGAAAATGGCGTAATCAATCTGCGGTGTGAGATCACCGCGCATGAACATGAGGTAAAGGGTCGTGGATTGGACGCCCGCGCCGAGACTCAGGATATGCAATCCTTTCATGCTCCCTCCTTTTGCGGGTTGGCGTGGGCGATGATGCCCTCGACGATGTTGGCGCTCTGGCGCAGTTCGCGGGCGCGTTTGTCGAAATGCTCGCCGCTGGACGAACTGCAATAGAGCATCTCGCGCGACGAAATGTTGTGAGCCGTGCCGCACAAGTTGCGGCCTGAATCAGTGTGAAAATAGGTGAACGGCGAATACTTTTGTCCTGATTGATGGTCGGGCAATGGATAATTCATAATCGCGTGTTTGGTCACTTCCGGTAACGCGATGTCCTGCGCCATGTCCTCCAAATCCGCCCGGTCGTTCTGGCGCATGATGAAAAATTGGCGGCTGTTGCCGAATACGGCGGACCGGATGCGCGACTGTTTGAACCGTGCATACTGCTGGACGATGGAAATGTTCCAGCAATTAAATTTACGAAGCTGTGCGTAGCTCTCTTGAACAATTTCCTGCCCGCCGGGGATGTCGAGGAAGCGGGCGACTTCCTCATACACGTTGCGTTTCCGCAGCGCACGCGGGAGCGTGATGATGTGCTTGCGCGCGTGATTCGTGATGAGGAAGCCCGCCGCTGCTTTCAACTCCTTGGCGGATTCGGGAATGTAGCCGAGTTCAAAATGGGCAATCTTGCCGGTAAGCGACAAATTGCTCGTGCCGTCGAACAAACAGCCATAGTTGCCGTCCCGACACCACGGCAGGATGAGCGTGGCAATTTCAATAATCTGGTCACGTTCCGAACCCACCGGGTCGAGCATCATCAATTCCTGCAACATCCGGTGCGTGGGAAACTCCTCCGGCGTGAAATAAGCGAAGGCGAGATTGCGGACTTCGCGCGAGGTCTTGGGTTCTTTCAGGAAACGCAGGACTTCGGCTTCCGGGAATTGGGCGATGTATTCAGTGCCCCATTCGTTGAAGTTCGTCGCTGCCTCGGACGATGTCTGTCCATCCTTTCCCCCATTGGTTCCAAGCTTCGCTTGGTCGCGGAAGTCCGCAAAAGTTTCCAAAGTCGTCGCGCCCGGCGGCATTTTCTCCAGCCGGAATTTTTGCAAGGCCATTGCATGACGCGCGATGTTAAGCAACTGGTCGTGCCGCTTTTTCTGCCAGTCCTGAAACGAATCTTCATAAAGCAGATTCAGGTATTTGGCGATCTGCGCCTGACGCAGCATTTGTTTGTCCTCCTGACTCGACGTGCCAATCATGCGGGCAACCAGCGCAGTCGCGGCGGAAAGATGGTCGGGGGTGAGCGGCAGCCCCTTCGTATCGAGATAATTGATGGTCAGGTCGCCGTCGGGATGAATGATGATGGGACGTGCGCCTTCCTCGACGGTCTGCGTGTAGATGCCGTAACTCAAACCCTCCTCGATGATGACGGTGTAGGCGAAATAACCTTCGGTCTGCGAAAGCAGATCGCAGACGGTCACGGACTTGCCCGCCCCGCTCATGCCGAGCAACACTGCGTGCTGCGGCGACTGATTATCTTTCGAGCCGGAAAACGTCTCGACGCCAACCAGATTATTGTTTGGGCCGTCGTAAATGGCCTCGGCGGTTTTCAAGTGGCCGGTGAACGTGCTGGTGACGGGCAGCATATCGGCCAGGTATCGGTGTTCCGAATAAAGTTTTCGATGCTCATACCGTCCCCACAACCAGCCCGGCCATGTCTGGAAAAATATATTCTTGGAAGTGCTTGGCAGGTTAGATTCAAAATACTGCGCCGAGTTCATCGAGTTGATGGCGTTCTTGATGGCGCTGGCTTTCGCATTCAAGCCGTCTTTTGATTTGTCCCAAACGCGGATGACAAATACCGCATTGAAAGGAATGGTCTGTCCTTGCATCAGCGCGTGGATTTTGCGCTGCTTCTTTTCCATCACGGTCAGCAGCGAGATTTTCTTTTCACTGGCGTAGTCGCCGGCCACGCGGTCATGTTCCTTTTCCTCTTTGTTGATTTCCTGCGTGATGGGCAGCGGGTCAATGTTGACCGTGATGGCGAAATCCAACAGCCGGAGATTGGTGAGCCGTTGGATGATGCCGGGATAGGTGGTGCGCGGCCAGCGGGTGAGCGCAATGACGGAGTGATAATGGCCGTCCAGATAAAATCCGAAATCGCTCTGGCCGTTGCCTTCCGAGTGCCAGCAATTTTCCTGAATCGAAAGTTCCGGTGAAAAATCCTGGGCGGCGTCAAAGTCAAAACGGTCGGCCAATGATGGATTAAGAAAAGTTTTGTAGTGTTTGAAATGGTCAACATCCGTCATGGGCAATATGCGCGTGCCGGTGCTGGCGAAGATGTCCATTAACAGTTGGTGGGCGTGCTCAAACTCGCCCCGCAACTGGTCGAGGATCGTCAGGTAATACTGGCGGAGCGCGGCATCGCCGCTCATCAGCTTGGGCGTGTTTTCCAAAGGTCGTGAAATGTAAATGATGACACGCTGCCGCCGCAGCTTGCGTTCGACCATCGCCTGCCAGTAGCGCACGAACCGCTCATTGCGCGAACGCTTCGTCCAGGTGTTTTCAAATTTTTCCGTCTCCTGCTGGAACCGGAGCAACTCGGCTTTGTAGTCCGAATCGGAAAAGTATTGGATTTGCAGCCGCTGATTTTCGTGCAGCGAAGCCAGCAACAGGCAAAGCTGCTCCTGAAACTCGTTCAGGTCGGCAATCGGACTGTTGGTGAGGTCAGGCGCTTCAAAGACGAAGCCTTTGGCGACGTAACCGCCGCGCCGGAGCGAGTTGAACAAAATCAAGTCGTTCACGAAAAATCCGTTGGGTGCGCGTTCAAACATAAATCAGATGCGTTGAGATTTTCCGCGTGTGGCCGCGTCCATCACCTGCTGGACACGAATCAAGTCG
Source organism: Verrucomicrobiota bacterium (assembly GCA_049511835.1). GTDB lineage: Bacteria > Verrucomicrobiota > Verrucomicrobiia > Limisphaerales > UBA11358 > UBA11358. The sequence goes on along the minus strand of JBEKXN010000003.1, from coordinate 83,917 downwards.
TTCACCAGTTGTCCCACGGTGCGGGCGCGATTGATTTCGTTGATGGCGATGTAGGCTTCCTGAATGTGCGCCCGCGCCCGCTCCATGTGTTCGCGGGCGGTGCTGCCGAAACCATGCGTATGCAGGCCGGTCCGCAACGCGGCTTCAGCGGTGTTGAGCTGGCCGAGCAATGCCTGCCGCTGCGTTTCAATGGTTTTGAGATCGTCGGCGTCCATATTACAAGGGGATGATTTCGGTAATGACCCTGACTTCCGACACCCACGGTTCGCCAATCATCAACGTGCCGAGATATTTTTCGGCGTGGATGCGCTTCACTCGCCCTTGCATCAATGGGTCGAGTATCAATTCCAGCCGCCAGCCAAAGAGGCAGACAATGCGGGTCTTGAAAACCAAGACGAGCAAATCGGGTGGCGAGGTCTTTTTTCCATCTCGTTCGGAGTTGTCACCCAGGACGAAATAGGCCAACTGTTGCAATGGAATTCCCCAAAGCTGCTTGGCGGTGATAAATTCGATGAACACCGGGCGCGGCGGGATGATTTCCACCGAACCGTTAAATTGTGGTTTATCCGATGACAGCCAGTTTGGTTCGGAATGGGATTTTTCGGATTTCATAGAAGTGGATGGGGGCAGGAACGATGAACTTCGGGACTGAAGCCGCGACCATGCACGGCATATTCAAAAATGTCGCGGTCGTAACCGGGTGGCTTGCCCTGCCGCAATCCGAAGATGTAAGCGAGGCAAATCAGCACCGGCACGAGCGCCACAAGGAAAGACACGGTGAGCGACGAACCAATGACGACGAGCAACACAAAGAACAGGGTGATGCCCGCGCCGATGCCCGCCACCAACCACCAGAACAAACCCCCTTCCAATCCCCAGGTGCGTCCTTTGGAATCGGACGCGGCGTTGGTGTCGGTCAATCGTAATTCGTTTTTTGCGCTCATGTTTAGTTTTGCCGGATGGATTTGAATTAACGATTCGTCTTGTTAGAAGTTGCCGACGCCAACCGCGCTGTTGGAATCCAGCCCGAAGATTTTGTAGAAGGCGAAGACGATGGCAGGAGCCGCCGCGATAATCGCTCCGCCGATGATGGACATCTTGCCCTGATCCACGTCGCCGCGCCGGATGGCAAAACCGCCGTAGATGACAGCGAAAATGCCGAGAACGAAGCCGAACATCATGATGACGGCCAGGCTGTTGCTGAGGCCGGTCTTCAAGTCGGTGGAATTGAAAGTCGTGCTTTGCGCGAAGGCGGGCAGGACGTTGAGCGCGAGCAAGGCCGCGACGGTGAACACGGAGCGCATACGCGCGCGGACTTTTTTTTGAACGAATAGTTTTTTCATATTTTAAGTTTTTGTTTTCGCGGCGGATTCTTCCGCCCATTGACGCGCCCATCTTTTCACTTTTTGAAATGCGCTTTGTTCCATTTTGGAACAAAGTGAAAAAGTCTTTTGGGCACGATGGAAGGCCATGAATACAACGACACTCGACGCCCAAAAACTCGAACGCCTCCGCCAAGTGGAAGGCGTCTTGCGAAAAGAAATTCGCGGCCAGAATCAGGTTTTGCCGCGCGTGGTCTCCGTGGTGCAGCGCGGCGAATTAAGCCTCACCAAGCCCGCCCGTCCGCGTGGCAGTTTTCTACTGCTCGGACCAACCGGCGTGGGCAAAACGGAAACGGTCGTGGTCTTGACCAGTCAAATCTTTGGCGCGGAAAAACTTTTCCGTTTCGATATGTCGGAATTTCAAACGCAGGAATCATTGGGCCTGCTGCTCGGTGCGCGGCTTGGGGAAGCTGGCTACCTGGGCGCGGTGCGCGAACGCGCCGCCGAAGGATCATTGCTTTTTGACGAAGCGGAAAAGGCGCATCCGCGTGTTTTGGACATCATGTTGCAACTGCTGGATGCCGCGCGCATCACGGTGGCGACGGGGCGGACTTTGGATTTCAGCGGATTTTATGTGTGGCTGACTTCAAACATCGGCTCGGCAGAATTGATGACCCTGCAACATTCCAATGACGCGACGTTGGAACGCCACGTCCTTTCCCGCGCGCAGCAGGCGTTGCGCCCGGAAATTTTCGCCCGCATCACGGAAAAACTGGTGTTCGGTCGCTTGAGCTACGAACACCAGTTGGAAATTGCTGAAAAGTTTTTGTCGCGGGAAATTGAGTTCCTTGCCGCACGCGGTCACACGCTGGAATTGGATAAAACCGTTTTGCCGTTTCTCGTGCGAAAGGGTTTTCATCCCAAGCTCGGCGCGCGCCCGATGCGCGATGCCGTTGAAAAACAGGTCGGCGATGCGCTGGCCGCGCACCTGCTCGCCGGAAAAAATTCCGGTGGCAGGTTGCAAGTGGATGAATCCCGCGATTGTCTCATTGTTCTTTGAACAACCGCCGCGTGGCAGCGCGCTGCCGCCGCGTGGCCAGTCGCGCCGTTTTTGCCGATTTGCGTTCGCGCAATTTCTCCATGCGAATTTTTTCGGCCTTGCTGCGCTTCATCCACCAAAGGACATCGTAGATTCGGGCGGTGTCTTTGGTGCGGCAGTCAAACGCGCGGATGCTGATTAGGTCGCCCCGCTCAAACGCGGCAACCAATTTGCGGGCGTGTTTTCCATAACCGTAGGTTCCAAGCGTCACGCGCCGGATGGTTTTGGTAATCGGTGTCATAACGCGAAGTCAATTTGTTGGGGTTGGTTTTCAGGGGCGGATTCACCTGCCAGCAACCCGCGCATTTCCTCCTGCGTCCGGGGCATTGCCCGTGCGCCGCATTCCGTGAGTTCCTTGAACCGCGCGGCGCGGCCGTTCTCCGACTGCGGATCGAAACGGTTGCCGACAAATTCCGTGTAGGTGCAACCGGAGGCGAAATATCCGCCATCGGCATACAGGACGCGGCACAAGTGCCGCCATTCCTCAAGGGTCGGGTCGGATGCGACAAAAAGAACTTTTGCGCCGAGTTTGAAAACTTTGCCCTTGTAGGCCGCTTCGCGCCCCTCATACGAATACGGGACGTTCTCCGCGCCGCGATATTCGTCGGGCGGGACGAGCGGGTAACAATTGACTTCGGCGGCAAGGTATTTGGAATAATTGCAGCCGCAGTTGGTGAACAAACGCCCCTCATGCGTGAACACGCTGATTTTGGGAAACGTGTCCGCGCAATAGGCGGCGGCGATGTCGCCTTCGGGCACGCGCCAAAGGCCGCTGGAAAATCTCCGCCAGTGGGTGACGATGCGGGCGGATTCTATGGTGGTAGTATTCATTTAGTCCCTCCATTTGGCGTTGGCGCAAAATCCGCAGTCGCATCCGGGGTCTGGACCAGCGCAGAGCGCGAGATAATCGTCCTCCGTGGCATTGGAGATGCCCGCCCAAATGTCGTATGCAACCTGTTGATAATCCTCCCCGTTGAATTGGCGTTCGTGGGATTCGCGGATGTGGTGCTTTTTGATATTCATAATTTTGATGTGGTAGAAATTTGGGCGTCCCTGCCTTGCGACGGGAACGCCCGTTGTTCACTACTCGGCCAGAACGATTGCCTCGTGATTGGCAACCCGTTCGGCGAGATTCCAAAGCTCGCGGTTCAAGCGGATGTTTTGGTCGAGGCCGGAAATGGCGCGGGTGCGTGGGAAACGGTGTCCGTCCTCACGGCGGCGCGACCAGTCGCGTTGCCCGCCGCGAATCAAATGCTCCTGAACGCGATTGAAGACGTGCCAAAGATCGTTGCCGGCGTCTTCACTGCGGCGACAGTCCAGAAGTTTTTGCGGATTGATGGGAGCTTTGGCGGCGTCCTCAAACCGCAACCGCAAGGCGGCTTCAGCAAAGGTGGCAACCTCGGTATTGTCGAGCTGACGTTGTTTGAAAGCCTCCACGCGGGCGGTGATGGCCGGAACGTGTTCCAGCAATTTGAAGCTGGCATCAATCACTTCATCCGGCGTGAAGCCGCTGTGCCGGATGCTGACGCGCTCGAAAGTTGCATCGGCGATAATCATGCCGTTGCCGCAAACGAACCGGAACAAACCGGCGTGCAACTGATACGCGCTGGAACGGTCATGCGAATTGATTAAAACCAGTTCCGGCGAAAATTCACCGGCGACAGGCTGCGCCTCGTTGCGTTGAAAACGGAGCAGGTGTTTTTGAAAACCGCGCCGGTTATCGAGCCTCACGGTCTGTTCGGAAGCCTGAACCGGAGACCAGCCGGATTCACGCAACCGCGAAACGATTTGCCCGGTGGGAACGAACGCATAACGCTCGCTCACGTCCGGCAGCGGCGAAGCTGCAAACACGGACGGCGCAAGCACGCGGATTTGGTCGTCGGCCAGTTCAGCGCGACGGACGGACGGTGTTGATGTAGTGAACATATATTTGCCTTTCTCTTTCATTGTTAATGTTTTCTTTGCACGCGCAGCGACAGGTGTGCGCGATGAAAACCTAAAGGCAGGGCTTTGGCTTGGGCGGAAAGGTCAAGGAGGAACGGAAGCCACGACCCGTAGTATCCTTGACGTTTCCGCCCAAGCCATATAATCGCCCCGCCTTTTCATCGCTGCGAAAGCGGGCAGCATCCTGGTGTATAGGTTGGAATGGTGGATTGCCGATGAAGTGGCGGCTCCACTACGGAAAATTGAAGCCGCTTCGGTCAGCGGTCGGGGGAAGGATGTGAAGTGCAGGCGCAGAGACGCAGGAACGGAGCCGGAACGGAACACCGCCACCGAGCGTTGACGGAAGCGAACGCCCCTGCGTTTTCAACATTCTGCACAAGGGACGAGCGGGCGGGAAATGACGGAAGGCGGGCCGGAGCGATATTAGCGAGGCCGCCGTGTCAGTTCCCGCCCGTTGGTCCCGGCGGCTTTATTCCAGAAGTATAAACAGGTGGCTCTCCCCCATGTCCTTCTCGTCCGGCAAAAATGCGCCGCCTCGCTTGGCACACAATTCCTGACAAATCTTTCGCAGCAATTTCCGTTTTGCCGGTGCTTTCGGTAGTTTGACCAACAGCCGGTCGGCAAATTGTTTTCCGCGTCTGCCCGCGTAAATGAGGGTGGCAATGACGGTTTCCGCACCGGCAGCGTATAGCGTTTCCACAAATCGCAGCGCCGCTTTTGCCGTGCGAAACCTTGCGAGCGAACGGAGATCGGGATTTTTGGCCGTGGTCAACCAATGCCTGGCTTCGGCATGGGATTTTTCCAGGAGGGATTCAATGAACAATTCATGCTGCCGCAGTTCCAAGGCGCGGTTGTCTCGCGCCACTTTTCCCGCCGGTTCCCCTGCGTGTTGCGGCCAGTCAGGATACCTGCGTGCCGCTTTCAAGTAGGCGGCGCGGGTTACGTCCACGTTGCTAATGTAGTAAATTTCCTGAACCAGCGTGCCGTCTCGCAGCCAAGTCCGGTTGCGCCCCCAAAATTTGCCGTTCAGTGAATTTATCTCCAGCCGCAATTTTCCGTTTTGATGCCAGTAGTATTGCCTGCCGGTGCCGTGGTTCATGGTGAAAGAACCGAGCAACAGTCCCTTCTCATTCCATTGGCGGCTGGTGCCGTGTAACTGACCGTGGCGGTAGCGCAATTCCTCGGCCAGTTGGCCGTTATGGTGCCAGGTGCGGTTCAGACCGTGAAATTCCCCTCCCACCTCCCTAACCTCCGCGTGGACGCGGCCGTTACGGTAAAAAAACCGTTTTATACGAAGTTTCGGCATGTCGGCAAATCAACTGGTGTTTTCAGCGTGCCCGCCCGAACGTCCATCCCCGCGTGATGGACGATTAACCTAATGTTTCAAAAGGTCCGCCCAAAATCCGCATTCTTCCCATACCTAATTGCCATTTGGTTATGCACTAAACTTATGCGATTCCGAGCAAAATGCGATTTATTTTACAAATTTTTGTTCTCACAAGCTACACACCCAATTGTATTACAATTGTCTTACAATTCGCCAGCCTTTATTCAAGCCCGTTAACGCAATCAATCCAAAAGCCAAGCTGCCAAGCACAAATATGGAAGGTTCTGGAACAGGTTGTATTCCCGCCTGATTAAGCTGAATTTGAAAATTTGGCGGGGGCGCGATGGGAAGCTGTAAAGGCTCGATTGCCTCGTTCATGTGAATCGTTTCCAGCATCGCCGCGCCTACCGTGGATGAATCTGCTGCTAACGGCGGTGCGACTGGCTGCACTGGCGTATCCACCAATGCCAGGACGAAGGATGAAGATTGGAAAAGCGCGTTTTCATCAAGTAACGGCGGTGGCAGCGGCGTTAAAGATGGATTTTCAGTATTTTGAAAGCGGGGAAATTCAAATTGATGCTGCCCCCAAAGAATTCTGCTTCGGGTGCTGGAAGCGTTTGGCGGCGGATAAAGTGTAAAGCCAGACCGAACAAAGCCGCTGAGGGTCGTTGAACCCAATGCCGTTTGGACTTGCGACATCCGCTCATCGGCTCGCGCTGTGAATGTCAGTGTGCCCGCAATAAATGCAATCGTTAAGGTGAATGCCGTTGCTTGATTTTGCACGGCGGACAGCATGAAGAAAGGCAACTTTTTAGCAAATAATTTCATTGGTCTTTTCTCTGAATGTTAAAAACGAAAAACAGGATGGCGATTCGGCTGTTTTCCAACGGCGTCAATAATTTCTTGAGCACCCTCAATCAACCAATTTGCCGCTGCATTTTCAGTTCGCATGATTTGCAAGCGAATCTGGTTTTGGAACATTTTTAATTGGTTAACTCCCGAAATAGTATTGTTGCGGTCAAATGAATTTCGTGCCTGCGACAGAATCAAGGCAAAAAAGGATTTCCTCGCTTTGCTCAAATTAGATTGCTGCACCATCAAGGCCAATTTAGTCACAGCTTCTCCCGGCGAAACAACCTCCAATGTAAAATACGCTGTGTCTGAATTGTAGCCGTCGTTCACTTCAAGCGAAATTTGATGCGAGCCTCTTTGCATTTCATTGGTCGTCGTTGCTGTTGTGGCCGAAAAATTGATTCCGTCCTGCCACAGAAATTGCAGCGGAAGATAATAGGGATCAGTTGATTCAGAACCGTCAAACACCACAGTTGCAGGCTGGTTGTTGTCAGGTGCAACCACTACCGAGGTTGTGATCTGTCCCGGAAACGAACCTATTCCAGTAGGCAATATGGTCATTGGTGAGACTGAGATTACCGCTTTTGGTGGCCATACACTTGATGGCACAGGCGTCAGATTGCCAATATATTTATCGTCGCCATAATCCACTTCCGCATACCATTTCCCGGCCTGAAGATTTTGAATTTGGTTGGGCGTAAGCTGCCAGCTTTGTGAATAATAATTGGGCGAAATTAAATCAGCGCCGGAACCCGGAAACGTCCCCACGATACCGGAAGTTCCAACCGTGCTGCCGGGGATGATTGGGATGGCAACGCTGTTGTAAATTTCGTTGGTAAGCTGCATTACCGGCGAGAACCCATCGTTTTCCATTTGGAGAATCCAACCCGCTGTGGCTTGGTTCGTGCCAAGATTGATTACCACAGAAAACACATTCGTCGCGGGAGCATGGGCATCATAATTCCAACCGTTTTTGAAATAACCGGCGTTGCCGGAAAGCTGATTGGTGCCTGGAGAATTTGGAAGCGGGGAGAAGGCGATGTTTAATTGCAAACTGTCTGGAATTTGCAATTGCCCTTGTGCCTGCACCATTTCCTGCAATCCAAGCAGTGATAAAAATAAAAGAATTATTTGTTTCACAATTTTGTTTTTTAATCTGTTAGCATCATCGTTCTCCCCTCAAGAAATCATTTCCGCATTTCCGATTAAAACTGAATAATTTGTCAATCATGCAGCCGAAACGTCTGCCGGATTTTATCAAAATCCTTGGCATAAATTTTATAGTCACCGGGAGTTGCATACTCCTCGACAATGCAAACATTGTCACCCTTCTCAAATCCAAAAACCGTGATGCGCCCGCTTTCGGTCGTCCCCTGAATCTTCCCTTCCATCTGAAAGCCCTTGCCGTCAACATTCGACCATTTTGTGATGACGGTGATTGTTGCATTGGCAAACTTCTTTTTGAAGACATCCCTTTGATTATCCAGCCTAGCGTCAACTGAAGAACCCGCCGATTTCTGACCGACGATGACGGTAAAAAGGGCGGATTTTGGGCCATCAAAAAAGACAAAGGAATCAGGATCGTAAGTATCGTCTTTCGTATCCTCGGTCCAGTTGCCCGGCAAAGACATGGAAAATGTTTTGCGATTTATTTCAATGGCAGTCCGCCGATCTGCTTCACTCGTTATTTGAGGCAACATCTGTAACGTCTGAAAAAGTATCAGCAAGTTAACGAGGATTTGCAGAGATGCCCATACAACCGCAATCGCAAGCGCCCACCGCCTTGCAGGTCGTGGTGATGTGGCCCTACGCGACCAGACAACGCATGATGTGACGATCAGAGCCACCAATCCGAAGAACACGCCAATGAGCGCGACGCCAACCACTTCACGGGAACCTGATTTGTTGGCCAATGTGAGAACAACCCGAACAACTACAGTGAAAATGAATACGGCAGCAAGACACCTGAGTCCCGAATCAAAGCCTGATGGTTTCCGCGGTGTATGCTCGACAATTGGCGGCGTGTTCATAAAAGTTGCCCCAAAAGCGTAACAATCAGGTGGCTCTCTTTGTTGTCAAATAACCGAACATGGAACAGAAACGATTGTTTCTGTTCCATGCAGTTTGACAGAAATTTCGTTTGCTTTAATTTTGGCGTTTGCAGATTTAAGCCACCCCTCCGCCGCTAAAGATGCGCCACCAGCAAGACTTTCAGCCTGCCATTTGTATGCTTTTCTCAATACATCGGCCGTTGGTATTTTTACTTTTAGACAGTCATCACATTCATCCAGCGGCGTGTTGTAATCCATCAAATTAAATTTGGCATCTAGGACTCGCTCTGCTTCAACATCTGAATATGAAATGCGGAGCCGTCCATTGTCGTCTGTGGGGCCGAATCGAAATCCATAGCGATGTTGACCGTCTATGTAAAACTCCACATCTATGTAAATCCCAAGGAGACGGAGAGGTTTCCCCGACTCGTCTCCAATCTGTATAATCAATGTCTGTGTTGGTTTCATTTAATTATTTATCAAGTGGTGTTATTTCTTCCGGTTTTACGGGAATCGGTCTCGGAACGGTATTTTGAGAACCACCGCCGCTCGTTTTCGGTCTACCTGGCACAGGATCCAATGGGCCTGCCCGCTCGGCGGGCACGGTAGCGCGATGCGTGGGTTTTACTGGTAGTTCATACGTTTTCTGCGCCTCACTGGCACTGTTAAGGGGAGTATCCGTAGTTACATGAGTAGGGCGCACCTTCTCGTCACGGCCTACGTTAGGTATCTCGCCAGTCTTTATAGATTTTTCGGCTTCCTCTGTGCCCATATATCTCGTAACTGTTTTCGCCCCGACTTTCTCTCCTTCTTCTTTTCCAAGTCCTTCGGCAACTTTAATCAGTTCCTTTCCTGCGCCCTCTGCGGCTCCCTTGCCGCCTAGTGACACGACATTTAATACATTATCTGCCGTTGCTATTGCAATGCCCCCAATGGCCACCGGAATTTCCACGCACCTCCAACCAAACGAGTCGTGCATCGTTGCCAACTGGTAAGAGCTCTTGTATGTCTCCGCGTTGAAAAACGAACCGACGGTGCTCCAGAAACCGTGGCCATCCGGGTCAGTATAGCGTAACGGGTTATTGAGGCAATAGCTGTAACGGTTATAGCTTTGCGGATTGCTGAGGTCTGGAATTCGATCATCCGCTTGAATGAATCGCCCTAACTCAGGGTCGTAATAGCGGAAGTTGTAATAGTAAAGGCCGGTTTCCGCATCCAGTATCTGCCCGGTGAACCGGCGTGACACCTGGAAGCCCGCCTGCGGGCTGGCCGTCTGCGTCCGCCCGAAAGGATAATAGGCGTTCACTTCCGTCTGGTTGCCCGATGAATCGCTCAATACACTGGATGAGGTCAGTTGGTCTTGGTGGTAATAGTAGCCAACCTTGTTCGTATCGGTTCCACCATAGAGCACCGAATTCGTTTCAAACGTGCAAACCAGTTGGCCTCCGGCATAAACATGGAACAACTTCTTGCCGCCTTTTTCCTCGTAGATATTTCCAATCCAAACTTGAAGATTGGTCGGCGTCTGATTGTTCCATTTCCATAAGCGCGCGTCGTCCGCCGCGTAGCCGAATTTCACCAGCATGAAGTTCGTCCCTGCCTGGGCCACACGCACCAGCCGGTTTTGCGCGTCATAGACCAGCGACTGTGAGTTGGTCGCGCCCGCGCGCCGCACAATCATGTTGCCGCACAAGTCGTAAAGATAAGTGCAGCCGAAGGCGCTCTTGACAGCCTGTGGCCGCCGGACGCCGTAACCGTAACTGGAACCACCACCTTCGATGTTGTTGGTGATGGTGCCAACAGCGTCGTATCCATAATTGCCAGACAAGCCTCCCGTTCCCGTGTAGCTCTTGAGGCGGTGCAGATTATCATACGTCATGCTCATTGTGTTGGTGAGGCCGGTGCCGCTGAGGGAAGCGATGTCGTCGCCGGGCGTGTAGGTGAAAGTCCGGCTGAAGATCGAGCCGCTAGAAATTGCCGAGATGTTTTTCAAACGTTTGGACACGGAATAGTAACTGCGGCTGGTGGTCACACCATTGTCATATAAAAAATTAGTCGCGTGCCCGAATTCATCATAACTTCCCGCGCTGATCGTGTAATAGGCGCTGCCGCCGCTGCGAGACACCGAACTGAGGCTGCCGCAGTGGAAGTAGGAGTTGGTGATGACCGGGCCAGAGTTTGGATAGGCGGTGGACGTGACTTTGTCCCCGTCGTTGTAGGTGTAGCTGGTGGTGTAGTCAAAGTTGATGATGTTCAAGTGGCGCGTGGTTTTCACCAGCCGCGCGCGCGAATCATAGCTGTTTTTTTCAAAGCCCTCGCTGTCGGTTGTTTTATAGAGCAGCCCCGGAAACACCGTGTAATTGCCGTCGTCACTGTTGTCATAAACGTAGGTATTGGTGAAAACTGGAACGAGCGTCTGGTTTGAATAATTGAGGCTGTAAATTTCCTTGCTCAGTATCCGGCCCAATGGATCTTGGCCGGACGAATTTGCGTAATTCAGTTTGATGACATCCCCGCGTCCGTCCGTTTGCACGCGGATCCGGCCGGCAAAATCCCGCAGATATTTCCACTGGCCGAGATAGGGGTCGGCCATCGCCGTCATATTGCCGGCATTGTCGTAGGCCCAAAAGGTGTTCTCGCCATTGGCGTTGACGATGTTGGTCAGGTTATTGGCCAGATCATATTTCAATAAGTTGGTGTAGATGCTGCTGCCGTCCACCTCCTGAATCTGATTGGTGCGCCCAAAGGCATCCAGACCGTAGCGGCGCACCTTGCCATCTTCATCCGTGAAAATAACCCACCACGGATCGGTGCCATTCACATAGCTCCAAGTCTTGGCCGCCAAAGGTGAAGTGCCTGTGTCTCCTGCACTGTCGGTCTTGCTGCTGAACGCACCGTTGGAATCGAATGTGACGGTGACAGCGCGATTGGTGGCCATGCGCCCGGCGGCATCGTAACCAATCCATGTGGCCATCGGATTGCCTGATGGTTTTTTGAAACCGATGGCAGTATCAAAAATTGGCCAAGTGGTCAGGAGGACTTTGCCGCGCCCGTCATAGGCGGTTGATACCACCCGGTAATTTCCGTTTTCACCCTGGTTGCGCGACTGGACGGTTCGCCCAAATCCATCAATGTAGGTTCGATTGGTGTACCCGCCGACACCGTCATTAATCACCGTATCGGTGTAATTCGTCGCCATACCGGAGGCGATGGATTTCAACGTGGCCGGATAGCCAAACTTTTTCGTCCAGATGGATGAGCCGCCGCCAACGGGAATTTTGTCCGTTTCAGTCGGACGCAGGAAAATGTCAAAACTATTGCTGATGGTGATACCCGTTGGGTCGGTGGAAGATACAAGCGCGCCCGAACGCGCATCGTAACTGGTCGTGGTCTGGAAGCCCCCGGTTGTTTTCGTTGCCGGATAAGTATTGTAAGTGGAATCGTAGGCAATGGAGGTCGAGACACCGACAGGGTCCGTGGTCGTGCCGACCATTCCATACGAAGTATAATTGCCATAACTGTTGGTGGCATAGTAACCGGATGAAATCATTGTCAGCTTTGTAGCAATCGCGCCACTGGACTGGTCATATGTATATTTCGTTTCCTGAATCACATTGTTGTTTGTATCCGTGAGGGTGACATCGTCCTCGTGGTCGAGGATATAACTGTTAGTGCTGAGTGTTGCGTAGTGAGTTTTATGGAATTTTGTGTCCGTGCCATCCGCATCCGAGAAGGAAAAACTGCCAACATTGGTCGGATTGAAACTATTCACCAAACCGTATTCGACTTTATTGGTCACATTGCCGGTGGTTGTATCGTAAGCAAAGTCTGTGGCCGTGACTTTGGGCGTGCCATTTCCGGGATAATCGCAGTCAAAGGTCAGCGTCGTAAACGGGAAATAACGGCCATTGCCCAAACTGGTCTGGTCAACCTGATTGACCTTGACATGGTAGAGTTTATTGTCATTCCCGTAGGTTTCAACCCGGTAGGCCATTCCCGATTTGGCGAAGTTGCCCGCCACGGAATTGGTGTCCTGATATTCTCCCAAACCTGAATAGTTTCTGCCGCCTCCCGTGTGGAAATAATTTATGGTCGTGCGCGAGGTGGGATCGGTGACACTAACCACGGCGAACCCGTGCAACTCGCGGCGAACCCCGTCAAAGAAGCCGCCCGCGTAGCCGTAGGTCGTCGCTTGCGCCAGATTGATGCCATCGGATGCGGTCACTGCCGCCGTTATCTGATGCGGAAAGGGCATGTGACTGACGGAATTGGGATTGGTGGGGTCCACCCGATTATCGTAGTCAGCAGTCGAGTTGTAGGTGACGCCGAGATTGCCGCCGACACCATTGTTGATATTGGTCAACAAATCCGGGAATGGCCCGTTGTTCAATTGAACCAGAAAATAATTAGCTGTGGGGGTGCCGTTAAAATATACCGCCATCACCCGGTCCAGCAACCCGTCACCGTCTATATCAATCAAAGTGGTTACGTTGCCGTAGCCATCCACGGAACCTTGCGGACTCCACCAGGGAGCATCAGTGCTCGTGCTATAATGGCCTTGGTTCTCGATGTTGGTCACAGTAATGGGCGTGGTATTGAAGCCGTGGCCGTTATTCAAATAAACAAACCACCTTGTGGTTGAGGTGTTCAAGGAGGTTTGATCAAGCACGACGCGATCCGGCAGTCCGTCGCCGTTAAGATCATACAAACCCGCAAACGGCAAATCCCAAATGGCATCAGAATAAAAAGTGGTCGTGCCATAAGTAATCATGCCGTTATTCGCCTGGGCGACGACTCCCGGCCATTGGTCGGCAGCACCGGGGACGCTGGTGGACGAATTGGTGGATTCAAAGGAATAGCCATCGTTATATTCCGTGGCGAAGAAAGAAGCTGGATGAGGCAATTCAGCCCCCACATTGCTTGGATTCATCGGCCACATGATATGATCCGGCAAACCATCGCCATTAATGTCAATCATGTGGGATTCTGGAGCTTCTATGCCCGCCCAATAGTAGGGCGGATAATTTGCAATCTGCCCTCCTGGGTAATTATTCCAATTCTGACTGCGGTAGGGACCAAATATCTTTGGCTGAGTGAAATTGGTGCCAGTGTTGAACTGCACCATGAAATTGGTCATCGCCCCTTGAGTGTACCAGCCCGACATCACCCGGTCGGGCATTCCATCGCCATTGATGTCGAACAACCCCACGTTCGGTCCGCCGGATTCCACGCAAAAATAAAAGCTTGAATTGACGTCGCTCATCGCCAGCGGCCCGGTTGACACCGGCCAGGCCGTCACCCCGGAAAATCCCTGTCCCGTATTCACCTGAACTTCATAATTGGTAAAGGGCGTGTAAGGCGGGGTGTTGAATACTGAATTCATGGCAGCCCAATAGTCCATCACCCGGTCGGGTAAACCATCCCCGTTGATGTCCCGAATGCGCCCGTAGGGAGTGTTTAGTTCGTCATAGTCGCTGCCATCGGGAATGGGATTGGAACTGCTGGGCGAACCGGGGCCGGTGGAGGTGGGGCCAAAGGCATAACGCGAGCCGAATGAACCGCTGGCGCCCTGCATCCCTAGATTTTTTTGCACCTGATACCGGCGCGGTGAAGTTGAGTTGTCATAACTCACCCGGTCGGGCAAGCCATCCCCGTCTATGTCCATCAGATCGGCAACCGTGTAACTAAATCCACCTCTATCATCAACTTCCGCCACCTCCGGCTCATAAGAACCCGAACTGGTGCCGGGCGTGTTCAAAATCATGTTGGTCCACATAATGGTGGAACCAAACGATATGCCGTTGGGGTTTGCCTGATAAGCGAATGTGTTGGTTAAAAATGCGGTGGCGTTGCTACTCGCATCGAAACCATAAACGACCATATTCGTCAGCAGAGAGCGGGCGGTTGCCGGGGAAATTCCATACTTGAGTTTATAGCTCCAGACGTATTGTGATCCGGCCTGACATAAAATGTTGGTTAATCGCCGGTCTTGCTCGGCACGGAAACCCGACCGATAGGAAAAGTGCCAATCGTTGGTCCGAACCTCAGTTTGAAAGATGATTTTGTCCGGTCCGACAGCATTGGCTGCATAGCTGTTAACATTGGTGTGGCCGTTGTAGGCAATTTGAGCGGGATAAAGGGTTCTTTCCGGCAGGCCGGTAAAGGGGCTGGTGTAGTTGGTATAGGCAATTGTGGTCCAGTCCCCGGTGGCGGTGACGATCTGGTCCAGCGCCCAATGAAATGTGGCTGTGTAATTGGTTCCCCAACCCGACTTGGGGTTGGTCATGCGGGAGCCGGTGCTCTCGCCGAAGTAATAGGCAGTGCCGCTCTTGTCATAGACCGTCCAATTGTTGTGGTTCGTATCGCAAAAGCACCGCAAAAATTCGGTATCCACCTCCGCCCGATATTCGACGAGTGCTCCATTGGTTGCCACCGAAAACAATTTATACCCTTTGCCCAACAGATTAAGCATGAATCCTTTGCTGTTGTCATATTGAGTCAACGGAGCCGGGGTCGCGCCGGTCGAATACGCGATGGGAATGCCATCCCGCGTATTGCGCTCAATGGAGCCAATCTCCAGCTTCCAACCCATGCCGCACCAGCCGTTTTCTTCCGCCGAAGAATACCCCAAAGCCAGATTCGGTTCCGAACCATTCCGCGCGGGCGCGCACGCGATGGGAATCGAATAACCGAAACTGCCCGTGAACAAATCCACCTTTTGTTGCCCCCTCTTGCCCAACAGGTCGGCGGCTTGAACTTGCTGGTCGGCGGCGGAATTCGGGCCGCCGCTGGTGCCAGTATTTCCTATCTGAGCCGGGCAGTTCTCCAAGGTCGTCCATAGGATAATAAACGCGACTGAAAAACGTTTGATTTTTTTCATAATTTCCATAAAATTCCTGTCGGTTTTTCGATTCTGATTACTGAATTGGGTTCGCGCTGAATGTCGGCAAGCTCGGTGCAGCTTCGGCTGAATTGGGGTTCAATCCGACTTGGGTTTCGTAATTGTCCGGCAGACCGTCATTGTCCGTGTCCAGTTTCCAGCCGGTGTTGGAAATCAAAGGGTTGGTGCCGTTCAATATCTCGTCTGAATCGGAAATGCCGTCGCCGTCCGTGTCGGCATTGTAGGGATTTGTCTTGGAAATTAAATTTTCGTAAGCATCTGTAAGTCCATCACCATCAGAGTCTTGCGGAGTTCCTAGCATCAGAAAGGCATCTTGACTGACGATAGGCAGAGTATAGGTATTGGCAGAATTTCCTCGTCCCATCCAATACCAGACGGCGTTCGCAATCGGCTGCAATGCCCCGGTAGCGAACACATCGTAATAATATCCCGGTAATCCACCCTGTATCGTGAACGTTACGAGGTTGGTGCCGTTGATTCCCACTGTTGACGTGAGATTGGTAAGCCAAACGACGTTCGCGTTGGTGCTGTAATTGGGCGTGACTGAACCCACCAGTTGCAGAAAGCCCATTCCGGTGATGATGTCATAGGTGCTTGGCAGAGAGGACGGACTGGACGGCGCGGAAGAAATGAACATCGCCATGTTCCACGGACTGATCTGGTAAGCGGTGAATTCCCAATTGAAGATGGTCTGAACATCATTGGAATTGAGCGGATAGTTGTAGGTTGCCACTGTATTATAAAACCCGCGGGCTTCCAATACTCCGTTGGAATCGCTTCCCAAGTAAAACCCGTTGGTAAGAACCTCGGGGCCAGGATAAACCGTAACGCCGGGGCCATTGGTTATCTGCACCCCGTCAATGTAAAGTACCGTCTGTGTTGAGGAGTAGGTCAGGGCAAGAAAGTGGAAAAAATTTGTAGTCCAAGAGATCGGGGCGGAAAGGTAGGTAGTGAGGCTGCTCGATAAGTCATTGGTCTGTGCCGAGAAATAGATGTTGTTGCCGCCATCATCAACATAGATGCTCCAAAGGCCGTAACTGGAATCGGACGTGTAGCCTCCAACTTCAAACAGGCGTCCCCATTCGCCCGGCCCCGTTCCACCCGCATTCGTACTCGACCATGATGATGGCGCGAACCAGAAAGTTACGGAGCCTGAATCAACCGTCAGGTTCGTGGTTCCATCATTTTCATAGACGTTGTATTGCAACCAGGCCGGAACATTGGTGTCCACCATCAGCGATTTGCCGTTGCCAATCATGACGAAATTAAGATTGGTGAATGATATTGGTAAGTATCCCGAATCGCTCATCCAATTTGAATGGTCATTGAAAGACCATGAATCCAGCGGCGTATTGGTGGGGCCGTATTTTCCGCCAGGCGAAGGAACCTGGGCATAAGCCGCCCCCGCCAGAGAGCAGAGGAGAATTATGAGGGCTATTAGTCTTAGTAAATGACAGTTCAATTTAATGTGATTAACAGTTTTCATAGAGTTTACCTTTTGGAAGTTGCCCCCCTTTTGCCCCCGCAGCTTGGCTGAGTGCGCCCAATTCATCTGGCCTTAAAATCTTGCGGCATGAGTCCCCGTTCAGTCGAGATATTTTCTGTGACTTTGGAGAAACATATCTCCGGGATTTATCATAGCAATGTATCCCGTTGTCAATCATATTTCGCCATGAGTTCAAAATTCCCATCTGGCACGCTTCGGGTGTGGCGAAAAAAACACTCCAGTTCAACATCCGCATGTCCGAAGAACAGCGTACGGAATTGGAAGCCATGTGCCGCCGCCGCCGTCGCCCGTTGAGTTTCCAAGTGGAACATCTGATTGCCTTGGCTAAACTGCTCATTGAATTTTGCGATGGCAACGATGATTTGGAAATTGCGCGTGAACGTCTGGCCGCTGCCAAAAAGCGTTTGCCAAAGAAAGGCAGTTGAATTCCCGCCAAAGCAGTTCGCGTGCGCTTTTCCAAAAACAGCGCTCCCCAATCAAATTGTTGGAATAGATTTGTCATGCCATTACGCTTTCTCCAACGAGGGAAAGAATGCGCGGGACAAAATCGGATGCCACAAATGGTTTCTTAATGAAATCCGCCACGCCAAGATCACGACCCCGCTGAATGCCGCCCTCACAAAATTTGGTGGAAACAAAAGCGATGGGAGTTTGAAAAAAAGGATTTTCCTTTAACGAACTGCAAATTTCAAAGCCACCTGGCATGTTCATATCCAGCGTGATCAAATCGAATTCCAGGGTCTGAGCCAGCTTTATTCCCCGTTCCGCATTCCATGCGGTTTGCACTTCGCACCCGGCCGCACTGAGCAAATACGCCATCATCAACGAAATGCCCGGCTCATCTTCGATCACCAGAATTTTTACCTTATCTGCCATAAACCACTCCCGCATAATCACCAGTTTATCCAACTAGCTTTTCAAGATTGTCGTCTATTTCTAAACCTGTTGTAGAAAAACTGCAAGAACAAAATAAAGGGCTATTCACTGTGTCGTTTGCGCCTGCTTCCTGCTTGCCTGAAAGGGCGTGGCTAAAACGTTGCGACATCCGAAAATCATCGGCGAAGCTATTCGCCGATTCAGAAAGCGCGCCAAAATGAGTCAGGAAAGACTGGCGGAAAAAGCTGACTTGCATCCGGTTTACATTGGCGAATTGGAACGCGGTGAGGAATCGGCCAGTGTTCATGCCCTTATGCGAATTGCCAAGGCCCTTGGCATTCGGGTGCGTGATCTGGTTGACGAACTGTGAGCACCGCGAACCGCGAACCGCTGTAAAAGGAAAGTGTGCAGCGATCCTGGCACATTCCCCTGTCGCCATTACCTTCTGATTCATTCCGCTATGTTTCTAAATTTTTTATGGCAAAATGCAAGAATAAAAATGATAGCTAATAGAATCTGTGCGCTTTGCCCACTCCCTGCTTGGCTTTCTGGCCAAGAATGGTCACCAAAAAAGATCGCAAACTATTGGGTGAAGGTATTCGTAAATACCGCAAGCAAGCTGGTTTGACCCAGGAAAAACTGGCCGAGCGGATAGACATTAATCCGGTCTATATGGGACAAATTGAGCGTGGCTACCGGGTGCCGACGGTGGATGTCCTCCTGCGGATTGCGAGGGCGTTAAAAGTTCACCTGCGCGATATTGTCAGCGAGCTTTGACCGGAAGCGCCCAAAGCAGGCGGCTGAACACGGAAAAATCAACGCCGCAAATTTGAACATCAATGCTGTTTTCCTCGTGGTCGCATCATAAAAGCGTTTTGCCCTTGCTGGGATGAATCCTGACTTCCTCGCGGATGGCGGCACGGACTTTCGCTTCGATGCGTTCAACGAAACTCATACCAACCCGGCTGAACTTGTTGGCTGGCCGGATCGCGGCGGCAATTTCCAGCGCGGTTTGTTTCACCTTGCTCCGGCAAAGGTGCGGAGTGGTGTTGATGCTTTTGAGCGTGTCCGTCATTTCATTTGTTTCCATAATTTGCTTTTTCGGTTACGTCGCTGATTCATTCAACGACACCACTATTTTATCAGGCGCATTTTTGCTGAATTGAAAATTTGGCGACTGAAGCCTTGGAAACATTGAACGGAATCACTGTTGCCACCGCCACTTGACACAAAAGCACGCTGATTTTACGCGGGGCGACTCGGCTGATTTTCAACTTCAACACCGTTTTCATTCAATGTTTTCAAGGCGAAAAATAGTTTAAGATTTTTTATTGCCGATACTGACGGCTATGGCGCTTCGCGCTTTGGAACATGAGTGGTTAGTGCGAGCCGAGACATTCATAGAATAAACCTCCGCCAACCGATGGTTGACTTTTGGGGCCAAAAGTTTCTAACTGGCGCCATGAGTGCATCCATTGCCAGCCTGTCAGCCAAACAACTACGTCGCGCCGCCAACATCAAAGACAAAATCCAATCACTTGGAAAAGAGCTTGAGCGTATTTTGGGTTCTTCATCCAAGCCTGTGTCCGTCGCTGTTCCAAAGAAACGGCACAAGATGAGTGCGGCGGGCAGAGCCAGAATCGCTGCTGCGGCAAAAGCGCGGTGGGCAAGAGTTAAAGCGGCAAAAAAATAGCGGCTAATTTTCCAAAAACGATGAAGACGCCGCCGAATTACGAAAAGAAGTTTGCGGGTTTCATTCGGCTTTGCATGGAAGCTAAAGCGAACGGGGTTTCGCGGGTAATGATTGCTTATCCGTGGGTGATTGGAGACAACTACGAAGAAGTGATGGAGAGCTTGTCCCGCCTCGCCGATGCCGGTTTGTCTTTGCATATCGGCGCTCGTAAAGATTGGCCAAGTCAAAATTGATTTTTTCAAAGGAATCATTCCTGATGACGAGTGCATCCGCCTTATTGCTCAAACGCGCATTTACATTTTGGCTTGTCCTCATCTTCAAGCCTTGCCAAATCCCAAATCATGTCACGATGAGGCCAGTCCAACTCACAAGCGATGGCATGATAGGCTAATCCCCTCGTATGCCGTTGCATTTGTCGGACGATGGCACGATAGGCAAGGAAAAGCTCTGGCGGCGCAGATGAGTAACCGATGAGACTGCAAAGGTTCACGCTGGTCACAAGCGCGTAACAATCAGTGCTGGTCAGGGGTGCCGTGCTGTGTTTTCCAAGGTTGGCCTGCAACCATTTGAGGATTTCCTTTTGTGTTTTCATTGGTAGGTTGATTCAGAATAATTTTCGCCACAAGGAGAACCATTTAGCGACTTGCCCATTGGCTTCCAGCGGCGGCAGGGTCAAACGACGAAATCCCTTTTCACAATGGACCAGCACACATTCATGGTCGCGGAGCGTGCGAAGCTGATACGGTTTGATTTTGTGTTCCTCGGCCTCGGAATAATTTACGTTCCGTCTTCCGGCGCTTGAACCCCAGGAGCGTTTGATGACGCGCTTTTTGCCGAGAAAATCCGCAGCTTGAACCGCGTCGGCTTCATCGGCGGAACGAAATATCATCCGGTTGCGAAGATTCAACGTCAGCACTTTGGACTTGTCGTTTCCCAAAGGCGGGATGAGCGATGTCGTGGACTGCGCGGCGGCAACGATGGTGGCGCCCGCCTCGCGGATCACGTCCACGCAGTTGTAATCGCTCGTGCCGTCCTCGCTGGCGGTCATAAACCGCTGCGCCTCGTCCGCCCACAGGATGAGCAGATTATTTTTCCCGCGCTGGCTTTTGGGCTGGTCGAACCGGCGCAAGGCGTGATTGTAAAAGAGCAATTTCAAAAACGTGTTCACATAACGCCGCTCGGTCTGAAATTTCTGCGGCATGGTAACGAGGATGATTTTGCCCTTATCAATTTCCGAAAAATCGAACGTGCTTGTTTCCACGCAGAAGATTTCCGCGACTTCAGGCGTCAGGAAGTATTGCAGATAATTGCCAATGGTTTCACGGACGCCGCCAAGCTGCTCTGCCGGCTGGTCGAGAAAACGATGCTTGAAATGGAAATTCAGGGCAAAGCGGCGTGGTGTCTGCAAAGGCAGTTTGTTCAGAAACTCCAATTCCTCGTCCAGCTTTGGCTTGCTGGAAAGCACATCCAACGCGCCGGATAGCGTTACTGGCCGTGACAATTCGGCAAGCAATTCCAACGCATACGCAATGTGAGTCTGCGCCTGATTCTTGAAAAAGCCCTTATCCCCGCCCTGGCCGAGACTGGTGGCAGTGTCCACCACGAATTTTGCATACGTTGTGAACGGGATGCTGCGGTCGCCGGTAAGATTGAACCGATGCAAGGCTTGTCCGGCCTGGCCGTCACCTTGAATTTGCAAATGAATCAAATCGGTTTCGCGTTCGTAATGCCGCGCCATTGCCGAAAGCGTTTCCCAATAGACGCCCTTTTCGTCAATGCACAGGCCGCCCCATTTTTTCTCATTTTGAAATGCCTGATGCGCCAGTTGGTTGATGCCGGAAGATGTTTTGCCGGAGCCGGTGTCGCCGGTGATAAGCCAGCCGCGCGTGAATTGACTGCGTTTCCAAGTCAGACCGCCAAGTCGGGCGACATGGCGATTGCGTAGCAGCAGCAGCCGCGCGGCAATAATGAGCAGTAAAATGGCATATCCGATTCCAAAAGCGCGCAACGATTGGGACATGGCCGGAAGATGAACCGGGGGGAACGGGATGAAATCGAGTTTCATAAGAATTTTCCGATGAGAAAACCGGCGATGACGGCGGCGATGACGGAGTAAATGGCAGTTGGCAACTCCACCGCCTGAATTTCTTTCAATGCCCGTTCCTTCAAAATCTTTGTAGCTTCGGTCAAAGCCGTGATGTCTTTTTCAAATTCATCGAGCGAGGGCATTTGCCGGTGACGAATTTCATCCCAATGGTTTTGGTGAATCCGAAACAAATCCAGCAATAATAAAATCGGGTCATCATCCTTGATTTTGAACTGCTCCTTCCATTTGGCGATGGCCTGCAAAAAATCCTCGTCAAAGTCGGGCGGCGTTGTTTGTTCGGGTGCGCTCATGGTTTTGCGGGCAATAGAAATTCCGCCGCCGATTCGATTTCCGCGTAAAATTTGCGCTGCCACGTTTGCAGCCGCTGGCGGTCCAGCAAATGCAGATGACCGTCGGCCACGGCGGGCGTGATGGTGAGATTGTCGTGGCTCAACTCCTCCACCAGCCAGGGCTGCAATTTGCTCATGGTGATTTCCTTCGCGCCGAGTTCTTTTAACAGCCGCTTGCGGATGACGGAATGGTCAAAAACGGCAAAATCATTGCTGTGAACCGTGTTTCGTAGCACAACGTAGGCGCAGGCGTTTTTTAGTTTGTCGGTGATGCGGTTAAGCTGGTCAATGCTGTCGGACTCCTGATTGACGGGCATGACAAGCGTGAGCGCGGCGGACAGGTCTTTGAGCGTTGGCTGCAAGGCAATCTCGTCGAAATAATTGAAAAATACCTCGGTGGACGCGGCACGGCAGTCCACGACGACGAGATCGGTTTTTTCCAGTGCGCGAATCATTGCGTCCAGGCCGCGCGGATGGGCCAGATCCAAAAACTGCACGTCGTCGCCATGAAAGCGTTTTAACGTGGAATTTTCATTGTCGCAGTCGCAGGCGACAAATTTGATGTTTTTGTCTTTTAGGTATTGGACGAAATTGACGGCAAAGAAACTTTTGCCGACACCGCCCTTGCCGTTAAAAATTAAATCGAGGCGTTTGTTCATATTGTTTCTCCGGGTGGCAGCATTTCAACTTTGGCGATGCGCGGCCCGCGCGACGCGAACGCCGAAGTTTCGGCTGGCATGGGTGTGGGTTTGTGGGTTGTGGCCGGCGCGGGCGGCAGCTTGGCTTTCGCCGAAGCATCCGGCGTGGTTTTTGGCGAAGCAGGATGGTTGGCATGACGCGAAGCACGCCCCTTGGCGGATGACTTGTGAGCGAGCCTTTCTTTCAGAACACGATGACAGAAGTTGGTGACGCAGGTGTCCGAGGCGGGGATGCCGCTTTGGGTGAGCAGTTCACCGATGGCGCGATACGAGATACCGCGTTTGCGAAGCGCGGCTATGTCATCCTTGAGTGTCAACAGACGCGAAGCACGCGACTTGGCGGTATGCGTGTATTGTGACGCGGCAGCGCGGAAGCGATCCAACGCTGCGGGTGGGATGGCATTTCGGTTCATGGGTGACGAAGCATGAGCGGGGCGACAGGGTTGGCGGCAAGCGAAGCAGTTGGCGAGGCACTTGACGAAGCAACCTTGTTGGCATGATGCGAAGCACGAATGTGCGCGTGTTTGTTGGCGGCTGACACCGCATTGGCGGGGCAATGCGCGAAGCGCAGAATCCTTCCCCTTGGAAGGGGTAGGGCGTGCATTGTTAAAAAATTCATTTTCATACTGATTGCGTCACTTGCTGCTTCCTTGCTTGCAACATTTCCTCGCGCCAGTTTTTTAACTGTATCGAGACTTTTTCAATGTGGCTGGTCTGTTCAATACTTCGATCAGATATGAAGACGGCATATCGGTCGCCCAAGTCCGTGTCCGGCAACTGCGATACGGAATGAGCGGCATGGTCATGGATGCGCTGATCGAGCATCTTCAAAACTTCGATGGCGGTGCGTAATTCTGCGGTGGTCGGCTGCATGGTTATGGTGGGAGGTTCTGGTGACTGCATTTCACGGATTTGTTTGGCTTGTTCAGGTGGAAGGGGATGCGCCCATGCACAGCCCAAACCGAGCTTGAACGCAGCTTCCTCGGCGGCATTTTTTGTTGGTGCTGAAACAACCCCCCTTAATGGGTCAAAATTTTCGCGGGCGTATTCCCTGTCGGCGAAATAAATTCCCCAAAGTTGTTCGTTAGGTTTTGGCGTTGGCATTTCAAACATTTTCATGCCTCCCAGTGAACCAGTTTCCGCCGGTTGCTTTGTTCCATTTTGGAACAAAATGGAACCGGCCTTTTGGCAGACTCATTCCCGATGGTCACGGCCAAGACGCAATACAATTTGAAGAACGCAAAGGAATACTTTGAGGAACATCTTTGCGTGGGGGATTATTATGATGAAGGGCAGCGGGTGACAGGCCAGTGGTTCGGCCTGGGTGCAGAACGGCTCGGTCTGTCTGGCAAAGTCGGCGCGGAAGCCTTTCTGCGTCTCTGCGAGAACCTGCATCCGGCTTCGGGCGACACATTGACGCCACGCCTGAATACCATGCGGATGGATAAGGCCGGGGGCAACGCCACCAATCGCCGGATTTTTTACGATTTCACTTTCTCGCCGCCCAAATCGGTTTCGGTCGCCGCATTGGTCGGCGCGGATGAACGGATTTTGGAAGCCCATGCCCAGGCCGTCCGTTCGGCGATGAGGGAATTTGAGGCATTTGCCACAACGCGGGTTCGGATCGGCAAGGCGGACTGTGACCGCTCCACCGGCAATTTTGTCGCCGCCACGTTCACGCATGATACGTCCCGCGCCCTGGACCCGCATTTGCATACCCATTGTATCGTCTTCAACGCGACGTTTGATGCCGTCGAAAATCGCTGGAAGGCGCTGCAAAATTATGAACTCCTCCGGGCGCGGAAATTTGCCGAGAACGTCTATTACCATGAACTCGCCCGCAAGCTGCGCGGGTTCGGTTATGGGATTCACAACCGGGCGCGTGGGGATTTTCAAATCGAGGGCATTTCGGATGACATTTGTGAACGCTTTTCCAAGCGGCATACGCAGATTGACGAGGCCATTAAAAAGTTGCTGGCAGAAAAGCCGGAATGCGTGGGTGGCGATTTGATGGACATGCGCGAGTTGACTGCTACGACGGAGCGGGCGCGCAAACAGAAAGAATTGAGCCATGACGAGCAACGGGCGTTATGGGATGTGCAGTTGAGTGAAAGCGAGCGCGCCGCCTTGCGCGAGCTTCCGAATCGTTTGGGAAAAGCCACTGGCAACCGAATGAGCGTCGGTGAGTCCGTCCAATGGGCTGAGGATCATCTGTTTGACCGCAACTCGGTCGCGCTGGAATGTCAATTGTGGCAGCAGGCATTGGAACGGGGACGCGGGGAAAACTTCTCCGTGGATGAACTCAAAGAGTTCACGCGCTCGCGTCCTTACCTCCGCAATTCGGAGCGTCCTGTCGAAGTGACATTGCGTGAAGTGCTGTTGCGGGAAATGGAAATTGTCCAGACCGTCAAGGACGGCACGAGCAATTGCAGGCCACTGATGGAACATTCCTATACGGCAGATCCAAAACTGGATGACGAGCAACGTCTGGCTTTGGATTCGCTGCTGCATTCCACCAATGCGGTTTCGCTATTCCGTGGCGGCGCGGGCACAGGCAAAAGTTTTGTCCTGGGCGAGCTGGTCGAGCAGGTCCGGCAATCCGGCAAAAGCGTGGTTGTGCTCGCGCCGCAACGCCAGCAGGTTGTCAGCATGGAGCGGGACGGCTTTCCGTCGCCAACGACAGTGACAAGTTTTTTGCTCAAACATGAACTGGTCGAAGGCACGGTTATCGTCGTGGACGAGGCCGGGCAGATTGGTGGTCGCCAAATGTCTGAACTGCTCCGGCTGGCGCGGGAGCGAAAAGCGCGGGTGATTTTGTCGGGCGACACGCGCCAGCATGGAGCGGTCGAGGCATCGGATGCGCTGCTGGCCATTGAACGATATTCCGGCGTCAAGCCGGTCGAACTTCACACGATTCGCCGCCAAGACCCCGCACTTGGCCGCAGTAAAAAAGAAAGTTCCAAGATCAAACAGTATCGCAAGGCCGTTGAAGTTGCCGCCGCTGGCAAACTGGCCGAATCGTTTGAACGGCTGGACAAAATGGGCGCGGTGGTTTCCTGCGGCTTGGGTGAGCAGGCGGACAAGCTGGCCAATGAGTATGTTCGGCTCATGGAAGAAAAGGCTTCCGCCGTGGTGGTATCGCAGACCTGGGCGGAAGTGCATCGCGTCAATTCAAAGGTGCGTGATGGCCTTAAAGGAAAGGGATTGCTCGGTGCAAATGATGTCATCGTTCGGGCATTGGACAAAATAGATTTAACCAACGCGCAAAAGCGCGACAAAAGATTTTATCCGCAAGACGCGGTGATTGTGTTCAATCAGAAAGTGCGGCAAGCCGAACCGGGGATGCGCGGAAAACTGACGGCAATCCGTGAATGTGGCATCTTTGTCGAGATTAACGGAAAAGATGTTTTGGTTTCAAACAAGGTGCTGGATAAAATCACTGTTTGCCTGCCGCGCGAAATTCCGGTCGCGCAAGGCGATAAACTGCATCTCAAGGCCAATCGCAAGCTGGCCTCCGGCGCTCGCGTCACCAACGGCGAATTGGTCGCCGTCAAATCAGTTCACTCCAATGGAACCATTGAATTAACCGACGGCCGTGTTCTGGGCAAAAGTTTTCGGGAATTTCTTCCCGGCTACGCCGTCACGTCCTACGGTTCACAGGGCAAGACGGTGGATTACGTTCTCTTTTCCGATTCCACCATCAAGGCCGCGACGAACGCGCAACAATGGTATGTCACCATTTCGCGCGGACGGCG
Source organism: Verrucomicrobiota bacterium (assembly GCA_049511835.1). GTDB lineage: Bacteria > Verrucomicrobiota > Verrucomicrobiia > Limisphaerales > UBA11358 > UBA11358. The sequence goes on along the minus strand of JBEKXN010000003.1, from coordinate 57,456 downwards.
TGGCGTCCGCATTTTTACACCGGACAAGGAGCAGTTGCGCGAGAATCTGGCGCGTTCCGGCCACAGGCCGCTGGCGTTGGAATTTGCCGGTGGTCTGCGTCCGCTCAATCACAATCCGTTTTGGGACCGGCTGCATGGCTGTCTCCTGCGGTTTGGCCGACATGCCGCCGATACGTTTTGCCGATTGAAACAATCCCGGCGTCATTCTCAACCAGGACAAAAACATGAACACCAAAGCGCCCGAATGTTACACCACTGATTCACAGGCGCGCTGTCTGCGCGTTCAAATGACGGCAACCCGCTGGCTCGTGCTGCCGCTGGATCAATTCGTTTTTGCTGATCTGGACAGTGATGGTAAGGAACAAAAACTGCGTCTGGTTTTTGCCACGCATGAAATTTTGATTTCCGGCCACGTTTTGCAGCGCATTGAAACGGCGGTCTGGCGGCTGGAACTATCTGGCATCATGAAACTCCCGGAGAAATATCATTCGCTCATTGCTGAAAACCAGCCGAAGATTCGGGAAATTGTGGTGACGGAAACGAAATCCACCACGCCACAATCAGAACCAGCTTTGAATTAGAGCCGCCAAGCAATGATTGATTTTAAGGGTTGCAACATTCTGATTGATGGCGCATAGGTTTATCTGTCGGTAAAATCAACAAAGAATCCCGATGTCTGAAAAAACATTAGCTGCACCGGCACTTTCGCATCTTAAAGGAAGTGACCTAAAAGTGGGTGGCCGTTATTTGCATCGCAACGGCTTGTTTATCCGCGAGATTGAAGCTATTGAAGGCGACCGGGTTTTCTGGTGCGACGATTTGAGCGTCGGCCAATGTGGCAAGCAGGTCTTCCTGCGGCTATGTCCGTCAATCGCTCCCGAATCTGTTAAATGAGTGTGCCAACACTTCACAATGGCGTCATTGATACTCATCACTATTGTCATCGTAAGGTATCGAATGGTGGTGCGGCGGTGGAAATGGATCGAACGTGTCGGGCGGTGGCGGCGGCGGTTCCGACATGTATATGATGACTGGCGGGACATAGGATTTTCCCTTTAGATTTTTTCGTCCCCTGATTAGCAGCAAAATCAGGCCGAGGCCCAATGCCATAAATAAACAGACAAAACCGAACGAGGCGTATAGCGGATGACCGGCAATGATTCCATCCAGGTATTTCAATGCGGATTCTTCAAGTTCAAGTGCTTTTATTTGCCAGGATTGCATGATTACCTCCTGTTGCCATAGCTCTATTTAATTCTACCCAATTAGGCCGTTGGTGCAAGTTTCGGCGGCAGCTTATTGGAAGACGTGATCATCTCGTCCAACAACCTTTTGAAATCTTCCAGCCCGGGGGCGGGAACGATGATTGAATTGCGTTTGCCGCCAACTTCTTCGGAGATACGCAGGAACCGTCCGCGCGGATTCTCCTTCAGCGTCAAGAGAAACGACTTGCGCTCAATTTGAATTTGCTCGGATTTAAGCGTGTCTTCCTGAACGAATGGACGCGGTGGCTGCGGTGCATAGTGCTGATGATACGGCTGCTGGTGGAAAGGCGAGGGGCGTTCGTTTGAAATCATAAAATTCCCACGTTGCTTCTGACGCGCGCCAGCATGACAAACTTCACCTCTGCCTTCAACTTTATTTATAGAGTGCAATGGCGTCATTGATGCTCACCACGATCTTTTCAATGTAAGCCTTGTTTTTGGAAGTGAGCACTTGGATTTCGCCCGCCGTGCTCGAAAGACAGATATGATACGTAGGTTTTGCCCTGCACATTCCAAAGATAGTTCCACAAACAATGATGCCGGCAGCCGCGTAGGTGATGATCGCCGTTGGAGAGATTCCACCGTATGAAAGAAATTCCCCGATGAAGAAAATGATGATGCCAACAAAGAGAAGCAGGATTGCCCCCAAAACCCCTGGCGGTGTGTATGTCATGCTGACTGACGTGATGTTTCGCAACGCATAGGTTGTTCCTCCGATAACCACCCGTGTCGTGGTTACAGCCACAACCTTGTCCAAATATATCTTTCGTTCTTGCGGCGGCACAGGCAACGGTGGCGGCACAGGTCGCTGTTGCGGTGCGCCACAATGCGGACAGGTGACAGCCTCTGTGCTGACAGATCCATTACATTCTTTGCATGAAATTAAAGCCATAAACAAACGATTGATTTTGTTGTTTATTCTGCATCACTGCTTCAAGTCACTTCCCAATTCCTTTCAACAGCGGTTCCAAGTCGGGATCATCCAGCGCCATCAGGCGGATTTTATTAAACTGACCGTTTCTGCGCGCAATCTCCAATGCTTGATCCCACCACTGCGTTGATTCAACCAGCCGGTTTAATTGGGCCGTATAACAAGCAAGGTAGAAGCAAAAGTAAGGGTTCTTTGGAAAACTCTCCACCCTTGGCCTCAAAATTTCAATCGCCGCCTCCAAGCCGCCGTCTTTAACTTGGCGGGTTGAATAAGCCAGATGAAACCAGGCTTTTGATTCGGTGGGTGCAAGTTTGGTGAAGACTTTGGCAACATCAACGCACTCCTCCCATCGCTTTTCTTTTGCGTAAATCTGCCAGCGAATTTCCAGCACATCAGGATGTGACCTTGATTCCGCTGTGATTTTTTTCAGTTCTTCGTTTGCCGCCAAAAAATCGCCCAGCCCAAGCCAGCCATCCGCTGCCGACAAATGAAAGCTGTTGGGCGGTTGAAGAGGTTCAATTCGCTTTCTCATGTCAACTTGGTTTGCTGGCTCTTGGCAATCGGAGCCGATTGCCAAAATCATTTGTGATTAAAATTATCCACTTTGTCGGCAAATGAAAAGTCTGCAACGAGGGTCAATCCTCGCCCTTGCTTCGGCCTGCGGTTTGGCGAACGGGAAAGTGGAGCGCAGGCGCAGAGACGCAGGAACGGAGCCGGAGCGTAACGTCCGTCGCCAAACCGCAGGCGGAAGCACGCCGATCATTCGGCTGAAACAGATGCCGCTCGTGACGAGCGCGCTTTCTGCGGAACGGAACCGGCGTGGTCGTGAGGGAAACAGGGCCGACCATCAAGCCGGTGAAGTGAAGCAAGAAAGCGCGCTGGTCACGACGGTAAGCTGGCCTCGTCATTCATTTGAGAATGTTTGGCAGCTTGTTCGCGGCCCGCCGCAAGGTGTCGGTGGGAATATGCGTGTATTGTTTGGACACAGTGGGCGAGTCGTGGCCGATGAACTCCCGCGTTATGGCGTCCGATACACCAGCAGCTTTAAGCAGGGTGGTAGCCGTGTGCCGCAGCGAATGAAAACTGATTTCGTTTTGTTCGCGCGAAGCATCGCGGCCTTTGCCGGTGCTGTGGTGACTGCGCTTCTCGGCAAGTCCGGCAGCAACAAGCAGTTTATGAAACTGGTTGCTCAAGTTTCCAGCGCGGCCTTGCCGCTGCACCGTCGCGTGCGCGTTCGGAAAAAGCGGCGCGTCTGGCGCATCATTGGCGGGCAATTTTTTAACGTAGTCAAGCAACGGCGCGGAGAGCGGCAGAAGCTGCCGTCTGCCGGTCTTGCCGGTGGTCAGGCGGATTTCTTGCTTGGTGAGGTCAAGGTTCGTCCGCGTAAGCGTGGCGATGTCGCCCAACCGCTGGCCGGTGTAAAGGCCGAAAAGAATCATGCCGCGCCATTCTTTATCCGCCAGTTCCATGAGCCGCTTCAGTTCGGGCAGCGTGAACGGGCGGCGTTCAAAGTTTTTCCGCTGCTTCAGGATGGTCACGCGCTCGGCGGGGTTGTCGTCCATCAATCCTTCGCGGCGGGCGGCGGCAAAGGCGGAACGGAGAATTTTCAGCATCAAATTGGCCGAACTGACGGCAAGCCGCTGCGCGGCGGCGTCGCGGAAACCAGCAACATCGGTCGGCGTGATTTTCTTGATGTCGGCGTTGGCCTTGTGTCCGATGTGTTCGATGAATTGGGTTATGACACCCGTATAGCGTTGGTGGGTGGCGTCGTCGGCTTCTAGCGATTTACGGTCAAGCCATGTTTTCAAAAATGCGCTGGTGGACGAATTGGGAAGCACTTCGGTATTGGCAAGCGCGTAGATGTCTGCGATAACTCTCCGTGCCCGCGATTCGATGAAGCGACCGGCGACAGCTTCGCGGGAGGCATCCTCATATTTGAGGGCGAGGCCCAAAGCCTTGCGCTTGTCGGGTGTGCCGGTGCTGCGTTGCGTGCGACGGCCATCGGGGAGCGTGTAGCACGCGAACCAGAACGGCGAGCGGTCTTTTTTGCGGAGCGATGCCATATTGTGCCTTTCGTATAATTCTAGTGGCAACAATAGTGGCAACATTCGCTGATGTCAAGCGTGTTTCAAAGTGTCGGATTGCTTGGAAATAGTTAAATATGCAGTGCGGAGTCGTATCGGGGGTTCGAATCCCTCTCTCTCCGCCAAAATTTTTCGAGGAAAAATTTTGGCGAGATCTCGCCTTGTCAAAATTAAATTTTGACAAGGCGGATCCGCTAGGAATGGCACGATGCATTACGTTTATATTCTTCTTAACGAGACCAAAACGCGAACCTATACCGGCGTTGCAGACGATGTTGATAAACGTCTAGGCGAACATAATGCGGGCAGAGTTAAATCCTCGGTCCCATATCGTCCTTACAAGGGAATTTATACCGAATCGTTTGAAACATTGAGTGAAGCCCGGCAGAAAGAGAAATTTTATAAATCGGCAACGGGCCGTCGAAGATTGAAAGAAATGTTTTTTTTAAGTGAACTCGGCAGGTCTGCCAGTTTCAGTTTTTTCTTCGCCCTGCCAGTCCTGCCACCCCTGCCAAAAACATTGCCTTGTCCAACGAGAAACGTCCCGGATCGGACAACAACAGCATGACGCAGCCCATCAAATACATGAATGCCAGTTCGCCGCTCCCCTGCCCGCGCTCTTCGGCTTTGCGAATCGTAATCCTTTTTTCTCAAACCTGCTGGATGAGTTCTTTTGCCTCATACCGCACCTTGGGCAGGCTCGCGTATTTGTCGTTGGCGGCGCGATAACCCAGCGCGCAGGCCACCACCGTCGCGTAGCCGCTGTAGTTCAAACCCAGCACGCGGTCATATTCGGCGGGGCTGAGGCCTTCCATCGGACAGGCGTCCACGCCCAGCACGGCGGCGCAGGTCATCAAATTGCCGAGGGCGATGTAAGTCTGGCGCGCCGCCCATTCGTGGGCGGTTTTGCTGCGCGGACCGTTGACAATGTCGCCGAGCATCAGGTCGCGGTAAAAGTTCAGCGACTCGGGGGGAATTTTGCGGATGTCGCTGGTGCGTTGGATGAGTTTGTTCACGTCGGCCCCGGTCATATTGGTGCGGGCGGTGAACACGACAAAGTGCGAAGCGTCCACGACCTGCTTTTGGTCCCACGAATGCGGCAGCAATTCGGCGCGTTTGACGGGGTCGTTGATGACGAGAAAACGATACGGCTGCAGGCCATAGGAACTGGGTGTGAGCACGAGCGCCTGTTCCAGGGTTTGCCAGACATCGGCAGGAATTTTTTTGGCCGCGTCAAAAACTTTCGTGGCGTAACGCCAATGCAATGCATTCAACAATTGCCGGGTAGTTTCATTATTCATGGTTCGAATTAGATTTTATCCCGCCCAAAATGGCACAATTTTTTGGAAAAGCAAATCGCGCGGCTGGATGAATTGGGGCCTCTGAAAAACCCCGGCTCATCATAGCGGCGTGTCGGCGGACCGCCGCATTTCTTCGGGAAACTAAATTATCCGGCTTTCTGCCGAAAGCCGCTACGCCTGTTTTTTCAGTGGTTTCAATTTTTACAGTGGTTTTGACTTTCGGTCAGGGTCAGGTCAATTTGTGAACCGGTATGAATCCGTCAGCCATTCGCATTCGCCGCGCCACCACGGATGATTTTCAAAGCCTCAGGTCGCTTTGGCATTCCATGCGCCTGCCGGCGGGTGAATTGGAAAAACGACTGACCGAATTCCAGGTGATTGAAGCTGCCGACGGACAAATCGTCGGCGCGATTGGCGTTCAAATCATCCGCCAGCACGCCCTGCTCCACAGCGAAGGTTATACGGATTTTGCCGCGGCTGATGCCGCGCGGCAATTGTTCTGGGAACGCATCCAGACCATTGCCGCCCATCACGGCGTCTTTCGGTTGTGGACGCAGGAAAATTCGCCGTTTTGGGTCCGCTGGGGCTTTCAACCCGCGAACGCCGAAATCCTCGAGCGCCTGCCCGCGGAATGGAAACGTTCCGGGGAGAAATGGCTGACCATCCAGCTTAAAAACGAGGAAGCCATCGGCGCGCTCGAAAAGGAACTTGAGGCCTTCCGGGAATCGGAAAAAAAACGAACCGCTGAAACGCTGGATCAAGCCCGCACGATGACGACCACCATTACCGTCATCGCGTTTGTCGTGGGGATCGTCCTCATTGGCGTCGCCATTTTCCTTTTCATGCGACGTGGATTTTTACCGATGCGCTGACGGCAGGTTGAATTCGTCCGCGTGATACGAACTCCGCACCATCGGGCCGCTGGCGACGTGAACGAAGCCCAGCTCCCCTGCCCGCCGGCCGTATTCTTCAAATTTTTCGGGTGAAACAAATTCCACCACCGGCAAATGTTTCAACGTGGGCTGGAGATACTGGCCGAGCGTGAGAATGTCGCAACCTGCCCGGCGCAAATCTTCCAGCGCCATCATGACTTCCTCTTCCGCCTCGCCCAAACCGAGCATCAGGCCGGACTTGGTGTAAATCGTGTCGCCGCGCTTGCCCTTCACCCTCCGCAGCACGCTCAACGAACGGTCGTAAGTCGCGCGATGGCGCACCGACGGCGTCAGCCGCCGCACGGTTTCGAGATTGTGATTGAAAATGTGCGGGTTGGCCGCCAGCACGGCTTCAATCGCAACATCGCTCTCATTGAAATCCGGCACCAGCACTTCGATTACAATGCCCGGATTCAGTTCGCGCACGGCTTCAACCGTCTTCCGGAAATGGTCCGCGCCGCCATCCGCCAGATCATCGCGGGCGACGGCGGTGATGACGATATGTCGCAACCGCATCCGCCGCGTCGCCTCGGCCACGCGCCTTGGTTCATCCGCTTCGAGCGGGAGCGGTTTGGCCGTGGACACCGCGCAAAAACCGCAGGCGCGCGTGCAACGGTCGCCGGCGATCATGAACGTGGCCGTGCCCTTCTCCCAGCATTCCCAATGGTTCGGGCACTTCGCGCTTTCGCAGACCGTGTGCAGCTTCAGCTCGTCCAGCAGGCTGCGTGTGCGCGCGAAGCTGTCCGACGTGGGCAGCGTGATGCGCAGCCAGTCCGGCAATCGCGGGCGCGGTTTCAATTCAGTCACAGCCATATAAATTTAATTAACCACGGATGAACACGGATGAACATGGATTTTTCAGAAATATATTGTAGGAGTCGAGGTGACGAGACTCAATTTAAAGAAGAAAAGTTAGAGATGCCGCATGTCGTCACCTACAATTAAAAGCCGCGTTCCGAGCGGACTATTGCCTACCCGCCTAGCCATCGATTTGCTTTTTATATTGCTCCGGCGACAGCAGCGCGTTCAGTTCAGCGGGATTGCTTAATTTGATTTTGTAAAACCAGCCGTCGGCGTGAGGTTCGCTGTTCACCAGCGCCGGATCGTCCACGACCAGTCTGTTCGCCTCCAGAATTTCACCGCTCAACGGCGAATAAATGTCGCTGGCGGTCTTCACCGATTCCACCACGGCACAGGCTTCGCCGGCCTTGACCTTCCGGCCCACATCCGGCAGTTCAACGAAGACAATGTCGGTCAATTCGTGTTGCGCGTGGTCGGTGATGCCGACGGTGGCGATGTTGCCGTTGACGCGCACCCATTCGTGAGATTTTGTGTATTTCAAATCCGCAGGGACATTGCTCATAAATTTTCAACTGAGATTACGCGGCTCGTCGCGCCGAAGCAAGGCGAAGGCGGAATGACACAGATTCTCAATTCCATTTTTTGAAACCCAAAACCGTAGCCGCCGACGTGAATCGGCGCTGACTTTCATTGGATATAAAGTGCGCGGACCAACGCCCGCGGCTACGAGGTTCCTGGGGAGGGCTTCTTGTAAATCGGTTTGGACACCACCACCGCCGCGAAGCGTTTGCCGCGGATTTCAATTTCAATGTTTGTGTCGGGCTTCGCAAATCCCGCTGGCACGTAGCCCATGCCAATGCCGATGCCGAGCGACGGGCTTTGCGTGCCGCTGGTGACGATGCCGGCATTCGCGCCGTTCACCCAGATCAGATAATGCGGCCGCGGCGGCGCGGATTTGCCCGCCATCTTGAAAGCGACGAGTTTTTTCTTCGTGCCGTTGGCTTTTTGTTCCGCGAGAACGGCGCGCCCATTGAATTCGCCCTTGTCGAGCGCGACAAAAAATCCGAGTCCGGCCTCGATGGGTGTGGTTTGCTCGTCCAGCTCATGGCCGTAAAGCGGATAGCAAACCTCCGTGCGCAGTGTATCGCGCGCGCCGAGGCCGCACGGCCTGATGCCGAACGCGTGCCCGGCAGTGAGCAGAGCGTCCCAAATGCGCCGGATGGCTTCGTCCGAGCCGACGATTTCAAATCCGTCCTCGCCGGTGTAGCCGGTGCGCGAGACCAGGACGCCGCCTTTTTCAAAATGAAACTCGCCGATCTGGTTTTTCTTCAAACCGGTCACGACATTGACGCGCATGGCCGAGACGGACGGGCCGGGAATGACAGCGTCTATAAATTCCTTCACGCGCGGGCCTTGCACGGCCACGGCAGCGTAGTTGTGCGAGGCGTCGGTCAATCGCAAGTCATCCTGCCGCGGAAACCGGGCGGCTTGCGCCTGCAGCCAGGCGACGTCCGGTTCGATACGCGAGGCGTTGATGACCAGAAAAAAAACCTCACCGGACAACCGGTAGGCGTACAGATCGTCAATGACGCCGCCGCGCTCGTTGCACATCAAAGTGTATTGGCCTTCGCCGGGCGCGAGCTTGCGGATGTCGTTCGTCAGAACGGAATTCAGAAACTCCGCCGCGACCGAACCGCTGGCGGTGACTTCGCCCATGTGCGAGATGTCGAAGATGCCGGCGGCCTGGCGGACGGCGAGGTGTTCGTCCGTGATGCTGGTGTATTGCACCGGCATTTCCCAGCCGCCGAATTCGACAAGTTTGCCGCCGAGTTTCTGGTGCGCGGTATAAAGTGGCGTGCGCTTGAGCATGGTTTGAGAATGTGGAATTTGGAATGCGGAATGAAGCAACAAATCAACCTGCCAGCCGTTTCAAGACTTCCTGCGCGAGCAGTTCATAGGCCGCCGCGCCGGAACTGTATTTGTCGTAATGGATGATCGGTTTGCCGAAACTCGGCGCTTCGGCGAGGCGCGTGCTGCGCGGAATCACGGTTTCAAACACGCGCGCGCCAAGCTGATTGCGGACTTCGCTGACGACCTCGTTGGAAAGTTTCGTCCGGCCATCGAACATCGTCATCACGACGCCGAAGATGTCGAGGCGCGGATTGATGCCCGCGTTGCGCAACTGGTTGAGCACGCGATCCATCATGGAAATGCCTTCGAGCGAGTAATATTCACATTGCAACGGCACGAGCAAACCGTCACTCGCGGCAAAGGCGTTCAGGGTGAGAATGCCCAGCGACGGCGGACAATCAATCAGGACCACGTCGAACCGCTGCGATTCCAGCACGGGCTGCAACACGCCGGCAAGGCGGAGCAGATGATTTTCCATTCGTGCCAGTTCGAGATCGGCGGCGCACAAATCCACTTCGCTGGGAACGACGGCCAGCCGCTCGAAGGCGGTGCTTTTGATTTTGTCGAGCAGGCTGCCTTCACCCAGCAAAACCCGATAGGCGCTGGCACCCTCGGTTTTTTCCAGGCCGAGGCCGCTGGTGGCGTTGGCCTGCGGATCGAGGTCAAACAGGAGCACGCGCTGCCCCAGCGCGGCAAGGCAGGCAGCCAGATTGACGGCCGTGGTGGTCTTGCCCACGCCGCCTTTTTGGTTGGCGACCGCGATGATTTTGGTTGGCACCCGCCCGATTTAATGACAAGCGCGGCGCTGTTTCAAGCGCGCAACGCATTTCAAATCGGATCAGTTGCCGGGAATGGTAAAGCTGACCGGCTGGGCGAGCGAAGTTTGCTGGCCAAAAAGCGAAGCGACCGGCTGAAGGCTTAACACTGGATTGGTGCTGGACACGATGCCCACCTGGTCTGCTGACTGCAACAGGGATGGCGACATGGCAGCGAGTGAAGTGGCGGTGGCGGTGGCCTGCAGAACCGGCTGCGACGTGAGATCCGGGCGATCCGCATAAATAATTCCGAGAAACAGCAGCAAACAAAGAGCACCCGCAAAGGCGCTCGCAAACACCGGTTTCATATCCAACACCTGCAACAATTTTTCCAGCCAGGGCGCCTGACCAAACAATTCCTCCAACCAGTTGGCCGATTTCCCGGTGTCGCCGGCGCGGATTCGTTGCAGCACTTGGCTTGAAAAATAGTTGAAATATCCCGGTGGTGGCGTTTCGTACCGTTTGAGAACCAGCAAGCGGCGCAACGACTCGAAGTTATTTTCGTTTTCGTTCATACTTCTTACTTCAAGTAATCGGACAACAAAGCCTGTAATTGCTGTCGGGCGTAAAACAGCCGCGACCGGACAGTGCCAATGTTGCAATCCATAATCTCTGCAATTTCTTCGTGTGATTGCCCCTGCACATCGTGCAGCACAACCACCAATCTATGAGGTTCAGACAACTTTAGCAGTGCCGCGTTCAATTTTTCCTGCAATTCCGTCAAACTGGCGTCGCGGCGCGGTGTTTTGTCCGAAATCAAGGCCATTAAATCCGGGTCGTGCTCGGCTTTGAAGTCCAAATCGTTCAGGCTCATGTGAATGCGGTTTTTGCGCTGTTTGAGAAAATTAATCGTTTTGTTGACCGCAATCCGGTACAGCCAGGTGTAAAAACTGGAGCCGCCTTTGAAGGATTTCAGCGCCTGAAATGCCTTGATGAACGATTCCTGGGCCAGGTCGTTGGCGTCCTCGTGATTGGCGGTCATGTGATAAATCGTCGCGTAGATGCGTTCCTGATGGCGCCGCACCAGTTCATCGTAAGCCTCCAAATCGCCCCGCCGCGCCCGCCGCACCAGCAACTCTTCATCCCCCGATGCGGGCGTCTCTGAATCATCCGTGCGTGTGACTGGAGCGGACATAATCATGATTTATTCAAATACAAACCGCCAGGGCGTCGGTTTGTTGCGCTAAAAAATCCGCCAGACCGAACAATCCCGCGCGCCCGCCGGATTCCGGCAAAACCCGCAACCCCCGCCGCGCCTGCTCCAAATAGCGCGCGATGACTTCCCGCGACGGCCCAAAGGTTTCGTATCGGGCCAGCAATTCGTTCACGGCGGACAAATTTCCCGGCTGCCAGTTTTCAACCAGGTTTTCCAGGCGCGCCCGGTCGGCGGCGTTCGCGCGTTCCCACGCCAGCAACACCGGCCACGTCAATTTGCCCTTTGCCAAATCCGTGCCCAGCGATTTGCCGGCCAGCGCTTCCGTTCCGAACAAATCCACGCAATCGTCATAAACCTGATACGCCGTGCCGAACGCCGCGCCGAACTGCCGCAAGGCGGCGCGCCGTTTCGGCGTCGCCCCGCTCAAAAACGCCGCCAGATCGCACGCCAGCGTGAACAGTTCGGCGGTTTTCATTTCGATGACGCGGAAATACTCGCGCCGCGAGACTTGAAACTTGTGGCGGTGCTGCGTCTGCAAAATTTCCCCGGAACAAACCGTGTTCGTCGCCATCGCGACGGCGCGGCAAACTTCCGGCGTCGGAAAGCTGGCCGCCAGTTTCAACGCCTGCGCAAACAGACAATCACCGAACAGCACGGCGATTTCGTTGCCCCAATTGGCCGCCAGCGTGAGCCGGTCGCGGCGGATTTCCGCCTCGTCCATCACATCGTCATGCACCAGCGTGGCCAGGTGCACCATTTCAATGATGACCGCCGCCGTCACGTGCGCCTCGGTGACCTCGCCGAGCGCGCCGGCGGACAGCGCCAGAATCGTGGGACGCAGATGTTTCCCGCCGCCGTTCAGGGCGTATTGCGCATAGGGAATGATTTGCGGATCAAAATCGTTGACCTGCCGGATCAATTGCCGCGTGACCGCCTGAAGAAACGGTTCCACCGGTCCCACGATTTGTTTCCAGGAACGATTCGGATTGGCTTCCGGCGAGTCAACCGCATTCGCACTCGCCACCTTTGATTCGGCTACCAGCATTCGGGTGGGAATTTACGTTTGCCCAGCCGCCGAGTCAAACCCCTTATGTTCCGCGCAAAAACAAACCGCCGGACTGAACCAGCCCTCCGGCTGCATGCCCGCGGCTGCTTGCAACTGCGATTCCCGACCTCCAGCGCCCGGTTTCAGACAATCGCCAAGAGGGCGATGGGCGAGTTTGTCCGCGAATGCTTACGCCCACATCTTGATTCAAAGCGGCCTTTGCTTGCAAGATACGCGAAATTGATCAACACTTCATCAGCACGAAAGAATGTAAATGGTAAAATCGCTGTTCAACGAAACGCTCACAGTTGCCGACCATTTTAACGAAGAGGAACGGCTTGCACTCGTCTGCGCTGACTCGTTGGCGCTTGCCAAATCGCTCCCCGCAAATTTCTTTTCGCTCGTGATTTCGTCACCGCCTTACAATATCGGAAAAGAATATGAGGAGCGGTTGACGTTGCGGGAATACCTGGCACAGCAAAAGCCGTTGCTGTCGGAACTGGTTCGCATTCTCAAGCCGGACGGCAGCATTTGCTGGCAGGTCGGGAATTATGTGGAGGATGGCGAAATCTTTCCGTTGGACATTTATTATTACGAACTTTTCAAGTCGCTCGGTCTACAACTTCGCAATCGCATCATCTGGCATTTTGAACATGGGCTGCACTGCACGAATCGGCTGTCTGGTCGTTACGAGACAATCCTGTGGTTTACCAAAAGTGACGATTACAAGTTTCAACTTGATCCAGTTCGTGTTCCGGCAAAATATCCTGGCAAACTTCATTTCAAGGGCGAAAAACGCGGGCAGCCATCAGGAAATCCACTCGGCAAAAACCCGTCCGATGTGTGGGCCATTGTCGCGAACGATTGGGAAAAGGAGATTTGGGAAATTCCAAACGTGAAAGCCAATCACCCTGAAAAAACCGAACACCCCTGTCAGTTCCCGGTTGAATTGGTCGAGCGTTGCGTTCTCGCGCTGACAGATAAAGACGACTGGGTGTATGACCCGTATTGCGGCGTGGGTTCGACACTCATTGCTGCGGCAAGACATGAACGCCGGGCCGTCGGCTGTGACCGTGATTCAGCTTATCTCGCGGCGGCACGCGAACGGCTGATGATGTTGGCGGAAGGCACGCTCAAACTTCGTCCGCTTGGCAAACCAGTTCACATTCCGAGTGGGCGCGAAAAAGTTGCCCAACGTCCCGAAGCTTGGGACAAAGTGGAAACCTTGTTATGAAAATCGCGGGCGAATTCTCCTTCAACAACGGCGCTACGTTTCTCGCCAAGAAGCATTCAACCCTGCTTGACGAGGTTTACGATGTGATTTCCAAGGTGGATGCCGCGCCTTGCAAGACCAAGACGAGCAAGGAGAAAACCATGCCGGGCAAAATTCTCTACAGCCCGTTTGCCTTGAACAAAAGTTTCAAAGCTGAATTTCAGCTATTGGGCTGGGCAAATTGCAAGGTGCCTTGCCAATATCCGACGGAGTTTTACAAACCTGGTTACAAGGCCAAGCCACTTTCCAAGGGCGCGTTTCGCGACATGGATTTTATAAAGAAGCGGCTTGGCGTGGAAGTCCAGTTCGGCAAATATGCCTTCATGGTTTATAACGTCTGCGCCAAGATGACCATTTTCCACAAGCTCGGCCACATCAACGCCGGGGTGGAGATTGTCCCCATCAAACGCTTCGCCGACCAAATGTCCACCGGTGTTTCTTATTTCGAACAGTTTGTCTGGGATTTGCAGCATCGCGGAGTTTCAAACATTGACATCCCTGTTTTGATCGTCGGAATTGACGCCTGAGACGCAGGGGGACAAAGCCTGCTCCGACCTCGCCCGGTCTGGGTCCAGGTCCAGGTCAAGTAACAATAGTCATGGCCTTGCCTCAGGCACTGTGATGCCCGAACTGGCCAGACGGGTCAAGCAGCAGAACCGATTAAGAATTTAGAGGAGTTGACCGCGTCTGCGGGGAGGACCGATAATCTGCAATCGCGCGAGGAAACTAAGGCGCTCGCGATCAATGCGACGAAAGGCGAAACTACAGGGGACGACATCATCACCGCTCCAATCCACTTCAAGCTGGAATTCATCGTGATCTTTGCTCCGCATTATGGGTTCGAGGTTTACATTTTTGCCGAGCTTAAGCTCGCTCAAGGGATGCCTCTCCAACGCCCATCTGACCTGTTTGTACCTCTCGGAAAGGCTCCTGAATTCAGGTCTCTGTTTCGTGCTGCTTTTACTTCGCTGTAATGCCAGTTGAAACTCAACAGGTGAAGGTCCACACGGCGTTGCGTGCCAAGACGCTGCGGATCGCGTGTCAAATAATCAATCAAATCAGCACTCAAGGTGTTGCCAATGATATCGTGACGAAATGGTTGGTACCATGAGTTGTGCCATTCCTTTATCTGGACGTCTTTCAGAGATTTTGGGCCAAGATGCCAATTCTCACTCCCTTTCTCAGGATCGAAACTGGTGATAATGGGACGTGCAGGTTCTCGCGCCTCTTCGGGCTTTTCGTAAAAAAGAAGGTGAAAAAGCAATTGCGGCAAAAGGTCTTTATCGGCCTTCCAATCGGGATCATCCACTTTTGACACCACATCCACAAATCTCTTAATGTGATAGTGCTTCTTCTCTTTGGCCTCCTCAGATAATTTTTCCCAAAATGCTTTTGAGTAGTGTTGAAGGACTCGTGCCAGCACCGAAGACTCATCGTCGCAAAGGATTACATACTTATATAGTGTCAAGTTAAGATTCGATAACCCGGCTGACATGGTGGAAACGAGTCTGCGCCGAAGATTTATTGGCGTCAATCTTCACGTCTTTGGCCGAAGGCAAACAAAAAGCGCGGACGGTTTCCCGCTCGCGCTGGAATTGATTGCGCCAGGATTATTTGGCTTCGGTCGCAGCCGCTGCTTCCTTGTCGCGGTCTTCCATCGCGGCCTTGCGCGACAGACGCACCCTGCCCTTTTCGTCCACCCCGAGGCATTTGACCGTGATGTCATCGCCGACCTTGACGATGTCCTCGGTTTTCTTGACGCGGAAATTGGCCAGTTCGCTGATGTGCACCAGGCCGTCCTTCCCGGGCAGGAATTCCACAAAACAGCCGAATTCCTTGATGGTGACGACCTTGCCGCGGTAAATCTTTCCGATCTCGGCTTCCGCCGTCATGCCGGTGATGGCGTCGAGTGCGATCTTCATGCCTTCCGGCGAGACGGAGAAGATGTTCACCGTGCCGTCGTCTTCAATGTCAATTTCGCAGCCGGATTCCTCGACCAGCTTCTTGATGTTCTTGCCGCCGGGGCCGATGAGCGCGCCGATCTTTTCGGGGTTGATCTTGAGCGTCTCGATGCGCGGGGCGTATTTGCTGATTTCCTTGCGCGGGGCGGCGAGGGTCTTGGCCATTTCCGCCAGGATGTGCATCCGCGCGACGCGGGTCTTTTCAATCGCCTCGGCCATGATGGCGTGCGGCAGTCCCTTCAACTTCAGGTCGAGTTGGAAACCGGTGATGCCCTTTTCCGTCCCGGCAATCTTGCAATCCATGTCGCAGTAATGATCTTCCCAGCCGATGATGTCGGTGAGAAGCTGGTATTTGGAGATTTTCTTGTTGGCGTCCAATTCGGTGCAGATGCCGACGCTGATGCCGGCAACGGGGCGGATCATCGGAATGCCTGCGTCCATGAGCGCCAGCGTGCCGCCGCAAATGGTCGCCATGGAGGTCGAGCCGTTGGACTCCATGATCTCGCTGGTAACGCGGATGGTGTAGGGATAATTTTCCATCGGGATCATCGGTTCGAGGCTGCGTTCGGCAAGCGCGCCGTGGCCGATTTCGCGCCGGCCCGGACCGCTGATGCGGCCAGTTTCACCGACGGAGAAGTTCGGAAAGTTGTAGTGCAGGATGAATTTTTTCTCGCTGCCGCCGCCGGTGTAGGAATCGAATTCCTGCGTGTCGTCGCCGGTGCCCAGCGTGGCCAGCGTGACCGCCTGGGTTTCGCCCCGGCAAAACAACGCCGAACCATGGGCGCGCGGTAAAATGCCGACTTCGCTTGAAATCGGGCGCACGACATCAAAGGCGCGGCCGTCGAGGCGTTTGCCGTGGTTCAAAATCAAACCGCGGACGGCTTCCTTCTGGATGTAATAAAACGCGTCGTTGATGACAAAGTCGGTTACCTTTTCCGCGCCGAACTTTTCGACGAGCTTGGCGCCGACTTCCTCCTTGATGGCGTTGCAGGCGGCTTCGCGGGCGAGCTTGCCTGGCGTGAGCAGCGCGGGAACAAAACGTTCGCCGGCAAGCTGTTTGGCTTCCTGAAGAATTTCGTCGGGGACGATGTTGAGCGTGATTTCACGTTTCTTCTTGCCCGCCCTGGCGACAAGTTCCTTTTGCGCGGCGATGAGCGGTTGAATGGCTTCCTGCGCATATTTCAACGCGGCGTTGAAGTCGGCTTCGGTGATTTCCTTGGCCGAACCTTCAAACATCACCATATCGTTCGTGTTGCCGACATAAAGGAGGTCGAGGTCGCTTTCGGCCTGTTCGGCATGGGTCGGATTGGCGATAAATTTACCTTTGATGCGACCGACGCGAACGGCACCCAAGGGACCGTCCCACGGAATGTCGCTGACCATCAAGGCAGCAGATGCGCCGATAGTACTGAGAATGTCGGGGTCGTTTTCGCCGTCGGCACTGAGAACGACGGTTTGAACCTGCACTTCGTTGTACCAGCCCTTGGGAAAGAGCGGACGAATCGGACGGTCGGTGAGCCGGCAGGTGAGAATTTCCTTTTCCGTCGGACGGCCTTCGCGCTTGAAGTAGCCGCCGGGGAACATGCCCGCCGCCGCCGCTTTTTCACGGTAGTCAACCGTCAGGGGAAAAAAGTCCTGGCCTTCCTTGGCCTTGGTGGCGGCCACCGCGGCCACAATGACGATGGTTTCGCCGAGCTGGACGGTTACGGCGCCGTCCGCCTGTTTGGCGAGTTTTCCGGTTTCAATGATGATTTGCTTGTCGCCCACCTGGGCGGTGATTTTTTCTGGCATATGAACTGGCCCATTGCCTCCGGAGGAACTTCAGTGAACTCCGAACGCTTTCGGAGCTGATTGAAATTTCCCAGGGGCAACGGATTTTTTATTCGCGATGATTTCGGTTTGGGAATCGAGCCGTTCGCGTTTCCGGCTCAAATTCGAGAGCGAAGGGCGGCTGGCTGAAAAAAAAAGAGCCGCACCTCCGCAAATTCAGTGGCGCAGCTTCAATTTCTTCGTGACCGCCTGATAGCGGTTCAAATCTGTGTTTTGCAGGTATTCGAGCAGGCGGCGGCGCTGGCCGACCATCATCAGCAGCCCGCGACGCGAGCTGTGGTCCTTTTTGTTCGTCTGCAAATGTTCGGTCAGATGGTTGATTCGCTGGGTCAGCAGCGCAACCTGCACATCCGCCGAACCTGTGTCTTTGCCATGCAACTTAAATTGGTCAATCGTCTTCGTCTTCGCTTCCATATTTTAATTAGAATGGGGAAAGATAATTATTCACAACCCCGGTGTAAAGCACTTTCCCGGACGCATTTGGTTGCCGATTTTGGTCAGGTTAACCATTGCCAAAGCAGGGAGTTGGACAGGGAAGCCATTACCGTAACGATTTTCCGATTGTAAGGTAAAGCAGACAAACTAAACTCAACCCGACCCGTGAGTCCGACCATCCACCCGGATCGTGTCAGCTCGCGGAAGACAACTGAACATATCAACCAACAACACATCAACCATCAACACAGAAAGGATTCAAGAAATGAAACTCCACAAATTGAAACAACATTCGGTTTTTTTTCCGAGCCTCGGGTTGCTCACCGGCGTTTTGCTGGCGACATCCGCAATGGCAGACGACTTTACCATCAATTGGATGCAGATGCCGGTGGTAGCCTTCGGTGACACCATGCCCAACAGCAATACAACATTTAATCTGCCAGGGGTTGGCCGCGTTCTGATGTATTACACGCCTGAGGTCAACACATATCCCGGGAATTATACCGCAACCCGCTCCCAGATTTCGACTTTCACAAGCGGCTTCGTCAATAAAACCGGTGATACCTATACTTGGAATAACTTCGAGTTCCTCGGTCGCACGCATAACACGCCGGCTGAAGCTGCCGTGACCTGGACTGTCACCTATACCTTCCTGGATCATTCGGTGGCGGCGGGATCCCTCGCGTTGGGCATCTTGGGGCTGGGCCGCTTGGACTCGGTTGACCCGGACTACATCACAACCGCCTCGGTGGCACAAAATGGCACTTATCTTGGTGAATACGGCGTCGGGGGGGCCTACGGTTCTAACCTATACACCGACGGTCCAGACAGTTTCAGCCTGCAAAATTCACTTTATGGCAACGGCATTCCCGGTGATCCATCTTTCAACACCGCGCTGGCAGTTGTGAGCATTGATGACGACAATATCACTTCGTTGACCGTGACTTTCTCTCAAATCGGCAGTGACGGAACCGGGGTGGACATCGGCTTCATTCAACCCGTGCCGGAACCGGCAACACTTTTTCTGCTGGCGCTAAGTGCCGGAGCGCTGGTTTGTTTGTGCCCATTCCGCCGGCGCTCGTCGTAATCCGCCGCGCTCGACTCCATTCTTTGAACCGCCTTTCCGGCTCACGCTGGGGAGGCGGTTCTTTTTGCGCCAAAACAAAGTCAGTTCTGCGGTAAAACCATCACCGTAGGGCGGGCCGTTTCCTCTGCCCGCCGTCCGTCCAAGGCGGTCCACGGCGCGCACAGAGTGACGCGCCCTACCCCTTGGCGCTGATTGTCTCCGGGAATTGGTATGACTTTAGTGAGGTTTGCCAGATAAATGCTGTTCCAGCGCAGCCACGATGGTGTTGACACTTTGCAGGACTTTTTTGGCCGCTTCCGGATCGGGGATTTTCAACCCGTAATTTTTATCGAGCGCCACAACAAGTTGGAGCGCATCGACAGAATCCAAACCCAGACTGTCGGGGCCAAAAAGCGGCAGGTCGTCGGCGATTTCCTCCGCCTTGGATTGGAGCATAAGGTTCTCCACCAGCAGGTGTTTGATTTGGGTTTTGAGTTCCGCAGGGTTGTTCATTAGAAGATTCCACCATCAATTTTGAGCGCAGAACCTGTGATGTAACCCGCCTCAGCGCAAGCCAAAAAGCGCACCGCCGCGGCAATTTCGCACGGCTGCCCAAAACGCCGCATCGGAATCCGCTCCCGGGCGCGCTGGCGCTCAACTTCGCCCATGACTACAAGTGCCTCCGTGTCCACATAACCGGGGCAGACCGCATTGACGGTAATTCCGATCCGACCCACTTCTTTTGCCAGCGACCGGGTCAAGGCAACCACACCGGCCTTGGCCGCCGCATAGTTGGTCTGGCCGGCGGGCGCCAGCAGCGCGCTAAGCGATGCGATATTGATGATCCGTCCGCTGCGCTGGCTGATCATCGTCGGGAGCACGGCTTGACAGCCGTGAAAAACACTGTCGAGATTCGTCGCCAGCACACGATCCCAGGTACTCACCGGCATGGTGCCGAGCAAAGCGTCTTCGTGGACGCCGGCGTTGTTGACCAGCACGTCGAGCCGCGCGTGAACGCCCAGGATTTCCGTGACGGCTTTTTGCCAGGATTCGCGGGAAACCACGTCGAGCGGCATGCAGCGGCAGCGGTCCGGATTTTTCCGCGTCATCTCCTCGGCGCGTTCGCGGCGTGAATGGACCGCCAGCCAGATGAAGTTGTCCGGTGACTCGGCGAGAAAAGCCTGCGCGATGGCCTGGCCCAAACTGCCATTCGCTCCGGTGATAAAGACAACCCTCAAACTCATACCGCCATGTTGCCCGCTGGGAGAGTGGCGGGCAAATGTGAAATTCTCCGCGCATCGCGCACAAACCGTGCGCCGATGGCATGCTGATTGCAACCGACGAGGCTGGCAATGGCCGCCGCGAAGCGGCCGCCGGCCAGAGCATCGCAGGCCGCCACGCACTGCCACGCGCCCGCAGCCATGAGTCCCTCGCCGAGAATCCGCTTCGGGCTCAGGCGCGGCCCGGACCAGTCGCGCCACGCGGCGATTTCCGGGGCGTCGGTACGTGGGCTGTCGCCGATTCCGTCGCACAGTAATTGTTCGGGCGAACCGGCCGGCAGTTCAGCGCGCATGGCCAGCGCCGCCTGCGAACGCGGCTGGAGCGCAATGTAGGTATGGACGGCGGTGATCCGGTCCAACTCGACGCCGACCGACCACACAGGGTTGAGGCTCAGGCACACGGCTCCCGCCCCGCCACTGATAATGGCCCTATGATCGAGGTGCCACAGTGCGTCCGCCCGCAGCCAGTTGGTTTCCTCGGCCCCGATGACCAAACAGGCATCGACCCGCTTTTCCTTCAACCATGCCACGCCCAAGGCCAGCCCTTGCAGGAACGAGGCGGGATCACCCAGGAGCGTGTAAACCAGCGACGCATTGCCCAGCAATGAGGCGACATGGCTGGCGGGCGCGGAGAAGACGGTTTCAGGAAACAGCAGCGGACTGGCCGTGGCGGGATCTTTCAGCGTCTCGTCGAAAAAGCGGTAAGAGTAATGAACGCAGCCCGCCTGAAGGCAAACGATGATGCCAAACCTTGGATCTGATTCGTTGCCGGTTCGCACTTTTGCCACCGCCTCCAACGCGGCGGCGGCAGCGTAGTGGGTGACCGGACTGGTGCGCCGCAGCCGTGGGTGGCCGAGGAAGGCCAAACGTTGAGCCGGAGCTGGAACGAGCCGAACCCGCAGCGGCTTGTCCCAGCCGGGCCGTTCCAGCGACTGGACGGGAAACGGCTGTCCTTGGTCCAGCGATTCGCGCAGGGCGGCAACGTTCCAACCTGCCGGAGAAACCGCACCCAATCCGCAGACGAACACCCGGTTCATGACCACCTCCGCAGGACGAGAGTTGCATTGACGCCGCCAAAGCCGAAGGAGTTTGACAGCGCGATTTTCAGCGGCGCGTCCTGTGGCTCGCGCACAACTGGAAAACAACAGGCGGCATCGGGCGTTTCAAATGCGATTTCGGGTGGCAGCCACTGCTCGCGGAGGGCCATCAAGCAAACCACCGCTTCCACCGCGCCCGCCGCGCCGAGCAGATGGCCAATGCTGGCCTTCGTGGAACTCACCGGCAAGGTTGCGGCGCGATTGCCCGCCCAACGTCGGATGGCGGCGGCCTCCGAGCTGTCGTTTAGCGGCGTGCCAGTGCCGTGGGCGTTGATGTAATCAATGTCCGCTGGCGTCATTCCGGCCATCTCACAAGCTTGGATCATCGCCACGAGCGCCGCATCGCCTTGCGGATGCGGTTGGGTAAGATGGTACAAATCTATGGTTGTGCCGTAGCCGGCAAGTTCACCGAGAATGACCGCGCCGCGCTGGCGCGCCGACTCCAGCGTTTCGAGCGCCATCAGAGCGGCGCCTTCGCCAATCGCCAGTCCATCGCGGTGCGCATCGAAAGGGCGGCAAAGCGTTGGCGAGAGTGTCTGCAAGGAGTCGAAGCCGGAGAAAACGAGTTGATTGAGACCGTCGTAACCACCAGCGAGCACCTGCGTGGCGCAGCCGCGGCGCAGCAATTCCAGCGCGTGGCCGATGGCGTTGCCGCCGGAGGCGCAGGCATTCGAGAGGATGGTGACCGGTCCGCCAATGCCCAGCGCATCCAACACAACGCGTCCCTGCGTTTGCGATTGATAGTACAGGGCGCGCGTGGGCTGGCGGCGGTGCCGGCGCGGTGATTGCACGGCCTGACGAAAATAGGCTTCACCGAGCGCCATCCCGCCGGAGGTGGTTCCGAGGATCAGCGGGAGACGATCGGAAGGTTCCCAGCCGGCCTGCTGCCACGCTTCGAGCGCCGCCAGCAACAGCATGGTGCTGGCCCGGTCGAGCCGGCCGGCTTGGCGCGCGGAAAGGCGCGACGACGGCAGCGCCGTGGGCAGATCCGCTTCCGCCGCAACCTTGACGCGCTGGCGGCTGACATCAAACAGCGTTACCGGACGAAAGGCGGTGCGACCCGCGCGAAAGCCTTCCGCGTTCCGTCGCCAACCGAGACCCAGCGCCGTGACGATGCCCGCACCGGTGATGACGACGCGGGGAGGCGGCGACGGTGGACTGGGAGCGGGGAAAAGCATGGTGGTTCAGTGCAAACAGGAGGGGCTGAATGACCATTGAAACAACGGCGACTGTTTCCGCGTTCCGCGTTCCGCTTTCTGCTTTGGGGCAGGTTTGGTCATGAGCGGGTGGTTCCTTTCTGGCGGCACAATTTGTTCACGCTTTGTCGAAACCCGATGTTCATGGGATAGAAAAAGTTCTTCCAGGCCGTTGTGCCCCAGAGTCGCTTGAAGATGGAAGGGATGGAATAAACCTCCTTGAGCGCCCGGTGGTAGCCTTCGAGCAGTTGGTCCGGCGTGAACGTCTTCGGGCGATAGACCACGTGGTTGGCGTCGTAGATTGACCAATCCTGGCTCAGCAGGCGGCCCTCCTCCGCGAGCCGTTGATGCAGGCGCGTGCCGGGATACGGCGTGAGGATGGAGAAATAAGCCACTTCAAGTTTGGCCCTGAGGACAAACTCCAGCGTGCGGTCGAAGACGCCTGCGTCGTCGGTGTCGAAACCGAAGACGAACGAGCCGTCAATGCCGATGCCGTGGTCGTGGAGTTTCTTGACGACCTCCAGGTAATTTTCCGGGCGGTTGGGTTTCCTGCCAATGGAGGAGAGCGTTTCCCGGGAAAGGGTTTCGAACCCGATGAAGATGCCGGTGCAGCCGCTTTTCTCGCAGAGCTTCAAGAGCTCCAGGTCGTTGGCAATGTTCATCGAGGCCTGGCCAAACCAGTTCAGCTTGAGCTCGGCAATACGCGCGAGAAATTCGCGGGCGTAGGCGCGATTGCTGATGATGTTGTCATCCACGAAGAGCACGCAGTTCTTGAGTGTGAGCAGTCCCTCGAAGGGCCGCAACCCGCGCAGTTCCGCCAGCACCTCGTCAGGCGAGCGGTTGCGGTACCGCCCGCCAAAGGCGCTGGTCACGGCGCAGAATTCGCAGTCCAGCGGGCAGCCGCGCGTGGTTTCGACAAAGTGGACCGGCAGGTAGTTCTTGGGGCGATACAACTCCCAGTCCGGCGCCGGCAAGTGGGAGATGGAAGGCAACTGGTCTCCGTGACGATAGACTGGCTTGAGGGTGTTCTGCTGGAAATCTTGCAGCAACACGGGCCACAAGACTTCCGCCTCACCGACGACCACGCTATCGCAATGCGGCAACGCCTCCCCGGGCAGACATGAAACATGCATTCCACCCATCACCACCTTGACCCCGCGCTGGCGAAAGTGGTCCGCGATTTCGTAGCCGCGCTGGACCGTCGTGGTCATCGCAGTGATGCCGACCAAGTCCGCCTTCAGATTCAAGTCCAGCGGTTCCACTTTTTCATCAATGATCGTGACCTGCCAATCGGGCGGCGTGAGCGCGGCGACTTTGAGCAGGCCCAGGCACGGCATCCGGAAGAAAAAACCGCCACCCATGAGGCTCTTCTTCGAGAGCGGCGAAATGAGCAGAAGGCGCTTCACGGTTTCGTTGCTCCGGGGACGCCTTGCGGCCACAGGCGTTGAATCATCGAGAAGTAGCCCCAAAGCGGGCCAACCACGCCACGTTTGCGCAGCCGTTCGATCAAACTGGTATAGGCGGGCACCGGGTCGCCAACAATCCAGTTGGGCGAGCAGCGGGCGAACTCCCGGAGTTGCTCGAAGACTCCTTCCGCCGTCAGCCCCGGCGCCAGATAGTAAGCCGGCGACAGCAAATCGGCATCGCGATGAATGCGGCCTTCGGCGACGGCACGTTCGAACAACTGTGTTCCCGGATAGACCCGCATGCCAACCACCGCCATGATCACCGTGCCCTTGAGACGCAGCGATTGCTCAAAACCCGTCTGCAGCGTCCCGTTCGTTTCGCCCGGTCCACCACAAATCAGATAGTGACAGAAATCAACTTTTTCACGATACGCCAGTTCGTTCGAGTGAAGAATATCGTCGAAAGTGAAATCCTTGTGATAGGCCGCCAGCACTTCGTCGCAGAAACTGTCGGAGCCAAACTCGATGTGGGAAAGGCCGGCCCGCACCATCAGTTTCATCAATTCCGGCGTCAGGCCTTGCGGTCGCAGGAAACAGCCCCACGACAGCTTTAGATTGTGCCGCACCATGGCCTCGCAAATCTCCGTGACATGACCAGGAGAAGAATTGAAGACTGAATCAACAATGAATACATATTTGGCGCCCAGGCGTTGCAGTTGTTCAAACTCGGCCGCCACGATTTCGGCCGGACGGCGGCGGTGCTGCTTTCCCTCAATCACCGGGTAGGTGCAATAGCAGCATCGGAAGCCGCAACCGCGCTGGGTTTGAACATTTAGCATGCCGCTGGCTTGCAGATAGTGCGCGGTGATTGAAGCCGGCCGGTCATCATCGTCGAGCGCAGGTTCGAAAGCATGGACGACGGTGGCATTGGCCACAATTCTCCCGTTCTGCCGGTGTACGAGACCGGGAATGGCGGTTGCGTCGCGACCATTCTGCAACGCAGCGATCAACGAAACGAAGCCGGCCTCGCCCTCGCCGCAAATCCCGAAGTCCGCTCCGGCCAGTTCCAACAGGCGCTGGGGAAAAATACTGAATCCGCTTCCGCCCAGGATGACCGGGCGGTTCGTCTTTTGGCGGATCGTTGCCACCAGCGAAGCCAGGCCGTCAAAGTATGTTTCCCGTTTGCGGATGAGAACATCGTCAATGTTGCGGAGCGAAATGCCGATAAAATCCGGCTGATAACGTGTCAGGACATCTTCGATTCGTTCCGCGCCCACCAGGCTGTCGGCCCACAGGGTATCGTGGCCGGCCTGGCGCAAAGCCGCGTTCACATGGGCAAGCCCCAGCGGAAACACCGGATCAGGTGTTGTGCAACGATTGGCACTGATCAGGAGAATCTTGCTGCCCATGCAATTTCTAGTTTGCCATGACGGCATTTGGGCCAGCGACCGGATTCACTTCCCGACTGCGGTGGAGTTCCTCAAGATTTTGGCGTGAGGGCACGAGTTGTTCGACGGTGATGGCTTTGAGCACGCGCACCTCACTTTTGAACTGTGCCGGCGATTTCTTTTCCCGCGACGTCCGCTGCCTGGCTTCGATAAAAATCTGCCAGCCCGGTTTTCGATGGCGCAAGTCCTTCAGCGGAAAGGGCATTCAGGACACGCTCTTCCGTCATGATGAACCGGCCGCGCTTGTAAATGACGTAATCGCCGCGCAAATCACCGGGAGTCAGATTGATCGTCACGAGATTCGCACCTGCGCGCAGACCGCGACGATAGCCATCCTGCGCGGCGAGGTTGAACGCGCTGACGGCGGGAATCACCCAGTCGGGCCGCATCAACCGCAATGCGCTCACGCAATTGAGAGTCCAGTTGACATTGCCCATCGCGCCTCCGGCGAGGGGCGTGTTTTCGCCGGGAATGAACGGGCTGACGCTGCAACCGTGAAGCGGAAGCGTGCGGGCCAGCTCCAGGTTTTTCCACAGTTCCCGCAGCGCTTGTCCGGGCAGCCCGACGATGAAACCGGAACTGACGAACCAGTTATTTTCCGCGAGCAGGCGGATGTGCCGCAGTCGTTCGGCCAGGGTGCCGGGCGCTTCCAGCTGTTCGTATTGCGCGGCGTCGCCGGATTCGAACTTCATGATGAAAATACCCGCGCCGGCGGCCTGCAGTTCGGAGTATAGTTCCGGCGACAAGGTTCCGAGGCAAACGCTGATGCCGAGCGGCGTTTCGCGCCGCAAGGTCTTGATGAGCGGCAGCACGACTTCGCGCACGGCCACCGGGTCTTCACCCGACTGGATGTTCACGTCCGTCACACTGTCCGGGCGATGTTCGATGAGCAGTTCGGCGATTTGTTCATGCTGCGCGCGGTAGCGGGCGAGGTTGCGATTATCACGGCGCATGCCACAGTAGCCGCAATTTTCGCGGCAGAAATTCGAAACTTCGACCACGGCACGCACGAAAACTTTTTTGCCAAATTGACTTCGCGTCGCGGCGGCAGCGCGTTCGTGCCAGGCCGCTTGGGCCGCGCCGTTCAAAGCGAGTTCAGACTCGGTGGGAAAATGGCCGGAACTTGACACCGGTTCATGATAGTAGGCTTGCCGTCCCGGCGCAACAGTGGGGTGAACACCCCATATACACCGGCAAACGGCCGGCTTAAAGTCGTTCCGTAGTGTCGGCGCAACGCATTTTGCCCGGTCGGCGGAATGGTTTTGAATGTTGTCAGCCGCGCAGGATTGAATTATTGAATTATATTTATGATCATGAAAATTAACCAAAAAAGTTTCACCCTGAAAACATTCGCAATCGCGGCAATGATATTTGCCGTCGCGCAAGCGGCGCTGGCCGCCGATCCAACGGCCTTTGAATTGGTTAAATTAGGCAACCAATACGTCGGCACGCAGTCGCAGGACAAGGTCGTCCAGATCCGCTCCGAAAAATCCGTCGGCACGCTTGCGCCAAGCATCTGGTATGTCGTTTATTACGATCCCGACGCGACGCTCAAGGCCGTCGAAGTGAAATTCGGCGCGGGTCAGAAAATAGATGTTTCGCACCCGTTGCGATTGCTCGAACCGATTACCGGCGAGGACAAGGTGCTCGACCGCACAAAACTGAAAGTGGATTCGGACCAGGCCCTAAAAATAGCCATGGCGGAACCGTTGTTGAAAAATCTCACGCTCAAAGCCACGCAACTCTGGCTGCAACACGGCGACCAGGGCCCGGAATGGAAGGTCAAACTGTGGGCGGCCAAACTTAAAAACCCCAATGATGACGCCGATGTCGGGGTTGTGTTTATTTCCGCCGCTGACGGCTCGGTCGTCAAAACCGACTTGCATCCCAACAGCGTGGATTGACCGCGAACAGTGCGCACATTTTTCAAAAGGTGATGGATTGGAAACGCCAATGCGCCGCGGTGGTCCCGTGCTTCAATGAAGCCGGACACATTGCAGCGGTGGTAGCTGGAGTTCAACGGCATCTGCCGCACGTCATGGTCGTGGACGACGGCTCGACCGACGCCACGGCGGAAAAGGCAAAAACGGCGGGGGCGGAAGTTGTCCGCTTCACCAAAAATTCCGGTAAAGGCTCGGCGCTGCGCGCCGGTTGGCAACGGGCAGCCGAATGTGGTTTCCATTGGGTGTTGATGCTCGATGGCGATGGCCAGCACGTGCCGGATGACATTCCAAATTTTTTTGCCTGTGCCGAAAAAAACCGGACCATGCTGATCATCGGCCAGCGCATGGAAAATTCCCACGCGATGCCCTGGTTGCGTCGAAAAACAAACCGGTGGATGTCAAAACAACTTTCCCGTTTGACCGGCGTGCGGTTACCGGATTCACAATGCGGTTTCAGGCTCGCGCATTTGGAAACCCTGCTTCAGTTGCCGCTCCGCGCGAACCGTTTTGAAATCGAGTCCGAAATGCTCGTCGCGTTCCTTGCCGCCGGGCAAAAAGCCGGGTTTGTTCCCATCCAGACCATTTACAAAACCGGCGCGAGCAAGATTCATCCGCTCGCGGACACGTGCCGCTGGCTGTGCTGGTGGCTGGCACAGGATCGAAAAAATCCGCTTGGCAGAACGGTCGCGCAAAAACATCCTGCTGCAATTGAAAACAGAATCGCCGCCAACGCCTGAACCGTCCCGCCGCCATTTCTCCAACCGGCTGCTGCGCAAAGTGGTGGCGCTGGCCGTCGTCACGGTGCTGTTCGGCTGGTTCTATGTCTGGGCCGCACCGTGGGCGTTCCCGCAAAACCGGACCGCCGGCTTCGGCCACGGCGTTTTGCACGGCGCGCTGATGCCCATTGCGCTGCCCAGCCTCGTCATCGGCAAGGATGTCCCCATTTATGCAACGGACAATTCAGGCCGCACCTATAAAATCGGCTACATTTGCGGCATCAACCTGTGCGGCCTCGCCTTTTTTGGCTCGCTCTTCTGGCGGCCAAAACACCGGCCGGTGGATCACATAAACCAGCCCCGGTAAATTTCGATGACATTCAACTCGCCGCCGGCCCAGTAGCGGTTCTGCGGCAGGGAAAATGTTTTGGTCGCGCGGTCGAACGTCAACTGCGCCGGCCGGGCTGGATCGTTCGGGTCGTACGCGGAAAACACCACGCTGGTGGCCGTCTCCGCCGCGTCGAACAAAATCATGCCGTGGTTGATGGTCAGCGACGGAAAGCGAACCAGATGAATGATGGGCGAAAGATTCCGCCGCAGCGCGGAAAGCAGCCGCGCCGCAGTCCGTTCCTGATGCGCGCGTGATATCGGGAAAATCATCCGCCAATGGCTCCGCAAAACATAGGAACGCCACGCGCCGCCGCATCCGGCCTTCAGCAGCCGCTCCCGCGCGGCGCTGAACTCCCGCAAATTCGCGTAGCCGGGAATCACGATTGGTTCCGTAGCGGCTTTCGGCAGAAAGCCGGACAATTCAGTTTTTTCAAATGCGGCGGTCTGCCGACCGCCGCTACATGGCCTTCGCGGATCGCGCGAAACGACTTCACGAATCAGGCGGCGGCAGGTCTCGTCATCCGCAACCGGCTGGTTTGCGTCGAAACGCGCGTGATACAAAAACTGCCGCGCCGCCCGGGTCAGCACGAAGCAGCGATGCGCATAGTGCGGTTTGGGTTCGCGCCGGCGAAACGTCGTTTTGCCCGTGGCCGTGTCGAATTGGTATTCCCAGATCAATTCGTTGGCGAAGGCAAAAGTGTCGCTTTCGAAAGCAAACCGCCGGGGAACGCACCCGTCCCCGCCGCGCTGCGCCGCGGCGTGGGGGAGCTTGTCTTCGGCAACTTCCATAATAATCGCGCTTGGAAAGAGGTTAAGGCTGCGCTAACAAACTGACAATGCTTTACGAACGCTGGCGCAAAATTGCGGCGGAATGGCATGGCCAACCCGCGTTGCGCGACACCGCATCCGGCCGCCGCTGGACGTTTGCCGAACTGTTCGCTGCGGGTGAAAGCTGGCAAGGAGCGCCGGCCCTTGCCGCGCCGAAGCTTCCAAGCGAAGGCTGGTCCGGCCCGGCAAGTGTCAGCGGCATCATTTTCCCCCAGGGCCATTCGCCGGAATTTATCCTCGGTTTGCTTGCCGCATGGCGTGAAAACAAAATTATTTGCCCGCTCGAACCGGGACAAACGCTGCCACAAGTTCCAATTCCGCCGGTTGATTGTGTTCATCTCAAATGTACTTCCGCCACGACTGGTGCGGCACGTGTGATCGCCTTCACGGCGGAGCAACTGGCCGCCGATGCGGAGAACATCGTGGCCACGATGGGGCTGCGCCCGGACTGGCCGAACCTTGGCGCGATTTCGATGGCACATTCCTACGGGTTCTCAAACCTGGTCCTGCCGCTCCTGCTGCATGGCGTTCCGCTGATCATCGCACCGTCACCTTTGCCAGAAGCGGTGCGCCACGCGGCGAAAGGCGAGCCAGCCCTCACGCTGGCGGGCGTGCCGGCGCTGTGGCGTGCGTGGCATGAAGCCAATGCAATTCCGCCAAACGTGCGGCTTGCGATTTCCGCCGGCGCGCCGCTGCCGCTGGCTTTGGAACAGGCCGTGTTCCAAATGCGCGGCGTGAAAATCCACAATTTCCTGGGTTCGTCCGAATGCGGCGGCATTGCCTACGACTCCGCCGAAACGCCGCGCACCGACGACGCCTGCGTGGGCGCGCCGATGCGGAACGTGGAGTTGACGCTCAATGCTGACGGCTGCCTTCAGGTACATGGCCGCGCGGTGGGCGAGACATATTGGCCGGACGCGGCGGACACGCTGGGATCGGGCCGGTTTCAAACGAGCGATCTTGCGGAGCTGAAGGATGGTTTCGTTTTCCTGCGCGGGCGGGCGGGCGATTTGATCAACGTGGCCGGACGCAAAGTTTCGCCGGAAACCATCGAGCGAGCGCTAGCGGCACATCCGCAGATCCGGGAATGCCTTGTGTTTGGGGCGCCCAGCCGTGATGTGGAGCGAACCGAAATTATTGTCGCCGTCGTGGCTGGAAACGCCACGGATTCGGAATTGAAACATTTCCTGCAACCCAGACTCCCCGCGTGGCAGGTGCCGCGCGAGTGGTGGTTTGTCGCATCACTCAGCGCCAATCTGCGCGGGAAGGTTTCCCGGGTGGAATGGAAACGAAAGTTTCTCGAGCTCCGCGCAAATATCAACTAATTTTAGCGCCGCTCACTTGTAAATGATCCCCATGCCCGTGAAGTGCTTGGTGCGCGTTTCCAAGGTCCAGTTCGACGGTGTTTTCGCCTCCTCAATTTCGATCACAGCATCGCAACCTGCAGCGCGGGCCTGCTTGATCAACACAGGAATGCCGTCTTGTTGAAGGTTCGGCGTCATAAATCCCTGCGATTCACAATGCACATCGAGGATGGCTACGCGTTCAAATGGCCGTGACGGCACACCATTGGTATAGATTTCGACAGGATAGTTCTCAGGCTTGGCCGGGTAGGACTGCTTCAGGAATGTGTGCTGTCCGACTTCAGTGGCACACCCGGCCACAAGCAAAGCGATTGCGACGGCTCCCGCAAACCACGAGAACATACCCATATCCTTGAATGATCCGGTCTGGCAGCCCGCTTGAGAAAAATGGACGTTCATTGGGAAGATCCGGTTGTTGTCTTGTTTAGAATGTTCGTCATTTCCTCGATGACCTGCTTGTTCCAGCCTTGCTGGCCGGCCAGGCCGATAAATGACAAATCAGTGTCCACCCAGACATGGGTTTCACTGTCCGATTGTGGATAGAGGAATATCTTTACTGTTTCCCCGCCGCTCCCGACAAAAAATCCAACTTTGTTTGGCCGGCGACCGGACAGAAACAACGGCTCTTGTGTTTTCACTTCGCATCCCACAAACGTCAAAGCCCTCAGTCCTGCGAGCCGTACCTCCTCCAGGCCTTTCTGGAATATGACGGGGGGTTTGTCCTTGACGTCCGGTTGGAGCAGGATCTGTTCTTTGCTCAAGGGGGTGGCGTGATTCGGTGTGGAAGCACAACCAGCCAGTAGTACAAGCCCGGCGGCTAATCCAGCGATTGAGACCAGCGTTTTCATTTTCATGGGATTGCAGTTCTTGTTTTTTGGTGCATTGTTCGTTTTGTTGCGGCTTCTGGAATATCACTTTTGTTTGCTGTGCTGTTGCTACCTAGCACACCACTCACCCGACCCACGGCGTTTCCATTGCGAAGGGGTTGGCTTTCATAGGTGATTTTTTACACACTTCCAGCCTTGTCAAGGGATTATTTGGATGCTTTCCAAAACAAGGTAGTGTCTTAGCTTTGACATTGACTCTCCGGTTGTTGAATTCGAGAATCAACTAATCATGAAGAAAATGATCCTCCCTATCTTGGCTACCATTTGGCTTTTCGTCGGTTGTTCCGAACCGGTGCCTCATTATTATCGTGTAGCGGTTGCTGGTTTAAACGGTACGCCAAGCGAAGTGCCATCTTCTAAATATGGAAAAGTGAAACCTTACGGTTCGGTGAAACTGTTTGAAAGCAAAGATGCCGTTACAAACCAATACGATGTAATAGCGCTCATGTCAGTTGAAGGACACGCTGGCGATGAGGCAAAATTTGTCACAGCATTTTTATATCGAGCAGCAGATTTAGGAGCTGATGCAATTATTCTTTACCGCGTAAACATTGTAACAGGAGAAGAAGGAGGCATGGCAATAGTTGGTAAAAACGGCGGATTCGCATTGCCGGTTAATACCACTCAAGATGCATTATATCGAGCCGAAGCAATTCGCTTTAAGTCTGCACCTTGATTCACTTCGCGCCGCTCAAAGTCAGTTCTGCCGACAATACCACTGCGCCGCCGACGCGCGCCGTTGCCTGCGCCTGAATCAAATTGCCGAGCCGGCCGGTGATTTTGACTTCGAGTTGGATGGTTTCTCCAGACCTGGCTGTGCCGAGAATTTTCACATTGCGCATGGCGGTGAGTTTGAGTCCAGCCAGCGGCGGGATTTTCGGATCGCTTTGCGCCACCACGCCAGCGAGTTGAGCCGCCGCTTCAACAAGCAGCACGCCGGGGAAAATCGGTTCACCGGGAAAATGTCCGCGCAGAAACGGTTCATCGCCGCGCACGCGATATTCGCCCACGCCTTCCTTGCCGGGCGTTAAACTGATCAGCCGGTCAATGAACCGGAACTCCGGGCCGTGCGGCAGGTTCCGCAACGCGGTTTCGAGCGGGTTTGGGGCCGGGTTCATTGCCGCAGCGGTTCCACCACGGTGAAATTCGTATCGGACTTGACCTCGAACAAACCGGCATTGATCGGAACATTGACAACGCCGTTGGCAAAATCGTTGCGCATGCTTGAGCCATCGCTGAATTTCATTTCGGTCGAGGCCGGCGAGAAATCGTTGGTGTAAAAACTGACCTGGATTTCACTCATGAACCGGCGGGCGGACTGGCTCCGGGGTTGAAGCGTCACCTGAACGGTGGCATTGGTTTGAACCACCGAGAGCAGCCGGAAGCGCGAATCCAAATCCGCCCGATTGCGCGGGAAGCTGGCATCCAACAGCGCCAGCGCATCGCGCCACGGGCCGGGCTGTTTGTCATTGAGCGGATATTTTTCCACCCGCTTGAGCCTCGGATAAATGATGAACAATTGGTCCGGCTGCCGCAGCGCGATCGTTTGCGCGGGCTGTCCCAGTTCCCAACGGAACCGGTCCGGCACAACCACCCACACCCTGCCCGTGGACACCAGCGGCTGGGAGAACGTCTTGAGCGAACGGGTCTGAACAGCATCGGCCGACCAGGTGTGGAAATCTTTTTGCGCGGCGAACCAGGAATCAAGAACTGCGTTTGTGTCGGCGGCCGGACATGGAAAATTCGTAACACCAAACGCCAAACTCCAGAAAAACGCCAAACACCCGCTGCCAATTCGATTTCGTTGGGCGCGCCGGTTTTTGAAATTTGAATTTTGGAATTTCATGGATTCCGGGACATTGGCGTTGGGAACTTTTCCTCCGGCCAGATGGGAATGAAGTGAAACCATTGGTCAAGATGTTGCTGAATCTCCGGCTCAAATGCACGCAGGATTTGCCGTGTGAGTTCGCGACGCGCTTCGCGGTTTCCCAGGGCCTGGCGATCATATTGAAACTCCGGCAGCACCTTCACCGCATAACCCTCGGGCTGGCGCACGATCGTCACCCCGATGAGCGCGCAACCCGACGCGCGGGCCAGCTCCGCCGCCGCAATCGAGGCGTGGAAGGGCCGGCCAAAAAGCTCCACGGTCACCGCCTTGGCCGCGGGCGGACGATCAATAAGCAGGGCCACGGTTCCGCCATCCTGCAACCATTTGATGATTTCCACAAAAGCGAAACCATCGCCGCCAATGACCAGTGTTTCGATGCCCCATCGGGCCCGCGATTCCCGGCGGAGTTCGGTCAGTCCCTCGCCGGGCTCGGCTTGAGTGACGGCGAGCAGTTTGATCTTGTGCCGGACCAGCACCGGCCCGCCAATTTCCCAGTTGCCCAGATGCGGGGTAATCAACAACACACCCCGCCCCCGCTGGTGGGCCGCTTCGAAAATTCCCCAGTCCGGCTCGTTCATGAACCAGGTGTCCGTGGCCCTGCCGCTTTCGTAACACCACAGGTCCATTATTTTTATGGCAAATTGTCTAAACAACGCGCGGGCCGCTTTTTGCGCGGCGGCCCGGTCGCCATGCACAACGGGCAACAGATTTTGGATGACGGCCTCGCGGCGTTTATGGTGGACACGGTAATAGACCTCCGCCACCAGCAGACAAATGCGTTTCAGGACCAAGGCCGGCAACACCCGCACCACCACCAATCCGAGCCGCCAGAGCCAGGCGCGATAAAAGGCAGAGGGAACGGAAGGGACATCCGATGAGCGGGAAAATTCCCGGCTCCCGACCTTCAACCCTCCGCGCAGGCAACTCCACCACGCGGGAAGGAGATATACTGCAATCAACATGTTGGCGCCAATGCCAACGGCGCATACCTTCCCCAAACTGGCCATGCCCGTGTTGCTCGACCAGGCCAGCGAGCCAAACCCCGCGATGGCGGTTCCGCCACAGAGCAACAGCGCGCGCCCGATTGAGCGCCGCACCTGGTCGAGGTCGCCACCATGCCGGCGCAGGGCCAGTTGCATGAAGATGCTGTAGTCCACGCCCGTGCCCAGCATCAGCGGCAGGGACATCAGGTTAAGCAGGTTCCATGACCAGCCGGCGAGTGACATCGTGGTTAGCAGGCAAAGTCCACTCACCAACAAGACCGCCAGACCGAGCAACACCTCAACCGGACGACGAAACGCCAGCCATAGCGAAGTCAGAACCAAAACAATCATCGGTACGACCACCAGCCACAACTTCTCCCGCACGCGTTTGAGAGTTGTGTCGCCCAACAATTCCCAACTGGAAAGCAAAACCTGATCTTCGGACAACTGCGACGAGAGATCAGTCAAAGCGGCGGAAGCAACTCGATTGGTTGGCAGGTAAACCAGTCCCATCACCAACCATTGGTCGGTCGTACGGGCGACAAATTGCTTGAGCAGCCACTGGCTCATTTCATTGGTCGGCCAGAACACGCCGGAGCTGGCTCCGGCACGCGCCCAGGTCCGAATCAACTCCCCGGTCAGGAACAGGGCGTTGGTTTCAAATCCTTCCTGCACGGCGGCCTCGCCCAACCGCTGGCCTTGCGCCCCCAGCCAGCCGGCCGTGACCCGATTGGATTCCTGAAATTCCGCACGCGGCCACAATGCCGACGGCAGCAGATAACCGTTGATCACCCGGTTTGAAACCGACCGCTTAAGAACCGTCTCGGCCTGGCACAGCCGCTGATAAACTTCGCGCTCTTGATTCCCGGAAACAATCATCCAAAGCGGGTCCTGGGGAATGCCGATGGTCGAGGTCATCTCCTCCAGCGCCGTCTCCGCTTCGCCCTGCCGGGGACGAAGCGCATTCGCCGTCTTGTCCAGCGGCGGCCGGTGAAAAGCCAGCACCACAACGGCAAAAAGAATCATCAAAGCCGTCAGCCAAAGAGTGGCGCGGTGAACCGGCCGGATGGTCTGGTTGAGCGGAGCGACCGCCGTTGCCCTGGGCGGAACCAGAAAGGACCACCAGGCATACCGGGCCAGACTTGCGCCCGGTTTGCATCGGTCGGGAAACAGCGGCGGCAAATACGCCACCACCATCACCAGGGCCGCCAGCGCCACACCAATTGCCACCAAAGTACCGAGTTGGGCCAGTCCGGGAAGCCCGCTCAGGTTTAACACCAGAAAGGCGCTGATCGTGGTGATGGCCGCCCACAGAATGCTTGGCGCAATCGCCCGGCGAATTTCCGGCACCGACAACTGCGGATGCGCCAGCGCCTCCTGGTAATGCACCACCGCATAATCCACCGCCAGCCCCAGCAACACCGCCGCAAATCCCATGCTCATCACACTGACGGTGCCGAGAACCAAACCACCCAGCGCCAGCGTGGCGAGGAGAATCAAGGCCAGCAAAGTCAGCAACCACAACATCGGCAACCAGCGCCGGTGCGTCAGCCAGAACAGCAAGGCGATGATCACGGCGGTGCCGGCCACCGAACCGCTCAAGTCGTGTTGCATGCTGGCGGCAATTTCCGTCACGAATGCCGGCCGCCCGGTGTAACGGACCACGACTCCTGCCCAATCCGTTTGACCGGCGCGGACACCGGCCACCACGTTTTGCACTGACTTGAGCCAGATCGAACAGGCGCGGTAGCTGGTCAGGTCTGGGCGGGCCTGCACGAAAAGAATGCGGAAGGTTCCATCCGCTGAAGCGAACATTTTTTGTCCCTGTTCCGCTGAAAGGCTGCTGAAGTTGGTCAGCGCCGGCACACTCAACAAGTCATAGGGATCGAAAGCGCGCCGCGCAATGTCCATCGGTGAAAGCGATGTGGCGAGCACTTCCCGCGTGTCGGCCAGGACCGCCTTGAGATGATCCGGCGCCAGCCGGTTGGTCAACGTCCCGAAAGATTCCGGCGGTTGATTGAACCATAGATACGCGACAATCTCCGCCGCTTGTGCCGGCTGCTCCATCCACGGCGGTTGCCAGGATACGCCCGTGATTAAGTTGGTTTGTTGACGGAGGCGGGACGCCAGCAAACCGGCGCATTTCTCCGCTTGATCGGCGTCTGCGGCGCGAACGGTGATGATAAGTTCGCGGGCGTTGGCGAAATGCTGCTGGTAAAGCTTCAAGCCCTGCACCGCCGGCTGGTCCGGTGGCAATAAATCCAAAACCTCCGTGTCCACCCGCAGCCGGCTTAAACCGAAACCGACCGGCAGGATCAACAACAACCACCAAGCCTGGCGCCAACGCGATTTCATGGCTCCAGGTATCCCTCCAAGGTCTCGCCGGAACGTGTGTTTTCCAACCGCCAGCCCCCGCCGGTTTTGCGCTGAAAACGAAAATCGGATGGCAACGGTTCTCCGGAAAGGGCGGAATGCAAATAGAGCCAGGCAAAGCTCGCAGGTGGTGTGTGACGGCCCGCGAAACTCATCCGCTGCACCGGGAACCGGATCAGCCAATTGGTGCGGGTGGTTTGGGCCGAAACCAGCGACAGCGGCGTTTTCGCAAACTCGATGGCGCAGCGTCCATCCTCATGGCTGACCATCACCAGGTCGCCGCCCAACTCCGGCAACCCGCGGCCCGGCCGCCAGAGGGCTTGGCCTTCCTGCACGCGCCAACCCGGGCCTGAGGTGGTGAATAGTGAAGTTACGGTTGTCGTTCGGCAACCTGAGGAAAACATGGCGATGGTCAGCAGCGCCAACCAGAGCGCCGGACGCAACAAACGACCTTCGTATAGCCCCATAGAAATCTGATTATTGTTATATGACCGAGACTGTTGTCAAAGCTTTCAAGCCGTTTTCAAACACCAGCCGGACGCTGCCAGCGCCAGATCAGCCGGCGTTTGGTCCGCCGCGTCAATTTGAAATTCTCTGAAATCCGCAGGCCTTCAACCCAAAAGATTTCGCCATTCTCCGCCGCCGCCGCCATCAACTCCCGCCGCCGGGCGCGCGGAATTTTTTGGTTGGTGAACAAATCCTGAAGTTTCGCCGGTGACTTCAAACCAATCGGTTGAAACCGGTCGCCCGGACGCCAATGACGCAAAGTGATTTTGCCGCCCACCCGGTCCGCGTCAAAAGATTCACTGGCCGGCCGGGCGGCGGGTCGCTTGAACTTTTTTACCGCGTCAAATAACCAGCGCACGCGGACGCCATCAAAGGTTACTTCCCCTGCCCTGCCCACCAGTTTGACGGCCGTTTCGCTGGCATTGAAATCGGACGGCCGGGTCAGGCGCAAGCTGACCGCGCCGGTCGCATCGCGCAAAATGGAGAACTGAGGGCCAAGGTTGACTGGAACATCAGCCGATCGCCGGAGCGATTCGATTAACTCAAAACCCGCCGGCACGCCAGCCTTCGACAATTGCAATTGCAGAATGCGGCGTTGAGTTGCAACCGGCAAATCTTCAAAGGCAGGGACGCCGCACCGCGGCGTCCGCGGACGTCCCGGCGAGCCGTCCCTACCAGTTTCTTTCAGCCATTGCCGCGCGGCTTCACCGGCCAAATCCGATTCCGCGCCGATGATTTCCATGAGCCGCAAAACTGTTTTTGTCAGGGCCGGCTGGTAGCGACGTTGCAGCAGCGGCAGCAGTTCGTTGCGAATGCGATTGCGTGGCCGGTCGAGCGATGTGTTGGTGGCATCTTCGCGGAAGCGGATCTTGTTTTCGCGCGCGAACCCGCGCAGTTCGGCTTTGGTCGCATCGAGCAACGGACGAATGAGCATGATTTTTGAATCCACCGGCGACGGTGACCGCCACTTCATTCCGGCCAGACCTTCGCCGCCCGCGCCGCGCAGGACGCGCAGAAAGAACAGTTCCACCTGGTCGTCGGCATGATGCGCCAGCGCCATGACGCGGGTTTTGCGTTCCTTCGCCGTGCTTGCAAAAAAATCATGCCGCAATTTTCGCGCGGCCATTTCGACGGACAATTTTGCTTTTCTCGCGAATTCCTTCACGTTTGCCCGTCCGTCAACAAAGGGGAGTTTCAAGGCGGTGGCGGTTTGACGGACCAGTTTTTCATCGGTGTCACTGCTGCGTCCCCGGAGCTGGTGATTAAAATGCGCGACGGTCAGCCGCCACCGATGGCGGGATGAAAGTTTGTGGAGCGCATGCAGCAACGTCATTGAATCCAATCCGCCGGAGACGGCGACCAAAACCGCCTGCCCGCGTTTAAGCAGCCGGCGATTTTGGATGTTTTGTTCAACGCGCTGGAGCAAATCGGTCACGCGCCCATGCTACTGCATCCGCCCCGGCGGGCAAGGACGGCGAAGGTCAGTGCAACCAGCGGATGCGGTAAAACCGCCACGGATTCGTCCCGTAGGAATTGGTGAATGTCAGGGTGAACCCGGTTGCAGTGTTGGTAACGAGGGGAGTCCAGTTGGTTGTGGTCAGATTGGTCGAATATTCCACCCGATAGAGGAGGCCGGTCAGGGAATTCCAAGTCAACGCAACGGCACGGTTGGTCAAGGGGGAGATGCTCCGGAACGAGGGCGTCGGAATCGGCCAGCAATTGACGTCGTCGAGACCAAAGTAATACGGATTGTTTTGCGCGGCAAGCTGCAGAACGGTGCTGGGTCCGGTGGCGTTGACGATGAACTGCAGGTTGGTCCAAACAGTCCCTTTGGGGAAAGTCTGATTGAATATCGTATTGGTGGACGTGGCATTCGTGTTCCAATTCACCATAAATTGCTGGTAGGATCCGGTGCTGGGAGCATCCAGCCAGAGTGAAAGCAGATAACTTTGCCCGGGAACCGTTGACAAGGTCTGGGAAAGATAGGCGAAGCCGGGATACTGGCCTAAAATGGCAACATAGGTGCCCGAATGCGGCTGGATGGCGGTGGTTGAACCATTGTCCACAAAATTGATGTACGGGCCGGTTCCGGCGAATGTCCAACCGCCAAAATCCCCATTCTCAAAGCCGCCGTTCTGGATGAAGGACAAACCGGATTGGAAGGCCAAGGGGCGGCTGCGGGGCATGCCACTGGTCAGATTGGTGAAAACAAGGTTGGCCACGTAAAGCCCCGCCGGCAGGTTGTTACCTGCGGAATTTAAACCGACGGTCACATTCGTATAGGCATGTGCGACCAGCATGCCGCCGCTGGAGGAAGCGGTCGCCCAGGAAGGCAGGCCAATCAATGACCAGTTCAATGCCGTTCCTCCTGCATTGGTCAGTGAAAAAGTCTGGGCGGTGGCGTTGAACGGACCTCCCACCGGACCCAAGGCCGTGAAGCCGGCGGGAGAAACGCCGAAGAAATCGGGTGAGGCCAGGTCGTTGATCAGGTTCAAACCGTTCGGCGTGCCCCAGCCGGTGCACAAATCGTAACCGGGAACGGCAAAGTATTTGTTGCCCACGACCGTGTTGGTGTTGTTGCCGGCAGTGATGTCGTGAAAGTCAGCGGTATAATTCGGCCCATTGCCAATCGTGTAAATCACTGGATTAAGGAAACCGACGGTGTTGGTTTTACCGAGGGCGACGGCCTGTTGATTGATGAGCGCGGTGAAGCCCGCCCACAATGGCGCCGCCGCGCTCGTGCCGCCAAGAATTTCCAACTGCCCGTTATCCGCCACGACAAAAACATTATCGGCAGTCATGGCCACATCGGGAACGTTTCGATAGGTCATGGAACCTTGATTGGTCGTCGTGCTGACACCCTGCTGCCAGCTCGGAATCGGGAGGTTGTTGAGACTGACTCCGCCGCCGCTGCCGCCCGTGCCTTCTCCGGTGTTATACCAGTTCCAAACCGTCTCGGACACATAAGCTCCACCTGGGCCGGTTGTGTACAAGGTTGTTCCACCGACGAGCGTGATGTTCGTGTCATCCACCGACTGGCTGATTCCCGAATAATACGCGCCGTCATCACCGGAAGCCTGAAAAAAAGACTGTTTGTTCCACTGAAAAAGTTTGTATTGCACATCCGCATTCGGGTCGTCGCCAATCAACCACGAGGAACTGATTTGTTTGGCCAGATTGTCCGAGGCCATCCTGGCCAAAATGTCAACGGGATTGCCGGGATTGGGTCCTTCGTAAACGATCACTTGGGAAAGCCCCGGCGCTATCGCAATGGCCATTTCAATGTCCAGCGCCACTTCGCTGTTGTTGCCGCCCGGAGAACCGCTGAAGCTGTCGATCAAAATGTTTGTCAGCGTGACATTTGGAAGCCCGTTTGAGCTTTCGTAAGCGGTAATGTCGTTCGGGTAATAACCGTCCAACTCCAACAATCCGACGACTTGTCCGGCGCCATTCAGGGAAACCCCCGGAACATAGGCGGCACGAAAATCATTCCCCATGTACGAATTGGCCGGACCTGAGCCGGAAGCCGGCGGGGTGCCGGTCGGACTGCTTTTCAGAAGATTTTTTTTCAAGCTCGCCGGTCGCGGAATGAAAAAGTTGTCCAAACCGCTGATGTGCGAAATTGAAACACTCAAATCAATCGACGGCTCTGTGTCCGGGGCGTAAAATGCGCGGTTCTCCGTCGGATGCTGATACCGGCGTAATGTCACGTGAAAAACTTTTTCTATCGTCGCCACGCTTCCACCAACATCCACCAAAGTGCGATTCGGATACGTCGCGGTCACCTGCAGACCATTCGCCTTGGCGAAGTCGATGACCGCCTGGTAATCCTGCTCCGTCGGTCCGAATCGCTCCGTGAATTGGTCCGGGGTGAGATACAGGCGGAAATTCGGGCTGGCCGGGTCATAGATTTGCCGGAGCAAATCGTCCAGCGCCGCCTCGTTGCGCAACGGCAGGCCGATGGCCAGTCGCAGACACTCGGTGCCTGGAAGGCGGCCCGTCGGCTGCAAGGACGGCACGATTTTCGGTATGTGGCCGTGCAGATGTTGTCTGGGCGCGGTCTGGGCAAATATCGTGAGCGCAGAAAACAAGGCCAGTCCGACGCCCAAGGCGGGCAGAAATCGTTGGATTTTAGGCATAGGAAACAAAATGTATATCCATAATAAGGCAGACTTTATGCCATACGTCAAATTCCCAGGCGAAATTTTACGGCACGAGTTTGAGCCGATAGAAGCGTTGCGGGTTGTTTGAAATGGTGTCACTGAACTGCCAGAAACCGTTCGTATCAGGAACATTTGTGGCGAGCGGCAGCCAACTGCCGGACGAAATCAGATTGGTCGTCGCCTGAAGAACATAAGTGAGGCCGGACATGCCGGCGAAGCCGAGCTGGAGCGTGCCGTTGCTGTTGGTCACGCCGGTGATGGCGGGGACCGCGTTGGTGGGCAAGGGCACGATGGCGATGTAAACACTTTGAAAATTCGTGCCGCCCCAGCCGTCGCTGATGGTGCAAACAAACAAATCGGCGACGTTGTTGGAATTGTAATAGATAAGCGTGCCGGCGGCGTTGGTCACAGTTACGCCGTTGGTGCTGACGCTGATTCCGGCCAGCGACAGTGTATCGCCATCAGCGTCGAACCAGCAGTTCGTAAGGACGGCAACCGGAATTTTCAACGATAGTCCGGCATACCGGTTCGTGTAAAACGCTGCCGTCACCGGCGGATGGTTGGTGACTATTTGCGAGATCGCGTTGGTAGCGGACTGGTCATTGGCGTCGCCGGAATACCAGGCGGCAATGATATTGGTGCCGCGCGGCAGCGTCGCGATGGACGCGCTGGTGGCGGCGCCGGCGTTGAGTGTCTCCGTATCGAAGAGAACACCGTTGGTCAAAAATTGCACGGTGCCCGTGACGATGGATGAACTGAGGCTCGCGGTAAAATTCACACCGCCCTTGTAGCCGGACGGATTTGCCGACGAGGTCAGGGCGATGGTCGGAGCCAATAAATTGACTGTGAGGGTTGCAACGCTGCTGGTGACCGAACCGTA
Source organism: Verrucomicrobiota bacterium (assembly GCA_049511835.1). GTDB lineage: Bacteria > Verrucomicrobiota > Verrucomicrobiia > Limisphaerales > UBA11358 > UBA11358. Next base: position 15,301 of record JBEKXN010000003.1, on the reverse strand, counting down.
GGCATTGGTCACGACCACGCGGTAATTGCCGGCGTTGTTGGTGATGACGGATGTGAGGGTCAGCACGTTGCTGCTGTTGCCGGAAACATTTGCGCCGCCGGGCAGATTGGTCCCGTTGAACAGCCAGCGGTAGCCGAAAGGCGGCATTCCACCGGCGGTGACGCTGAACATGACGTTGCTGGTGGCGGTTACCGTCTGGTTGGCGGGCTGGGTCAGGCAGCAAGGCAGCGGTGCCAACAGGTTGATCAAATTGGTCCCTGCTGGCGTGCCCCAGCCGGTGCACAGGTCGTAGCCGTTGGTCGCGTAATACAAGCCGGCCGTGTTTGTGCCAATGTTGTTGCCGGAGGTGATGTCATGAAAACAACTGCTGTAACTGGCATTGGTGCCGATGGCGTAAAGCGCCGGATTCAGAAACCCGACGAAGTTGGTGGGGTTGTAGGCGACGGATTGCTGGTTGACGAGGGCGCAAAAACCCGCCCAGAGCGGCGCCGCGCAGCTGGTGCCGATAAAATAATACGTGCCGCTGTAATCGCCGTTGTTGTAGGACACAAAAACGTTGTCCGCTGTCAATGCCACGTCGGGAACATTACGATAGGTCGTCGAACCGTTGTTGGTGGTCATGTTCACGCCCGATTGCCAGGAGGGGATTTTGTAATGCGTGCTGATGCCGCCGCCGGAACCCCAGTTGGTAAAGCCGCTGACGCTGTTGTAATTCCAGACCGTTTCCGAACTCCACTGACTGCCGGAGCCGCTCATGGTCAAAGTAGTTCCGCCCACGCAGGTGACGTTCGTGCTGTCCACCGGCACGGTCTCCGAATATTTGGTGTCCAAAACATTTGCTCCCGTGTAGGCATCGCTGTCGCCGGAAGCCTGAAAAAACGACTGCCCCTGCCCTCTCATTTGCTTGAGGATGGTGTCCGTGGAAGTTTGGGGACCGCCGTTCCAGCTCCAGGAGGAACTTAATTGCCTGGCCAGATTGTCATTGGCCATGCGCTGCAACACGTCGTTGGGGTTAAAATAACCATTGGTTGGATTGCCTTCATAAACAATCACCTGTGACAACCCCGGCGCCATGGCTATGGCCATTTCGATGTCGAGACAGACTTCACCTTGCCCATTGGCGCTTGTGACACCGCCGCCATAGCTGTCAATCAGCACATTCGTCAGCGGGACATAATTGGTCAGGCCGATGACGTTTTCATAATTGGTGATGTCACTCATGTAGTAACCATCAAATTGCAACAATCCGACCACTTGGCCCGCGCCGTTAAGCACCGTTCCGGGAACATAGGCGTTGCGAAAGTCACTGCCGGCATACTCGCCATTCGGGCCGGAACCGTTTGAACTTAACGGCCGGACGCTGGAAAAATTCGCCCGGTGCGAAAGCGGATGTGGCCGGCCAAAATCACTCAATCCCTGCACGTCCACCACCGACAGGCCCGCCGGCACGGATGGCTCGGTGTCCGGCGCAAAAAAATCGCGCGCCTCGGTCGGATGCCGGTAAGTGCGCAGGGTCAGGTGAAACGCGCGTTCAACGCTGGCCGCACTGCCCGCCACGTCCAACATCACCCCATTGCGGTGCGCGCCGACAACGGCGAGCCCGTTGGTCTCCGCAAACTGGATCACCGCCTGAAAATCCTGCTCCGTCGGACCGAACCGCGCCGTGAATTGTTCGGGGGTCAGATAATGGTGAAAATTCGTGCTGGCTGGGTCGTAGATTTGCTGGAGCAGACTGTCCAGCGCCGCCTCGTTCCGCAACGGCAACCCGATCGCCAGGTTCAAATGATTCGTGCCCGGAAGGTGGCCAGTCGGCTGCAAGTGTGACACGGCTCCCGGTATATGACCGTGTAAAAATTGCCTGTCGGCAGCGAGGCTTGAACGGATTGGTCCGAAAAGCAACGCCACCCCAAACCCGGTTACCAGCCACAACCGCCGAAAATTCAACATACAGCGCAATGACAGCTTATTTGGATTAAGATATGATTAAGACAGCATTGGAAGCGCAAAAAAACGTTAAAATGCTGCATATTCACTTCGCACAAGTTGCTGAAAAGCACATCTCATTCCAAAATTCAGCAATGTTGGCTTGGATTCACATCGTAATCTACGCGTACACTGCACTAATAGTCAAATTGCCGGCCAGACAGGTAATACATCGCTTTCATTGGTAGGGACGCCGCGCCGCGGCGTCCGGACAGCGCAGCGCGCTGTCCCTACCTTCAAATACACCGCATCCAGTTGAGGGTTTGCCAAGTTACAAAGAACACCGGGTTGAATTTTGCTCCCTGCCTCTGTGGTTGAAAAAAGTTTGCCCCGTTGCTCCTGCGCCACTAACGTCCATTCGTGGCCGTTAAATTCACCATTCTCGGCAGCGGTTCCGGCGGCAATTGCGCCTACCTCGAAACCGATGAAGCCCGCATCCTCGTGGATGCCGGGTTCAGCCCGCGCCAGATTCGCCAGCGGCTCGCCACCATCAGTCGCGTGCCGGAAAATCTCACCGCCATCCTCGTCACGCACGAACACAGCGATCACGTCCAAGGTCTCACCGGCATTGCCGCCAAACTGAACATCCCGATTTATTGCAACCGTGCCACGAAGGAGGCATTTGAATTTCAGTTGCAGACCAAATTCAACTGCCACCTGTTCGAGACCGGCGCGAGCTTTGAAATCGGCGACCTGCTGGTGGACACCTTCACCATTCCGCACGATGCCCAGGACCCGGTCGGTTTTTTGATCCGTACCGGCGCCGGCAACATAGGTTTCGTCACCGACCTCGGCCACATGACGAAACTGGTGCTCGAACGCATCCGTCCGGCCAACGTGCTCGTGCTCGAATCCAATCACGACGTGAAGATGCTGAAAGAATGTCCGCGCCGCTCGTGGAGCCTCAAGCAGCGCATCCTTGGCCGTCACGGCCATCTCTCGAACGATGCCGCCGCCGAAGCCGCCGCGCAAATCATGTCCGCCGAGTTGAAACACCTTTACCTCGCCCACCTGAGCCGTGAATGCAACCGGCCCGAACTGGCACATTACGTCATGGCCGAACAACTCCATCACATCGGCGCCAAATACGTTAAACTCCAGACCGCCGCGCAAGATGTGCCGTGTGCGACATTGGAGCTTTGAAAATGGAAATTCGCGCATGAATTTCTGAAGCCCGTCGAAACATCAATGGCTTTGAGTGCCGCAGGCGCGACATCTTTGTAGCCTCTACGCCACACAAAACCAAGGCTCCGTAGGAGCGGCATATTTCCTGACTATTTCGCTCCTGCGGAGCTTGATTTATTTTTGAAAACCGATTCTACAAATATGCCGCGCCTACGGCGCTGTTTTCACCCGCAAGTCGGATTCATCCGGTGTACGACAAAAATTTACCGGAGTTTTCTTCTTTGCGATTTAACTCCGGCACGCAAAAATCCCTGAAATGTTCCATGTTCAAAAAATCACCTCACTCGACCTGCCCGAACTCGCGCCGTATCGCACCATGCGGCGGCCGCTGGAGCATGAACGACAGGGCATCTTCGTGGCCGAGGGTGAAAAAGTCGTGCGCCGGCTGCTCGAAAGTCGTTTTGAAGTCGTCTCCGTTCTCCTGCCCGAAAAACATCTGGAAAGTTTTCGCCCACTGCTCGAAGCGCGGCCGGAAAAACTCACCGTTCATCTCGCGGACAAAAAGCTGCTGGAATCCCTCATCGGCTTTTCCATGTATCAAGGCCAGCTCGCCGTCGGGAAAATTCCCCCGCCCGCTTCGCTCGACGACATTTTGTCGAAAAGCCCAAAACCGTTGCTCCTCGTGGCCGTGGACGCGCTGACGAGCGCGGAAAATCTCGGCGCGCTGGTGCGCAACTGCGTCGCCTTCGGCGTCCAGGCGCTGATTGTTGGCGAAACCTCCAGCAGCCCGTTTTTGCGCCGCGCCGTGCGCAATTCCATGGGCACCATTTTGCAGTTGCCGGTCGTCGAACTAAGCCGGAGGGGCGAGCTCCGCGAGCCCCAAACTTCCCCGGAAAAATCAGGGCGCCGTGGAACTCCGCCCTCCGAAACTTTGGCGCAGACATTGCGCGATTTGCGCGCCCGCGGCGTCCGCTGTCTCGCCGCGCATCCGCATACAAACAAAAAATGTTTGTCACAGGCGGATTTTTCCGGCGATTGTTGCATCGTCTTCGGCAGCGAGGGCGAAGGCATTTCCGCACCCGTGCTTGAGGCTTGCGACGAAGCGGTGGCCATTCCCATGCCGCCCACGGTGGATTCGCTCAACGTCGGCGCCGCGGCGGCGGTTTTTCTATACGAAGTCAACCGGCAGCGAAACAAGACTTGAACTAAGAACGAGTTGCGACGTGGGAATAATAAGGTAGCACCCGCGTCCCGCGGGTCGTTTCGGGCGTCACGCCCGAAACTATTTGCGGACACAGATTGTTGTCACTCATCCAATTACCGGCAAACGTACGCGCGCCACGACAATTCGGTCCCGATGCATCGGGAAATTGAACCCGCCGGAGGCGGGTGCTACCCACAGCTTTTCCTGACCCTGTTTTCTTCCCGGCGTCCCGGCGGCTTGGCGTCAAAAACTTTTCTGTAAACTTCGCGAATCGCCCTCCGCCATTTCGCCAGCGCTTTCCGGAATTCCTCCGGCGAGGCAAAACCGCAGCGCACGGAGACGCGATAATACGGCGCGGGATCGTCCGGCAAAACCGTTTCGCCTTCGTAACTCCAGCGCCGCAAAATGCCCTCGATGCGCCGCAACTTGCGGTAATTTTCCAGCAGCTTTTCCGCGTCCGGCAGCACCCCGGTATCACGCGCCCGTTCGAGCGCGTGCAAGGTGTTTGCCTCCTGCCAGCCGTTTTCAAGGCACAAAGCCTGGGCGATGAATTCCGCATCCATCAATCCGCCCCTGCCGGTCTTGATGGCCAGATCGTCCTGGCCGCGCGGCGTGCGCTCCTTCTCGACGCGAAGCCGCATTTGATGAATTTGCTTTTTCCAGTCCGGCGTATAACAGAGCGGTAGAGTAGCGCAGGCGTCTCGCCTGCTCTGCTTCGACTTCATTTTCGGCAGGCGGGACGCCTGCGCTACCTTCGAAAAATCCGTCAATCTGGCGACCATCCCCTGAAACTTTTCGCCCAGCGCCAGATTTCCGGCCACGGGCCGCGTGCGGGTTAGCGCCTGGATTTCCCAAAGCTGCGCCCGCTGCCGGTAATATTCCTCATAAGCCGCCAGCGTGTTGACCAGCAGACCTTTCTCGCCGTCGGGACGCAACCGCGCATCGGTGTGAAACACCATCCCCTGCTCCGTCCGGCGCGACAGCAATTCCTTCACCTCCACGGCCAGCCGTTGCAATTTCGGCAGTTCCTTCGCCTTCGCATCCGTGACAAACAGGAGATCCAGATCGGACCCGTAATCAATTTCACACCCGCCCAGTTTGCCGAGGCCGATGACGACGAACGGCGGCGTTTTGATTTTGTTTTTGCGCATGACAACTTCCAGCGCGTATTGCAGGCAGGCGTCAGCGAGCGCGGAGAGTTCGGCGAGATTTTGCTCGAAATCGGCCAGGCCCAGGATGTCGCGCAGACCGAGCCGCATCAACTCGGCCTCGTGATAGCGGCGCAGCCAGATAAACTGGTCTTCGTCTTCGAGCCCATGGCGCAAATCCTTCAAAATCTCCGGCGCCATTTTGCGCTGGCGCAGGCGCCCGCCGGCCACAAAATCGTCAATTAAATCCGGGGTGCGGATCGCCGCTTCCGCCAGAAACTCGGAGCGATCGAACAACAACAGCATCAGTTCAAATGCCTGCGGGTTGCCGTGCCACATCTCCAGCAACGCCGCATGCGACCCGTAAGCCTCCAGGTAACTGTCGAGCCGCGTCACGACGCGGTCCGGATCGGAGAGCATTGCCGATGGTGAGGAGACGGTGGACGGTGGACGGTGGACGGTGGACTTTTTTTGAGGACAAAGGGCCAGGAATTTCAGGATCAATTGCCGGGCCAGTTCCGTCGTGTGCGGCGACACATGAACGTAACCCGGGCCTTCGGCGAATTCCTTGAGCAAACGAAACGCGGTTTCCGGATCGCGGAACGAATGCGCGGCGAGCAGGTTTTCCCATTCCGTCTCCGCGTTATCGAATTCCGGTGGCAGAACCGCGTGTGTTGATTTTGGCGCGTCGGATCTTAGGATTTTGTCATAAACCCGCCGCACCTCGCCGGTGTGCCTTTGCCGCGCGGCATCAAATTCCGGCCATGACTTGAAGCCCATCAATCGCGCCAGCCGCAGTTGCGCCTGGCGGTCGGTGGGAATCGTGTGCGTCTGCTGATTTTCCTCCATTTGCAGGCGATGCTCGACATCGCGGAGAAACCGGTAGGCGGCGGCGAGTTGTTGCGCTTCCTCTTCCGCCAGCAATTTGTATTGCGCGAGTTTGGCGAGGCACGGAAGCGTTTGTGCCGTCTGGAGAAAGGGCAGTTTCCCGGCATGCAGGATTTGCAGCGACTGCGCGATGAATTCAATTTCCCGGATGCCGCCGCGTCCCAGTTTGACGTTGCGCTCCAGTTCTTCCTCGCCCACCACTTCCTTTTCAATCCGGTCCTTGACCGCGGCGACTTCCCGGAGCACATCGGCGCTGAGTGAAGGCGGAAACCGGAAGGGCTGGATCATTTCGAGGAACTCGGCGGCCAGACTTTCGTCACCGGCAACACCCCGCGCCTTGATGAGCATCATCCGCTCCCAAGTCTGTCCCCATTCCGTGTAATAATTCTCATAGCTTTCCAGCGAACGGCACAGCGGCCCGGCGTCACCTTCGGGTCGCAATCGCATATCAACGCGGAACAACATCCCATCCGGCGTCACGCGGGAGACTTCGGCGATAAAAGCTTCGGCGAGCTTGTTGAAAAACTGGCGGTTGGACATCGTGGCGCGCTGCGCTTTTTTCATCGCCGGCGATTCCTTGAAGACCTCCCCCTCCTCGCCGTAGAGGAACAGCACGTCCACGTCGGAGCTGTAATTGAGTTCCTGCCCGCCGAGTTTGCCCATGCCGAGCACACAAAATTCCGTGCGCTGCCAGTTCCCGTCCGCGTCCTGATGAAAAGGCTGGCCGAATCGTTCGGTGAATTGCTGCCGGCAAATCCGCCACACGGCGTCAAGACATGCGTCGGCCAGGTCCGAAATTTCGCGGGTGATTTCAACCACGTTGCTGAGGCGGGCCAGGTCGCGCGCGGCAATGCGCAGCATTTCGCGCTGCTTGACGCGGCGCAGTTCCGCCAGTGCGCCGGCGTAATCGCGCGCATCCAGTTTCGGTTTCAACCCGCTTTCGATCTCGTGTCGAAAGCCCTCTGCGCGGCGTGGAAATTTGAGCTGCTCGATGTCCAGCGCCGACAGCCAGCCGGGGTTCGCGACCAGCAAATTGCCGAGTGTCTGTGAACCGCTCAACAGTTCAACCACTACTTGAATCTGGTCGGCGGAAAATTTTTCGAGTTGGGGGCCGGCGCCCGTCGCGGCGAGCAAATCGAGGAAATGTTTGGCCCGGGCCGGATCGGCGGAAGTTCCGGCCAGTTTTTGCCAGTCCGATTTTTTCATGCGACGAGCGCGCGTCAGTTTTTGGAACGCGTGCAAATTCCTTCAATGAAATCAACCGCCCGGCGGCACAGCGGCTTCCAGTCGAGTTCGGCTTCGACCCGCGCAGCGGATTGGGCGGCGCGGATTTGCCAGGCCAGGGGCGGTTCATCAAGCCAGTCGAGGATTTTTTTGCCGAAATCCGCACCATCGAATTCCGAGAAGCGCACCATCGGGTCGTTTTGGAAATAGCGCTGGATGCTTTTGAGTGGCGTGCAAACGCTGGGCAGTCCGCAGGCGACGTCTTCGACGACCTTGGCGACGAACGCGCAGTGTGTGCCGGCGGATTCCTCATAGGGCACGATGCCCACGCTGGCGTCGGCCAGATGTCTGGCCACTTCGGCGTAAGGCACAAAGCCGGTGGCTTCAAATTTGAAATTGGGAATCGTCTGCGCGTGTTGCAGAAATTTTTCCAGTACGGCGGTGCGTTTGCCGACGAAACGAAAAATCGTTTCCGGCTTTTTTGCCACTACAAACTTGATGGCATCAAAAGCAATCTGGCCGAGATGATGCGCGTCAAACGAGCCGTGCATGACGATGACTGGCAGGCGATTGGGCGCAATCATCCGCACATAAAATGGAAAATATTCCGCCGCATAGCCGTAGTAAATCGGCAGGATTCTTTCGCGCGGATAGCCGCGCTCGACAAAGTAATCGGCCAGGGTGTCGGAAATCGCCAGCACACCATCCACGCCATAATGGATGGGCATGGAAATTTCAAAGCGTTCGAGCAGCTCGACGAACGGACGGGGTGCGATGAGGGCCGGCCAGGTTTCCATGAAACCGGTGAGGAGGTCGGGAAAATTCATCACGACCGGCACGTTCAGCCGGCGTTTCAACCGGCCGGCGGCCACGGCGGAAATCGCGTGTTGCGAGAGCAGCAAATCGAATTTTACTGTGCGCGCGGCCCGGGCAACCATGCGCTGCAAAAAGGATGGATAGAGCAGATATTTAAAATTCCGCAGCCGGGCGTAGCGTCCCATTTGCCAGGCGGTGAACTGATGCAAATGGATGCCGAATTTCTTTTCGACGGTATCGGATTCGGCGATCTGCGGGCAAAAAACGTGGACTTCATGGCCGCGACGGACCATTTCCTCGACCAGATAAACGGCCTCCGCCGAGCCGCCGCCGGACGGCGGATAAAACGGTTCATGGGTCAAAAACGCGATATGGAGCGGAGATTGGGGTTCGCGCACACGGTGACGCTATGCAATTTGGGCCGGGCCGTTCAATCATAATCAGTGTCCCCCGGCGGCAAAAAGTTTGACAAGCGCGGTTGGGACTTTAGATTGCGTCCTTTCCGGATGGGGTCGTAGCTCAGTTGGTAGAGCGCCTGAATGGCATTCAGGAGGTCAGGGGTTCGAACCCCCTCGGCTCCACCAGCCCCGAAAGCTTTCGGGGCTGTCGCGCCGGAGCACAGAGTGCGCAGGCGGGCTGGTACAACACACTGCCAGCGGGCTACAGCTCGGCGAGCCAGCCAATCATAGGAACCGCCCCGTTTTCTCCTAATGGTAAATTCTTCAATCATAAGCCGTTTACAAAACTTTGTCGCACATGCGACAAAGTTTTGTAGTCCTCATTCTCTACCTTTTTGTCATAATTCTTTCAGGAGTGATCCTCTTACAGCTTTAAAATTCATCGCGGCTGTCGCCGGTCTCCCCCATTTGTTTGGCCCCTCGGTGAAGTGCTTACGGCTGGGACATGAAACCGACAAAGGGCAAGAAGTCACGGTCAAACGCTCCCGTGATGAGTCAGCAGACCTTCAGTGATGGCAGTCGGTTAAAAGCCGCTCCAAAGGTCGAGAATCGAGCGACGCGACAAGCTGGAGGACGGGTGGAGCGGCAGGCCAGCTTATTCACGAAGTCGCCGAGCAAAGGCAGTGGATTTCCTGTGGAATTAAATTGAACCGTTTGACCTGCCTTCTTCAGTCAGGCTGGTTTTGGCAGGGCACGACATCAGGGTGTGGCGAAGACAAAGTCTTCGTCCGTATCCGGCCAGCAACCAGCCTGAGAACACAATAAAAAGGAAGTTCTCCAGCAGCTTGCGACAGATGAAAACTTCACCGGTGCCGCAACCGCAATCAAACTTGACCGCGCAGAACGGGATGGACAGCGCCGACTGGATGGCCAAGGCGCGCCGGAACACCAGCACCGTGAACGGTACCAGCATCACGATCAGCATCACCGCCGTCCCGCGCACCGCGACACCCGCCAGCAGCAGCAGTCCGCAAAATATTTCAAACCAGGGCAGGGCTGCGGCAATCGAGTTCAACAGCAGGGAACTTTGCACCAGGTCGTATTGCCGCACCAGTTTGAGGAATTCGACCGGATGCAACGCCTTGTTCCAGCCCAGGTAAAGAAAGACCGCGCCCAACAACCATCTCGCCAGCACGGCGAAGGTGTCCGCGGCGGTGCGATTCCAGGATAATTGGCTGGCATTCATTTGTTGGTGCTGCGCAGGTTCCCGCTGTTTCGGCCGCCGATCTCGACCGGCAGTCCGTTGGTGGTCCATTCCGTGATCCCTCCCGTGTAAATAAAAAGTTTCTGGTTCGCAATCCCGACATCCCTGAGTGCGCTGGCGGCGGACTCGCTGTCGTCGCAATCGCCGCCATTGCAATAAACCACGATTTGCTCCGCTGCCTGGCAAACCGGAAGCACAGTGGCAAAGTTTTTTTCCGGATAGTAGGGGTCGAATTCACAAGCCCCGGGAATGTGCCCCTCCCGGTAGTGCTGTTCATCGCGGGCATCAATGAACGCGATGCTCCCCTGCTGGAAACGCGGATCGTGGAAAAGCTGCGCCGCCTGGCGGCCATCAACCCATTGCAGTCCCTGTTCCTTCAATCGTATCGCCAGAAGTTGAGCGGGAGAAGACACCGGGGGATTTGTGTTGGCAACGTCGCGCGCCGCCGGTACCGGGCGGCTGATGCCGGCTGGAAAATAGTTGCGCGTGAGCGCCAGACCGCGCGGCGAGACCAGGTTGGCGCCAAACGCGAAGGCCGCGCCGATGACCGCCACGAAAAGAGCTTCCCGGAGAATTTTGGCCGCCCCCGGGCGCTCCGGCGTTTCACACTGAATGGTTGTGTCCTTCACAAGGAATCGGCCAACCAGCGTGGGCCATACTCCGGCACACGACAAACACTTTTTTGTTCCAGCCCCCGGAGCGCGGCTGTGTCCCGCTTCGTGCGGGACCAGCCGCAGCAGGTTCACAAGACCGACCGGCTGGAATACGCCTGATGCCCCGAGCTTTTCAACGTGCTGCGGCTGGTGCTTTGCACCCGGCCGCGCTCCAATCTCCTCGCGTTCGAGGGCAATGCGCGAATGCGCCCCCACCCCCGTTCCCTGTCAGAATAAACTTGAATCTTCATCAATCCGCCATCTAATTTTTCATCGTGAAAAGTCGTCCGATTGATAAATCCGGCGCCGCCCGCGGGTGCTGGTTCAATAAACGCGCCTGGCTGCTGCCGGTTTTGACACCGTTGCTGTTACTGACCGTCGCCGGTTGTCACCGCGACAAGGTCAAAGTGTATCGCGTCGCCAAGGATCAGGACCAGACGCAATCGCCGACCGCCCCGGTCCTGCCCACCGATTCGCCCAACCCAGCTCTGCCGCCCGGACATCCTGACATTTCAACCGCACCCACGGCACCCGGGTTTGCGGCATCCGGGTCCGCCCAACCGCAATTGACCTGGCAGACGCCGGAGGGCTGGACGGAGGTTCCGCCCGGCGAAATGCGTGTGGCGTCGTTCAAAATCCAGGGCCGGAACGGCAAACAGGCGGAGGTGAGCGTCATTCCCCTGCCCGGCCTGCCCGGCAGCGACGAAGCCAACGTCAACCGCTGGCGTGGCCAGGTCGGTCTGTCACCCGTGTCGCCGGATGAGCTGAAAAAATCCGTGGAAAGCGTCGAAGTGGGTGGCCAACCGGCGCAGTTTTACGACATCGCCGGCCAAAACCCGGACAGTGGCGATGCCACGCGCATTCTGGGTGTCATCCAACATCGCACTGACGCGGTGTGGTTTTTCAAAATGACCGGTGACGCCGATCTGGCTGAACAACAAAAGGCGGCGTTTGTTGCATTCCTCAAATCGGTGAAATTCGTTCAAGGCGTGAAATATTGAAATGCTCAAACCTTTCATCCGGTTCTTTTCGTCGCTCAAGCTGACTGTAACCTGTCTGCTGCTGGGTTGTATTTTGGTGTTTTGGGGCACGCTGGCGCAGGTGCATCTCGGACTCTACAAGGCCCAGAACGAATTCTTCCGCAGCGTTTTCATTTACTGGCAGCCGGCCGGGTCCGGATTCCACATCCCCATCTTCCCGGGCGGTTACCTTCTCGGCACCGTGCTGCTCATCAACCTGTTCGTGGCGCATCTCCGCTATTATCAACCCGGCAAAAGAAAAATCGGCATCGTGCTGATCCACTTCGGCGTCGTGTTGCTGCTGGTCGGACAAATGCTCACCGACTTTCTCTCCCAGGAAAGCAATCTGCATCTGCGTATCGGTGAAACGAGAAATTATTCCGAAGCCGACCGCGCCTTTGAACTGGCGGTCTTTGACACCACCGACAAGGACTCGGACAAAGTTGTTGCCATCCCCTGCTCGCTGCTGGTGCGTCGGGGTGAAGTGAGCGACCCCGAAATGCCGTTCACCGTGCGCGGGAAGACCTTTTACGCCAATTCATCGCTCGCGCAGCAACCCCAGCCGGGCTATGACCCGGCCAAAACCACCGCCGGTTTCGGCTCCGGCATCTGGTGGCGCCAGGAGCCGCGCGAAACCGAAATGAACCGGATGGACATGCCGTCGGCCCTCGTTGACATCGTCACGCCCCAAGGTCCCATCGGCACTTTCCTTGTGTCCGCCTGGCTGGACCGCCCTCAATCGTTCACTTTCAACCACCGAACCTATGAAGTGTTGCTGCGCCAGGAACGGTTTTACCTGCCGTTCAGCCTCCGTCTCATCGAGTTCCGCCACGATAAATATCCCGGCACGGACATCCCCAAAAATTTCTCCAGCCGCGTCCGGCTGCAAAACCTGGAAAACCACGAAGACCGCGAAGTGCTGATTTACATGAACAACCCGCTGCGTTACGCGGGCGAGACCTTCTATCAGGCGAGCTTCGACGCCGACGACCACGGCAGCGTGCTGCAGGTGGTCCACAATCCCACCTGGCTCACGCCGTATTTCGCGTGTGTGCTCGTGGCCACCGGATTGCTCATCCAATTTCTCAGCCACCTGATTCCCTTTTTAAAACGGAGGCTCCAATGAATTTTCGATTCACGATTTACGATTTACGATTGATTCGGAACGCCGGCCTCCGGCACGGCCCGAAACAAAAACCCTGCTTGAAACACGCCGGACCGGAGGCCGGCGCTCCATCCTGATTATGAAAAAGTGGATTCCCCTCATTTTGGTCGTGGTGATGGCGGGATGGGGTTTGTCCGGCCTGCGCCAGCCGCCGGAGACCGGCTTTCATACGCGCGACTTCGGCAAACTGCCCGTCCTGATGAATGGCCGGTTCCAGCCGTTCGATTCGGTAGGGCGAAACTCCCTGTTGAGCATCAGCACCAAGTCCACGGTCAGCCTCAAGGAACCGCGAAAACTTGCCGGCATCAAAAGAATTGTGGCGACACTCGTCGGAACGGCAAAAGCCTCAAATGACGAGTGGTGGGTCATCACCAACTCGCTTTCGGCGGACGAATGGCTGCTCGAAACGATGATGAAACCCGAGTCGGCCAACGACTTGAAAATTTTCCGCATTGATAACAACGAAGTCCTTGCGCTGCTCAAACTGCCCGACAACCAGAAATATTATTCCCTCGACCAGATCCGGCCCCAGATGGACGAACTGGAAAAGCAGGCCGACCGTATCGAAAAAATCGGGTCCGCCAACCGCACCGTCTTCGAGTCGCAGTTGATGAAGCTGTATGAAACCCTGAACCTTTATCAACGGCTCGAAGTCAGCCTCAAACCGCCGGGCACCGACGACTTCGCGGCGGAACTGGATGCCTACCAGAAAAGCATTGCGCCGGGCATGGCCGCCGTGCGGGCGCGCGAAGCCGGGCAGAAATTCGACCAAGAAGCGTTCGACACCCTCCTCGGTTTCATGGGCGGCTACAACACCGTCGCCAGCTTCGCCCTGCCCCTGACTATTCCGCCCGCGAACATGAACCTGCCGCGCGACGCCTGGCAAAACATCGGCACCAATCTCATGCAAACCGCCCGCACCGGCGAAATTAATCCCGCCACAAAATTTTATGCGGAAATGGTCACCGCCTACCGCGCCGATCAACCGGAAGATTTCAACCGTCTGGCCGGCCAATACCGCGCCTGGCTGGCAGACCGTTTTGCGCCCCAAATGAAAAAGGCGGGCCAGGAATTTTTCTTCAGTACGATGCAGCCATTCTACAAGGCCACTGTCATCTACGTGCTCGCGCTCGTGCTGGCGTTGCTCTCGTGGTTCGGTGGCGGTGGCGCCACCGCCACCCACAAAGCGCCGACATTCAATGTCTCCGACTGGCTGCGGCGCTCGGCGTTCTATCTCATCGGCCTGGCGTGGGTGATTCACACCACCGGCCTCGGGTTCCGCATGTTCCTCGAAGGCCGGCCGCCGGTGACCAACCTATATTCCTCAGCCATCTTCATCGGCTGGGCGGCGGTGATACTCGGAATGGTCCTGGAAAAAATTTATCGCGACGGCATCGGCTGCGTCGTCGCGGCCTTCGCCGGCTTCGTCACGCTCATCATCGCCCACAACCTCGCGCTCAGCAGCGACACCATGGAAATGATGCGCGCCGTGCTCGACACTAATTTCTGGCTCGCCACCCACGTCGTCACCGTCACGCTCGGCTATGCCTCGACGTTTGTGGCCGGATTCCTTGCCATCATTTACATCGCGCGCGGCGTGTTTACCACCACGCTCTCGGCCGAAACTGCCAAGTCACTGGCGCGGATGGTTTATGGCATTGTTTGTTTCGCCACGCTGTTCAGCTTTATCGGCACCGTCTTGGGCGGCATTTGGGCCGATCAATCGTGGGGCCGGTTCTGGGGCTGGGACCCCAAGGAAAACGGCGCGTTGCTCATTGTGCTCTGGAACGCGACCATCCTGCATGCGCGCTGGGGCGGGCTCGTGCGCGAACGCGGCCTGATGAACTTGGCTGTGTTCGGCAACATCGTCACCAGCTTCTCGTGGTTCGGCGTGAACATGCTCGGCATCGGCCTGCACAGCTACGGGTTCATGGACGCCGCCTTCAAATGGCTGATGCTTTTCATCGGCAGCCAGGTCGCCATCATCCTCCTCGGTCTGATGCCGCAGAAACTGTGGCGCAGTTTCCAGACCCGCGCCAGTTCTGCTGGTTAGGAGTTCCTCTCATTCTCGTCCTGGAATTCGATGTTCGATGTTGGATATTCGTCATGGTAGGGCGGCGCTGCCGTGCCGCCTCAGACTGATTCGAGTTCTTCTCTTCAATGTTGAACGTCTGCTCGCGATGCAAGTCGGAGTTGGATGCGGCAGATTCGGAGGGGCGAGTTACACGAGGCCCCATTTTAACCATTGCTTGCGGAGGGGCGAGCTCTGTGAGCCCCAAACTTTAACCCCGTAAAGAGGCGTGGCCCCACGGGGCTTTTCGCCCACGAAACACACATACGACACGAAAGGCAGGGACGGCCGATCCCCAAGGTGGGACAGGCATCCTGCCTGTGTCTTTCGGCCCCTCCGCCGA
>JBEKXN010000002.1:0-178979 GCA_049511835.1 Verrucomicrobiota bacterium | reverse complement strand
CCACCAAATTTCCAATCACGTTGGTAATCACATAGCTGCCCACCGGACTGTTCGTCACCGCGCTGGTCGTCAGCACCGGCGCACCGCTCAACACATTGGTTGTGTCTCCATTCACAAAACCGTTGTAACTGACCGTGAACACCGGGTTGGTCGCCCCGTACGCCCGCGTCGCGTTGTTCGCGCTCACCTCCAATGTCGCCGCCCCCACCGTCAAGGAACCGTTTACGTAGCTGATCGTGTAGTTCGTCAATCCAACACCCACCGCATTGGTGATCCCGATGCTGTACGGCGACCCGTTTACCGGCGCCGTCGCCACCGTCCCAGCGCTGCTCAACGTCGCGCTGCTCACCATGTCGGTGTTCACCAGCCCGCTCACCCCAAACTCAGTCCCCGCAAAGTTCAATGTCTGCCCGTATACCTTCGCCTGGTTGCTCGCCGTCAGCGTCAAACCCGCCGGGTTGATCGTCAGCGTTCCGTTCACGAACACAAGGTCGTAGTTGGTTGCGCTCAACGTCCCGGCCCCCACGGTAATCGTGTAATTGCCCACCGGACTGTTGGTCGTGGCGCTGACGCTTAATACCGGCGCGCCCGACAGCACGTTGGTATTGTTCCCGTTGACGAAACCGCTGTAACTGACCGTCAACACCGGGTTGGTCGTTCCATAAGCCCGTGTCGCGTTGTTGGCCGTCACCGTCAACACGGGCTTGACAATTATGGTCACTGTTGCTGTGCCCAAGTTGGTCTGGTCATCATTGGCCTGATATACGAAAAAGTCGCTCCCGTTGTAGTTGGTCGCCGGGACATATATGAACCCACCGTTGTTGGTCAGGTTCAGTGTCCCGTGCGCCGGGGCAGTCACTAAAACAGCCGTCAGATTCGTTCCATAAACACCGGTGTCATTGTTCAACACTCCAGGAGCCGGGACTGACAGGGAGGTGTTTTCAACCAGGCTGTAGCTATCGTCCATTGCCAACAGGTTTACGACCACGTCTTCCACCGACATTGCGTAATTCTCCGAGTTTTCATAGGTTTCAACGCTGATCCCGCCGCTGGCATAGGGGGAAACCGGATCATTTGTACTTATCATCAAGGCTCCATCGTAATAGACGCCTATTTGATCCCCTTTGAATGCGAGCTTGAGTGTGTGCCAATTGGTGCCCACGCTCGCCAAATTCACTTCTGCCATTGGAATCCCGCTCCAAGTTGTCCAATCCGTGAATTTAATCAGCTTTAGAGACTTCGGCGACAACCACGGCGATCCATCCGGGTAAATCCAAGCCCCGTAATGAGCCCCCGTTGCCGAATCGAAGCGTCCCCCCAACCCTCCTCCTCCAGACAACGCGTCTGGAAAACTAATCTGGCCTTCCACCGAATAATCAGTCCAATTGGTGGCAATATATGCATAGGCATAATCCTCAGGCGGCGCACTCTGGCTCTGCAACTCTCCTCCGACAATGGCCCAAGTATTACTGTTATACTCGAGCCACGGCGGCAGCAGCGAGGCCGGATTATTCGTCCGCGTGAAATCGTCAGAAAACAGCGCCTCGCCTTGCGGAATCACCGTAATGGTCACGGTCGCAATTGACGAATTTGTCGACCCATTGCTCGCTTGGTAAGCAAAACTGTCAGTCCCAGAGAAATTGAACCCCGGCGTGTAACTGAAACCGCCGTTGGTGGACAAGGTCAACGTACCCTGAGTGATGTTGGTGACCAGTACCGCGCTCAAACTTCCGGCGCCACCCGTCAAGTCGTTGGCCAGAACGCCGGGCGCGGCAACGTTCAGTATCGTGTTCTCGTTTACACTGTAACTGTCATTTACTGCCAGGAGCCCAAGCTCTGTTACCACCACATTATCCACCAACATCACGTAACTGGACACATCCTCATAGTCTTCCACACAGATACCCCCGCTCACATAGGCTCCGCTCCCGTCAAACCCATCGTCGGCAACGTCTATCATCAGGTTCCCATCATAATAGACTCCTATTTGATTTTCTTGGAATGTCAGCTTCAACGTGTGCCAATTCGTGCCTACTGACGACAAACCAACCTCACCCATTGCAACCCCGCTCCAAGTCGTCCAATCCTGGAATTTAATCAGCATCAAAGTATCCGGCGATCCCCACGGCGATCCATCCGGGTAAATCCAAGCTGCATAGTGGGCTCCGGTCGTCGGGTCCAAAAGTCCTCCCAAACCCCCGCCCCCAACTGGTGCCACTGCCGGAAATGCGAACTGTCCTTCCACTGAATAGTTGGTCCAATTGCCGTCAATATATGCGTGAGCGTAGCTCGACGGAGCGCTCGTGCTTTGCAACACCCCGCCAGTTATCAACCACGCACCATCTTGCACAATCCAAGGAAGCAGCGTCCCCGGATTATTGGTTCGCGTGAAATCATCCAAAAAAATCACCCCGCTCGCCGAAGTCACGGTAATCGTCACCGTCGCCACACCGCTGTCAACCGTGCCGTCATTTGCCATGTAGCTGAAGGTGTCCAGCCCGCTGAAATTGGTCGCCGGCGTGTAGCTGAAACCGCCATTCGTGCTCAAACTCAACGTACCGTACGCCGGCCCGCTGACCAGTACCGCCGTCAAATTGCTGCCGCCCAAATCCACGGTGTCATTTCCCAGCACACCAGGAGCGTCAACGGTCAGCGTGGCCCCCTCTGCAACAGAGTAAAAGTCATTTTGGGCTTCGGGACTAAGGACATAGTCTACCTCTGCATTAGTAACCGAAGTCCCAACCAGGATTTTAACCACCTGGCCATTGGTCCGATAACTACTCAGGCCGGCCGCAACCCCGTTTGTGAAAACCTGCAGGCTGGAGTACGAAGGGCCGGGAATGACAACTTCAACCGCCGTCCCAGGATCGCTTGCGCCGGTGATGGAAAAGGTTGCCACCGACTGGATGCCGTTATTAGTGAATCCGGGAACGATTACCGCCGTTCCTCGCTGCAGCCACCAGTTGTAAATAATTCCGGCATTCGCAGGCCACAGCCGCGGATGGAGGTTTGTGTTCAAGCTGTAGGCGACGTACTCTTGTTCAAGTACGTTATTTGCCCACAAAGCGTCTTGGGGTGAAGCCCCCCCAGCGGACGAACTATGCGAGTAGAGGTTGATTAATGCGCCCCAGCTGTAATAGAAATCCACCAGCGCATGAACAGTCTCAGTCGTGTGCCCGGATTCCAAGGATTGCGCGATCGTCGAACCGACATACCAGTCGCTCACCGGCAGGCTTAAAAATGAATAATGCTTGCCCGACGTCCCGGTGGAGAGCGTCCAATGCGGGAAGGGAGTGAGTTTTTCTTCGCCCGCGGTTATGACACCCAACTGCTCCAAAATTTCCTTCGAGCCCTCACGCGTGGAATTGAAGGCTGGCGACACCCAATGTCGCCGCCCGTCACCATTCGTAAAGCCTGACAGCCATCCCTCAACGTCCATAAATGAATTTGAAATGGATGTGGTGGCGTAGGCTGTGCCATTGGTGTAGCCGAGTGAGGAGACGTCCACATCCAGGACTTCATCCGGTCCCCAGTGCCAATACCAATAATCAGTGATCAGCGAAGGCGTGTAGGGGTTGGTCAACCCTCCATTATGAGGGCCAATCGTCGCGCCGTAGAGAGATGCTGCACGCTGGAGACTGGCAATCTCGTTGGTTTGATCCGTGAAACTGTAATCCTCCCGTAATTCGCCAGTGCAGAAGTAGTAGTCCCCGCTGGCCCCATTCGTATGCTCAAACTGTGCGGAAGCCTCACATTGATTGATCAAACCCGGAATGGCCTCCAGATCGTGACGAATCTCCAGCGCCGCGTCGTAAGGGTACGGCCACGGACTCAACTTGGGAATTGGCAATTTCGCAGACTCAAATGCCCATTCGATGGCGTTCCGGAAAATCCCATAAGCATACATGCCGGAATCGTTTCCTCCATGTCCAATCAAAGGTTGCATCGCCGCGTAGTAGATGAATTGGCCCTTGCCGAATTGTTTCACCAGAAGGCTGGGATAATTATCTCCATCCGCGATCGCCGAGGCGTCACCCGCTTGAACCTGCCATGCCAAATTATTGGTGTTAATAAAGTTAAGCGGAGCAACTCCGTATGGGATGTCCTCGGCGGAATAAGGCATATACCACTCGATTACACCGTCGGGAATATGACTGACCAGCCGATTGGCTGTGCCCTTGGAGAAAGAAGTGTTAATGCCCCAGTTCGTAAGCCCCGGGTAGACCATATGCACACCCAGCGCATTGGCAAACGCAAAATCACCACGTGTCGTTCCATTGGTGTTGCGCGTGAAAGCCGATGAGCCGACAAACAAGAAGCCGCCCGCCGCAACATAGTTGGTCAACTGAGCAATCTCATCGTCGCTGATCGCCTCGGAAGCGAGGCTGATGACGATGGGATATTTCGGCGAACCGTCGGCATTGATTAAAACTCCGGCGAGGATGTTTGAGTCGCCCACAACTGTGAACGCCGTGCCATCGGAACGGAGCGCCTCTTCAACCGACTCCGGCATGACAAAATAATTCCAGTTGGTTGGCCACCACTCGAAGCCCGTTTCTTGAGGCGTCGTGGAAGCCGCCGGCATGGTTTCCAGCGCCCGTGTCAATTCAGAATCGTGAATGGCCACGACTGGTTGCGTTGCCTGAGCCAGTGCCGCGCAAAAAAAGCACAGGATTGTGACCAGTACGGTTTTCATAAAAATAGGTACGATTTTCATAAAATTATGGTGATTATCTTCTGTAAAGGTAATTGACTAAATCCCTCCCCATCCAGCAGTTGGCATTTTACGCGAAAGGTATAAGAAAAGCAACCGTGCACTCGTTGCCGGATATTTGCGCCAAGACGGTTATGATGTTGAGATAAAGCTTCAATTTCGCACCCCTTCTGTAAGACATTCAAGAATTGCCTGCATTTTCGCCGGCGCACCCCACTCTAACGTGAAAGATAACGCAGGTCATTTGTTTCATACGCTTGGCTTTGTTTGCCGGCTTGTTCGGAATCCATCAGGGCAAAGTTCCCTTTTAATCCGCATCCTTGAGTTGAGAGATTAACCTAATAGGCTTATCGTGTCAATCTTTTCAGCTAATTTTCCTGTTAAATGGGAGGGAGCCGGGCTGGCACGTTTTTATGTAATACACAGGGCTTTTCATTGCCTTGATATATTTTGAATGTATGAGAGCGTTTGCAGCGACCGCTCTCGAATTTCGGCAAGGCCGATGATCCGGCCATAAGATTCGCTGCCCAAGTGGTGGATATAGCTGGTTTTTGACCACACAATCCTCAGGCCACGTCGCGTCAAGCGCCGGCAGAATTCCAATTCGTTGCCGTAGTCCGGCAAATGCTTATCGAACCCGCCCAGCTCATCCCAAACGGCGCGGCGCACGAAGAAGGCAAAACCGCCAACATACGGCAAATCAACGACAGGTTCTTTCCGGTGTCTGGCGACGTACTGCTCCGCAAAACACCAAATCTGCTCGTCCGACCAGTAGTGACGGCAATGGCAAGCCCGCAATACCCTCTGTGGTGTCGGGGTGTGGCTGGTTGAAGGACCGACCACCGCAATTTGCGGAGAGTCATCGAAGGCCCGAGCGATCCCCAGCCAACTGTGTGGAGTAACGACGGTATCAGAGTTTAACAGGCAAATGAATGGTTTCCTCGAAACGGATATGCCGGCCTCCGAGGCCCTGCTATGACCTAAAGCCACATCGTTTCTCACCAGTTCCCAGCCATTCCGCAAACAAAAGTCATCGAGCATACGTTTGACAGGCTCAAGTTTTGACCCGTCGTCAACAATAATGACCTCCGCGTTTCCGCCAAAAGCTTGCAAGCTGTTCAAGCAGCGTCGCGTAACCTCCGGAGCATCGTGAACCGCGACGACGATTGCCATCGCCTCAGAAGCATGTCTCTCCTCATCCGGCAAAGAAAAAGGACCGCGAGGCCAAAGATCAACACTTAACACGCGCGCCCTCAGATGGCGATAACCTGATCTGACTGTTTCAGGTATCAGTCGCCTCCAACCATGCTTTGGACGTTCTTCCATATCAATCCACCTATAGGGAGCGCCTCACCAGACCTCGTCGTGAATAGTTACGCGGACGCTGGCGTTCGAGACAGAATTGCCGGCACTTCTCCATTTGCAGGACAGACCCCATCTCCCATAACGGGCATCCTTCGCTCTCGATCGGAGGAGGAGGCTGCAAAACGCTTCTCACCCGTAACCGGATCCAATGATACAGCCAAACGAGCCGGGG
The DNA here is from genome assembly GCA_049511835.1 of Verrucomicrobiota bacterium. Lineage (GTDB taxonomy): Bacteria > Verrucomicrobiota > Verrucomicrobiia > Limisphaerales > UBA11358 > UBA11358. The sequence continues at coordinate 172,728 of JBEKXN010000002.1, read as the reverse complement.
ATTCTGGATGTCAACCTGCTCCCAGTGATAACAACGGTAGGCATCACTGCGCCCCCGCTTGCGTGCGTCACCGAGCCAATAAGTGCGCCGCAACCGGGACACGTCCAGTTGATGAACGCCAGCCGCCTTTGGCGCATAGCCGATCTTGAATCCCGCCTCGACCAACTGCCATCCAAAGAGCGTGTCTTCGCCCAACCCCAGCCCTCCCGGTCCCAGTTCCGGATCGAAGGCCGGCACCCGCTCCAGCACCGACCGGTGAAAACCCATGTTGGCGCCGATCAACTCGCGTGATCCCTCGTGAGGCCGGGCGTCGTGGCTCGATGCCAGCCACCATCGGTGCATCGGTGTCAGCCAGGGCCGTAGAAGATGCGAAGCCAGCGTGATCTGCCCCGTCACTGCGTCACATCCATCGTTCCTGAGAGCGGACACGATCTGTTCCACCCAGTCTTCAGCGAGGAGCACGTCATCATCCGTGAACAGCAGGAACTCGCCGCGCGCCTGGGCCAACGCCGCGTTGAGCGCATGACCTTTGCCCTTCCGGGCTTCGAACAAATACCGCACGGCCATGTTCGGGAGTTTTGCCCCACGCGCCACCGTGGCCGTGTCGTCCGTGGAACCGTTGTCCACCACAATGACCTCAACGTTCCAGCCGCCAGAAATCGTGACTTTCCCCAGCGTCGCCAGCATCTGCCGCAACGCCGTCCCGCGGTCGCGGGTACAGAGAATGATGGAGACTGACGGGTTATCCGGCATAATCACCAGTGGGATTGGGGAGCGCGCCCGCCCGGAGCGCTGTGTTCGGCGACTCGCCGAATACTTTCTGCGCGCGATTCAATTCACCATTCGGTTCACAGTCGTGCGCACCCTGGTCATCGGCGAGACGTCGATCACTGCCGCCGGAGCGGCTGTGCTCCCCGTTTTTATCCATGTCGTTCCGGCTCAAGTTCATGATGGATTCGCTGGCTCGGACGGATGGAAGAATAACCGGGCGTAGAGATAGGCAATGACTTCACCGGTTACTTCCCGGACACCGTCGCTATAACGCCACCAGTGCTTCACATCGTAATCCGGGTTGGGAACTGCAATAATGCCGACCTTCACATCCTTGCCGAAGGCTTCTTGAAAGAGAAGCCGCGTGCGGCGTGCATGCGTGTTCTCGGTCACGACATTCAGGCTGCCGACGGCCATCTTTTTTTCGCGGAACCAGTCGCGCAAGGCAATGGCCGAATCGTACGTCCGGTCCCGGCCCATCAAGTGCGAAGGAACCATCTGCACGGATTCAGCAGGTACTCCAACTTTCCGCAACAGGGTCGCACCGACGTGGGCCGACGTGTTGTAATCCGTCGTGTAACCGCCACTTCCCGTCACCGGTCCGCCGGTGACATAGACGCGAGGATAATGGCCCGCCTTGAATTCCTCCATGCCCGCGAGGATGGCATATTCATGCACCCAGCCCTCCACGACCAACGCATCTGTGTCCACGCGCTGCGTTATAGCCAGAAACGGATGGACCGTCAAAATCAGGAAACCAGCAGCCAGCACCGGGACCAGAATCACGATCAGCCATCCCCGCCAGGACAAGCCCCAACGTTCCCGCCGGGTCAGGATTCCCCAAAACTTTTTTGGCGGCTTGCTCATTCCACACTTTAGATTTTTAAGCGAAACAAGAGCTTGTCCCAAGATCTCAGCGCGGAAGATTTGTACTGGTTGTAAAAGAGTTGGGTTCGTTTGGCGGCTGTCCAACCAAGGGTCTTTTGGATCCACGCATACTTCCATGATAACCGTGGAGGCGCCAGTCTCCCTCCGAGGGTTGAAGCGAGTTGTTCCATCTGCCTGACTATATCAAGCCTTTCCGGATAGAAATAGATCAGCAATGAGTTCAAATACTCCAAGCAAACCGCACGAGTCCTCGCGCTGTCCTCCAAAGACCGAAGATAACCAATCTGCAACTTCATAGAGAGGAAATGGGCATCCAATTTCTTATTGGATCGGCCGATGTAACTCAAACTGAGATTAAGATCTGAAAGACGATAGAAAACTTTGGCTTCGGGAATAAATCGCGTACCGTCGCTCGCCAGGAGAACACGGGAGAAATATTCTCCATCGTCATCCGCCAACAGCCGGGTATCCCAAGGTCCGGCAGCTTCCGTCAGTTCGCGACTGACGAGCCACACCCCGGTCTGCATGAAGATGTTTTGCCCCATCTTCCGCAGCAGCCACTCAACCGGAGACAAATCACACCACAGTGGTGTCGGAGCAAAACTGGCTTTCGACGGTCGGTAAATGAACCGTCCCCAGGCTGCAGAAAAAAGAGTCCGTTTGGTTCCCCAACGATCCAACGCCTCCATCTGTTTTTTTATTTTGTCGGAGGCGAGCAGATCATCAGCATCGAGCCACTGGACGTAATCTCCCTGACAGAGGGAAAAAGCCTTGTTCCTGGCTGCAGCGGCGCCCTGATTGGTCTGGGTAACGATGGATACCCCTCTTGAAGCGAACTGGTTCGCGACCGACCGCGTCTGATCCTTGGACCCGTCGTCAACGACGATGATCTCTTTCCCAGGCCATGTCTGTGCCAGTGCCGACTGGATCGTGTCGGCAATCCATGCCTCGGCATTATGGGCCGGAATCAAAATTGAAACCAAAGGAGTCATCAAAAAGTGTGTCGCCCGGGAAACGTGCCAGACCAGCAGCGCACGCGAGCGGGGGGTTCGACAGCAAAAGCTTCAGGTTGCTGATGCCCCACATGGCGCTCGAAGGGACTATGTGAAGGTCACGGCATCAAAGCGGCAACACGTGAGTCATTTGTCAAATCCCCAAGTCAGCGCAAGACGATTACGTTGCATCCACATTTTTTTCGCCAGGCGATTGTCAATCCACTTCATCGCAAGAAACAACGGGCGGGCGTAGCGTTCCCTCTTGGGATCCCAGCCCAGCAGCGTCGCCCAGCAAAGTTGTGCGACCCGGAGAAAGAAGTGCTCCGGGAGAAACACCAGCCTGCAAAAACCACACTGCGCGACGAACGGCACGAGCGATTCTTCCTTGAATCCAAAAGTGGAATCTGACCGAACCTTGGCCAAGGATGATGTTGACTTCCGGCGGGCTTTGATCGGATGCACCAGTGTTCGTTTTAGGGCTTCCCACGCAGGCGAGTAGGCGTCGTCGCAAAAGCGGCATTTCCCGCCAGGTTTGAGGCATCGTTTCACCTCGAGAAAAAACTCCTCGAGATTGCCAAGGAAGCCCACGAATTTCGTACCGTAAATGATATCAAATGTTTGGTCGGGGAATGGCAAGTGCATCGCATCAACGGCGTGGAATTCGATTTGCCCGCGGTGCTTCTCAAAGAACTCTGATCTGCGAAATACATCCCTCGCCAGCCTTGCCGCCACGAGAGAGAGATCGGTGAACACAACTCTCGCCCCCAGGTGCAGAAAGTAGAATTCGATGTAAGATTTTCCATTACCCAGCAAGAGCACCTGCCGGCCTGCGAGTGAACCGAGATTGTCCAGCATGGTCCTGCGCCACGGGACCGTCTCATCGAGCCACGGCTCAGTAACCGCAGCCAGCGTCAACCCCGGGGTGTTTCCCCGCGCGTAAAGCTCGTCATAAGCATTTCTCGCTTCCTTCACATTTGGATTGGCCACAGAAAAATCGTAGCAACCGTCGTAGCACTTAAATAAATCGAGCCGGCTTCCTTCCTGGCAGAATAAGTTTCCCTCGAAATCCTTGCTAAGAATCGTTTTGGTGTATGGATGCACGAATGTTTCCAGCATCTTTTTGCTCCTTCAAAGACTATCGGTTAAGCGGCCGTTTTGCCCCGTCGCCAAAGTTTGCGTTGAGCACAATTGCGGGTGGCTGATTTCTTGTTTGGCTGTTTGGTTCGCCAGGAGAGCAAATCCTGATCGGAGTATTGAACAGCACGTTGCACGCCGCAAACTTCTACGGAAGCCCATACCCTGACGTTTAAGATGATTGCCAAGAATGGGGCAAAATGACTGGCTGACTCCTCAAGGAAACAAATGAACGTTCACTGGTGGTGAAAGTTCGCTGGTGGTGGTGTTGGCAAATTGGTATCTGTGCTCGTACCAACGTTGCCCAACATATCAATGCTCTTTACTTGATAGTGGACAATGAAGCTATCGACAAAACTCTGAAGCTTTACGGCATGAGCAACTACCTGCGCCTGCGCGACGTTTGTAACAGAGGTTCCGTAATTCGTGCTCGTGCCGTAATTCACGATGCTCGAGCTCAACGTGTCAGTGATCCAAGCAACCGTCACCACGTTGTTCGTGTCAAAACTAACCGCCACCTGAGAGATAACGGGCCCGGCGACGGGCGTGTTGGTTCCAGACACCAGCGGGTGCGGATAGACCAACGGCGTATAATTTGTAATCGGTGGGCTGGTTTTCCATTTAGTCGCCAGAAATAATTCAGGGTATCCAGAAGCCGTGGCCGATGGGGCGGTGAAGAACATATTGGTTCCATTAAGCAGGAATGTTGAATCATTGCATGCGCCGCCGGTGTTGACGTTTCCGGCGGAATACCACGAAGTGATTGCGCCAGAGCTTCCGGTGTTGTTCCAGCTCCACAGCCAATGCATGTCGTAGCCGGGATAGCTGGACAGAAGGTTAAATCTTGCCGTGCCATCTTCTTCACTGCATCGGTATGCCGAATCCAAGTATGGCCCAACCCACTTGTTGGAAAACACCATTAAAACGCCCCCGCGATAATAAACCATGTAACCGCTGTTGTTCTTATTATCAAAAATATTGTTGTAAAATTCAGTCTGGCGAGTTCCACGCACACCACCACCAACTAGAACATCATTGTTTGTGTCCACCACCCCCTGATTTCCGTGCATGTCAAAAATGGGAAAGATCCCCGTCGTGCTGAAGTTCGTCCAAGTGTTGTGCCGATAACATATTCGGGCGCCTTGTCCATGCTCGAACGAGCTTTGATAGGGAATGTAACTGTCCCCCGCAGCATAGCTGAACACACAGTCCTCAGTTACCACCGTGTTCGTGGTGCCAATCGTAATCGGCATCTGCCATGATGTGTCCTCTGACGTTCCGTAGTACTGTCCAATCAGCAGATAGCAATTCAGAATGGTGCAATGGTCAATGACCCCGGCAACCTGGTTCCACACCTCAATTCCCTCACGGGCACTGTGAATTATATTAACATGGTCGATCCGAAAAAGGCCATAGATGACAGAACCTCTCACGTCTATGCCACCCCCGGTTTCGTTCCCGTCAAGTGACATTCCGGTTAGTCTGGTTAGCTGATTGGTCTTGGTAGCAGTCAAGGTAAAAAGCTCCCCGCCGCCACCGCCTATGCTTCCCGGCCAGCCACTTGTGATTGTCGTTAGACCAACACCCGCACCCTGAACAGTGATGGGGATGCTTATGGTGACATTTGTCGTCCAGTTAGTAGAGCCTGCCGGAATGACAACGGTATCACCAGCGGAAGCTCCGTTAATTGCCGACTGAACATCAGCGGCGGAAAGGCTCTTCGCTTGCCAGATGGCCGCTTGCGAACGGGCTTCAGTCAGAAACAGAAGCAGCAACAAATGAAGCACCAAAACGTGTCTTCGTTTGATCGATTTCATGCTTGGATTAAAAGCCATTTCCATGCCATTAGATACGACACAATGCAAGTTCATGCCTGCATTCTAGCATTATCCTGTTGCAAGCGCTACTAGGCTTTTCCTGGGTGGCTGCACACGCGCCCGGAGCATCCGACGAGCAACTCAAAAGCTGAGATTTCGGCAGGGGATCGGTTGGAATTGGACATGTTACAATTTGGGGCATGTCTTCGGTTTCGTGTCGATTTTTTTCATGGTTTGGATGAACAGCACCTGTGGGGATGCAAATTCCAACGAATAGAATTATTGCTGTGAGATAGTTAGTGAATGAATTAATCGAGGCCTCGGTTGAGTTGTGAAGCAGAACCATTAGCACGCAACCAATGCAAAAGCTGGCCCAGTCGAAGTCCTGAGCCAAGACCATTGCGGCTTTCCGTGCACAGGACAGCATGAACATCGAGACAAGCACGAGGCCAACGAAACCCAGTTCCATAAGCACCTCCAGATACCCATTGTGGGCTTGACCTACGATATGGATCGCACGGGTCTCGGGAGTCCAATAGCCGCCGAAACCACACCCCAAAATCGGCCCCTGCTTAACGACCGGCACCAGTTCTGCCCAGATGTCAGTTCGCCCTGTGAAGGTGCTGTCCCGACCGAGCACCGAGGTAAATGATCCTATCGATAACCCGCCTGCAAGAGGCAAAATCGTTCCGTAGCAAATGATAAGAATTGCGAGCGCCGACACCATGTTAGTCCCCATAAAACTTCCGTGTTTTTTCATCCATGAAAGGCCAAAAAAAGTCGTTAACCCAAGCGCCAACACAGCAATCGATGTCGAGGAGTAACCTGAAACCGAAGAATAAGTGCCAGGGGGGCCGTTCAGAAGCAAGATCGTCAGGAAAAGGACGAACACATCGGCGCAGGTTTGATTCTTGGAAGCAGGAATATTCCGCCCCTGCCATCTTCTCACGAGCGTCCAGATAATGAAAAAAGCCGAGATGAGACACAACACACCAAGACCATTTTTCTGCGTGGAAACGCCTACCCACATGATATCCCCAGACCACCGATTAAACTGGACGCCATATGCAGGGAAGTATTTGACGAGGACTACCGACAAAGGAATATGGATATAAACCACTCTCCGTAAAAGACTTTCCAGCGCCTGTCGTGAATCCTGCTCGGTAAAAACAATAAGAGCCATAATGACGGCTTCCAACTCCCTGATCCATCGCTTGAACGATACGAATGAGATGTCAGACCAAAGAACGCTGGCGAGCATGTAGCCAAGCAATATCATCAACCAGACATTTTGTTTGATCATGCTGGACCAAGCGACCCTTCTTCTGGCAAGCACGAACAAACCAAGGCAGAGGAGTCCGCTTAAAAAAAATTGGTCATATGGACTTGAGGCCGCGTCCTCCGTCACCATTAACCACGCCGCTATGGGCCTGCTCGCCACGTAAAGCATCCAAATGGTGGGTATCCACAAGGCGCTGGATGCCTCGGGTGCTTGTTTACGGTCCAGCCGTAACAGATACATCACGAAACCGGCACAGAAAAGCAATGCGAGTCCTGCCATAAGTTTTACCGGATCGAGGAAATTACGCCACCGCACACGTCAGCAATAACAGTTTCATCGCTCTGAATCATCGATTGTGGAGGAGGGGTTGAAGGACAGGGCTGAAGCATGGCATCGGCACGTTCCAATATCACGGTGGCAAGAGTTGCCCGCCATCCCGGACTTCCCCGGGCAAGAGACTCCGGCCCGCGGCCGAGCTGGCGGCCCGGGCACCTTTTTGGCAACGACTCATGTTTTCCATGGGGAAAATATTTATTTACAGAGCCAGCTTTTCAAAACGAATAATCTCCAGATAAAATCTCCATAGTCCTGCTTGCTGCTTTTGTTGGCGCCCACAATTTCTCGTATCACTTTCCGATTCAGACCAAATTCATTTTCCGCCAAATCCGCCAACTTGTCCTCAAAATCCTTTTGCTTGAACCATTCGCGCAGGGGCAGTTTGAACGGTCTTTTGGGGGCCTTCAGCAGCGAGCACGGCAGTTTTTTCCCGTAGGTCTGCTTCAGCAAATTTTTCCGATTGTAGCGAGGCAGTTTGACATTTTTATGCACGCAATACGCCAGCTCGACGAGGCGATGGTCGAGAAACGGAACCCTGGTTTCCAGCGAATGAGCCATGCTCATGCGGTCCACTTTGGCAAGCATGTCATCGGGCAAATAGATTTTGAGGTGAAAATGCATTAAACGGTAAAAAGGGTCGGTGAGCTGGCACTTGGCAAAAACATCCGAGACATAATCTTCAATTGACAGTTGCGGAACATCGCCGGGGATCAGCCTCCGGATGGAATCCCGATCGAGCAGTGACAACTTGGAAACAAACCGCTCGTCAAAAGATGCGCTGGATAAGTGCATGAATCGCCTGAGCCGGTTCATCCGATAACGCAAATCCTTTCGTGCCAGAAGACACGCCAGGCTCGCCGCATGATAGATTCCATTTCTTAGGACCGCGGGAATTTTGCCGTACTGTCCCGAAACCTTCTCCGTCACATAACTGGTGTACCCCGAAAGCACTTCGTCGCCGCCGTCGCCAGTCAGCGCCATGGTGACTTTTTGTCTGGCCAGTTGGGAAACCAATCCGACGGGTACAGCTGACGCATCGCCGAACGGCTCGTCGAAATGAAACATGACTTTCTTCAATGACTCGTCGAAGCTTTCAGGCTGCGCGATTTCTTCGTGGTGGTTGGTATGAAATTGTTCCGCCACTTCTCTTGCCAGCTCCCGCTCGTCAAAGGATTTTTCCGCAAATCCGATGGTGAAGGTTTCAATGGGTGAGCCGCTTTCCTCCGCCATCGCCGCCACGATGCTGGCTGAATCCAATCCGCCGCTCAGAAACGCGCCGTAAGGAACGTCGCTGCGCATTCGAATCCGGACCGAATCTGAAAAATAGTTTCCAAACTCTTCATAGATTCGCGTGGCATCCGTCCGCATGTCATTTTCAGTAATGGCCGGCAGGTCCCAATAGGCCTGTTCCTTTGCGGTTCCGTCTTTTACAACCAGGAAGTGCCCGGGCATCAGTTTCGAAATTCCCCGGTAAAAAGTATGGGGCGCCGGAACGTATCCCAGCGAAAGATAGACATGCCACAGGTGGTTCGCCGCTTCATATGTGAACCCTGATGCAAGGATGCTTTTGATTTCGGAGCCGAACAGAAATGAATTATCGCGCACCGAAAAGTGCAGCGGCTTCTCCCCCATGCGATCGCGCGAAAGAAACAGCAGTCGTTCGCGCGCATCCCAGACTGCAAAGGCCCACATGCCGTTGAATTTTTTCTGGCAATCAAATCCCCATTCTTGGTATGCACTCAGAATTACTTCCGTATCGGAGGAGGTTTTAAACCGGTGGCCCAACGACTTCAGCTCTTCTCTCAACTCAACGTAGTTGTAGATTTCACCATTAAAAACAACGACCAAGCTTTTATCCTCACTGAACATCGGCTGGTCTCCCGTGATTAAGTCAATTATGGCCAGCCGCCGGTGTCCCAGCCCGATATTCTTATCAATGCAAAACCCCCTCCCGTCCGGTCCGCGATGAGACAAAACATCGGTCATCCTTTGCAGCATGGTTTTGTCCACCGTCCTGTTGGTGTCAAAGTGTACTATACCGGCAATTCCACACATACAAAGAGCGATTCCAGGTTCAACCTTCTTGGCCGTTTTGTTGCCTTCGGACGGTCACTTAAGGACGTATTTCTCCCTGACAACATTGATTTTACACACCGCCAAAAGTTTGCCGATGTGATCGCAATTCTTGATCAAGTATTTCAGGAAAACGTGACGCCCTAACGGCAAGAAAACGGGCAGCAACACCGTGTAAATGGCGCAAGCAGCCATAGATTTGAGGATCCCAAGCGCGCCCCCTGCCGGCCCGGCAAGTGAAACCTTGCCCCGCAGCAGCGCCCGCTTTAATTGAAAGGATATGCGAGTCCGTTCTGCGGGGATGGTTTCATAGACCGTCCCCTCATCACACCACACAAAGACTTTTCCCAAGGCCATTGCGCGTCGGAAGAAATCGATATCCTCACCTCCGCTGCCGAATTGCTTTCTGAAAGGGCCTTCCACTTCCTGAAGAACGGAGCGGCGCAGCAGCACGTTCCCGGTACCGGTCTGGCTCCAGTGAAGCACCAACCCGGACTTATAACTCTGCGAGTTGGGCCGGTCGAAAGCTCCAGATCTGAGCGCCCACTCCGGAGGAGTCACGGCAAACCGCGGTTTCACCGGTCCCAAAACGCCGTCCGCCTTGAATTTGCCCAGAGCGGCGTGCATTCGGAGAAGCCAGTCATTGACGGGAACTTCGTCGTCATCAATGAAAGCCACCAAAACGCCAGTGGCGCTGGAGACAGCCCTGTTCCGCGCCAGCGCGATGCTTTGCTCCGGCTCAACAAAGTACTGGACGTCTCTTGGACTGTTGCACTGGAACCGCTCTACTGTTTGGCGGCCAGATTTCTGACGATCGTTGTCCACGACAATAATCGAATAGGTGAACTTTTCGTCGGTCTGCTGACGCAGCAACCCCTCCAGCAATGTTCCAAGCAACTCTGGTCGCTTGAAAGTGCAAAGGCAAATGGAAATATGCGTCGGCAACGCTGATACAGCCGTCTCTTCCGTGCCGCGCTTGGGCGATTCCGCCGAAGGATCAGTGCCCGAAAAAGCAAGGCTGCTTTCCTGCATCTCAGACTTTTTCATGTTGGGGTACGCGCACTGGAAAATAAACCGAAACGCGGGACGACGTCAGCAGTTCACGGACGTTGTAATTTCGTCTGCTCGAAAATGGCGTCCATGATTCGGCTGGTCAGCAGGATTTCCCGGTAGGTTATCGGCAACGGCGCGCCATTGGAAATCGAGTGATAAAAGCTTTCGATCAGATTTTTCATGCCTGCTTTCATATGAAAGTCATTCGCCAGAAACTTACGGGCGTTGCCAGCAAGGTTTGCGAGGTGCTGCCCGGCGAAATTCAAGGGGGGGATGAATCGCTCAACGTAACTTTTGTGCCTTCTCCCTTCGCATTTCAGGAGCGTCTGGTGGTCCTCATCGAGGATCAGCCCGTTTTGGGGCCCATATATCCGGAACTGATGGAGTGAAGGGCGCATCTGTGATGAAAAGGTGAAGTAAGCCGTGTGACCCCCAGTGCCATGTATGAGCACCCGCAATTCATCTACGATTTCGTCCTCTCCCATCGCTCTGAGGCGCGGACTGATGAAACCGTGTGCCACGACTTGGGGTGCATCGTCGGGGAAAAACTCGGCGATCCGGGCGAGGCCATGGCTGATAATATTGTGCAACAGCTTGCCTGGCAGTTTGCGCACCCAATGCTCTTTGTTGCCCAGAAAGGCTTTGGCATAGCCGGGATCCGTCAAATCGTAGCAGTAGAGGCTTTCCATATGCACCGGTTCGCCGCCCAAAAAGCCGGCTTGCACACACTCCCTCATGCGCCGGGCGACGTGACTGAACTGATCGTCGTGACCGACCGTCATCTTGAGATGCTGTTGTTGGGCCAACTCGATGAGTTCCATTGCCTCCCTCGTGTCCAGCGTAAATGGCTTCTCAATGTACAGGTGACAGCCGTGTTGCAGACATTTCCGGCCAATTTCAAAATGGCTTTGGGGCGGGGTGGTAATATGAATCACATCGGGGCGGGCTTCCGTGAGCATCTCGCTGACGTCGCAGAAATACTGTTTGATGCGGAAGCGCTCAAATAACTGTCGGGCCATCAGTTCTTCCCGGTCACACACCCCCACAATCTCGCAGCCGTTGATGCGCTGTAATTGCGCGGCATGGGAATCCGCGATCTTGCCGCATCCGACAATGGCGACTTTAAGCATGACTCACTTTTCGTCTGCACCCATCAAAATACCGCTCCAACGCCTCGACCGAGCTCACCTTGGGCGTCCAACCCAGACAACGCTTGATCTTGTCATTCCGATAATAGGTCGTTTTCCAATAGTTGTGCCAGGCCGCCCGGTTAAAAGTTGGCGGCAACTGGCCTTCCGACCAATGAGAGTATTTTTCCCACAGCCAACACAACAGGTAACTAAGCCCGTGTGGCACGTAAACGGAGCGGAACCGCCTGACGTTTTTTTTGTACAGCCGGAGAAACTCCCTGCTCGAAGGCAGGTCATCATCTACCACGTTGAAGGTTTCCCCATTCACACCGGGTTTGATGCCAGCCAGCACAATCGCTTCGGCACAATTGTCCACGTAAGTGAAAGGTATCGCATTCGACCCGCCCAAGTGCAGGAACAGTCCGAAAGTGCCGATCCCCACCCGGCCGTGGATTGCTTCGTTGCCTGGGCCATAAACCACACCTGGTCGGACAATGACATATGGGATGCCAAACTTCTTCCCATACTCGGCGACTATTTCGTCCTGTTTCACTTTCGCAAAACAGTATGCATCCCCTCGACGTTCCGGACGGCTCTCGACGGGACACGATTCATCCAACAAACGCCCTTGAGGTTTGCCAGTGTTCGAATAAACCGAAAAGGAACTGATACTGACAAAGCGCTTCAGGCATTGTTGGCGGCGGGCTGCCTCAAGCAGATTGCGCGTTGTCACGACGGAGTTCAGGAAGGCATCGGGAAACGATTTTGTGCCCCGTCCTGCCGCCAGGTGGTAGATGACAGCCACATCTTTCGTAGCGGAAAGGCAATCTTCCCTCGAGAGCAAATCCCCTTTGATTGTCTCCAGGTGCGCACCATCGCCCCGGCGACGGATGCTGACCTCCAGCTTCGTAGAATTACTCGACGGGCGAGCAAAGCATCGGAGGTTACGGAAGCCGTGGTCCAACAGACTCTCAACGACTTTGGTGCCAATGAATCCTGCCGCTCCTGTCACAAGGATGGGGGCATCCAGCTCGATTATCATGGTGTTTTTGGCCTTTGCACGCGACAGAAGGCTTTGTGGCGCATCTTCCTTCCAGGGGCTGGCCTGCCCGGTCACGGCCTTCGTTCCCGTCCGACCCGAGCCGTGAAGAAAAAATTCCTGAGTCTGCTCATTTGCTCGCGTCTCCTGAAAAGCATCACCTCGTTGGGTGCTGACCTTGCCCTCCGACAGAACCAGGCCCTCCAATAGCCAATGAACAACGCGCACCCTCCTATCACGTAAGGTGGTTTTGTCATCTGGTAAATCCACCTGAAAACCTCCCAGACGGGATGGCCGCCCAGCACATAGTCCTTTTCGCCATCCTTAAACTTTGCCATCAAGCCGCCGTACTTGGCCGTTCCCATCTGGCGGTGATGCTCGAAAACCTTTTCGGGAAATGTCCTGGTTTCCCAGCCTTTCATCCGTGCTTTTAGAACAGCCACCAAATCAATTCCGCCACCTTCCGCTGGCACGTAGCCTCCGATTTCCTCAAAGGCCTTCCGCCGAAACATCTGGCATTGGCCGGAGACATGTTCAATGCTGGTGAAGCGATAATCGTACTGATTCGATCCCTCTCTGAAAGCAGTCCCCCCGACACCCAATCTTGGATTCTCAGCAAACTTGCTCAAGAGAAACAAGAAGTAATCCTCCTCAAACGAGATATCGGCATCCAAGTTGCCGATGATGTCGTATTTCAAATCCTTGACTCCCGCATAGCCTGCATTGAACGCATGGACCTTGCCGGCGAAGTGCCGCTCCTTGCGCTCCGGCATCCGCAGCAACTCGATCCAGTCATGTTCGGTCGAATACTTTTTCACGATTTCATCAGTGCTGTCGGTCGAACCGTCGCTGACGATCACCCATTTGAGTGGTCGAACCGTCTGCGCAACGACAGACTTTATGGTCAACTCAATAAAGGCTGCCTCATTCCGTGCAGGCGTGATCAGGACGTAACGGAGTTGACAGGTCTGGCCAAGGCCACACTCTGCCAAATACGGTTTCTGGAGGTTGTCGCTCATCTCACGGCCTCCTGTAATCTGGCGGTACGGATGCTTGCCTCTGCCAGCTGGTTATCACACCCGTCTTCCAAAAGCGTGGCCAAAGCAAGAAGCATCCATGCCTGTCCCCATCTCATATAGGGTATTTTGATTGTGCCGTAGCCAAGCTTCTGATGGTAGAAATAGCCCCTTTCATCCCATAGGTTCGTGATGGCCCACTTGAAGACCGAATGGGCCAGGGTGATGTTGGCTTCGTCGAGATCTTTCAACTCCAGCAGTGTGATGATGCTCTGGGCCACACTGTGAACATCCAGCGGATAGGTGCGATCATGGAAATATTTTGGTGCGCCGTCTTCCCGGAAGAAGTGTTCCCGGTAGAATTCAAAGCCACGAGAAATATGACGGTTAAACTCCCCCGTCTCGGCCTCTTGCCCAATGCGACGCAATGCGCACAGATTATATCCGGTGTGGAAGTTATCAACCCATCGCTGGGTGGGCGACCCGCCGTAGTGCCACGAGCCATCGGCCCGCTGTTTGCCTGCCGAGTAGCGCGCAACTTTCAGCGCCGGCTCGAGGAATTTTCGCTCGCTGGAGTGTTTATAAACTCTGCAGAGCAAGGCAGCTCCCAGAAAGTTGGCATTGTGAACTTGCGATCGCGACGATGGGACGGGGTAACTGAAACAGGCAACCGAGTTGTCCTCCGTCCAATAGAGCTCATTCAAAATATACTCTGCGGCGCTGACGGCCATGCTAAGGTAACGCGCTTCGTGGCTCGCTTCATACAAATCCAGGAGCGCATTGGTCACAAACGACGTGCAGACCAGGTTCGGCGCGCCCCGAGAAACCAGCAGAGTTCGCGTCTGCCACGGAAAGCTGTAACCCCAGCACCAATAGGGGGTGTTTGGTGAGCGAAGGTCACTCAGTTTTTCGGCCATTATCCCGACAAATGCTTCCTCCTGATCAAGCAGGCCAAGTTTTGCAAGCTTCAGGAACGCTGTCAGGAAGAGTGCCAGCCCTTTGGGGTTCTGGATTTTGGGAACCAATAACAAAGGCCGTAAATTGAACGGGCACCTCTTCATCGCTTGGGTAAACGCCAAACGAGGCAACCTGACGTTCAAAAATGGCAGGACTTTGAAAACTCTGCTGTTAAGGGCGTCGTAAGGGTCATACCCCGCCCAATCATTCGCACGGCAATACGCCAGAACCTTCAGGACGGCATCTTTTGCCGCAACCCTGTCCTCTCTACAAGGCTTAAACCCTCCTTTATCCGTCTTGTCCATCATGACAACCGAATCCACTGCTTACTTTGCAGAAGCAGCCAGGATTTGTTCCACCGTCCGTTTTGCCGTATGGCCGTCCCACAACGGCGGTATGCTTCCCGTCCGGTTTCCCCTCTGCAAAACGTGCTTGATATCCTGGCGGAGTCGGGAGAGGGACGTCAGCCGGTTACTGCCAAAAGTAATGGTAACCGGACGTTCGGTATTCGGGCGCAGGGTCAGGCACGGCGTCCGGAAAAACGTGGTCTCCTCCTGTAGTCCGCCAGAATCGGTCAAGACAAAGCGCGCTTGCTCGGTCAGGCAAAGCGAATCGTGATAACCGATCGGGTCGAGGATTTTTAACCTGGCCGATTCACTCACGGAAATTCTGAACTCGGACAACATTTTTCTGGTGCGCGGATGCATGGGAAACACCACCGGCATCTGGCGCGAAAGACGGATTAACTCGGCCATGATTTCACTCAGGCTCTCTTTGCGATCCACGTTCGACGGACGATGCAGAGTAACATAGACAAAGGCCTTTTCTCCAAGCCCAAGCGTTTTGAGGGTGTCCCGCCGGCGCGCTTTGTCCAAGTTCTCGACGAGAGTGTCGATCATGATGTTTCCGACAAGCCTGATCTTCTCGTCCGGAACCCCTTCCCGTTTCAGATTCTCATTGGCGTCCGCCGAAGGCGTAAGGAGCAGGTCTCCCAGCGCATCGGTCACGATGCGATTGACTTCTTCGGGCATGGTGCGGTCGAAACTCCGAAGCCCGGCTTCCACATGCGCAACTTTGATGCCCATTTTCGCGCAAACCAAGGTGCAGGCCATCGTCGAGTTGACATCGCCGACCACCACAACCCAATCCGGTCTTTCCTGTTCGCATACCGGCTCAAATCTCGACATTACGTTGGCAGTTTGAACCGCATGGGAACCAGACCCTATTCCCAATTTAATGTCCGGCGACGGAATGCCAAGTTCGCCAAAGAAAACGTTGGACATTTTCTCATCATAGTGCTGGCCCGTATGAACAAGCCGGAATGCCAACCGCACGCCGTTATGCTTCCCTTTCCCGTCACGCGCCCGGATACACTTAATCAAGGGCGCCACTTTCATGAAATTGGGCCGGGCGCCAGCGATAATAAGCAGTTTTAACTGTCGGCTCATGGACTTTCTTTAAGGAAAAACTTCCAACGCAGGTCAATTGCGGCAGTCCAACTTTATGATGTCTTCGACTTGTTCCAGTATCTCCCGCAAAGCCTCTCGCGGCCCGGAAGCCGGCGGGTCACTCTTTTTCCTGGGTATAAGGAGGATTTTAATTTTCACGTCTTCGATGCTCTCAATCAACGTCATTTTCCCCTGACTCTGCAAGTGGCGATCTACAGCGCCGATCTTGCCCCTGAAAATACTATACACCGGGACGCCTAAAGCGGCTGCCTCGCGATTCATCGTTCCGCCGCCACTCACGACCAAATCGGAATGCCAAAGAAGGTTTAGTCCATCAACCGCTTCGTTGGGGATAACCACTTTCGAATCCCTGAACCATTGCGGCCAGTTCGCCTTGATTTGGGTTTCCTGTGCTTTATTGCGTGGCAGGAGAACAGTCTTCACGCCCGGAGTGCGAAAAACCCGGTCCATGAATTGGACGAAGAATGTTTCGCTCTCCGGATTGTGATAATGGGCCTCAGTAGCCGGCGGACGAACGGTAACTATTACATTGTTATCGTCGAGATGGAGTTGCTGGCGAAGAGCTGGGGCAGGACTGAACTCCGGCGCATAGACATCTTCCTTGATGCCCTTGTATTTCCGGATTCTCTCCTTTGCCTTACAGTGCAAGTTCTCATTGAACAGCACGTCAGGAACAATTTCCCACCGGGGCCGCAGGAGCAGCGGTGTCTGCGCGTGTTCATAGTCCATTATCATGACGGTCGGGATACGCAGGAGATTGCACAAGAGGATTTGGGCGCGGGAGCCATGCGACAACCCCATAATCGGTCTTTCCCTCAACACGAAGGGAAGCAGTTGCAGGCTTCGCCATGCGAGCCCCAAGACCTTTAGCAACCTATTTTTCCCGTAATGACGACCGACTTTCGTATAAGCAAGGCCGGATCGCGTTGCCAGTTCACAGACCTGGAACGCGTCACGTGCTGTCAACACTACCTTATAACCGCGCTTCTCAAGTTCCCTGATGATTGGCTTGAAAAACGGCACATGGGGGGTATTATCCAAGTCGACCCAGATCCTCCCGCCACACAGTGTGGCATCCTGAACCAGGGGTAAATGGCCGGGGACGGAACTAGATGGGGAATGGCTCATTTCGGATTTTGTTGGAAAAAGTGAAGCGACTATAAATCTGATCCTTTGCCTCAAGCGAGGGAATTTGCCCCCGTATTGACAATACGGAAGAGAGCTGTTCTGAGGAATGATTTCCTCAGATGTCGTTCAGAAATTCCTGGTGCAGCTTGGCCGGAACGTACGAACGCGTTTTGTTGAGAACCGTGGTTACGTTGGCTTTCGACTCGCCGAGCAATGAAATCACCTTTTTGGCAACTTCCTGATTAGTTTTCTCCGATTCAATGACGAGCAACACCATGTCCATGAGTCTTGCCAAACGCGGCGTCATGCTGGTCTGAGTCACTGCCGGCATGTCAAAAATAATATAATCGTAATCGCTGGCTCTAAGTTTGGGGATTAAACCGGTTAAATACTTCGGCAAGATGCTTGGGAACTTGTCACTGCCATGCATGGGTTCAGTGGCAATATAGAGGTTTTCCTGGATCTGCGCACTCTTTCTTGCTTCAACTTCCAAAACGGCATCCAACCCGCATCCCAGTTTTCCTTTATAGAATTGTTGCGCCGCCCCGCCTTCAACATTCATGTCCACCAAAAGCACATTTCCGTCGCCGGTTTCCGAAAGCGAAGCAGCCAAGCCGGCGGCAACGCTGCTCACGCCAGCTCCCTTGGCACAGCTCGTCACGGCGACGAGCTTGGGATTGTGGATCACGTTCTTGACTTCGAAATGCACAATCAACCGATCTCGCAACCCTTCGCAAAACCGGTGCAATGGATGTTGCCGATTCCATGGGGCGATGGTTTTATTTCCCGATGCCACCTCTCCCGCTGTCTCGGTCAGCAGCAAAGGGCTTTTGCCTGTCAATTTCGCAAGCAGATGACCATTCTGGGCGAAATCCGGGATTGAAATGAACAGAGGCAACCCCAACTTCGCTTCGATTTCAACCGGACGCTTGAGAGAACGATCCAAAAACATTTCAATTAAAAACGCCAATGACAGTCCGATTGCGATGCCACTAACAGCTAGAACGGCCGCCATTTTTTTTAGTTTTTTTGGCCACTTTTTAACCGGAGGCGATGGCGATTGAATGATGCTGATATTGGGGGCCTTGCCGGCACCTATCATCTGATCAATGCGGGCCTGTTCCAGATTGCGTTGGAAATATTCAAGTTCAGCCACTTCGCGCAGTTCTCTTTGTTCCAGTTCAGAAATGGTTTGCCTGGATTCGTCAATCTTTGCTGCGTTGCTCTGAATCTGGCTTAATTGTGAATTCAGGACTTCGATTCTCGCTTCGATTGCCGGTATCTGAGCCGCGTTGTCCGACAAACTGAAGGTGGGATGATTTGTTTGGTCCAAAGAAATGCCGAAACTTGTCAGCCGTGGCTCCTCATTTTCAAGTTTTTTCTTGAGCGCATGATTTTGCGCAATCTGTGCGCGCAGGTCCTTGATCGGCACGCTTTGGTCGGTGTATTGAAGCAAAAGTTCCTGTTCCTTTTTCCGAAGCCGATCGAGCCGTGTGCAGACGTTCTGGTATTCATCAGCTTTGTCGGTGGAAATTTCAGATCCCGTATTGGTCGACTCCGGTGCTGAAGGCGAGGTGTTTGTCATTTCTTTCAATACTTCTCTGCGCTCGACCAGTTCGGTCTGGGCGGCAAACAGTTTGTTGCGAATTTGTGACATCTGTTCGTCATAACTATTGTCAGCGGCACTAACTGAAAAGACACCTGCGGTGCTCTTCGCGCTCTTAAGTTCTTCCTTGGTCTGGGCAAGTTCCTTGTAGAGCCGGTTGGTTTCCTGAATTAAATAGTCGCCAAACATCACGCTTCCCTGATGTATCTGGATGTGTTTCTTGAAATAGCTGGCAATAATCTCGCTGAGAACAGGCTGCACCATTTCAGGGTCGGGATGTTGAAGGGCAACCTGAATCACGCTGCTGCCGGGGGATGATTCAACGATCAGATTTTTTGCTATCAAACCGGCGGCCATGTTCGTATTGCTGCCACCCCCGGCTTTGGCCAGAATCTTTTGTGCGCCAATTGTTTGCGCCGCCTCCATTGCCACATCCAGGCTCTGCAAGATTTCCATCTCTGTTTGAATGATGCCATAGCCTTGTCCGCCCGGTGACACGGTGTTGGCATTCTCGCCAGGCGGGTTGAAAGATCTGCTTTGCACCACATAGAGAATGTCCAATTTGGTTTTGGACTCGTATAAAGGTGGGTTCAAAAGAAGAAGTGTCAACGCCGCCAGAATGCCGGAAGCGGAAAACAGCAAAATTGTCCACTTGTGCCGAAAAAGCGTGAAGTAAATGTCTCCCAAAGACATTCCGCCTGATTGTACGTCTTGTTGTTTCGAATTCATGCCGGAGAAGCCCGAGGGGGGTCCTCTTCAATTTTTCAGCGGGAGGGATTTGATGAATCTGGCTGGATTGCCGGCCACAACTGCACCAGCAGGCACATCCTTTGTTACCACGCTGCCGGCGCCAATCATGGCGTCCTTGCCGATCGTGATTCCGCAGAGCAATGTGGCCCCGGAACCGATTGAGGCATGCTGTCTGACCAATGTCGGGATGCAAACCCAATCCGTATCGGTCTGCAACTGCCCGCCGTCATTCGTGGCACGAGGGTGGAGGTCATTGGTGAAAGTAACATTGTGGCCGATGAATACTTCATCTTCCAGAGTCACTCCTTCGCAAATAAAAGTGTGACTCGAAATTTTGCAACGATTCCCGATTTTGACACCTTTTTGAATTTCGACAAATGTGCCGATTTTTACGTCATCTCCAATTTCACAACCATACAGATTGACAAACCCATGGAGCCGAACGTTTCTACCCAACTTGACATCTGGCGCAATCCGTTGGAACGGCTGCTGCGAGGAACTCATAGGGTGGAATTTGAAACAGCTCGTTGCGTGCGACCCTGAAGCTTCAGCTGGAGTTTTCTGCCGGCGGGACGGGAAGTCTTTTTCTTTCCGATTCCCAAGGCTGATATGCGTATGGCGGATTCGGGAATCGATGGCGTCCAAACGTTGCCAGTTTCCTGGCCTGAAAGATTCACTGAGGCTCCGCCCCTTTTCAGCGATTTGGAAGACGCCTCCAAAATGCGAACCAATTCAAGACCTTGTTTGCCATCCGTCAGGGGGGTTGTCCCTTGATTGATGCAATCCAGAAAATGCTGGCATTCAGTTTTTAACGGTTCCTCCTGTTTGATGTAAGGAACGTGAACATCCCCATAGTGATAAGCATAATGAAATTCAGCGAATGTGTCGTAGTGAGGCGGTCTTTCGACTCGCGCGTCGAAGACCCGGATTTTTTCGAGTTGTGAAACGTCGTCGTAGACGATCATTTTTTTGCTGCCAACAATGGTCATTTCCCTGATTTTTCTTGGATCGAGCCAACTGCTTTGAATGATGGCTGAGCGATCCCCCGGGAAATTGAGCCATATGGTTGTCACATCTTCCACGCTGGGCGTGATGTGCGCGCTGCCTTGGCAGTTGATGGTGACCGCTTCTTTTTCCATGATATGTAAAATGATGGAAATATCATGCGGAGCCAGATCCCAGGCGACATTGATATCCTTCTGAAAAAGGCCCAGGTTTAACCGCCGCGCACAAATATAACGGATTTCTCCGATGTCGCCACATCGGACAATTTCCTTGATTTTTTTGACCGCAGGCGAATAGAGGAATGTATGTCCCACCATCAACACCAAACCATTTTTCTTTGCAATGTCAATCAACTCCTCGCATTCTTGGGATGAGGAAGCCATCGGTTTCTCGATAAAGGTGTGTTTGCCGGACAACAA
The DNA here is from genome assembly GCA_049511835.1 of Verrucomicrobiota bacterium. Lineage (GTDB taxonomy): Bacteria > Verrucomicrobiota > Verrucomicrobiia > Limisphaerales > UBA11358 > UBA11358. Next base: position 151,860 of record JBEKXN010000002.1, on the reverse strand, counting down.
GCTCGCTCTGGCCATTGGGTAATGCGATTTGACTGACGTGGCTATGATTACCGCATCAAGACCGACGCCATTAAGCATGTTATTGTAATTCGTTTCTCCTTCGACTTCAGGATAAAGCGCCCTGAGATGTGCGAGGCGGTTTTCACTGACATCACACATCATTTTCAGGCTGCAATCAGGAAGCGATCTGAAATTGCGAATCAGATTTGGCCCCCAATAACCACATCCCACCACTCCGACTTTTATTGGCTTTGTCATATTATATTGTCATATTATAAATTCAATTTGGTTTCTTTCCGTATCCAGGCATCCTCGCCATCCGCAGCATGAACTGCACCAACAAGAGTAGCTTTCGTAAAGGAATACTGCTCTGTGGCACGATTGGAATAGTTGGTTTTCGGGCGAACCGGACCAAGGGACATTTTCTTGCCCCGACGTGTTTCCAGCATTTGAATTATCAAGGCCGGAATAGTCATCAGAATAATTTTCAAATCCCACCAGAGGGTTTTGTTTTTCGCATACTTGATATCCAATTGAATCATTTCCACGAAGGTGGTCTTGTTTTTTCCGCTCACTTGCCAGAGTCCGGTCAGACCCGGCACGGTTCCGAACCGCTCCTTCTGCCAAGGCAGATATTTCTCATATTCGTAAGGCAGGCATGGGCGGGGTCCCACCAGACTCATTTCGCCGCGCAGCACGTTGATTAATTGGGGCAACTCATCCAAGCCGGAAGCACGGAGGAACAGGCCAAACGGAATAATCCGAGGATCACCCCGCGAATCCATTTTAATCATCGGGGTATTCGAATTCATCAAATGATGCAAGTGTCCCTGATGCATCGTCGTGTCCGCATCAACAAACATGGTCCGAAACTTGAAACACATAAAGCGCCTGCCCAGATATCCAACGCGCTCTTGCCTGAATAAAACCGGCCCGGTGGAAACACTGCGAATCAACAAGGCTATAAACAGCGCCAGTGGGATCAGGAATGGCAGGGCCAATAAGATGAGAATTGTATCCAATATCCATTTCCAGCGTAAGTCCTGAACTGCTTTAGGAGGAAGAGAGCTCTGCAACTGATGTGCTTCGATTAGGAAATCCATAAAGGAAAAGAAGATTAGAAAAAGAATTAAAAAATTGAGAATGAGGACAACCCCGACAGTCTTATTTTGAAGCAAAGCTCCGCACTTGTTCGCCGGAAATAATTCCGGCCAACTTCAATCCTTCCCCATTTTTCTTCACCCCAGCTTCCATAGTTGGAAACCTTTTAACTCCAACTTCAACTAACACCATTAACTGCAAGATTTTTCGCGGCGGGTGCCGCTAAAATCGGCACCAGGGTCGCTACAGTATTTCTTTCATTAACGACTGAGTTTTCATCAACTTCCGCCGGAGTAGGACGCCCCAAAACATCAAGCAACACCTGCACGCGCTTTCTTGCCGGCATGACACGTAAGACAAAGGCGCACATTCCGCGAAAAGCTCCGTCAACAACAACCACCTCATCACCTGGTGAAAGACGATCTTCAACGGTCATTGTCTCTTCTCCCTCGAAGCATTCTTTTAACTCCTCAATCACCGCATCAGCTATCTTCGGGATCCGGCGTGCAAAATGCACAACGGTGTTTACTCCATTCGTTCGTTGAATTTCTCCCAATCTCTCCTCAATTATACATCGGAAAAAAATATAACATGGGAAAAGCGGCTCACTCACGCGTATCACACCGCGCCGCGTTGCCCGCTCAATCCGCAACCGGGGATGAAACACCTCCAAATTCAAATTCTTCCGCAAATTTGCTGCAGCAATATGCTCGTGCTTGGGTTTCGTTCGGGCACAATACCAAGCTGGAGATTCGATTTTCATCTTAAAGTTGAACGGCATTAAACAAACCATCACGCCATTTTGTGATTGCGAGCTTTCAACGCGGAAAAGGGTTGTAATGAAATCAGACCTGCTGGCGGATAAGCGTAAATAAACGCTTCCCCTTTGTTGCTGGATTGAATCGTGAAATAAAAAACGTTTTTAATATCCAGTGTCATTTTAATTCAGTGTTTTTTTATCCCTCCATCAGCTTGGATGGTCAAATAATCTTGTGTGTATTATAAAATTTCCAAAAAAAGATGCAACTTATTTCTTATGGTGCGTAATAAATTGGTAATTAACGTCTTACGATTAAATCGAGGAAATATTTTGCGCGATCTCAGGCTGAGGAGGGGCGGAATTTGGCAAAAAATGGGACAGAAAGGACAGACTTTAAATTAAATGACACTGCCTCGGAAGAACGAGACAGCCAAGTTCCTAACTCAACCCTGCAATCCCCAAACGCAAATCATCAACAGTTTCCCTGAATCTACCAGACTGCCGGCCATCTATCTTGTGTCTGTTTAACGCCAAGATGAAACCCGGATTCGTCCTGATAACCCACCGGCACATGATTTGCGATTGCACTGCGCAACTTTGCAATAATGCCACCAAACAGCAAACTCAGCGCAAAAGTGTGCAACCATGTTTTATGCATGCTGTGCTCAAAGCATTAGCAATGCCATCGTTGGTTTGATACTAACTGCGTCCAATTTATACACATGCGTCTTATTCTTGTGCAACCGTGTATGATTTTAAGCCAGTGCCGACTTTCGCCTCCAATTTGAATTATTGCTGATTAAAAATCAAGCGGATTTGAAATCGTGGGTCACAATAGAGACAGCAACAGCCACTTCACATCTTTGGGCGCGATTTGCAGACTCGCAACCGATTAAAGTGGGACTAAACAATTAATTTTAAAACGCATGATCTCCTCCTTTCGTAAACTTTGAGCGGTTCACGAAAGGCAGACTCATAAACGACTCTCGGAGCTGTCAAACTTCGGGAGTCCTCCGGCACAGCCGGAGGATTTCCTATGGATTAATCGTGCGCGCATTATGGAAACTTTCCGTGCCGTGTTAATGAAACGCCGAGTTTGAGCAGCTTCTGCACGTCGGTATCAGACTTTGCCTCCGCGTAAATCCTGAGGACGGGTTCCGTGCCGGAACCGCGCAACATGAGCCACGATGTGTCCTGCGCGATGAATTTCACACCGTCGAACGTCTTGATGTCCGCAAACGGTGAGCGTAAAAGTTTGTCCGGCGGATTGTTTTTCAAAAAATCCATCAGTGACGTACGCTTTTCAAGCGGATAATGCGTGTCAATCCGCCCGTAACGATGCGGGCCGAATTGTTTCTCCAGCTTCGCCAGCAGTTTGTTCACGGAAACTTTTTCGGTCGCCAGCATTTCAAGCAACATCAAGCCGGCCAGGATGCCGTCGCGCTCGGGGATGTGGCTGGCGAAACCAATGCCGCCACTTTCTTCCGCGCCGAGCAGTACATCGCCCTTGAGCATCTCGGCGCAAATATATTTGAAACCAACACCAGTCTCGACCAGCGGCAGCCCGTAAGCCGCGCACATTTTGTCCACCATCGAAGTCGTCGTCAGCGCCTTGACGACGCGTCCCCTGCCCTTGCGATTCACGATCAAATGATGCAGCAGCAGGCAGATGATCTGGTGGGTCGTCAAATAACCGCCGTGGCCGTCCATGCCACCCACGCGGTCGGCGTCGCCATCGGTCACCAGGCAGATGTCGTGGGGGTGCTGTTTCAGGAACGCCTGGCTGGCGGCATAATTTTGCACGACCGGTTCGGGATTGATGCCGCCGAAAAACGGGTCGTGGTTGCCATTCAACGTGGTGACCTTGCACGTTGTGCCGGCGAGCAATTGTTCGAAACAACCCGCGCCTACGCCGAACAATGCATCGTGGGCAAAACACAGTTTCGATTTCGCGATGAGCTTGAAATCCACCAGCTTTTTGAGCGCAACATAATGCGCGGGGCGGACATCGGTAATTTTGATCCGACCGGCTTTGACGGCCTCAGCCAGCGGCATGATTTTGACCGGATTGCGGTCGAGAAAACTTTCGACGGCCTGGCACGTTTCCGAATCACTGGAACCGCCGTAGTACGACTTGAGTTTGAAGCCATTGAAGATGGCTGGATTATGGCTGGCGGTGATCATCACGCCACCGATGGCGTGCTGCGCCTTGACCGCGAACGAAACCGACGGTGTCGGCGACGGTTCCGGCGTAAGTACGACTTGAAAGTCATTTCCGGCAAAAATTTCCGCGGCAGTTTGCCCAAATCGGTCGGAGAAAAACCGGCGGTCAAACCCGACAATGATTTTTCGTTCCGTGCCGGGTTCGGGGTTTGCGCTCCAGAAATCCGCCGCTGCCTGGGCAACCCGCGCGACGTTGGCAAACGTGAAATCCTCCGCGATGACCGCGCGCCAGCCGTCCGTGCCGAATTTGATTAGTGACATGGGTGAATTTAAACCTTCAAATCCGCCAGTGCCGGGTCGTGGGCGTTGGCAATCTGGCGCATTTTTTTGACGGCAGCGCGAAGATTGTACGCGCCAAACAGGGTCGTGCCGCTGACAAAGGTGTCCGCACCGGCGCGGGCGCATTCGGCGACAGTCTGAAAATTGATGCCGCCGTCCACCTCGATACGATAAGAAAGCTTTCGCTCGCGCCGCCAGGCCTCGGCCTGCTGGATTTTGGGCAGCGTTTCGTGTATGAATTCCTGTCCACCGAAACCCGGATTGACGGTCATCACCAGCAGCAAGTCAATCTGGTCGAGATACGGCTGAACCAGCGAAATGGCCGTGGGCGGGTTGATGGCCAGGCCGACCTTTTTGCCGAGCGATTTGATTTTCCAAATGAGTGACGTGACCTGCTGGTGAAGTTCGACATGAACGGTGATTCCGTTCGCGCCGGCCTTGGCAAAGGGCTCGATCAAAATTTGCGGCCGCGAGCACATAAGGTGGACGTCGAAAAACATCTTGGTCAGGGGACGAATGGCGCGCACGACTTCCGGCCCAAAGGAAATGTTTGGAACGAAATGCCCGTCCATGATGTCGAGGTGCAGCCAGTCCGCGCCGGAACGGTCGGCGCGTTCGACTTCCCTGCCGAAGCGGGTGTGATCAGAGGCGAGCAGCGAAGGCGCGATAATCATGCGCTGAGTTTAAGCGAAGAACGCAGGTGAAGAAAAGTTGGAATGTGCGGCAGAGAAAACCGTGTTATTCGGTGTGTTTATCATCAAGGCAACGGCGCACGGCCAACGCCAGGGTTTGCGGTTGGTAGGGTTTTTGCAAAAAATTCAACTCCTGCTCCAGCTTGAAGTCTTTGCCGACGATGTCGGCGCTGTAACCACTGGTAAAAATGACCTTTAACCCGGGGCGTTCGGTCCTGAGTTTTTCCGCCAGTTCCCGACCGTTCATGTTATCGGGCATTACCAGGTCGGTGAACAGAAGGGAAATTTCGTCCTTGTGCTGGTTCCAAGTCTCAAGGGCTTCGACGCCATTGCCAGCCGGCAAAATTTTGTAGCCGTATTTTTGAAGGACACGCAAAACGAGTTCCCGCACTGACCTCTCGTCTTCAACGAGCAAAATGGTTTCCGTGCCGCCGCGAATGGTGATTTGTGTTGTCGGCTTTTCCGCTTCGGCCTGTGCCGAGCCCACATAGGGAATGTAAATTCGGAATGTCGTGCCTTTGCCGACAGTGCTTTCAACCTCGATCCAGCCCCGGTGCTGTTTGACGATGCCATAAACCGTCGCCAAGCCCAGGCCGGTGCCTTTGCCGACTTCCTTTGTGGTAAAAAACGGCTCAAAGATGCGCTGGAGATTTTCCGGCGGAATGCCGCAGCCGGTGTCCGTCTTGCTGACACAAACGAAGCGCCCGACACGCGCCTCGGGATGGTGCTGAACGTGAGCTTCGTTCAAGTCCACGATGGAAATGCGCACAACGAGTCTTCCGCCTTTGGGCATGGCATCACGCGCATTGACAGCCAGATTGAGCAATACCTGCTCCATCATGCCCACATCAGCCTCCACTATTGCCGGCGACTGGCAGTAATTTAATTGCAATGACACATCCTCGCCCAAAAGCCGTCCCAGCAGATCCGTCATGTTGCCGACGATTTTGTTCATGTCCAGTTTCCTGGGCTGAATGAGCTGGCGTCGGCTGAACGTGAGCAATTGCCGTGTCAATGCGGCGGCGCGCTCAGCGGCCTGGCTGATTTGCTGCGCCGATCGCGCTGCGGATTCCTCAAGCTCGGAAGACAGCAACAGCGAGGCATGGCCATGAATGACGGTGAGGATGTTGTTGAAATCATGCGCCACACCGCCGGCGAGCTGGCCGATGGCTTCCATTTTTTGAGACTGGCGCAACTGTTCTTCCAATCGCCGTTGCGTCGTGACGTCACGAAACAAGCTGAATAGCAGCAGCGGCTGCCCGTGCAATTCAATGAATGAATCGGTGATTTCCAATGCCATCACCTGGCCATTGTGAAGGGTGATTTGGTGTTGAATTTTACGGTTCGCGGCGCGGGCGCGGAACTGTTCACGATGTCTTTCGAGTATGGCCTGTGGATTTTCGGATTCGGCGTAGACGATGGTGAACAGCTTGCCTTCCAACTCTTCTGCCTTCATGCCGAGCAGGTCGCAGCAGGCCTTGTTGACGGCGATAATGACGCCGTTTTCATCCGTCAGGCGCATTCCATCCACGGAATTTTCCCACACGGAACGGAAAAGCATTTCGGAACTTTGCACCGCTGCCGCCGCGATGCGACGTTCGGTGATGTCGCGCACATGCAACAGCAGGGCGGGTTTGCCGTTATATTCCATGCGACCGGCGCGCACTTCGACGGGGGTGCTCTTGCCGTCGGCGGTCAGGCTTTCCCCCTCAACCCAAGACAATTTACCGCTCGCCAGCTTTTGGAAATCGCGGCGGGCGTTCTCCTGGCGTGACGGCGGAATGAGATCGTTCAGGGCATTTTTGCCAATTAATTGTTCGCGGGTCAGGCCGTGCAGCACGCACGCGGCGAAATTTACGTCCACCACCGTGCCATTCAAGTCCTCGACAAAAATGGCATCGGGTGAATTCTCAAACAGATCGCGAAAACGCTGCCGGCTTTCGCGCAAATCCTGCTCGGCGCGGACACGTTCAAGCGCGCCGCTGCACTGGTCGGCCAAAGTCTGGAGCACTTCCAAATCGCGGCTGGTGTAGGCGCCAGGCGTGTTGTTTTGGACGAAAAGCACGCCGATAACCCGGTCGCCCTTGCGGATGGGCGCCAGCATGGAGATGGCGGAATAGTGTTTGACTTCCACGGACGACAGTAGTTCCGCGCCTTTTTTGATGACGCGCTGAACGACAGCATTGGCGGTCTTGGGCTGGGGCGATGATGGAATTTCCACCCGCTGCCCTTCGACCGTGGTGATGGTGAGCAGCGAAAAAACTTCATCGCTTTCGGCGAAATACAAATCAAGCGCGAAATCGTCCCACTTGAAAAGTGCGTCAGCGGCTTCACAAATGATCATGGCCGCCTCGGAATTGGTGGTGGCCGAACTGAGCCGGTGGCCGAGTTTGGAGAAAACGGCGTTGCGGTGTTCGGTGCGCAGGCGTTCGGTCACGTCGGTGGCCATGGCCAATGCGGCAAAACGCTCGCCAAAAACAATCGGACTCCAAACAACCTCCACATCAATGAGGCTGCCGTCTTTGCGCCGATGACGCCAAATGATGCTGCGGTCAGCCGTGCCGACCGGGAGGGTTTTCGGTTGGCCGTCTTTTTCCGTAAGACGGATGTCCACGAGGGTCTTGGTGAGAAATTCTTCGCGTGAAAAACCGTAATGTTGAATGGCGGCTTCGTTGACTTCCAAAAAGGCCAGCGTTTCATGGTCGAACACCCACATCGGATTCGGATTGCCATGAAAGAGCAGACGATACTGTTTTTCGCTATTACGCAATTCCTCTTCTGCGCGCCAGCGATCCGTTACGTCGCGGCAATTAGCCACGATGCCGCCTATTTCCGGATCCTGGAGACAGTTCTGGCCGACCAGTTCCAGATACTGCCATGCGCCAACCTTGTTTTGATGGCGGAATTGCATTTTAACCGTGCGCTCCGGGTGATCGAGCGCGAGTTGAAACGCCTCCAGCGCGCGCGGCAAATCATCGGGATGCAAACGGGCGAAGTAATTTTGCCCGCGCAATTCCTCCGGTTTGTAACCCAACGCCCGCTCGATCGAAGGGCTGGCGTAGAGAAGGTTTCCGTCGCGGCTCAAAATGCAGAGAACGTCGAGCGAATTGTCCATGAGCGTGCGGAAATATTTTTCACGGCGAACCAATTCCGTTTCCGCCGCCCGGAGCCGGGCCCGCTCTTCGGCTTCCTGCACGGCCCGGCGGACGGCCGATGGCAGCCGATCCGGCTGCTGCTTGAGCAAATAATCGGTCGCGCCGGCCTTCAAGCTTTCAATCGCCGCCTGTTCGCCGATGGTGCCGGAAACGAGAATGAACGGAATATACGGATCTTTTTTCCGCACCATGGCCAGCGCATCCAAGCCGGAGAACGACGGCAGGTGATAGTCCGAAACAATGGCGTCAAACGCACCGGCATCCAATGCGGCCTCAAACGCCGCGCGGTCGCCGACACATTTCAACTCGACGTCCAAACCGTCCTGCGCGAAAAGCGAATGGACCAGTTCGGCAAAATCCGGGTCGTCTTCCAGATGTAAAATTTGCAACTTTCTATTCATCCGTTGCAGAACCACCATCACCGCCCAATGTTCAGAACAGCAAACAGGCAAACGTCCCGAAAGTAAAGCGCGATGAATCAGCTTTCACCGTTGACATTCACTTGCGTTCGACTAGATTCACTGCCCTTTCAAGCGAAATTATAATTTATGCCGAATACGAAATCAGCCGAACGCCGGGCGCGCAGCAACGAGCGCAAACACCAGCACAATCGCAGCGTCAAATCGCGCCTGCACCGTCTGGAAAAAGATTATCGCGCGCTGCTCACCGCCGGCAAAAAGGACGAAGCGGTCAAATTTCTGCCCGGGGTCCATTCCGCATTCGACAAAGCCGTCAAATCCGGCGTGCTCCCCCGCGCCACCGTCAACCGGAAGAAATCGCGCCTCGCCGCGGCGTTGAACTGAACAGTTCGGATTTCAGCAGGCCCATTTTCGCCAGGCGGAATTTCAAGCCAACGGCAAGACAGCCAAAGCCGTATTTGAGGCTGCGGCGGAAATTGATGGAAGACGCCTCGGGAAAATACTTCGTCGGGCAGCTCACCTCGCCGATCGTAAAGCCATGCCAGAAAATTTGCGCGAGCATCTCATTGTCAAAAACGAAATCATCGGAATTTTTCGACAGGTCAAGCTTTTCCAGAATTTCCCGCGAAAATGCGCGGTATCCAGTGTGATATTCCGAGAGTTTTGCGCCCAGCAAAACATTCTCTGTCAAAGTCAGAAAACGGTTGGCAATGTATTTCCAAACCGGCATTCCCCCTTTGAGTGAATATCCGCCCAAAATGCGGCTGCCCAGCACGCACGGATGCAGGCCGTTGGCGACGATGGAGGCCATCGCCGGAATCAGCTTCGGCGTGTATTGGTAGTCGGGATGGAGCATGACGACAATGTCCGCGCCTGCGGCGAGTGCGAGCCGGTAGCAGGTTTTTTGGTTGCCGCCGTAACCCGTGTTGCACTCATGCACGTGCACCTGCACGCCCGGAAGCGACTTCGCCACGGCCACCGTATCGTCGTGGCTGCGGTCGTCCACCAGAATGATTTCATCCACGATGCCCTGTTCGCGCACTTCGTTGTAAGTTTGACGCAACGTTTGCGCCGCGTTGTAAGCCGGCATCACCACGACAATTTTTTCCCCGAAATACATAGTCTTCCGAAATTTCGGTTCATCTTGCCCAAATCTTTCCAAGTCTTGAAGCCAAATCTGAAATAACGCTGCAACCCGGCAGCAGAGGGCCGCCCATGGTAAAACTGTGGATTTCATCATACACGGATATGGCCCGGACAAACTAGAATCAGTCTTGAAGCCAAAAATTGCCGAGACCGTGGCAAAAAACCGCTTGCCCCGCAGTTGCCCTTGGCCTACGTTGTTCCGCTGTGAAAAAACGGGTGCCCCCCTATCAAGTTGTTGAAGGCCATTGTGCCGGACCTTCGGTCTGCCCGTTGAACCATGTCGCCGCCGGGACTACCGTTTGCATCAAGGAACTGGCCGCATCGCCTGAACTGCGCGACCGCCTGCGCGAACTCGGCCTCGGCGAGGAGCAGCGCATCAAACTTTTGAGCAGCGAAGCCAATGTCATCTGCCAGGTATGCAACGCCCGCCTCGCCCTCAGCGAAAAACTGGCCAGGGCCATTTTGGTGGAGCCTGTCCCTGCCAAGGCATGAACCATTTATGTCCGACGTTCCCCAACCGCTGAGTTCGGTTGCCGTGGGCACGACGGCGACGGTGGCCGAAATCAAATTGCCGCCCGAAAACCGTCCGCGCCTCATGGAAATGGGGTTGCTGGTCGGCAGCGCCGTGCAACTCGTCCGCTTCGCGCCGCTGGGTGACCCGGTCGAAATCAAAGTCCGCGGCTACAACCTCACTTTGCGCAAGCATGAGGCTGAACAAATCCTCGTAAGGGTGACGGGTGGCACGTGACAAGTGGCATGAAGCCGCAGTGATTTGTCTGTCCAACATGGATTCATCCGAGCCAATCCCGCGCAGTGGTGATACCGCGTCCCCAACGCCGGAAACCAACCGAAAGCCGGCCGATTCATGTCACCCGTCACCTGTCACTCGTCATCCCTATGTCATTCTGACGGGCAATCCGAACAGCGGCAAGACGACCTTGTTCAATGCGCTCACTGGTTTGCGCGCCAAGGTCGGCAATTACGCCGGCGTCACCGTCGAACGCAAGGAGGGTAAATTGCTCGGCGCTCCCGCGAAAGCGGACATCCGCGTTCTCGATTTGCCCGGCACGTACAGCCTCAGCCCGAATTCGCTCGACGAGCAGATTTCACGCGATGTGCTGCTCAACCGCCTCCCCGAATTGCCGCCGCCAAGTCTGATTGTGGTGGTCGTGGACGCCTCAAACCTTCAGCGGAACCTTTATTACACCACGCAAGTAGTCGAGCTGGGCCATCCCACGCTTATCGCACTGAACATGGTGGACGTGGCCGAAGCCAACGGTCATCGCATTGATGCAAAAAAACTCTCCGAGGCGCTTGGCGTGCCCGTTTTCCCAATCGTCGCCAGCACCGGCGCGGGCGTGCCGGAACTGCGCGCAAAGATCATCGCAACCGCTCAGAGCGCGCCCGAAATGAAACCGGAGTTGTTTTGCCAGTTGCCGGGATTGTTCCGGATTGAAGCCACCGGGCTGGCCAGCCTGCTGGCCGAAACTTTTCAGAACCGGCGATTGCAGGCCACGGCGGAGGCGCTGCTGCTGCTCAGCAATGAAAAAGCGCTGGCCTCGAGCAAGGAGCATTATTCGCAAAAAATTCAGGATGCCGTGGCCGCTGCGCGCAAGCGGCTCGAAATGCACGGCATAGACTGGCGCGGTGCCCCCATCGAGTGGCGATATGCGCGCATCGCGGAAATCCAGCAGGCGGTCACCTCCGAACTTGCGCCGCCAGGCGAGACGTTCAGCGACAAGCTGGACCGCGTCCTCACGCACAAAGTTTGGGGCACGCTGATTTTCATCGGCATCATGACGCTGATGTTCCAGAGCATCTTCACCTTTGCCAAAATCCCGATGGAGGCGTTGCAGACCATCATTGACTTGGCTGGGAGCACCATCGGAAAATTGATTCCGCCCGGTGATTTGAATTCATTGCTGGTGAACGGTGTGATTGCCGGTGTCGGCGCGGTGGTTGTTTTTCTGCCGCAAATCCTGCTGCTGTTTTTATTCATCGGTTTTCTGGAAGACACGGGTTACATGGCGCGCGCGGCGTTTTTGATGGACCGGCTGATGAGCCGGGTCGGGTTGCACGGCAAAAGTTTCATCCCGATGTTGAGTTCGTACGCGTGCGCCATTCCTGGCATCATGGCCACGCGCACAATTGAAACGCCCAAGGACCGGCTGGTGACGATTCTGGTCGCGCCCTTGATGAGCTGCTCGGCGCGATTGCCGGTCTATACGCTGCTGATTGCGGCGTGCATTCCCGACATAAAAATCCTTGGCTGGTTGAAGCTGCAAGGTTTGACGATGCTGGCGATGTATCTGCTCGGCACGGTGGTGGCTCTGCTGATGGCCTGGCTGTTCAAAAAAACCCTGCTCAAAGGCGAAACTCCGATGCTCATCATGGAATTGCCGCCTTACAAACGTCCGCTGGTGCGCGTGGTGGCGCGGCACATGTGGGATCGCTCGCGGTTGTTCCTGCGACGCGCGGGCACGGTAATTTTGGGCATCAATATCCTCCTCTGGTTTCTGGCGACGTATCCGAGAACCGAAAACGGGGTGATGGGAAAGGGGAATGATGGAGTGATGGAAAAACAGGCTGCGCCCAACTCCAACACTCCAACACTCCAACACTCCAACACCCTGTCTTCGGCTGAACTCGCGGGCGAAAAACTCCGCAACAGTTTCGCCGGCCGGATGGGGCATTTCATCGAACCGGCCATCGCGCCGCTGGGTTTTGATTGGAAGATGGGCATTGGCATCATTTCGTCGTTCGCCGCGCGCGAGGTGTTCGTAAGCACCATGTCCACGGTTTATAACGTCGGCAGTGCGGACGAATCCGAGTCCGGCAAGCAGGCATTGGCCCAGACCTTGCGGATGCAAACGCGGCCGGACGGGTCGCCGCTTTACACCCCGCTGCTGGCCGTCACGTTGATGGTGTTTTACGTCTTTGCACTGCAATGCGCGAGCACGGTGGCGGTAGTGCGGCGGGAGACCAATTCCTGGAAATGGCCGGTGTTCCAGTGGTTTTACATGGGCGCTCTGGCATGGATTCTGGCATTCATCACCTGGCACGGCGGACGTTGGCTGGGCTGGGGCTAAGGGAAGGCATAAACATCGAACATTCAACGCTCAACATTGAACATCGAATGTCGTTGTGCGCCCGATTATTGGGTGTTCGGCGTTCGATGTTGGATGTTCAATATTTCCCTGTTTGAATTCTTTTTATACAAATATCCCACCGGTGGTGTCTATGTAATGAAATCGTGAGCGATTGGCGCGAAAATCTGTACACGAAGAAAGCGGCGGAGTTGATTCTCTATGGCCGTGCGCTGGGTCTTAGCCATGGCGAAGCGGAGGATGTTTTGCAGGAAACTTTCCTCGCGCTTCTGCAAAGGCCGGAACCCCCCATCACGCTCGAACATTACTGCGTGCGCAGCTTCAGAAATCGCGCGCGGAATTACCGGCGCTCTTTGTGGCGGCGGTTAACGCGCGAATTGGAGGCGCGCCGGTGGTTTGAGAAAGGCCCGTCGGAAAGCCCGGCGGAGCGCGCCGCGATGCGGTGCCTCGCCAAACTGCCAATGGAACAGCGCGAAGTGATTGTGTTGAAAATCTGGCATCGCTGCACGTTCGACGAAATTGGCGAGGTGCTGGACATTTCGCCCAACACCGCCGCCGGCCGATACCGCTACGGTTTGCAAAAGATCAAACTCTGTTTGGAAAGGACAACGTATGAAAGAGATGAACTGGCTGGAGACTCAATTAAATTCCTGGGAACTGCGCCGTCCCTCGGCGAGAATTAAACGGCGGCTTTTCCCGACCCCGTCCGCCAGGCTTAAAGTGGCCATGGCCTTCAACTGGCTAGCCCCTGCAACCGCTTGCATGCTGCTGGCCCTGGCGGTCTTCAAACAGGAAAATTATGCCGCATCACCCGGGCGTGATCCCAGAGTTGCCATGATGTTGAGCAATCAAAGCTACGTCGCCTACCTGACCGGAGGTTCGAAGCAGATCGAGCACAATATTTTACCCGCCACTTTTGAATGGACAAACCGCAGTGGTTCCATTTCTACTATGCGTTTTACGCCGTTCACAAAACCAAACGACTGACGTCAAAAATGGAAAAGCAAAAACTGAAGAACGCCAAGGGCCAGGGTGTGAAGCCGTCGCCTGCCGCCAAGACGCCTCCACCAGCACCCGTGCGAGTGCCTCCGCTCTTCCGTAAAATCGACTGGCTGGCACTGGTCATCACCTTTGCGGTGATTTGGACCATCTATTTTCTGACGCTGGCGCCGGAGCAAACCCTGGAGGACTCCGGCGAATTGTGCACCGGCTCTTTCTACGCGGGCATTCCCCACCCGCCGGGTTATCCCTTTTGGGCGATCTATTCTTGGCTGTGGACGAAACTGTTGGTGGTTGGGAATGTCGCGTGGCGCGTGGAAGTGGGTGAAGCGACGGCCGCCGCCCTGGCGTGCGGCCTGGTGGCCTTCATGGTTTCACGAGGCAGCAGCATGCTCATGGAAGGAATCGAAGATCTGCGGAACATGACAGGAAAATGGGAAAGCGTCATCTGCGTGGTTTCAGGAATTGTCGCGGGCCTGCTGCTTGGCCTCGGGGGCGTCATGTGGAGCGAGTCGGTCGTCATCAATCGAATTTCTCCCTTCGGGGTGCCTTGGATGATGATCGTTCTGCTTTGTCTCCTGAGGTGGATTTACGCTCCGCACCAGCGACGCTACCTTTATTGCGCCATGTTCTTTTTTGGAATCTGCCTGACCATTCACCAGACCCTGCTTTGCGCGGCAGTAGGCATTGAAGTCGCTGTCGCTGCCACCCAACCCCGGCTGGGTCGCAATCTTTTTATCTGGAATAGCATTATTTATCTGGCCGGGCTGGCTGCGCAAAACGCTCATTTGATCAATATGCTCGACACGGCTCCGATGGTGCTGGCCATTTATCATACCGTCGGAATTTCATCAATCGCAGCCTTTCTCTGGCTATCCTTTCAATCCAAGGAAGATGTGATTAAACCTTGCCGTGACGTAGTTATGGCATTGTTGGCAGCAGCAGTATTTGGATTGTTACTGGCTGGCATGAAGACCCCGATTGTCTTTGTCCCATTCTTGGCTGCTTTAGGAGCGCTTGTGTGGCTGGCATTGAAAACAAAGAAATGGGGGTGGGAATGGCTGGTTGTCATAGTACTTGGCGTGCTTTGGATGGCGGGCGCATCATTCTTCTTCTACGAGGCGATTGCAGGCATGACCGATCCGCCGATGCAATGGGGCTATCCACGCACAGTCGAGGGATTTTTCCACGCGTTAAGCCGCGGTCAGTATGAGAGAGCCAGTCCGTCGGACTTTATCCATGATCCAGGTCGTTTCATCGTGCAATTCGGCATTCTGGTCAGCGATATTGCCACCGAGTTCAATTGGGTTTTGGTGTTCGTTGCACTGGTGCCGCTGTTGTTTTTCTTCAAAATGCAAAAACGCGAACGCTCCTGGATCACCGGTCTGGTCGCAATCTATTTTTGCGTCGGCGTGCTGTTGATGGTTCTCATGAACACGTCGCCTGACCGCCAGTCGGCGGAGTTGAACAAGGTGTTCTTTATCAGCTCTCATAGTGTCATCGCCATCATGATCGGCTACGGTTTGGCGCTTACCGCCGCTTACATGGCAACTCATTTCATGCGGATACGCGTCGTCGCGATCCTGCTGGGAGTGGTGACCATCGTGCCGGCGCTGATTACACTTTACGATGGCGTGTGCCACACGTTCTACGGCGATGTCGGCTTGTTGTCATACATACAGATCCTGCTCCTGTATTTCTGCCTGGCCGCCGCCTTCGTTCTTGCCGCCCTGGCGGGACAATGCCTGGTCAGAATGCGTGACCCCTCCGTTCTCCCTCAGGAAAGCGACCGGTCGTATTTTCTGGCATTTATCATCGCGGCGGCGGTTTTCCTTGGCACAGCCATCATTATGGTTTTCCTCCGAAACGACAGCTTGAGTTTCGCGCAATTTTGTGCGGCCCTAGGCCGGGTCTTTGCTCCGGATCAATACAGCCTCCCGGCCATGGCGGGATTGTTGATCGTGGGCGTCGCCGTGACCTTCCTTGGCAGCCTGCTGGTTTACCGTCAGCGCGCCCCGCTGGCGATCACCCTGGGACTTTTCGTCCTCCTGCCGCTGGCCTCCGGTTTGTCCCACTGGGCGCATAGCGAACAACGGAACCACTGGTTCGGTTACTGGTTTGGACATGACATGTTCACCCCACCGTTCGTTGCACCGGATGGCAAGTTCAGCTACGACGCCAAATTGCGCGAACAGGCGATGAAAGGAACCAACGGCGATCTGATTTATCCTGAGATGACCAAGGACACGATCCTTTTTGGCGGCACCGATCCCGGCCGTTTTTGTCCCACTTACGCGATCTATTGTGACAGCTTCATTCCGCACGATTGCCAGCCTGCCCAGGACCAGAACTTTGACCGCCGGGACGTTTATCTTATCACTCAAAATGCCCTGGCCGACGGCACCTATCTCGATTACCTCCGTGCGCAGTATTATCGCAGCCAGCAGATAGACCCGCCCTTTTTCAGCGAACTCGCTCGCACCCTGCTCAAGGACCAGCCATACGAAACAAATCTGCTGGCCCGCATCGTGTCACCGCTGGATTGGATTTTTGAAGCTCGCGGTGCCCGCATAGAAAAACGCTGGCGCGTCTCCACCTCGTGGTTCACCGGCAAGGATTTCACCAACCTGCCCGCCTTGGTGGCCCAATTGCGTCCAGGCGACAAACAAGACCCGCTCTCCCAATGGCTCTTCCAGAACCTCGGCAAGCCAACTCAAGACTTGATCACCGGCCAGGGCAACGAAAGCCGGCTGCGCACGGCGCTGGCTGCTGACTTGAACCATCTGCTTGAAACGGGCACGATTTACGACACCAGCCGGTTCGCCCAAGTGAAGCTTTCGGATTACCTTCAACAGTTCCTCGCGCAAAATCCCCAGGGTGACACCCGCATTCGCCTGAACCGGCTGCTGCTCGAATCCGCCTATCCGGACAAAATTGCCAAAAGCCCCGGAGGGGTTTATCCGGACCGTGAGATTTACATTCCGAGTCCTGAGGATTCGCAACGATGCTTCCAAGATTACGAGGAAGATGTGCAACACCGGATGCAGCTG
Source organism: Verrucomicrobiota bacterium (assembly GCA_049511835.1). Taxonomy (GTDB): domain Bacteria; phylum Verrucomicrobiota; class Verrucomicrobiia; order Limisphaerales; family UBA11358; genus UBA11358. The sequence continues at coordinate 134,929 of JBEKXN010000002.1, read as the reverse complement.
GGCCAGATGATTCCCGGCGAGGATGCGCATGTTGATCCCAATAGTGGAAGAATGCAGGTTAGCGGTCAGGTTGCTGTGATGATGATCAACGGTTTGTTGTGCAAAGTCATTTTCGATCACAATCCGAACAACGAATTTTTCATCGAGGAAAGTTGGCCGTTGCCGTGGATGTATCCTTACGAAACGCCTTTCAGCATCATCATGAAAATTAATCGCAACCCTCTATCGGAACTCCCGGACGAGGTCTTTAAGCGGGATCACGCATTTTGGAGCAAATATTCTGACCGGCTCATCGGCAACTGGATCACTTACGATACCTCGGTCAAGGAAATCGTGGATTTCATAGAAAAGGTCTATTTGTGCCACAATTACAGCGGTTTCAAAGGCGACCTTAAATTTGTGCGCGACGATCAGGCGCAAAAGGCGTTTTCCAAGCTGCGCAGCTCCCAAGCCGGTGTTTATGCTTGGCGTTTGGGTCCGCAATGCCCGAATGAGTATCGCCAAAAAACCGCCGCCGGAACGCAAGCGCTGATCCGCGAGGCCGATTTCGCGTGCAAACAAGCGTTTGCCTTTTGCCCCTACAGTCCGGAAGCCGTCTTTCGTTACATCAATTTTTTGCTTCAATATAGTCGCATAGACGACGCGCTCCTCGTCGTCCAAATCTGTCACAAACTTGACCCGAATAATGATCAGGTCAAAAACACTGTGAAACAGTTGGAGGATATCAAAAACCAATCCACAAACCGCGCCCAGGTCGAAACCCAGGTGCAGCACATGGAAAATGAAGCGCGGACGAATCCAAACAATCTTCCAAACCTCCTGTCCCTCGCCGGCATTTACATTCAAATGCAACAAACCAACCGGGCCATTGAACTTTTTGACCATGCGTTGGCCAACCCGCATATTACTTCCAACGAAGCCGGTTTCATTGCCCAAGAATATGCCAAAATGGGCAACCTGACCAAACTCGAAGGAGTCCTCCAAAAAATTGTCGCCATTGTTCCCGATCAGCCCGAACCTTGGTATGACCTCGCCGCCCTCGAAGCCATGTTTGGAAAGCCCGACCTGGCCCTGCAAAGCCTTCACAAGTCGCTTGACTTGAACGCCCAGCGGCTCAAGGGCAATCCCACCGCCCACGATCTGCTGAACGACGTGCGCAAGGACCAGCACTTCGATCCGCTGCGAAACCTGCCTGAGTTCCAAAAATTGGTCCCGTCCAATTAGCCGGCGCGCTTCATCCTGGTTGCTGATTTCCGAACAATCGTCTAACTTGACGCCTCGAAATTATTTTTGTCTGAAACGACCGCATGAAGAAAACGGTAATACCAACGCCGAAAACCGAAACGGCTGAAGCCGCGCCGCCCATTGCAGCGGCAGATGCTCCCGTCGCTTCCGCTCCGGAACTCACGCCGGAGCAACTCGAAGAACTAAAAACCCGCGCCGCCAAGGCGGACGAGCATTGGGACCGCCTCCTGCGCACCGCCGCCGATCTCGAAAATTTCAAAAAACGCGCCGCGCGCGAGCGCATTGAGGCCGCTCAATCTGCCAATGTCGCGCTTCTGCTAAAACTGCTGCCCGTGCTTGACCATTTTGAAATGGCGCAGGCCACCACGCAAACCGCGGAAGTTCCGCAAAGCGGAATCGCATCCTTGCAGGCCGGCATCGCCATGATTCAGCAGCAACTCAAAAGCGTTCTCGCCGAGGCTGGTCTTGAAGAAATTGACGCCAGCGGCAAACCGTTCGATCCGACGCTGCACGAGGCCGTTTCGCAATTGGAAACCGACGACGCGCCCGAAGGACAGGTCGTCCAACAAATTCGCAAAGGTTACAAATTGCGCGACCGCTTGCTGCGGCCGGCGGCGGTCGTTGTCGCCAAAAAGCCTTCTGCGCCCCCCGCAGCCTGAACCATGCCCAAGCGCGATTTTTACGAAGTGCTCGGCGTCAGTCGCAACGCCGGCGATGAAGAAATCAAAAAGGCTTATCGCAAGCTGGCTGTCCAATTTCATCCGGACAAAAATCCGGGCGACAAAACCGCCGAGGAAAAATTCAAGGAAATCGGCGAGGCCTACGAGGCCTTGAGTGATCCGCAAAGGCGCGCCGCCTACGATCAATACGGCCACGCGGCATTCGATCCGCGGGCGCGGACCGGCCGCGGGTTCGGCGGCGCCGGCGGCTTTCATGATCCGTTCGAAATCTTCCGCGAAGTTTTCGGCGGCGGAAGCATTTTCGAAAGTTTCTTCGGCGGCGGCCAGGACCCGTCGCAACCGCAGCGGGGCGGCGACTTGCGTTACGATTTGGAAATCACGCTGGAAGAGGCTGCGCTCGGCTGCGAGAAGGAAATTTCCGTGTCGAAACTCGACCGTTGTGATGCGTGCAACGGCTCCGGCATGGAGCACGGCTCAAAAATCCGGACGTGCTCAACCTGCGGCGGGCGCGGGCAGGTGCTCACGTCGCGCGGCATCTTTAGCATCGCGCAAACGTGCCCGCACTGCAAAGGCGCGGGACGCATTTTGGAAAAACCGTGCAAATCCTGCCACGGCGAGGGAAAGCGCGAACACAGTTCCAAAATCAAACTTCGCATTCCGCCGGGGGTGGACGCGGGTTCGCGCCTGCGTTCCTCCGGCAACGGCGAAGCCGGCTTTCGCGGCGGGCCGCCGGGCGATCTCTACGTCGTGTTGCACGTCAAGGCGCATGAAATTTTCCAGCGCGACGGCGATGACTTGCTCTGCGAAGTGCCGGTCAGTTTTGTCCAGGCGGCTCTCGGGGCGGAAATTGAAGTGCCCACGCTCGACGGCCGGACCACCATCAAGATTCCTGCCGGCACGCAACCGGGCACGATCTTTCGTGTCAAAGGCAAAGGCGTGAAAAATCTGCAGGGCTATGGCCACGGCGATTTGCACGTCCGCGTTCAGGTCGAGGTTCCAACGCGCTTGAACCACGAACAAAAAGCCAAATTGCAGGAATTCGCTGAAATGTGCGGCGAAGATGCCAACCCCATCAGCAAAAGTTTTTTTGAAAAAGCCAAAAAATTGTTTGAGTGAATTCTGTAGGAGACGAGGTAACGAGTCTCTGACTGAACTCACGAAAAAAGAGTGAGACTCCTCACGTCGTCTCCTACAATTCAACAAATGCATCGTTTCTACCTGCCGCCCGAACGTTGCGCCGGCGCCGCCCTCCGGCTCGACGGGCGCGAGGCGCATCACGCGCTGCACGTTTTGCGTTTGAAGCGCGGCGACCTTGTCACCGTTTTGGACGGTGTCGGAAATGAATTCCTTTGTGCGGTCGAAACCAGTTCGCGCCAGGCCGTCACACTTTCCGTGTCGCTGAAAAATTTCACGCCGCCTCTGCTCTGTTCCATCACGCTGTTGCAGGCCGTGCCCAAGGGAAAAATTATCGAAAGCATCATCCAGAAAGCCGTTGAACTCGGTGCGCGACGAATTGTGCCGCTGCTGACCGAGCGCGTGGTGACGCATCTCGACGAAGAAGATGCCGCAGACAAGCGTAAGAAGTGGCAGCAAGTGGCAATTGAAGCCATCAAACAATGCGGCGCGGCGTGGCTGCCGCAAATCGAAACGCCCACCATCATTGAAGCATTTCTGGCGCGTAGCGGCGGTCGGCAGACCGCCGGATTTCTCAAAGGAGACGAAAAGTGCGGCTCTCTTCCGAAAGCCGCTACGCCGGCAGACTTTGATTTATCACTCGTCGGTTCGCTGCAAAAGGAACGCCGTCATCCGCGTGAATGCTTCCGGGAATTTCAGGCGCAGCATAAACGTTTGCCGCAAAGCGTCGGCGTTTGGATCGGGCCGGAAGGCGATTTCACGCCTGAGGAACTGGAAGCCATCCAGGCGTCGGGCGCGCTGCCGATTTCGTTGGGGCGGCTCGTGCTGCGCGTCGAAACCGCGGCGATTTACTGTCTCTCCATTTTGAACTACGAATTGAATTCCATGCTGGAGTCCAAGCTTTAACTTGCCATCACAAACAAGCTGAAGTCCGAACTTCAACTCTCACCCGCTAAACAAGACCAGCGCTCCACCAATAGCGCGCCTTATACCAGTTTCAGTTTGAGATTGCACTGTAGCGGCGGTCTGCGACCGCCGCCAGATAATCAATGCGACGCTCATAGAGCGCCGCTACAACAGAAATGGTGCAATTTCAAACCGTAGATGGTATTACCTTGATTGCACTAGCACCCGGAAAGCACGGCCCAGATGTTCCGGATGGGTGAGGGTTTGAAACTGGCGCGCCTGGGCAGGAGTCCATTTGCCAAGGGAATTGGCCTTCGATGCCTTTTCCAAAATCCGCGTCAGGAATTGCGATTGCGTCGAAAACATTTCCGTTCTCAATCCCGCCGATTTGCCGGCAGCCTGGAGGGCGGAAAAATTGACATGCGCGGTGAGGTCCTGTTCCCCGACGTTCGCCAGAAGGTCGTCACTGGCATGATGCCGAAAATAGGCGCGGAGTGTCCCGCGCGGACAACTCGGTGAAAACAGTTCGTCGGCGGTCAGGCCGTAATCAATCGTCATCAGTTTTCCATGTTTCAAAATGCCGGCCGCCTCGCGCCACCAGCTTTCGGCGGCGGGACAGATTTCGATGGTGTAGCCGTCAGGAAGCACGGCTTCCAATTGCGGATTGCGGATTGCGGATTGCGGACTTGGAATTTTTGCCCACACGAATTTTTCACCGTCAACCGCCACGCCCCATTCGAACCAGGTTTTTTTCGCGGCGTCCCAGCCAAACCGGTGGACGGGCATGGCGTCGAGGAGTTCGTTGGAAAAAATGATACCACTCAATTCCGGATTTCGTCCCGCCGGGCGGGAGGATTTCGGATTTGGAGAGGATATGGATTGAAGACTGTCAAACCAGCGGACACGCGGTGCGAACTCACGCAAAGTTTCACCCTGCCATTCCTGCCGGCGGGCCGAAGGCTCGATGAGCCAGTAATCAAGCCGATCAAACAGTTCCGGCCGGTTGGACAACAACCAGGCCAGGATGTCTTTGGCCAGCCGGCCATCGTGGGCGCCGGCTTCGACAATCCGCACTCCGCATTCCGCATTCCGCATTTCCCCGAGCCATTCGGCGAATTGAAACGCGAGCAGCTGGCCGAACAATTCACCGACGCCGACGCTGGTGTAAAAATCACCGTGCCGGCCGGGATTGTCTTTTTTCGTTTCATAATATCCATGAACAGGACAGTAGAGGGCGAGTTCCATGAAACGCGCAAATGACAAAACTCCGTGTTGGACGGTTTCGCGGCGGATGATTTCAGACAACGGGTTCATGGCTTGCGTTTGGCGCGGCGCTAGCTACATTTTTCAAAAAAAGAACTTATGGCCAAAATTGATGCGTTTTTCAACCTGATGTTTGAACAAAAGGCGTCAGACCTGCACATGACCTCCGGCAATCCGCCCATGTTGCGCATCAACGGCGAGCTTCAGCGCGTGGATTATCCGCCGCTGGAAAATGACTCGCTCAAGACCATGCTCTACGAAACCGCGCCGGATTACAAAATCAAACAATTTGAAGAGACGGGGGACGTGGATTTTGGCTACGAGATTCCGAACATCTCGCGTTTCCGCGTCAATTTTTACAATCACCGGAACGGAATTGCCGCGGCATTCCGGCAGATTCCCAGCCGCGTGCTTACGTTTGAAGATTTTGAAAAGCTGGAGGCGCCACTGCCACCGGTGCTCAAAAAATTTACCATGCTCCGGCAGGGCTTAATTTTGGTCACCGGGCCGACCGGTTCCGGCAAATCCACGACCCTGGCGTCGATGATCGATTACGCGAACCGAAATCGCAAAGACCACATCATCACCCTGGAAGACCCGATTGAATTCGTCCATGAAAGCAAAAGTTGCCTGGTGAACCATCGGGAAGTCGGAGTCCACACCAAATCATTTTCCGCGGGACTTCGCGGCGCGTTGCGCGAAGACCCGGACATCGTCCTCGTCGGTGAAATGCGTGACCTGGAGACCATCGAACTGGCCATCACCGCCGCCGCCACCGGCCACCTGGTCTTCGGCACACTGCACACGCAAAGCGCCTCCAAAACGGTTGACCGCATCATTGACGTCTTTCCGGCGGACCAGCAAAACAAAATCCGCCAGACGCTTTCCGAAGCGTTGAAAGGCATTGTGGCGCAAACCTTGTTCAAGCGCACGGACAAGAAAGGGCGCATCGCGGCGTTTGAAATTTTGGTCTTCAACACCGCCGTCTCCAATCTCGTGCGTGAGGGCAAAACGCACCAGCTTCCCGGCATGATTCAAGTCGGCAAGAAAATCGGCAATCAACCGATGGATGATCATATCATGGAACACGTGCGCATGAAACGCATTTCGCCGGAAGACGCCTACGACAAGGCGTTGGACCGGAAAAAATTCCGCTCCTTCCTCGCCCATCCACCGGAAGACGACGACGCCTCTTGATTTATGCGGCGACCTGAATTGGATCAAGTTCTGACGACGATGCTGGCGTCACAGCCGGAGATTTCCGACCTTTTGTTCACGGTGGACCGCCCGCTGCAAGTCGAGGCTTACGGTGAACTCAAGCCGGTGACGCTCGACCCGCCCATCGAAAAGCTTACTCCGTTTCAAACCGAAACCATCGCGCTGAACATCATTGGCGACAATCTTTGGCAGATTGAAGACCTGTTGCGCCACGGGTCGTGCGACGCTTCCTACGCGCTTTCCGACAAGGCCCGCTTCCGTGTCAACGTATTCGCGCAACGCGGAAATTATTCCATCGTCTGCCGCCAGCTTAATGCGACCATCCCCACCTTGGATCAATTGAAGTTTCCGGAGATTTTCAAGGAAATCCCCAAGGAAAAAACCGGCCTGGTGCTGGTCACCGGCGCCACCGGTTCCGGCAAGTCCACCACGCTGGCCGCCATTCTAAACGAAATCAACGGATGCAAACCCGTCCACATCGTCACTTTGGAAGACCCGGTTGAATATGTCCATATGCACAACCAGGCGACTTTCAACCAGCGTGAATTGGGCATTGATTTTGATTCTTACGTCAACGGTTTGCGCGCCGCGCTGCGCCAGGCGCCGAAGGTCATTCTCGTCGGCGAAATGCGCGATCAGGAAACGGTGAAGATCGCCTTGAGCGCGGCGGAAACCGGCCACCTGGTCCTCAGCACCCTGCACACGATCAATGCGGGCGAAACGATCAACCGCATTCTGGGCATGTTTGAACCGGATGAGCAGGAACAAATCCGCGTGCGCCTGGCGGACTCGTTGCGCTGGGTGGTCAGCCAGCGGTTGGTGACCAAAGTCGGCGGCGCGGCGCGATTTGCGCTGCTCGAAATCATGGGCTCGAATCTCCGCACCCAGGAGGCCATCCGGCTGGGTGAAAGCGAAGGCAAAACCTTTTATGAAATTATTGAGGCCAGTTATCCCTTCGGCTGGCGGACGTTCGACCATGCCTGCATGGAAGCTTTCGAACAAGGCATCATCACGGAGGAAACCGCCCTGCTCTACTGCACCAAACGCAGCGTCATTTCCCGCGCCATTGACAACATCAAAAAATCGCGCGGCGAAATGACCTCCACCAGCGGCTCGTTGCGCATGAAAACGTCGTCCGCGGACGGCGGAAACGCGCCGCCCGTCCTCAAAATCAAGTAATTATGAATGGCTCATTCGATTTCGTCAGCACCGAGGACAAACCGGCCTTGATCGCCTTTTCCACGCCCGAATGGCTGGAGACCGCGAAGACTGCGTTGCAGGAGCTTGGCTACAAGGTCCATACCGCCGCCACGCACAGCGATTTTCTCGTGCGCTTCGGCCAGGCGCACTATCAGGTGGTCATCATCGAGGAACTTTTTGGCGCGAACACCATTGACGAAAACCTCACGCTCAAGGCGGTGCAAGCCATGCCCGTCAACCAGCGCCGTCATGCCACGATCATTTTGCTCGGCGATTCGTTCCAGACCTTCACGCCCATGGAAGCCTTCCGGCACAGCGTCCACGCCGTCATCAGCAGTTCGGAAATGTTTCTGCTCAAGCAACTGGTGGAAAAGGCCGTGGCCGACAACGAGCTGTTCCTACACAGCTTTCGGGAAGTCCAAGCCCGCGTCTTTACCAGCGGCAATCGCTTGTAATGCCCTTGTTGACTCGCGGATAAAGGTTGCCCGGGGCTGGAGTCGGTAACGGTTAACTTTTCTGAAATATTCTTTGTCTTAGACGAAATGAAGGCTTAAAGTCGCCTCTGAATTCAGGAGAACAGGATTGAAATTTCATGAAAAAGACGCAGGCGGTATCAGCGGGGATTGCGTTTGTTCTTGCAATTGCTTTCATTTTACACGCTCAAACAACGACCATATCCATCCAATCTTTGCATTCTGCTTCAGCCGATGACCTGGCAGTAATGTTGCAGGCGGTGGAAGAAACGACACCAGTGCCGACAGAATCCGTTCCGCAAATTGGCAATGGTTTTTACTCCGCGCAGAATCCTAATTGGCCGCCGTTGCCGGGGAACATCAATAATCTGCCGGCGTGGGATTTGGGGGGTGGCAATTGGCTTCTGGCGGATCTAGATTTCGACTACGCTGCTTTGGAGCAGCAAGATGCGGCGACGCACATGATGGCCAGGGCAATGGGTTTGGAGATGGACAGCCAAGATGTTGCCGGTAACAGCTACACCTTTGACACCAATGCCCTGTGGTTGGAGATCACAAGTGTCTCGAATGGTCTGGCGTATTTGAATCTACACAACGCCACGGATGAAGTTTATGAAATGTGGAGCAAGACCGATCTGTTGGCTCCAAGCTGGAACATCGAACAGGAAATCTGGCCGGACACAAATCAAACGGTGACATTGTTTACGGTTCCGGTGCTGGATCGGACGAATTTATTCATCTGGGCGCGGGACTGGACGGGCATAACATCCAACGGCAATCAAACGCCGGAGTGGTGGTTTTGGAAATACTTCGGCACGGTGGATTTATCGGACACAAATTTGGACAACATCGGCTGGCCGCTGTTGGATGATTATCAAAATGGCATTGATCCCAATATCATCTTTTTTTCGCTGCAATTTTCCAATGAAGTGCATACCAGTATCGTCAATGGAACCGCAGCCATTTTGGGCGGCACACCGTTTTACGAAGCGGTGCTGGTCAATGACACCAACAACGCCGATGCCTTTTGGCAGCCTTACACCGGAAGCAACATCGTCGTTTCATTAAACTCCGGGGAAGGCGTTTACACGGTGCGCGTTGGCCTGCGTGGTTTGCCGGAAAATACACAGCAATCGTGGCGGGAAACGGAATTGACATATTCCGCTCCGGTTGCCCTGTCAATTATCATTACTGAACCGGCTACCACAACTGTTTCCACGCCGTTGATTCAACTGCAAGGCTTCGTGAACGAGACTTTGAGCGCGCTGACTTATGATGTGAGCAACGCCGTGGGCGTCATTACCAATCAGCCGGGCTATTGGCAGGCGTCATTTTATGACCCAAATATATTGCAGTTCACGACGAATTCTTTTCAATGCTACGATGTTAAATTGACCAATGGCTTGAACACCGTGACGCTTCACGCCACCGATTTGGCGGGAAACACGGCAATGACCAACTTCAGCGTCACGCTGGATTATTCAACCGATACAACGCCGCCGGTGTTGAATCTCATTTGGCCGCAGGATGAAACGGCCATCGGCGGCGGCAATTTTACCGTGCAGGCGCAAGTGGACGATGCGACGGCAACAATCATGGCTTCGATGAATGGCGGCACGAGCACGTTTCAAGGAGTGGTGGAACGGAGCGGCACAGTTTGGTTCAACAACTTGCCGCTGGCTGACGGCACAAATACTTTAAGCATCACCGCCACCGATGCGGCGGGGAACGCTTCCACGACGAACATCACCTTGATCAAGGCCGTGGTGAGCGTGACAATAGATCCGCTTCCTGACAATCAGTTGAATCAAAGCTTTGTCAGCGTAACGGGAACCATTAGCGATCCGAGTTACGACGTATGGGTCAATGGCGTGGAAGCTTATTATGTTGACGATGCGGGCGACTGGGAAGCTGACGGGGTTCCTGTTAGTCCAACGGGAACGGCGGTGTTTGATGTGGAAATTTATGTGGGAGACCCCGATTGGGTCTGCTCGCAATGGTTCAAACAAATCCAGCCGGCCGTCATCAGCTTGATGAGCTATATCGGTCATAATAATTGGAACGGTATATCGGAGTGCTCCCGCGGGACATTTAATGAGACGATAAATTGGCTCTGTCAATCTGGCGGTGTGGATTCATCGAGCCTTGTGGGAATTGATGGTGATTGCGTTCCCGAAAATAACTATGAAACCAACACTCTTAATAGCGGATACAATGGGTATTCACCCATTTGGGAGATTAAAAAATACAGTGGATCATACTCTTATATGCCTTTTTGGCAATATATACCCAATTGTTATAAACCGTATTGGGCATATATACCTTATTGGGGAGCTGAAAGTTGGAACGGCGATGCTTATGCACGGGTCATGATCGTGCCTTCCGGTCAGGCTGCGATTGGAACGACGGCATTATATCTGGTGCAGGCGCAGGTTACCAACGAGGACAGCGGTTTGCAGATACCGGGAAGCCAAGTGCAATTTCAAAACCAATTATCGGGAACTGCTACGGTGGACGTGACCAACGACGACGGCTCGGTTTGGAGTCAAGGGTTGGTGCTCGGCCCTTCAGGCGCAACCTTGGAGGCGACGCCCAGTGCGCCAGTGCAGAATATCTCCTTCAACAACTGGCAAGTCACCAATGTGCAGTTGAAGATTTTTGCCATCACTAATGGAATGGCCATAGACCTTTCCACCAACGCACCGGAGTTCTGTGTGGGACAGCGGGTGACATTCAGCGGAGTTTGGAATTACGATCCTGGTGCCGTGAGCACAAACTATAACTGGGCGTTCTCAAGCAAGTTTGTGAATCATTCTTCACAAGCTTCACAGTCTGCTTCAACCAATTGGGAGATAGATTCGAGTATTTTCACGACAAATGAACCGTATGCATACTGGGTGTCAGGTGGAAACAAGAATGTTTACCTACATGAAACTCTTCATTTCAGCAACGGCCAAAGCGCAACATTCAGCGCAAGCGGACAATTCACTATGTATCGACCAACGGGAAGCATTGTTCGGAAATATGACTATGGAACGCCGACTGTTGTTTGGAATCCAATGTGGGGTTTGCTATATGTAAACGGAACGCTTCAGGTCGGAACGGGGTCTGATACCGCCAACAGCATGAATTTTTATGGCGGCATTCAATCGAAATATAGCGGTTCCGGCAAATGGGTTCAAATCATTGACGTGGATATGACTGGCACTGGTTATTTTGACGGCTGGCCTGACATCAATCCTTCCCATACAGGCGTTTTGGACAACCAAGACCCCTTTGGGCCAATGCCTACAATATATGCGAATATAATTCCAAACGGCGACAACAACACAGTCCCGTTAGACGATGCACCAGCGGCGGCGTCTTATGGGCAAATTGATCCGGTAATTCGGTTCAACTTCAGCGCCACAGATTACTTGATGTTCAAACCTGACGGGGATGGCATTTGGGTTCCGCTGGGCAAGACAACATCACCATGGTCGGTGCATTGTAATCTGGAATGGCCGACAACTGATCTTGGAACAAACAATCAAGTCACAGGGCCAGGAGACCTTGATGCTTCAACGGTTTTTCCAGCTTGGACACATACGCTGGTCAACCCATAAAAAAAGGATATATGAATATAAAACCTCTGCGAAATCTGATCAAATCCATCAAAGGAGTTACGACTTTGGCAGTGCTGTTAATAAGCATCATTTGTAGTTCTGGAAAACTGTTTTTCTCCGCTGCAACCAACGATGTTTACATTGGCGTAGCCGAAAATGGCATTGTTAATTTCACAAATGCCGACTGGGTTACCAACAATATGCCCATACGTTATGATGATAAACTGGCAATTATTGCGTTCTGCAATACAGGAGCAGTCCGATTATTGATTCCATGGGACAAAACGATTTTTGTCAAAGTTCAAATGCGAGACGCCACAGGAAACGAAATTGTCAAAACTGCAGTAGGTCGTCTTTGGGGTTCAGACGTTGAACGTTTCCCAAGGAAGCCAGGCATGAATAATCACGACCGCATGGCAAGTTGGGGAGCAACTGGGTCTCATACAAATGGTTTTTCTGCTTTCACAACAGGTTATTCATTGCCAGCGCCTAAAGATTTGTTCGTCATAACAAACAGCGGGATTTACGATTTGACGCTGGAGGTTCATTTGATGAAGCAGCGTATGTTGGGAATGACCAATGCGTTGGGAACACCAACTTGGACTTGGGATCACATCACTATTCCACCCGTTACGGTCAGAGTTGAAAAACCGCCGGAAGGAAAAGCAAATTTGTTGCTGAATACACAAACCAATTCACCAACTAAGTAATATCATGTTCAAGCCAAGTGGTGATGGCATTTATGTTCCGCTCGGCCAAGTTACGTGGGACGTTTCTGCAGAAAGGGGTCAGTCCCATACTTTTAAACTTTTTGACTCGGAACTGGCTTTGCCTCGGTTTGGCGAACAAGGTTAGAGATGTTGCGCATGAGACAAGAAAGAGACTAAATTTCCTTCGACATGACTCGCCTCGACCAGGCTCTGGTTGAACGCGGCCTTTGTGAAAGCCGTGAACGCGCCAAACGCTTCATCCTCGCCGGCCAGGTCCGCATCAACGCCCAGTCCGCGCACAAACCCAGCGACTCCGTCAAACCCGATGACCGCCTCACCCTGGACGCGGACGAGAAATACGTCAGCCGCGGCGGCCACAAACTGGAACACGCCCTGCGCCATTTTCAATTGGATGTCGCCGGATTGACGGCGCTCGACCTGGGCGCATCCACCGGCGGATTTACCGATTGTTTGTTGCAACACGGTGCGGCGAAGGTTTTTGCCGTGGACGTTGGCCGGGGGCAATTCGCCTGGAAGCTCCGGCACGACCCCCGCGTTGTCGTCATGGAGAAGACCAACGCCCGCCATCTGACACCGGAACATTTCGGAGGGGCGAGTTCCACGAGCCCCAAACTGAACAATGTCAAATCAAAGTCAGGGACTCGTATAACTCGCCCCTCCGAAAACGAATTCCGCGGCGTTGACTTGATTACCATTGACTGCTCGTTTATTTCGCTGCGAAATATTTTGCCCGCCGCCATTGCATTATTGCGGCCCGATGGCAGAATTGTCGCGCTTATCAAACCGCAGTTTGAAGCCGGCAAAGCCGAAGCCGACAAGGGTCGCGGCGTCATCAGCGACCCGTCGGTGCACGAGCGCGTGCTCAATGAACTGCGGGAATTCGTCCGCGCGCAACCCGGGTTGCGCTGGCAGGGTGTGGTGGAATCAACGTTGCTCGGACCGGCGGGCAACAAGGAATTTTTGGCGCTGATTGAAAAAACAAGCTGACAAAATCAAACGCGTCGGGCTTATCGGCAATTCCGACAAGGTCGCCTGCGCCGACATCGTTCGCAAAGCCGCGCGACTCATCCAACGCGCCGGACGAAAGGTGTTGTGCGACGCCGGGACCGCCCGGCTGGCCGGATTGAAAAATTCCGCGTGCGGCGACGCCGCCGCGCTGGCGCGCGAAGTGGACTTGCTGCTGGTGTTTGGCGGCGACGGCACGATGCTGCACGTCGCCCGTGAAATCGCCGGCTCGGCCACGCCGATGCTCGGCGTCAATATTGGCGGCCTTGGCTTTCTCACCGCCGTGCCATCGGATGAAATGACCCGCGCTCTGGCGCGCGTCTGGCGCGGTGAATTCAAATACGAATCCCGCGTTTTGATCGAAGTCGGCGGCCGCTGCCAGGGACGACGGGTTCATGAAACCGCGCTCAATGACATCGTGGTCAGCCGCGGCGGGATTTCACGACTCATCAAACTCGACGTCAGCGTGGATGGCGAACCGGTCACGCGTTACCACGGCGACGGATTAATCATCAGTTCGCCAACGGGTTCGACGGCGTATTCGCTGGCGGCTGGCGGCGCCATTGTTTTGCCCACCGCCGAAGTGTTCGCGCTTACACCGATTTGTCCGCACACGCTGTCAAATCGTCCGCTCATTTTGCCGCTTGCTTCCACCATTCGCGTCAAGGCCATCAGTTCGCCACCGGCGACGATTTTGAGCGCGGATGGACAGTTTATTGCCGAGCTTGGCGCCGGCGACGAGGTGACGATTCGCCGCAGCCGGGGCACGGTCCGGCTGATGCATCTGGCGGACAGTTCGTTTTTGGAGGCGTTGCGCCGCAAACTGCACTGGCGCGGAGCCTATTTGTGAAAGGCTGAAGGCTGAATGAAAAAACTGAATTTTTACGGAGTGTGGCCGTCCCCGGCCACAGCAATGAACTTGTGGCTGGCGATCCCCAGTCAATTTCGAAGGTTCCGCGGTTTGGACATTGCTGCGCCCGGGGACGGGCGCACCCCGGCAAAACAGTTTGCTGGTTTTAAATGCTCGTCCTGGCCTTCAGCCTTTTGCAACCATGGTCCGACTTAAGGACATAGCCCGGTACGCGGGCGTCTCGGTGATGACGGTCTCGAAAGCGTTGCGTGACGAGCCGGACGTGTCGGCAGCCACGAAAGCACGCATCAAGTCGCTGGCGCAACAAATGGGTTACGTTCCCGACTCGTCGGCGCAGGGGTTGCGCAACCGGACGACCAAATTATTCGGCCTCGTCATCCCGTCGAGCACGAATCCGATTTTTGCGCGCGTCATTTTCGCCATCGAGGAACGCGCGCATGAACTGGGCTATGACGTTTTGCTCACGCATACGCACAACCTGCCGGACCGCGAAGAGGTTTGCATCCGGCGGCTGTTGTCGCGGCGCGTGGACGGGCTGTTCATTTCGCCGGTGTATCGCTTTGAGGCCGAGGCGCGAATTTATCAGGAGGTGCTGGCCCGCCAAATCCCGACGGTTTTAATCGGTCCGCCCGCGCCATTTTGCAAATCGTTCGTCAGCGTGGAAATTGATGAACAGGGTGCCAGCTATACCGCGATGCAACATTTGCTGAAGCTCGGCCACAAACGCATCGCCTATTTCACCGGCTCACCCACGGCGCCGTGGGTACACGAGCGATTTGAAGGCTACCGCCGCGCCTTGCGCGAAGCCGGATTGGACGTGGACGACAAGCTGGTTTTTCAGGCCGGCAGCACCATTGAAGACGGCACCAAAGCCGCGCTGCAAATGCTGAATGAATCGTGCGGGGCAACCGCCGTTCAAGCCGTCAACGACCTCGTCGCCATTGGATGCGCGGACGCGTTGTTCGCGAAAGGTTTGCGGATTCCGGAGGACATTTCGCTCGTGGGTTTTGGCAACATCCTGACGGCGGAATATTTTCGCGTGCCGCTGACAACCCTCCGCCAGCCAAAGTACCGGCTCGGCATGGCCGCCGTGGAAGTGATGATGAATTTGCTGAAGGGCCAGCGGGTTGAAACGAAGCGTTTGTCCGCCGAACTCATCGAGCGCAAGAGCACGGCGCCGCCGAAAACCGGCGCGAATGCAAAACCGGCGTAGCGGCTTTCGGCAGAAAGCCGGATAATTTTCTGGAAGAATGCGGCGCTCTGCCGAGACGCCGCTACGGTGCATCAAGGCGTTTTGCGGCGGTTCAAACCGCTCCCAGCCGGAACACCGCGAGCGAAGTGTAACGCGCCCCGCCCGGGGACAATTCGCTTTGGATAATTTCAATTTCATGCGCCGTCCATTCGTCGAACAGCCGCTTTTCGAGCGACTGCGCCCGGGCGGCGAGGTCCCGGATGTCAGCCGGCCTTGGATTTTTCAGGCGGCCCAACGTGACATGGCCCGTGAAATTCTTTTCGCCCGGTTCCGCAGTGAACGGTCGGACTGCGGCTTCAATCTGTTTCTGCAAATCCACCAGCCGTCCTTCCCGGTCATTGATTCCCCCCCAGATGACCCGGGGCGAACGGGGATTCGGGAAAAAACCGACGCCTTCGGCGCGCAAGGACAAGAGCCGGACATTCCGGCAAACGGCACCGACCGTTTGCTTTAAATCTTCGACGCTATCCGCTGGAACATCGCCCAAGAACCGGAGCGTGAGATGAAATTGATCCGGCCGCGCCCAGCGGACCACGTTGCGCGGCACGAGTGGCTGCAATTCCTGCTGGACGCGGATGATTTCATCCCGGACCAGCTCCGGAATCGGAATTGCAATGAACAATCGGAGCAACGACGCTGGATTTTGGTCTGTCATCCGGCTTTTACCTGCCTGTTTTTGATTCGACACTCAACACTCAACTTCCAACACTTACCCCATGCCATTGCCAGCTAAAGAAAATTCCCGTTCTTTTGTCGCAAAACCGCTCCGAACGTCACTATAGAATGACGGTATGAGTTCGCTGGGATTGGGCATTGCATGGATCTAACCGACAGAGAATACGTCGAGCGTTGCCGCGATGGACATCAGGAGGATTTCCGCGTGCTGGTGGATCGTTATCAGAAACCGTTGTTCGCCTATCTGGCGGGCCGGCTTCGGGATGGCCGGCAGGTGGAAGAAGCGGCGCAGGAGTCGTTTGTCAGAGCCTTCCTGTCCTTGAAGAAGCTGCGGAAGCCGGAGTCGTTTTACTCCTGGCTTCTGGGCATCGCCGGACGGGTCGCCAAGGAACAACTGCGTTCCCTGAAACATCGCCAGCAGGATTGTGAAGTGACGGAATCCATCATGGCCAACGCCGCCGACAGCCGGGAAGATTATCCGTTGGAAGAAGCCATCGCTGCCCTGCCCGAAACCTATCGTCAGATGATACTGCTGCGGTATTACGAGGGGCACTCCTGTCAGGAGATCGCCACACGACTCGGCCTGCCGCTGGGCACGGTCACCAAAACGCTTTCACGCGCCTATGCCTTGCTCCGTCAGGAGCTGGCTGACCGCGAAAGCGCGGAAACAACCGTCAACCAAACAGAACTGCCATGAACTGCGCTGAATGCCGGGAAAACCTGGTCGCCTGCGTGGAAGGGTTGCTCGACCGCGAGGAATCGCTCCAGTGCCAGGCCCACCTTGAAACCTGCGCGGCCTGCCGGGCCGAGCACGCGGCCATCACCCGCCTGCAACGGCAACTGGTGGCCCGCGGTCCAGCGACCGCCGACGTGTCGCTGGTCAACCCGGTGATGCGGCGGATTCAGGCCATGCAAACCGAACACGAAAGAAATTCAATTATGACAAAATTATTCACACGATGGGGTTTTGGGCTGGGCGCTGCCGCCGGTGCGGCCGCCATTATTCTGATTGCCTTCCTGGCCTTTCCCAAGGCACAAGCCACCGCCGCCGAAGTCATGACCAAAGGCGCACAAGCCGTGGCGAAGCTCACCAGCATTCATTTGCGCGGCCAAGTGCGCACGGCACCGCAGGACAACTTCAGCTACATCAATCCCGACTCCGAGTTTTATACCATCGAACTGTGGAAGCAGTTCGAGCCGGAGTTGAAATGGCGCGTCGAGAAACCCGGACGAGTCGCCGTCATGGACGGCCAGTCCACCGTGCTTTACATCAAGCCTGCCAATTACGGGGCCAAGTTTCCCCACCCATCGCCCAGCGCGTTTGACACCGATTGGCTGCAAAGAATCGCCAACCTCAGCAACACCATCAGCAATGAATTGAACAAGGCGCAGACCAAAGGCTGGAAGCTGGACACGACGGAAGAAACCGCCGCGAACGGCAGGGTGAAGTCCATCGTTACGATCCACGCCAAATCCGGTATTCCGGAAAATGACTACGTCAAAAACAGTTTCTTCGACAACGCTGACACCCGCCGGGTTTATCGCTTCGACGCCCAGACCAAACTGCTGGAGGCCGTGCAGGTCTATCTGGTTCGCCCGTCCGGCGAAACGCTGATCTTCGACCTCAGCCAGATTGACTTCAACCAGCCGATTGATCCGGGCATATGGAAACTTGAATTGCCGGCAGATGTGAGTTGGAGCCAGGAACCGCAAAAGCTGCCCGACAATGAAAAATACGCCTCCTTGACTGCGGAGCAGGCCGCCCGTGCTTTCCTAGAAGCTTGTGCCCGCGAGGATTGGAATGAAGCCGGGAAATTCATGTCGCCCATTACTGACAGCTTGAAAGAATATCTCGGCGGTCTGGAAATCGTCAGCCTGGGTGAGTCCTTTACTTCCAAGGCTTACGGCGGCCGGTTTGTGCCTTACGAAATCAAACTTCAACCGCAGGCGTTCAATGTGCGGGTGTCCAACGCCAATCCGGCGAAACGGTGCGTGGTTACGGGAATGTATAACAGCAAACTGCGGCTACAGCAGGATTTTAAATGGTCCACCGAGCCGGAAGTTTTGACCAACAACGATGCCTATGCCCAGTTGACGCCCAAAGAAGCGGTGCAAGCCTACTTCGACGCCCAGTCAAAACTGAACTGGGTCGAAATGCGCAAGTTTACCTCGGAATCCGACGTCGAGGAAACCAGAAAGCAAATTGAGGCGGCGGAGAAGCAGGGAATGGACGTGCATAAACTGATGCCAGTCATGGAAGTGGGCGAAGCCACCTGGTCGCCGGAACAATCCGCCTGGTTCGTGAAGTGCCGTGCCGTGCAAACCAAGAAATGGAACCTGGCCATCAGAAAGGACAATCCGGCGGGCCGCTGGCAGGTGGATGGCGGACTCTGATCTGCCAGACTCACCGGCAGTTTAAGTTTGCAGCATCAGGGCGGAACTCGTGAGGGTTCCGCTCTTGTTGCACACACAAGCGGTGGCGAACGTTTTTAGGATTAAATACTTGAAACTCGCAGCGCGTCATTGATTTCTGGGAGCGCCGGCGGCTCGCCGGCTCGTATTGCTGCGATTGATTCATCCAATGCCGGCGGGACGCCGGCGCTTCCGGGAAGGAACAAGCTGAAGCTTGGACTCCAACGCCAAGTCAACGCCCCGTTTTTTATTCGACACTCAACGCTCAACTCTCAACACTCAACGCCATGAAATGGCCTGCCGATTATCACCTGCACACGCCGCTCTGCCGGCACGCGACCGGCGAGCCGGGCGAATACGCCGCCCGCGCCGCCGCCCTCGGCTTCACGGAAATCGGTTTCTCCGACCATTCGCCCATGCCGCGCGACGATTTCGATGACTGGCGGATGTTTGCCGGCCAGCTCGATGAATACGTCGCCAAGGTCCGCCAGGCGCAAATGGATTTTCCTCAGCTTACCATCCGTCTCGCGCTTGAAGTGGATTATCTGCCCGGGTATGAGGATTGGATTCGCGGACTCGCCGCGCGGCACCCGTGGGATTATTTCATCGGTTCGGTGCATTACGTCTCCGATTCTTGGGCCATTGACGATCCGCAGAAATTGTCCGAGTGGAAAAACCGCGACGCCTTCGAGGTCTGGTCGGCTTACTTCGAGCGGCTGACCAAAGCGGCGGAAACCGGCTGCTTTGAAATCATCGGCCATGCCGACCTGCCGAAAAAATTCGGCCACCGGCCGGACCGCGACCCGGGCTTCGCCGAGGCGAGTTGCACGCCGCTCTACGAAAAATTTCTCAACGCGGCCAAAAAGAACCATTGCGCCATCGAGCTCAACACCGCTGGTTTGCGAAAGGATTGCCGGGAAATTTATCCGAACCGCGAAATCCTCCAGCTCGCGTTTCAAAAAGGCGTGCCGATCACGTTTGGCTCGGACGCTCACGCGCCGGGAGAAGTGGGAATGAATTTTACCGAAGCCATCCGGCTCGCGCGCGGCGTTGGCTACCAGGAAAGCTGCCGGTTCACACAGCGAAAACGTCGAATGGTGACATTTTGATTTAAGACCTTTCGGGTTATGTTCACGGCTAAACTGACAAAAAACCAGCTCACGGCCCTCATCTGCCTCGCGCTTGCCCTGGTTACAACCGCGCTCTACTGGCCGGTTACTCATCACAATTTTGTCAACTTCGATGACGACGATTACATCACCAACAATTCCCACGTTCAGGCCGGGCTGACCCGGGCTGGGGTGATCTGGGCTTTCCAAACCGGAGCCGCCGCCAACTGGCATCCGTTGACCTGGCTTTCGCACATGCTGGATTGCCGGTTGTATGGCTTGAATCCCGGCGGCCATCACTCGACCAATCTGATTTTTCACGTCGCCAACACTTTGCTGCTGTTTCTTTGGTTGCGGCAACTCACGGGAACCTTGTGGCGCAGTGCATTGGTGGCGGCCTTGTTTGCCTGGCATCCATTGCACGTCGAATCGGTGGCGTGGGCGGCGGAACGCAAGGATGTGTTGAGCGCGTTCTTCTGGATGCTGACATTGATGGCCTACACGCGCTACGCGCGGTGGGTGACAAGTGGCACGTGTCAAGTGACACGAACCTCCTCCTTCTTGTCACGTGTCACGTGTCACGTGTCACCTTATTACTTCCTCGCGCTGTTGTTCTTCGCGTGCGGGCTGATGTCCAAGCCGATGGTGGTAACGTTGCCTTTCGTTTTGCTGCTGCTCGATTTCTGGCCCTTGAACCGTTTTCAGCCCGGAAGCTCCGCGCGTTCCATTCTCAGTTTAATCGTCGAAAAACTGCCTTTCTTCGTGCTCACACTGGCGGCAAGCGTTGTGACCTATCTTGTGCAAACTTCGGGCCGGGCGCTTTGGTCGTCGGCTGAATTGTCTTTTCCGTCCCGGTTGGCAAACGCTTTGTGGGCCTACGAGCGTTACATCTCCAAAACATTTTGGCCGGCTGATCTCTCAATTGTTTACCCGTATCCGCATCATTGGCCGGCCGGCTTGGTGATCGGTGCGGCATTATTGCTGGCCATGTGGTCGGGATTGTCCATTTGGCGCGCGCGCCAAAATCCGTATTTGCTCGTCGGCTGGTTCTGGTTTTTGGGAATGCTCATCCCCACCATCGGCCTGGTGCAGGTCGGCTCGCAATCCATGGCCGACCGTTACATGTATATTCCCAGCGTCGGTCTGTTCATTATGGTGGCGTGGGGCGTTGACGATTTTTTGAACTGGCGTCCCCACTGGCGGCATATTACGACTTTTGCCGGGGGCGTGGCGCTGGCAGGTTGTTTGGTTGGCACTGAAATTCAACTGAGTTACTGGCAGAACAGCATTAAACTTTTCCGCCATGCCATTGAAGTCACCACTGATAATTTTGTCGCCTACACCTGCCTGGGCGAAACCCTCAGCGACATGGGTTTGAAAAAGGAGGCCATGGAACTTTGCGCTGAAGCGGTGAAAATTTCGCCGAACAGCCCGGTGGCACAATATAATTTCGGCATGGCTTTGTTGCAGAACAACCGGCTGGACGAAGCGCTGGCACATCTTGACGCCGCCGGGCGGCTGGCTCCTCACAATTCCGAGGTTCAATACAACCTTGGCCTGTTCTTGTTGCTGCACAACAAACCGGACGAGGCCGCGGGTCATTTCGCCGCCGCTCTTGTTGAAAGGCCGGACTTCGCGAAGGCGCATTACCGTCTTGCCCAAGCCTGGCAACAGCAAAACAAACTGGCCGGCGCCGTCGAGCATTACCGCGAAGCACTGCGGCTCACGCCGGAATTCCCCGAAGCGAAAGCCGCGCTCGACCAGATTCTTTCCGCCAATCCAAATCTGAAAGCCGAACCTTGAACCGCTCGACACCGCCGGTTGATTTTGGAAGACTCCCGCTCTGTGAAACAATCAATCGTCACTTTGGACATGGAAGGCGTGTTGACGCCGGAAATCTGGATTGCCGTGGCCGAGAAGACCGGCATCCCGGAATTGCGCCGCACCACGCGCGACGAGCCGGATTATGACAAGCTCATGCTGGGGCGGCTTGCTCTTCTCGACCAGCACGGCCTGAAACTTTCCGACATCCAGCAGGTCATCGGCTCGCTGCAGCCGCTGCCCGGCAGCAAGGAATTCCTGGATGAACTGCGTTCGTTCGTGCAGGTCATCATTCTGTCCGACACGTTCGAGCAATTCGCCTCTCCCCTCCTCCGCCAGCTTGGCTGGCCGGTGCTCCTGTGTCACCGGCTCGTCGTCGAAAATGACCACATCGTGGATTACCAGTTGCGTATCCGCGAGCAGAAGCGCGAGGCCGTGGCCGCCTTCAAACGGATGAATTACCACGTCATCTCCGGCGGCGATTCATTCAACGACACCGCCATGCTCGTCGAGGCGAACGTGGGAATCCTCTTCCGCGCGCCCGACACGGTGAAAAAGCAATTCCCGCAGTTTGAGGCCGTCGAGACTTACGCCGATTTGATGAAGCTGATCAAGGCGGCGATGGCCTGAAACAAGTGCGGAATGCGGAATGCGAAATGCGGAACGAACAGATTCCGACGTCCTAGATGTTCAACAACTCCCAGATTTTCGTGTGGTATTGATGGAGGAAACAGCGATGGCAGTCAATTCGCCCGCCTCTTTGATGAGAAAGGATGCGTCAGCCAGTTTGATTTTTCCGGCATCCACAAGCAGTTCCGTCCAATAACCGGATTCGTCTGCTTCCTCTTCCACCGTACCCATTTTCGAAATGAAGTCCGCTGTGGATTTGGCCCGACAGGCGGCCCGGTAGTTCGCACCAACCGACGTTCCGGCACGCAGCAACTGGCCGCCAATAATGTGGCAAGTCCGGTTGGGCGGCAGATTCTCGACAAAAATGATGACATCCAACGCAAATTGCTTAGTTCTTTTCTCCAGATTTTCATGGTTCATGGTCTGCCTTTCATTTTCTCGGTTATGTGTGCTTCTCGATTGCTATCACTCCGTATTCCGCACTCCGCACTCCGCACTGGCATCAGTCTTCCACCTTGAATGCACGGGAAATCAAATCCTGCACCGCTTGTTTGGGTTCTTTGCCTTCGTAAAGCAGCGCGTAAACCTCGTCAATAATCGGCGTGAGCACCTTCTTCCCGCGCGCCAGCCGGTGCGCGGATCGTGCCGTCGGATATCCCTCGGCCAGTTTCGGATGCGATGCCTGGATTGCCGCCATCGTTTCACCGCGCCCCAGGCGTTCGCCGAGATCGCGATTGCGGCTCTGCTTCGAGAAACACGTCAGCATGAGGTCGCCCAAGCCGCTCAAACCGGCGAACGTCTCCGGCTGCGCGCCGCACGCCACCCCCAGCCGGCGTATTTCAGACAACGCCCGCGTGACCAGTCCGGCCTTGGTGTTGTCGCCATAGCCCAGCCCGTCGCTCACGCCGGCGGCGATGGCAATGATGTTTTTCAGCGCCCCGCCGTATTCCACGCCAAGGATGTCCGTGCTGCGGTAAATGCGAAACTTGGGACGATGGAAAAGTCCTTGCACCGTTCGCGCCGTGGCGTCGTTTTCACTGGCGCAAACCACCGTGGTCGGAATGCCCAGCGCCACTTCGCGGGCAAAGCTCGGCCCGGAAAGCGCGGCCACGCGATCCGCCGGGACCTGCTCGCGCAGTATCCGGCTCATCGTTTCGCCGGTCTCAAATTCAATGCCCTTGGTCACGCTCACCAAAATGGCCGGATGCCTTTTCAGCTTCATGGCAACCTGACGAAAGGCCTGCGACGGAATGGCCATGGCCAGGCACTCGGCCCCCGCCACCGCCCGGGCGAAATCCGCCTCCACCTTCCAATCCGCCGGCAACGCCATGCCAGGCAGGTAACGCTCATTCCGCCCGTGGCGGAGTTCGTCGAGCGTCCGGGTATCAATGTCCCAAAGTGTCACGGCATTGCCGTTTTCGTGCAGCACTTTGGCCAGGGCGGTTCCCCAAGCTCCGGCGCCCAATACGGTGATTTTCATTTCGTTGCCCCCGGTGTCGCGGATTTTTGGCCCAAACGCCGCTCGGTGCCATTGAGCAGACGCTGGATGTTGCCTTTGTGTTTGTAAATGGCGAGCAGTCCCAGCGCGGTGGTGACAATTCCCAAAAATCGGTTGTCCTGAGTCAACCAAACCGCCGTGGGCAACGCCACCGCTGCCGCGATGGAAGCCACCGACACGTAGCGGCCCAGCGCAAACACGATGATCCACGTGCTCAGCGCAACGCCCGCGGCCAGCGGCGCCAGCGCAAAATAAACCCCCGCACTCGTGGCGATGCCCTTGCCGCCCTTGAATTTCAGCCAGCAGGTAAAATTGTGGCCGAGCACCGCCGTAATGCCCGCAAGAATCCGATAAAGTTCCGTGTTCGTCGTTGGACCGCCCGGAAGCGCCAGTACCCAGTCACAAAGCCAGGTACAGGCGGCGTAGCCTTTCAATCCATCAATGATGAGCGCAAATACCCCCGCTGTTTTACCTACCATGCGAAAGACATTGGTCGCGCCGATGTTGCCGCTGCCAACGGCACGAATGTCAATCCCCCTCGCCCGCGCAACGAGATAGCCGGTCGGAAACGAGCCCAACAAATAGGCCGCCACGGCGATGACAATGAAAGCGAGCACGGCGGGAGTTTATGAACCCAAAGTCCAAAGTTCAAAGTCCAAAGTTGCCGCAAGTTTTCAGTTTTCAGTTTTCAGTTTTCAATGGCACACTGCCCGCATGGCATCAAAGGTCAAAATCGCCGTCCTCGGCACCGGCTCGCTGGGTCAGAACCATGTCCGTATCTACTCGGAACTCGCCGCCAGCGGCCAGGTGGAACTCGCCGGCATCTTCGACACTAACACCGACACCGCCCGTAAAATCGCCGCCAAACACAATGCGCGCATTTTCAACTCCGTCGCTGAGGCCGCTGCTGCCGCCGACGCATTGAATATTGTCACCCCGACGACCACGCATTTCGAACTCGCCAAATTGCTGTTGCAGCAGGGCAAACACGTCCTCGTCGAAAAACCGATGACCGACAACACCGCCCAGGCCGCCGAACTCGTGCAACTCGCGCAACAGAACAATTGCGTCCTGCAGGTCGGCCACGTCGAGCGGTTTAATCCGGTTTTCAAATATCTGGAATCCGCCGCGCCCGAACCACGCTTCATCGAGACGCACCGGCTGTCGCCCTACCCTGCCCGCTCGACCGACATCGGTGTCGTGCTTGACCTGATGATTCACGACCTCGACGTCGTGCTTGCGTTCGTAAAATCGCCGGTGACGAGCGTGGACGCTGTGGGCATTCCCGTTTTGAGCAAAAGCGAGGACATCGCCAACGCGCGGCTGCGTTTCGCCAACGGCTGCGTCGCCAATCTTACGGCCAGCCGTGTCAGCCCCGAAAAGATGCGGAAAATTCGCGTCTTCAGCGGCGGCGCGACACCGAGCTACATCTCGCTCGATTACCGCGTGCAGGAAGGTTTCATCTATCGCATTGCCCGCGACGACGAACAGGCAAGCTCGCTGCTGAAAAAAGTTCTCGCCGCCAAACTCGGCCTCGGCAAGGACTCCACTATTGTCAGTGAATTTGCCGGAAAGAAAATCGTGCGCGAGCCGGTGCCGATTGCCAAAGAAGAACCGCTCAAGCTGGAACTGCAAAGCTTCGTCAACTGCGTCCGCGAAAAGCTGACGCCCGTGGTCAGCGGCGAATCCGCCAAACGCGCCCTGGATCTGGCCTTTGAAATTACGCGCCAGGTGCAGCAGAGCAAATGACACCAAAAACCTTCATGCTCATCGCCGGTGATTTAGCTGCGGAGCAGCGCGCGATAGTAGCCCATAGCGCCAGCTATGGGTTTGATCGCCCGCAAATTTCCCAAGCCCCGCCAGGGGCGACAGAAAGCCACGGTTCAACGTCTCATTTCTTCCGCCCCATCCGGGGCTTGAATTGTTTTTTACATTCCGTTCCCACGGTTGACACCGTGGGCTACTACCGCTCGCTGCTCCGCAGTTTTCTATTATGGCCCACACGTTTACCCATTTGCTGACACACATCGTTTTCAGCACCAAAGATCGCACACCGTCGTTGGACGCAGAACTGAAACCCCGTTTGTTTCCGTATCTCGGCGGCATCATTCGCTCGCACGACGGCAAAGCGCTCATCATCAATGGACCAACCGACCACGTCCACATTTTGGCGTCATTGGCCGCGAAATATTCTTTGTCGGATTTAATGCGTGAACTGAAGGCCGATTCATCCGGCTGGATCCATAAAAACGTCCCGAACCAAGAGGCGTTTGCCTGGCAAATTGGTTACGGCGCGTTCAGCGTAAGCATTCCAATCTGGCGGAGGTTGAAAAATATATCGCCAACCAGGAGGAACATCATAAACGGATGTCTTTTAAGGAGGAATTTGTGGAGTTTCTCAAGAAACATGAGATTCAATACGACGAGAAATATTTATGGGACTGAGTTTTCTTCCGCCCCTGCCGGGGCTTGGATTTGTTTTGGGAACCGCATTCCCACGGTTGGCACCGTGGGCTACTATCGTGCGCCACTTCGTGGCTGAAATATGGTTGTGAATCCAAAATCGTTCATGCTCATCGCCGGCGAGGCGAGCGGTGATTTGCTCGCGGCGGAATGTCATTTTTGTAGGAGACGACGTGAGGAGTCTCTAATTTCCCTGCCATGAATTTCCAACGTCCAGTCAAACCGCCGCGCGATCCACTCAATCGCGCATTTAGCCTGCCACGACTGCCTCGCGAGCATTATCAAGCCGACGCGGTGGTGTTCTGGACGTTGACGGTGTTCGATAAGGCCAAAGGCTGGCTGACGCCCGTGTTCCACCAGCGTTTCCGGGAACTGATGTTTCACGCCGCCGCCCGCGAGGGTTTGCTTTGTCCAATTTATTGCCTGATGCCGGATCATCTGCATTTGGTCTGGATGGGATTGCGGCTGGATTCGGACCAGATCAACGGCATGGCTTTCCTGCGGACTTATCTTGAGCCGGAACTTTCGCCCGCGAAGTTCCAGCCTCAGCCGCAGGATGAAGTTTTGCGTGAGGAGCAGCGGAAACGGAATGCGTTCGCCAAAGTCTGCTTTTACATCGCAGCGAATCCGGTGCGGGCGGAATTGATCGGCGGAAATGAAGTCTGGCCGTTCACCGGCTGTGTGATTCCCGGCTATCCGAAATTGAATCCTTTGGCGGAAGATTATTGGTCGAAGTTTTGGAGAATCTTCGCCAAACTACGGCAACCCGACGCGGGCAACATCAAGCGACCGCCGATTGGATGAAAATAAAATCAAAGTTAGAGACTCCTCACGTCGTCTCCTACAACGATTCAGAATGAATCCGAAAACCTTCATGCTCATCGCCGGTGAGGCGAGCGGGGATTTGCTCGCGGCGGAACTGGTTTCCGCGCTGCTTGCCGCGTCGAAGCGAAGCGAAGACGGGCGCGTCCCGCAATTCTTCGGCGCGGGCGGCCCGCGCATGGCGGCAGCCGGTGTCGAACTGGCTTTCGACCTGACGCAGCACTCGGTCATCGGCATTTCCGATGTGCTGATAAATTATTTCAAGTTCCGGCGGTTATTTAATCAATTGCTAAAGCTGGCGATTGAGCGCAAGCCGGATGCCATCATCGGCGTGGATTACGGCGGGTTCAACCTGCGCTTTGGTCATGCCATCAAACAATATATTCGCAAAAATCGATCGGCATCCACGCCGTGGAACCCGAAAATTATCCAGTTCGTGTCGCCGCAAGTCTGGGCGTCGCGGTCGGGCCGGGTGAACCTGCTGGTGGCGGATTACGATCTGCTTTTGAGCATTTTCCCGTTTGAAAAGGATTGGTATGCCCAGCGCGTGCCGAAGTTGCGCGTGGAATTTGTCGGTCATCCCATGGTGGAAAGGTTCAGTTCGGAGGGGCGAGTTCCACGAGCCCTCATTCCGGAAAATTCAGGGTCTCGCGGAGCTCGCCCCTCCGAAAATAGAATTCTTCTGTTGCCTGGCAGCCGCGCCGACGAATTGCGCCGGCACCTGCCGCCAATGCTCGACGCGTTGAAACTGATTCAGGGGAAATTGCCGTCGGCTAAAGCTAAAATGGTTTTGCCGGATGAAACCTTGAAACAGCTCGCGAACAAGCTGTCCGCGCTCCCGTCAGATATGGAAATCCAAATCGGCAATCTGCCGCAGGCGCTCGCACAGGCGGACGTGGCCATCGCCTCAACCGGCACGGTAACGATGGAGTGCGCATTTTTCGGCGTGCCGACGGTGACGCTCTACAAAACATCGTGGAGCACCTACCAAATCGGCAAACGCATCGTGAAGGTGAAATGGCTGACGATGCCGAATATTCTGGCAGACGAGGAAATTTTCCCCGAATTCGTCCAGGGCGCCGCCACGCCTGACCCCATTGCCAGAGCCGCGCTGGAGCTTTTGCAAAATGAACCGCGCCGGATTCAAATCAAAAAGCGCCTGGCGGAAGTTGTTTCATCTCTGGGCGGCCCCGGCGCGACGAAGCATGCAGCCGCAGCGATTTTGAGTTTGTTTGAAGCTCAAAGGTAGGGCGGTGCTGCCGCGCCGCCCAAATTCGGCAAAGCAGCAACTTTACCCTGCCAAAATTGGGGAGACCACCTCGCTTTGACTTTCCGCATTTCCATCACTACCCTTGTTGTCATGGAATCGCTGCACGCGCCGTGGCGCATCGAATACATCCTGTCGCCCAAACCGCAACTCGATGCCAGCCTGTTCACCCGCATCGCCCAATCCAATGACGACGAAGCGAACCGTGTCATTGTGCGCGACCGCACGTGCTTCGCACTGCTCAACACCTATCCCTACAACGGCGGACATTTGCTGATCGTGCCTTACAAACAGGTCCCCGACCTGAATGGCCTGACCGAAGCGGAACTGGCGGATTTGTGGAAGCTCACCCGCCGCTGCATCAACGCATTGACGGAGGTGATGAAGCCCGATGGTTTCAACCTCGGCATCAATCTCGGCAAGGTCGCCGGCGCGGGCGTCGCCGACCATTTACACATCCATGTCGTTCCACGGTGGAACGGTGATACCAATTTCATGCCGGTGCTGGCCAACACCACCGTTTTACCAGCGGCGCTGAACGAGGTTGCCGCCAAATTGCGCGCGGAACTGACGAAATGATTTTTCTGTGCCATTACTTTACAAATATCTAAACCCTGATGGAATAAAAGCTCTTCAAACGATGACGCTGCTCGCGTCTGACCCGACATATTTTAATGACCCGTTTGAAGTGCGCCCGGCTTTTGACCAAAAGCGACATGATTATTTTGCGAATGGTCACGAAACATTTCACACAAAAGCTGGTTTTGGGAATTCCCTTCTTAAAGGCGGGTCAATGGTTGGAATTCCTGTCGAAAATGTTGTGGGTTTTGGAGAAACAATAATCAAACAATTTCGAGATGAATTAAGTAAAAGATTTCGGGCGCTTTGCCTGTGCCGCAATCCGCATAATGCTTTAATGTGGGGGCATTACACAAAATCTCCTCACGGGATATCTCATAGTGGCTTGGTCTTGGGAATTGATGTTTCATGCAAAGAATTTTCGACAGGCATCAAAACAGATGGTTTTGAAATCTCTTATCCGCCCGATCATTCGCGCCCCAAACTACCGTTGGCTTGTTATCGTTTTCCTCCAGTTGAAAGCTACGACTGGAAAGGAAATATTGCGAACAGACCAGATGAATTGGTTGAAAGTGAAAACGGAATTCTTATCCCTTTTTCAGAGTATCGACGACAAGTTGATCAAGCTGCAATTGCTTTACTAACAACCAAAGATGCCGAATGGGCGTATGAAAAAGAAGTTCGATTTCTCTACGAGTTGCCAAAACACAAAACTCAGCTTCGTATTGAAAATGGGCGTTGCTTCGTGCCAATTCCACCAGCTGCAATGCGTGAAGTAATTGTTGGTTTTCGTGCATCTCCCGATTTGGCAGAAGAAGTTGTCCGCCTTTTTAAGGCGGGACTTATTGGAAATCCACAATTATTTTATTCAGGATGTCACCCTAATCAATATAAGGTGCAAAAACATGAAGCAACGCCAGATTATCTTCTGGATTACTATAAAATCATCATGCCTGGCAGTTAAATGGTGACGTGCTTCTAATTTCGACTATGTCCACCGAAACCCTGCATTTCGAGAACACACCTTTGCGTGCCGCTTTTCACAGGCTTGCCAAAAACGAGCTTTGGCGGATAATTAAACCATGAGCGCAACCGAAATTATCGAGCAAATCAAAGCGTTGCCTCCAAACGAACGGGCGCAAGTGGCGAAGTATGTCGTGGAACATGACGATTCGTGGGTGCCGGAATCTTTCAAAGAAGGAATGAAGGCCGCTGCGGAGGGTCGCTTTGTGGACATGGAGACGGCCTTGTTTGAAACACCACCGCCGCATCTGCGATGAACCATCGCTACCGCGCGGTCGAGCCGTTCTGGAAACATTTCCATCGCCTGAACGACGCGCAAAAAGAGTCTGCGCGTCAGGCGTGGAAAATTTTCAGGGAAAATCCTTTTGACCCGCGTTTGCGGACGCACAAAATTCACAAGCTCTCATCGCTTTACGGAAAAACCATCTACGCGGCGGACATCGAAGGAGATTTGCGCTTCACATTTTACGTTGACGGGAATTGGATTGTTTCGGTGGACATCGGCACGCACGACATTTATAAAGGTTAATCGTGGCAACTGAAACTCTTCATTTCGAGAATGCGCGCGTCGCGCAGCAGCTTTTCAATCACGAGCCGCGCAACCTTCAGTCGGTCCAGGAACAGCTTGGCGTCAAGGCCACCGCCCGCGAGGGCTGGATAAAACTCGAAGGCGCCGCCGATGCCGTCGAGCGCGCCAGGCAGCTTTTCGTGTCGCTGGAGAGTTTGCTCAAGGCCGGTGCACCGCTGCGCAACCGTGAGTTCACCCACGCGCTGAATGTCGTGAAGCACGAGGGCGCTTCGACGCTCAAGGATTTGATGAGCGACCGGGTTTTGACGCACGACCGCAAGCCCGGCGTCACCGCCAAAACCGTCGGCCAGAAAAAATATCTCGACGCGATTCGCAAGCACGACATCACGTTTGGGGTCGGACCAGCGGGCACGGGCAAAACCTACCTGGCGGTGGCGATGGCGCTGGCCGCGTTGCGCGAAGGGAAGGTTTCGCGGATCATTCTTACCCGGCCGGCGGTCGAGGCCGGTGAGGCGCTCGGTTTTTTACCCGGCGATCTTTACGAAAAAATCACGCCGTATCTGCGTCCGCTGCACGACGCGCTCCACGACATGCTGCCCGCCGAGGAAATCCAGAAGCACACCGAGCGCGGCACCATTGAAATCGCGCCGCTGGCCTACATGCGCGGGCGCACGCTGAACAATGCCTTCATCATCCTCGACGAGGCCCAAAACTCGACGACCGAGCAGATGTTGATGTTTCTCACGCGCCTCGGGCACGGCTCGAAGGCCGTCATCAACGGCGATGAAACGCAGATTGATTTGCCGCCGCACAAAAATTCCGGCCTGCTGGAGGCGCATCGCGCGCTGAGAAACACCGAAGGCATCGCTATCATCGAATTGGGCAAGCGCGACGTTGTCCGCCATCCGCTCGTGCAGCGTATCATCTCGGCTTACGAGGAGCATCGCGGTCGGACGAAAACAACAGATGCGGAATGAAATCCCGTTCGTAGGAGCCGAGGTAACGAGGCTCAAATGAATAATGTGAGACTCCTCACGTCGTCTCCTACAACTTTAACGAATGAACATTGTCATCGCCAACCGTCAGCGCGTGCGAAAAATCAATCTGCGACTGATGAAAAAAATCACCCGGGAATTGCTGGCGAATTTGGAACTGGAAAAGGCCGAAATCGGCATCTGCCTCGTCGGCGCGCCGGAAATGACGCGGCTGAATGAGACCTTTCTGCACCACGCCGGTTCGACGGATGTCATCGCATTTGATTACACAACCAAAGTAGCGCAGGCGTCCCGCCTGCCCTGCCCTTCAAATAGGCAACCGAGCAGCAGCTGGGACGGCTGCGCTACTTTACACGGTGAAATTTTTATTTGCGTGGATGAGGCCGTCCGGCAGGCGCGCAAATTCGGCACGAGCTGGCAGTCGGAAGTCATCCGTTACCTGGTCCACGGGGTTTTGCATTTGATCGGCTTTGATGATTCGAGTGCGGATGCCCGGCGCCGGATGAAGCGCGTGGAGGGCCGGTTGCTGGGCAAACTTTCCCGCCGATTTACACTCGCGCAACTTTTCCGTCCGGCTAAACTGACCGCATGAGGAAGTCCATTCTCGCTCGCTGGCGTTCCTGTTTTTTAACGGGGCTGGCGGTTACTTTCCCCGCCCTCCTCACGCTGGCGGCGGTTAAATGGCTCGTGGGCACGATTTCCAGCGTGACGGATCTGCTGTTGTTTTTTCTGCCCCGCACCCTCACGCACGAAAGCCTGGTTAATGCCAATGACGGCAAGGGACCGATGTTCTGGTATTGGAGCCTGGTGGCGCTGGTGCTCGCCGTGGTTTTGATTTCGGTCGCCGGCGTGCTGGCGCGTTATTACATCGGCAAAAAAGTGATTGATTGGACCGACCGCGTGATGATGCGGGTGCCACTTTTAAATAAATTTTACGGCGCCATCAAACAGGTCAACGATGCGTTTGCCGGAAACAAACATTCGTTCAAGACCGTCGTGTTGGTGGAATTTCCCGGGCCGGGAAATTATTCCGTGGGCTTCATCACCAGCGAACAACAGGGCGAAATCCAGCAAAAGGCCGGCCAGAAACTCGTCAGTGTCTTTGTCCCGACCACGCCCAATCCGACCTCCGGCTTCCTGATTTTGGTGCCGGAGGAGAAACTCACCAAACTCGAAATGAGCGTAACCGACGCCATCAAATACATCGTCAGCCTCGGCTCGATTTCGCAGGAATATCCACCGCCGCCCAATCCCAAATTTTCAACCACGGATGAACACGGATAAGCACGAATGGAAACCCGCTTGCCGCTTGGCGGCGAAATCAGTCGCCTGAATTTGAATTGTATCCGTGTTCATCTGTGTTCATCCGTGGTTAAATTCCCGCCATGATTGAATCCACCACCGGCCTGATTCTGCGCACGCGACCGCTCACAGAAACCAGCCTCATCGTCCACTGGCTCACCCCGGATTTCGGGCGCATCGCCACCGTCGCCAAAGGCGCGCGCCGTTTCAAATCGCCGTTTCTCGGCAAATTGGATTTGTTTTACCTGGCGGATTTTTTGTTCAGCCGCAGCCGCCGTTCCGATTTGCACACGCTCCGTGAAGTCGGTTTGCGCGAGACCCACAGCGCGCTGCGTCAGGACATCCGCCGGTTGCGCCAGGCCGGCTACGCCGCGGCGTTCGTCGAGCAAGCCACGGAAACCGAAACGCCTTTGCCCGCCGTTTTTGAATTGATGCGCGAATTTCTCGTTTGTCTTTGCCGCCAAAAACCCGCGGCGCAAACCGTTTTTGCCTTTGAACTTAAGTTGCTGCGTGAAATCGGGCTGCAGCCGAAATGGGAGCAAGCCGGCCTCGCCGCCGGAACCAAAAAAATTGCCGCGGCATTGACCCAAAGCGACTGGCCCGCGTGTTTGCGATTGAAACCCGCGGCCGCTCAAACCGCCGAGTTGTGCCGGTTTTTGCACGGCTTTTTGATTTTCCATCTGGGGCGTCTGCCGCGCGGACGCGCCGCGGCGCTGGCAGACGAAGTTTTCGCGGTTCAACCAAGTTAGTTGATTATGATCCGGAAGCTTGTTATGAATATTCCCGCCCAACCCGGGGCAACCGAAAGTGGCTGAGAATCAATACATGAGCAGGTTCGACACGAAAAGGGACCGTCGAAGGACCGGCAAGTTGACCGCACGTCCGTTCCTGGTCCGGCGATTTCGCTGTCCGATGATTTGAACAACGAGACAAACGAAGAAGCCACCATGAAGGACCTCAAAACACTATACGAAGCGATCCTCAAAGGAGATGCGAAGACCGCGAAAACCGCCACCGAAGCCGCCTTGGCGGCCAGGAACGACCCGATGAAGCTCGTTCAGGATTACATGATGCCGGCGATGGCCGAGGTGGGCCGGCGATTTGAATGCAATGAATATTTCGTGCCCGAATTGCTGCTGGCCGGTCGCGCGATGAAGTCCACGCTCGAACTCATCCGGCCGTTGCTCGCCGCCGGCGGCATAAAACCCACGGCCCGGGTCGTCCTTGGCACCGTCAAGGGCGACTTGCATGACATCGGCAAAAATCTGGTCGGCGCCATGCTCGAGGGTGGCGGTTATGAAGTCATTGACCTGGGCGTCAACGTGCCGTCGGAACAGTTCGTGGCAGCGGTGAAGGAAAAAAAACCCCACATTGTGGCCATGTCGGCATTGTTGACCACCACCATGCCAGCGATGAAGACAACGCTTGACGCGCTTCAGCGGGCCGGCGTGCGCCAGCAGGTAAAAGTGCTGGTGGGCGGCGCGCCCATCACGCAAAAATACGCGGACGAAATCGGCGCCGACGGTTACAGCGAAAGCGCGGCGGGCGCGGTCAACGCCGCCAAAAGGGCCATGGGCTGAGTTTCAAAAAGGGCGCCACCAAAGGCAACAAAACCGTTTGAGCATTTCCTTGGGCCGCCTTGCATGTTTGGCCAGGAAAAACCCCGGCTTCGACCGCGCGTCGTGCCCCGCGAGCGTGGTGAACAAAGGTAATTTCCTGATCCGGTTGTAGCGTCGGCACTGTGTGCCGATTGGGTCGAACCGCCAGCTTACACCATGTCCCGGTACGGCAGGCAGGCTCGACGCCACATGAAATCAGGACGCAACCCGGATAAAATTCCAATTGTCACGCCGGACTGTCCAAGGTATTCATGTCGCCAGTTATGTCGCATCAAACCGCCGCCCCCGACGGCCTGCCTGCGCGTCGAATCTCCGAGGTTGCCCGTGAACTGGGCCTTAACACCGAGATCATTCTGCCCCACGGCCATTATATTGCCAAAATCCCGCTCACCGAACTGGAGACGAGGCGAAATCAGCCCAACGGCCAGCTTATCCTCGTGACGGCCATGACCCCCACCCCGCAAGGTGAAGGCAAGACCACCGCCACCATCGGCCTTGCTGACGCGCTCCGCTGCCTTGGCAAGCGCAGCATGTTCTGCCTGCGCGAACCGTCGCTCGGGCCCTACTTCGGCATCAAAGGCGGCGGCACCGGGGGCGGCCATGCGCAGGTCGTGCCCGCCGAGGACATCAATCTTCATTTTGTCGGCGACATGTATGCCGTGGAGAAGGCCAACAACCTTCTCTGCGCCATGGTGGACAACCATCTCCAGCACGGCAATGAACTCGGCCTCGACCCGCGCCGCATCGTTCTCCGCCGGGTGATAGACCTTAACGAACGCTCGCTGCGCGACATCGTCATCGGCCTGGGTGGCCCCAAAAACGGGGTGCCACGGCGCGACGGCTTCAACATCACGCCCGCCTCCGAAGTCATGGCCATCCTGTGCCTCGCGGAGGATTTCGGCGACCTCGGCGAACGCATGACCAAAATGGTTGTGGGTTTCACTTACAAGGGCAAACCGATCCGCGCCGAGGCCGTGCAGGCCGTGGGTGCGATGCAGGTGTTGCTGCGCGACGCCATTCATCCGAACCTCGTGCAATCCTTGGAAGGCACGCCCGCCTTCGTCCACGGTGGCCCGTTCGCCAACATCGCGCAGGGCACGAACACCTGCGTGGCCACACGCCTCGCGTTGAAACTGGCCGATTATGTCGTCACCGAGGCCGGGTTCGCCACCGACTTGGGGGCGGAAAAATTCTTTCACATCAAATGCCGCATTGCCGGGCTAAATCCGGCCGCGGCGGTCATCGTCGTCACCACCAAGGCCATCACTTACCACGGCGGATACACCGACACCGGCGGTTTCGGCAATCTCGCCAAGCACATCGAGAACATCCGCCTCTTTGGTTTGGAACCCGTGGTATGCATCAGCAACTTTCCCGATGACAGACCGGCGGACTACGCACGGATCATCAAGTTCTGCGCCAAACTCGGCGTGGAAGCGGTCGTGTCCGAACACTTCGACAAAGGCGGCGCCGGCGCGACGGAACTGGCTGGCGCCGTGTTGCGCACCGTTCATGGCGAGCGGCGGAAGAAATTCCGTTTCCTCTACCAACTCGATTCGCCGGTTGAAAAGAAGATTGAGACGTTGGCAACAAAGCTCTACGGCGCGGACGGCGTGGATTATGACCGCAGTGCGGAGAACAGCATCACGTTGTTCAACAAACACGGATTTGGCAAACTGCCGATTTGCGTGGCCAAGACGGCCATGTCACTTTCAGACGACCCCGAACTGCGCGGCCGGCCGCGCGGCTTCCGCATCAAGGTGAACGAACTGCGTCTTTCCGCCGGAGCGGGTTTCATCGTGGCGGTTTGCGGCAGCATCGTGACCATGCCCGGCTTGCCGAAGGTTCCGGCTGCGGCGCACATGAAACGAATCCTCGGCTGACCGCGGTCTGGACTAAGAATAAAATTCCTTCACCCGCAGGATGGCGTCAAAGCCGTCGAGTTCCAGCACGTCCTTCAAGCATTGCATGGCCGAATGGTCCGGCGGCAAGAGCGAATAATTCCGCTTTACCGACCCGATGATGGTGTTGAAGCCCATCGGCATGGCCAGGGTCAAAAAGGCGCTCTCCAGCGGCCCTTTCACCGGCGAACCATCAGCCCGTTTCGACGGCAGCATCACGGTAAAATTGCTCAACCCGACGGACATGTTCACACCCTTGAGATCGGCGTCCTGATGAATCAGCTTGATGGCATTGATCAATCGCTTGAAATCGCCTTCCGCATCGCTTCCAATGGGAACAATGCCCGGGTCGAGAATGATCTGATCATTCGTGACATTTTTGATGCGTTCCCGCGCGATATTGACCATGACCTTCGCGGTGGCATGTGTTTCCCCGGCGGTCTTGTTCATTTTCAAGACGCCATTTTGATCCACCCCTTCGGTAATCAGCAGCACCGGAACAAAAGGTTGCTTCGCCTGGATGTCAAACATTTCCAATCGCGCCTGGGAAATTGAATTCAAAATGGGCTTGCGTCCCCCGGTGCGCCCGGGATCGTACGCTGCCAGCCCGGCGGCGGCGATTTCCGGATCCGGAGTGTCAATCGAAAGGGGCAGCGAAACGTGCTGCTGGATATTTCGCACAACGTCCGCCATAAATCCGGGGGAATGCACGCCGACATTCACGTCAATGTAGGCAGCGCCGCTTTTCCCCTGGGATTTCGCCAGCTCAATGATGCCGGCCATGTCGTTTTTTTCGAATAACGCGTGGGTGGAAGGCACGGAATCATTTATTGATTCGCCGATGATTGTAAGGCCCGGGATGTTCGTTGCCATGAATTTTTGTTGCTGGCGAATAGTTGCCAGGAGCGAACAGAAAAACAATCAAATTCAATCCTGGACCGGCACTTTCCCGCACCGGCGATCCCCAAAGTCCAGAATCTGCGCGACTTCGCGCTTGATCCCGGCCCAGCGGATGACATCATGACCGTGATAATGTTGAAAACGTACCCAACCAAAAGGGGTTCCCTCTTGACCGTGCAGGCATTAAAACTAATTTCTCATCAGTGTAAATAGATGCAAACATTGCAGGAAAAACTGTCCCAGACCTCCCAGTTTCTCGTCGGGACCGAAGTGGTTTCCGTGCGCGGCTCGGTGGTCGGGCGTGGCGCGGTCAAGGCATCCGCTTTCGCCAGACAACTTGTCGAGTGCCCGGCCATTGATTGGATTTCCATTACCGACAACGCCGGCGGCAATCCGCAGTTGGCGCCCCAAGCCTTGGGCAAACCTATTCTGGAGGCCGGCAAGGAAGTCGTCATTCATCTCACCTGCAAGGACCTCAATCGCAACGGTCTGGAGAGTGAAGCCTGGCTCCTGAACAGCGAGGGGTTTCACAGTATTCTGGCCATGACCGGCGATCATCCGTTCTCCGGCGTTGAAGGGCTGGCGAAGCCGGTGTTCGACATTGATTCCGTCGGGCTGATTTCGATGTTGAACAAAATGAACCAGGGTTTGGATCCGAAAAACGGCGATGGCAACGGCAAGGGACAGCGGCTGGAAAAAACCCGGTTCTGCATCGGAGCCGTCACGACGAATTACAAACTGCGCGAGGGCGAAGTAATGCCGCAATATTTCAAGCTTCAGAAGAAAATCGAGGCCGGCGCGCAGTTCATCATCAACCAGATCGGCTTCGACGCCCGCAAGGACAGCGAACTGCGGCTTTACATGGATCAGCACGGGATGAAGCCTGTCCCGCTCATCGGCAATGTCTATGTGTTAAGCCCCAGAGTGGCCCAATTCTTTCACGATGGCCGGGTTCCTGGCGTCGTCCTGACGCAACCGCTGCTGGACTTGTGTCTCAAGCACGGGGAGTCAGCCGATGGCGGCCGGTCGTTTTTCTGCGAATTCGCCGCCAAGCGAATCGCCATCTATCGCGGCTTGGGCTATCGCGGCGTGTATCTGGGCGGCGTGCACAATCTTCCCGTCATTGAAAGAATCCTGGAAATCGAACGCACGTTCGCTCCTGATGACTGGAAACAATTCGCGCGGGAAGTCAGGTTCTCCCGGCCCGGCGAATATTTCCACTACGCCGAAAATCCGGCGACGGGGCTGGCCGATGCCGCCGCGCCAAATCCAAGCGCCAGGATAAAATCAAAACACGTCGGCCTGGTTTATCATATGTCCAAGTGGACCCATGACCTCATGTTCAGTCCGGGCCGCGCACTGGCGAATTGTGGCGCATATCTTTGCCGGCATTCGGCAGACCCCAGTCAAGGCCCCAAACCAATGCGGGTTTGGGAGCATCTCAGCAAGGCCGTCCTGTACCAGTGCAAGGATTGCGGCGATTGTTCGCTCACGGAAATCGCGTTTCTGTGTCCTGAATCCCAATGCGCGAAGAACCAGCGCAATGGCCCGTGCGGCGGCACGCGTGAAGGCCGCTGCGAAGTGGACCGCTATGGCGATTGTATCTGGCTGCGCGCCTACGAACGCCTGAAACACGATGGGAAGGAACAGGACTTGTTGCAGCACGTGCTCGTGGTGCAGAACCAAGGGCTGCGCGGCACGTCCTCTTGGGCCAACTTCTGGCTCGGCCGCGATCACACGGCAAAAAAGGACCATTCCGCCCCGCCCGCTGTAGCGGCTTCCGCCGCCAAGCATTAAAACCAGATCGCCGATCCGGCCTGACTTTCGCTGGAAAATGGCCGGAAAGCATTGCACCGGTGATACTGGAGGCGGGGTGGTTCAAACACAGGCTCAAGCCGGGAATCGCATTTCCTCCGTGTAGATGTCGTGAAAATCCTTGTCCTCACTGAGCGCCACGTGTTCGACGCGGCGCGCGACGGCGTCCCAGCCGGCCGGGTCTTCGAACAACGCCCGCTTTGCCCCCAGCAGCGCGGTGTTGCCGGCGGGAACGACACGATTAATGGGAACGCGCAGCAGGCCAATCCGTTGCGCGCTGGTCCGGTTGACATAATTGCCGAACGCACCGGCCAGATGAAGCTGATGGATGTCGTTGAGCGAAGCGCCGAATCGCGCTGCCAGCATCCGCAGGCCGGTGGCGATGGCTCCCTTGGCAAGTTGCAATTCGCGCACATCCGCCGCCGAAAGGGTTACGGCACCGGCCAGCGGCATTCCGCGATCCGGCATCAGCCGGCCATCGGGCCGGATCCAGCCGAGTTCCAGGCCCGCTGCCACCGCGTCCACCAAACCGCTGCCGCATAATCCACGTGGTGCACCACCGCCAATCACGCGGCACGCCACCAAGCCATTTTGCACGCGCACCTCGCTGATGGCGCCGGTGGCTGCGCGCATGCCCATGGAGATGCGCGCCCCCTCGAACGCCGGGCCCGCCGCCGTGGAGGTGCACAACATCCGCCGGTGGTTGCCGACCACCACCTCGCCATTGGTGCCGAGGTCCATCAGCGCCGTCAATTCGCGGCTTTCGTGCAAACCGGTGGCCACGATGCCGGCCAGAATGTCGGACCCGACAAAGCCGCCGATGCACGGCAGGAATTCCACCACCGTCTTCTCCGGCAGGCTCCAGCCCAGCTCACGCGCCGAAAACCGGAATCGTCCCGGCTGTTGCGGCGCGAAGGGATGCCCGGCCAGCGGCGCAACGCCGGCGCCGCAAAACAGGTGGTGCATGACCGTGTTGCCAACAATGATTATCTTATTCAAATCATTACCGGCATCCAAAACTTTGTCGCATATGCGACAAAGTTTTGTACTGCTGGCCGCCAGCTGGCTTGCCATTCCGCCGAGTTGTTCGCGCACCTGCCGCTGCAATTCCGCCTGGCCGCCGCGCAAGGCAAATTCGACACGGCTCATGATGTCGCCGCCGTGACGGGCCTGCGCGTTCAACGCCGTGACCACCGACAACACACCACCGGTTTTCAAATCGAGGAGTTGCGCGGCAATCGTGGTGGTTCCCAGGTCAATGGCCACGCCGAGGCCATCGCGCGGCGCAAACTTGAAAGCGGAGTGATCGCTCAGGATGGGCATCTCCCATTGCGCCAGCTCGAGTTTGAGATCACCCGCGATGAAATGCCGGCACGCCAGCCGCCAACCCCCGGCAAGCTCCGCGCCCGACAGCAATTTTTTTTCCTCCTCCCTGACAGGCAGAACGCCTTTCAAAACTTTGACGCGACAGCCTTTGCAACGCCCACGTCCACCACAGGGAAACTCGACTCCCTGCGCGAAAAGAACGTCCTGCAACTGTGTGCCGGAAGCGACCTCCAGTTTGAGATCGGCGGGTGAAAGTTCGAGGGTATGCATTGATGGAGTCATGCTGGTTCCGCGCCGATGAGTTGTGCGTTGTGACGCAGGCCGACGCGCTCGCCCGGCTTCAACTTGAGAAATTCGCGGTCTTTCCACTCCGCGTTCAACAATCGCCGCAGCCAGCCCAGGTCGCCGGGGAGCTTTTCAAATTTCCAGCCATGGGCCCGGGCGTTTTTCCGCGCGGCTTTCTCCCATTTTGCCGCTTCGGGCACCGGCGTGGCGATGAAGGCAAGCCTTTCATAGTGCCGGGTGAGGTTGTTGAATTGTTCGAGCAGGTAATCGGCATTTTCATCGCCGTATTTTTCAGCCAGTTGTTTGCGCGTGACGGTGGAACCGGGTCCGAAGGGAAAATTCTGCTGGCGGACATCGCCATTGGCCGGTGAATTCTCCAGCCAGCCTGTGCTCTGAAAGTAGGTGCCCGGTTGCGCTTCCAGTTGCGCGAGGTAACCCCGGTTGCTGCCCAAAAGCATCCCGATGCAATCATGCGCGCGGGGGATGATAACGGGCAGCGCCCGCGCCTCCAGCCCCACAATGCCGCGGTTGCACAGCCCGTAACCAATGGCAATGACATCACATTGACCGGCGGCCACTCCATCAATCGCGCCTTGCAGCGCGGAGCGGAGATTTTCAGCGGGACCTTCGTGGAGTCCCATTTCCAAGAGCCGGAAAGTGACCTCGGTTTTCGCCCCGGCGGCAAGCATTTCCAGTTCCCGTTGGAAAACCGGACAGGCGATGACATGCAACCGCAGGCGGTTCATAAATTATGTTTTTCGCGGAGCAGTTGGTGCAGTTCGCGGATGAATTCCGGCGACGTTCCGCAGCAACCACCGATGAAACTCGCACCGGCTTCGAGAACCGCCGGAACGTGGCCGGCAAATTCCGCCGCTGTCGTCGTATAAACAGATTTGCCATCCCTGATTTGCGGCAGCCCGGCGTTGGCCTTGATCCAGACCGGGTGCCCGCCCGCCGCCGCTTGCAACCGCGCGCAAATTTTCACGAACCCCGCGATGCCCTGGCCGCAATTCG
The DNA here is from genome assembly GCA_049511835.1 of Verrucomicrobiota bacterium. Taxonomy (GTDB): domain Bacteria; phylum Verrucomicrobiota; class Verrucomicrobiia; order Limisphaerales; family UBA11358; genus UBA11358. The sequence continues at coordinate 93,361 of JBEKXN010000002.1, read as the reverse complement.
CGCCGACGACATCGGCTCCGGCTTCCAGCAGACCGGCCGCCGCCTGTTCCGGCGTGGCGCCCATCAGCGTGCGATCCTTGTCCTTGCCGGAATCGAACACCATGCAGGCAACCACCGGCAACCCGGTGGTTTTCGCCGCCACTATGGCAATCCTGGCTTCCTCCAAATCCTGCATGGTTTCCACGACCAGGCCGTCGGCCCCGCCGCGTGCCAAAGCTTGCGCCTGTTCAGCGAACGCGGCGCGCAATTCGTCTTCGGTCACATCGCCGCTCATGAGCATTTTGCCGCTCGGCCCAATCGAGGCAAAAACCAGCGCGCGTTTGTTCGCCGCTTCACGCGAGATGCGGGTGCCCGCTTCGTTGATTTCCTTGACGCGATCCGCGCCGCCGACCCCGGCCAGGCGCAGGCGGTTGGCGCCGAACGTATTCGTCAAAATAATTTGTGATCCGGCTTCGACGTAGGCCCGCGCGACGGCAGTGACTTCTTCCGGATGGGTCAGGTTCCAGAGGTCCGGCACTTCACCCGGTGCAAGTCCACGCACCTGGAGTTGCGTGCCCCAGGCGCCATCCGTGAGCACCGGGCCTTGGGTGATCAATTTTTGAATAAGTGGATTAAGCGTCATAACCAAGGCTTTTACTGGTTGTGCTGCCAGGCTGGTTTCAGTTCATCCAAATATTTTCGGTTCTTCCAGCAAAATTCGCCGCGCCCGTTCTTGTGTCCGGCCTTTTGGCGGTGCCCACCGGAACAAAGGGCTTTCCGAAACAATGTCCTAATGGCATGATTATTGCGCAATTTTGGAATCGGTTGAAATGATAAAAAAGATTTTCAGATTCTCCACATTGCGAATGCAGTTGGTGGGCAGCGTGTTTTTGCTCATCACTCCGGCCTGGTTGGTGATGTATATTTTTGACCTGCCCATGAGCGGGTTTGTGGTGGGGATACTGGCGCTGGCCGCATCCTGGTTCGGCGGGGAACACTTCATTTTGCGCGAGGTGCGCGCCCTGTCCAGCGTGGCTCAGCGGATTGCGGAGGGTGATTTGAGCGCCCGCACCGGACTGAAACCCTCGGAAAACGAACTCGGTCAGCTCACAAAGGGTTTTGACCTGATGGCCGAATCGCTGGAACGGCATGTCAAGAATCTCGAAACCGCGGAAAAAAACCTGCTGAATCGCACGTTCCAGCAAACCGTTGTCGCCGCGCTCGGACAATTTGCGCTGACCAACAGTGACCTGGAGGCGCTGCTGAATCAAACCGTCATGCTCGTGGCGCAAACACTGGGCGTGGAATACTCCGCCGTGTTCGAGCAATTGCCGGCCGGTCAACTGCGGCTGCAAGCCGGCGTTGGCTGGAAATCGGAGTACAACCGGCAGACCTCCCTGCCCGGAAATGAGGATTCCCCGATCATCTCTACTTTGAAATCCGGTGAACCCGTTGTCATCGCCGATCTGAAGGCCGAAACGCGAATCTCTGCGTCGCCGTTTCTGGCCGAACACGGTGTTGTCAGCGGCATCACCGTCGCCATTCCGACACACGACCGGCCCTATGGAATGCTGGGCATTTACAGCACGCACGGGCGGAAATTCAATTCGGATGAAGTGCAATTTCTTATGGCCTCCGCCACCGCCATCGGCCTGGCCGTCGAGCGCAAACGGAGTGATGCCGAATTGCAAAAACTCGCCGCGTTCGTCCAGTTGAACCCAGACGCGGCGATGGAACTGAACGAAAACGGGACCATCACCTATTTCAACGAGGCCGCGCAACAACTGGCCGCCTCTGTGCGAAGAAATCGGCCCGGTGAAATATTGCCACCGGACATTGACCACATCATCCGCGAATGCCTCGCCAGCGGACAAAGCAAGGTGCGCCAGGAAATCAAAATGGAGGGGCGCACGTTTTCGTGGTCGGTCCATCCCGTCTTGCCGAGCAACGTGGTGCATTGCTACGTCGAAGACATTACCGAACGCCTGAGTTTGGAGGCGCAATTGCGTCAGGCGCAAAAGATGGAATCCATCGGCCAGCTCGCCGCCGGTGTCGCGCATGACTTCAATAACATGCTCACGATCATTCAGGGGCATTCCAGTTCGCTGCTCGCCAGGCCGACATTGCCGCCGGAGGTGGTCGACTCGGTTCAAGCCGTCTATTTTGCCGCCGAACGCGCCGCGGGCCTCACGCGCCAATTGCTCATGTTCAGCCGCAAGAATGTCATGCAGTCCGAACTGCTCGATTTGCAGAAAGTTGTCGGCAACATGAGCAAGATGTTGGAGCGGCTCCTCGGAGAAACCATCGTGCTTGAATTCCAGCCGGCGGTGGAAAATTCATTTGTCCAAGGCGACTGCGGCATGATTGAACAGGTCGTGATGAACCTTTCCCTCAACGCCCGCGACGCCATGCCGCGCGGTGGCAGGCTGACCATCGGCGTCGAGACCGTGGACATTGACGCCGTTTTCATCGAAACCCGTCCCCAGGCGCACGCGGGACGTTTTGTTCGTTTGCGCATCACGGACACTGGCATCGGCATGGATTCTGCCACGCTGGGCCGCATTTTCGAACCGTTTTTTACCACAAAAGACATCGGCAAAGGCACCGGTCTCGGCCTCGCGACTGTTTATGGTATTGTCAAACAGCACGAAGGCTGGCTCGAAGTGAACAGCGAACCCGGCAAAGGCAGCACGTTCGACGTGTTTCTTCCCGCCAGCGACAAAGTGCCCGCCTTGGCCCAAGAAGAAGCGGCCTCCGCTGCCCCGGTCGCTGGCGGCTCGGAAACCATTCTCATCGTTGAAGATGAACCGGTCCTGCGGAGCATGGCCCGTGACATCCTCGAAGAGTGCGGCTATCGGATTCTGGAAGCATCATCCGGCAGGGAAGCGCTTGACGTATGGAGTCAGCGCGCGAATGAAATTGATTTGCTCCTGACCGACATGGTAATGCCCGATGGCGTTTCCGGTGCGGACCTCGTCGAAAAATTGCTGGCCAGCCAGCCCCGCCTGAAAATTGTTTTTACCAGTGGTTACACCGCCAATGAAGTAAACCAGAAAATGCTGACCCGGACCCGCGCGAGCTTTCTCGCAAAACCCTATACCCACGCCGAACTCGCCAAAACCGTCCGCGATTGCCTCGACCAAAACAACCGCAGTGATGCGGCGGCTGTGGATCATTGACGGGCATGGAAACCCGCACGCAGGGAGATATTACGATCGCCATTCTGAGCGACATCCATCACGCCGGCCCCGCCGAGCGCGCCCGCGGCGAAGATTACGAATTTCGCACCATCGCCAATCCCCTGCTCCGCGCGGTCGCACGCGCCTACCGGCATTTGATCTGGATGCGCCACCCCCTCGACCAGGGGCGGCAACTCGACCGTTTTCTGGCCGAAACCGGGCCGTTGGATTATCTCGTGGCCAACGGGGATTATCCGTGCGACACCGGGTTTGTGGGTGTGAGCGACCCGGCGTCGTTCCAAAGTGCCCAGGAATGTCTCGGCAAGCTCCGCGCGAAATTCGGCGACCGCGCGCGGTTCATCATCGGCGACCATGAACTTGGGAAATTAACCTTGTTTGGCGGAAAAGGCGGAATGCGGCTGGCCAGTTGGCATTGCGCCACGCAGCAGCTTGGCCTGCAACCGTTCTGGAAACTGGCCATCGGGCATTACCTGCTTTTGGGCGTGGCGTCGCCCCTCATCGCCCTGCCCGCCAACCAGGCGGACGTGCCATCGGCGGAATGGCCGGATTGGCAGCCATTGCGCGAGGCACACCTCGCCGAAATCCGCACCGCCTTTGATGCGCTCCAACCGGAACAACGCGTGTTGTTGTTCTGTCACGACCCCACAGCGCTGCCGTTTTTGTGGCGCGAGGAACCGGTGCGCCGCCGGTTGCCGCAGGTGGAACAGACCATCATCGGACATCTGCACACGCGGCTGATTTTATGGAAAAGCCGGGTACTGTCGGGGATTCCGCCCATCCGGTTCCTGGGCCGCTCGGTCAACCGCTTCAGTTCCGCGCTGCACGAAGCGCATCATTGGTGGCCGTTCCGGGTGCGGCTCTGCCCGGCCTTGTCCGGCACCGAACTGCTGAACGACGGCGGTTATTACACGGTGAAAATTGATCCAACGGCAAACCAACCCGCCCGTTTCACATTCCATCCGCTGCCGCGGTAAAACAAAATATTGGGAATGATGGCTTTTATTTGTTGACCGACGCCGTGTAATGAGAAAAAAATTAAAAATTGGCCGGGGTCGGTGGAGATTGGCAACTTGTCGCATGACAAATGCCGGGATCATCACGGGCAAACGCCATGAAACAGTGAACCGGCGGCCGGCGCGTGGCGGCGGACAATGGCGCAGAAACCCGGCCGGGCCGCAATCCAAACCCAAATGAAAGTACAATTTTAAATTCGCAGCGCAGCCTGGGGCGAGGGCGGACACTGACTTTTGTTGAAGAACGAACCACGTCATCCCGGCTGCCAGGGAATTTTGAAATGACCCATGTTTAACCGACATTCGACTCCCGACCGCCCTCTCCTGCTCGCATTTTTTTTCTCCGGCTTTGCCGCGTTGGGATATGAATTGCTCTGGACCCGCCTGTTGTCACTGGCATTGGGCAGTGAGGTGATGGGCGTGCTGGGTGTGCTGGCCGGGTTTTTCGGGGGAATGGTGGGTGGAGCGTATTGCTTGAACAATCACGCGCACAAGGCAAAAAATCCCGCGGTGTTTTTTTCCTTTCTCGAACTTTTTGCGGCTGTATATGCCTGGGGCAGCCCTTACTTTTTACTTTGGCTGGCGCGGACCCTTCCCCCGCTGATCGGGCCTTTGGCGGCAGACAATGATCGCCTCACCGCCCTGGGGCTCTCTTTGCTCGTCTCGGGCCTGGCCTTGCTGCCCGCCACGTTCTGCATGGGCGCCACCTTGGCATATGTCTCGGAGGCCCGCCGGCGCGTCCACGCGGCGGAAGCCGGGGCGAAAAATCTGGGACGCCTTTATTTTGCCAACACGTTGGGCGCCACGTTGGGAGTCTTCACCAGCATCTATTTTATTTTCCCTTCCTGCGGCATGGCAACGGGAGCTGCATGGCTGTCGCTGACCGGAATCATTGCCGCTTTGCTGGCGTATGGCTGGCATCGGAGCGTCTATTTGCCTTCAGTGGCGGAACCCGATGTGCCCGCCGCCCACCAAAACATAAAAAGGGTGATTGCCCACCTGCCCGTCAAGGAAGTTTACGTGTTGTTGTTGCTCACGGGCCTGGCGGGGATCGGGCTGGAGGTGGTTTTGGTGCGTATCCTGGCCCAACTGTTTTTTGACACTGTTTACACGTTTGCCAATCTTCTGGCGGTTTACCTCCTCGGCACCGCCGCCGGCGCCTGGCTGTGTCAACGGCGCGCAAGGAATATCAGCGGTGAAAAAGACATTGCCAGGCTTTTGGCGTGGCTGATCGTTTCCATCGTTATTTCCACACTCATCCTTTCAGTTGCCTGGCCGATTTACGACTGGTTAAGGCCTGCGGGCTCCGGATTGGTTCGAAACCTTCTGGCCGAGGTGATACTTTCCCTGCTGGTTTTCCTGTCCCCCACCATGCTCATGGGCGTTCTGTTCAGCCGCCTTGTGGGAGAGCTTTCAGGACACTCCGTCGGCAAAGGTTATGCCTTGAATACGCTGGGGTCGGCCCTGGCGCCTTTTGTTTTTGGGTTGTTCGTCATTCATTTTTGGGGATACGCAGCGGCGCTTTGCAGCGTCGCGCTGGTTTTTCTACTTGCCTGGCTCTATGCGATGAAGCCGTTGCGATTTGAATACATTGGTCTCGCCACGGGAGTTTTTATTTTTCTGTTTTTTTTCTCCTCAAAATACCTGGAGACCTATCCCCTGCCTGAACGCCTAATTCTGGTGGACAAACGGGAAACACTATATGGCACCGTGAGGATATTGGAAGCAAAAGGTGTAACCGGAATATGGGGACAACCGCTGCGGCTGTTGATAATGCATAGAGGTTTCGCGCTGGGCGGAGGAGATGGATGGAACGAAATGCGCATGGGGCACATGTCCCTGCTGTTGCAGCCGAAGGCCGAACGCATGCTCTTTCTAGGGGTTGCCACCGGCACTTGTCTGGGCGCTGTGAAACAGTATCCCTTGAAACAAGTCGAGGCGGTGGAAATTGTCCCGCAAATCGTGGATATGATGCACTGGTTCCGCGATATCAATTTCGATGTCCAGAACGACCCACGGGTCCGCATGGTGAAAGCGGATGCCCGCAGATTTACCTCCGCTTCCCATGATAAATATGACCTGATTGTCGGCGACCTTTTTTTCCCTGGTTTTGATGGAGCGGGCAGCCTTTACTCGTTGGAACACTTTCGTGCCATGCGCGATCATCTGACCGAAGATGGATTGGTGGCCCAGTGGGTCCCGCTCTACCAATTCGACACCGACGTTCTGAAATCACTGGTCCGCACCTTCATTACTGTGTTTCCCGAATCGCACGCGTTTCTGGCCACCTACAATGCCAACTCACCCCTCCTGCTTTTAGCGGGCAAAAAAACGGGACATCCTTTGAAAATCGACATCGATTACCTGACGCGCAATCTTCAGCGCGATAAACCGGCCGGCCATGTCATATATGATGTGAGCGATTTCATGGGTGAGTATGTCACGGATGCAAAAGGATTGTCCGAATTTTCACGTTCGGGCGTGCTGAACACCGACCTCAATCCGTATATTCTCTTTCATGCACCGCGGGAAGCATACCTGAACAGGCAGGAATCCGATTACACAAGCTTGGAAGCGTTTTTAAAATTCAGGAGCCTGCCGGATTCATCGCTGGTTTATTTTCCTGATAAATCGCCTGCGGACAACGCGTATGCCTCCATTAAAAACACCTGGCTGGCGGCCGGAAAACTTATGGAGGCGAATCTGGAATCGGCAAAACAAGAGAATAAGCCACCCACCCCGGAAATCGTGCAGAAACTTGGAGAAGCGTACCAACTGGATCCCGATTTCGAGCCAGTCGGGTTTGAATTGGCCCAGATCGCCTTGGCGTCCCCTTCTTACCGGCAGATCATTCGAACCATGCTGAACGAAAGAGACCGGACGAGGCTGGATGAAGCAGAGTAAAAACCCGCAACCAGCGGGAATGCCCCCCGACTTCTTCCAGTGGAAGCATTTGTGCCTTATTTCAGCAGTTTTATCACGGCTTCGACTGCGGTATCAGCCTTGACGGGTTGTAGCGCGCCGCCGCGCGGTTTGATTTCCACCTCGCCCTTCGCCAGCGATTTCTCGCCTATGCCCACGCGAATCGGAAAGCCAACCAGGTCCGCGTCTTTGAATTTTACGCCGGGACGTTCATCGCGGTCATCCAGAATTACCTCCACGCCGCGCGCGGTCAGGTCCGCGTAAATTTTCTCCGCGAGTTTCATCACTGCGCTGTCCGGCGCCACGCCCAGCGGTGTGATGCAAACCTGATATGGCGCAACGCTCAACGGCCAGATAATGCCGTCCTTGTCGTTGCATTGCTCGATGACCGCTTGCAGGGTTCGTGTAATGCCAATGCCGTAGCAGCCCATGACGGCGGGTTTGCGCGTGCCAGCCTCGTCCAGAAAGGTTGCGCCCAGTTTCTCGCTGTATTTCGTGCCGAGCTTGAACACATGGCCAACTTCAATCGCCCGGCGGATCTTTAGTCCCGATTTATCGGGACATTTCGCGCAGGGTTCACCGGCGGTCACCGTCCGCAAATCGAACCATTGCGTCACCTTGATGTCGCGTTCGATGGAGACGTTGCGGAAATGGAAACCATCTTCGTTCGCGCCGGTGGTCATGCCGTTCGCGCCGCGCAAACGTTCGTCGGCGAAAATTTGCAAAGTAGCGCGGGCCTCTGGCCTGCCCTCAGAATTTGCAGGCGGGACGCCTGCGCTACTTTTTAACGCGCTCGCCACCGCCCCGAGCGAACCGGGTTTTGCGCCGAGCGTGGCCACGCATTCTTCCGGCGTGGCCGGACGGAACACCGTCGTACCTATAACGCCAGCGAGCTTGGCTTCGTTCAACTGGTCGTCGCCGCGAATCAAAATGATGACCGGCTTGCTGTCGGCTATGTAAACCAAAGTCTTGATCTGGCGGTTCGCCGGGACTTTGTAAGGTTCCTTGCTCAACGCCTCGATGGTCACGACGCCGGGCGTGGCGAATTTTTCAATGGCTGCGCCGGCTTCACGCGCGGCGGTTTTGGGAATGCCGCTGGTGGCTTTCTCGATGTTCGCGGCGTAACCGCACGCCTCACAATAAACCACCTCGTTCTCGCCGGTCTCCGCCGGGACCATGAACTCGTGTGAAAATTTCCCGCCGATGACGCCGGTGTCGGCCTCAACCGGAAACGCCTTCAATCCGCACCGGGCAAAGATGTGCGCATAGGCGTCATACATTTTCTGGTAGCACACCTGCGCCGCCTCGTCGCTCACGTCAAAGCTGTAGGCGTCCTTCATGATGAACTCGCGGGCGCGCATGAGGCCAAAGCGCGGGCGGATTTCGTCCCGGAACTTGACGCTGATCTGGTAAAAGTTCTTCGGCAACTGCCGGTAGGAATTGATTTCAGCGGCGGCGGTGGCGGTGATGACTTCCTCGGCCGTGGGGCTGAGAATCCATTCGCGATTGCCGCTGTCCTTCAATTTGAACAGCACATTGCCGGCGGTTTCGTACCGGCCGCTTTGCTGCCAGATTTCCGGCGGCTGGAGGGCGGGCATGAGCAGTTCGAGCGCGCCGGCCCGGTCCATTTCCTCGCGGACGATTTGCTCCACCTTGCGCAGCGCGCGCAGGCCGAGCGGCAGGAAGGTGTAAACGCCGCCGGCGAGCTTGCGGATAAGGCCGGCGCGGAGCAACAGTTTGTGGGAAAGAATTTCCGCGTCAGCCGGAGCTTCGCGGAGGGTCGGAATAAATGCTTGTGTCCACTTCATGCGGTGGAAAGATTAACCACAAAGGAACCAAGGAACGAAGAATTTTCTCTACAGCTTTTCACTCGACGGGTCGGCTGATTTGAAATATAGGTGAAAGTGTCAGCCGGAATTATACGCATCACGTGTATGAAATGGGCAGAGACCAAAACGTTTCTCCGAAACGATTGGACACAAACCAAGCGTAGTTTGTTTGCCAAGCCCGACCGCCGAAAAGTTGTTTCTCTTCTGATAGTTGGATTGGTATTAATTTCTTTTAGAGGTATTAACGAACTGATCAAAGCAGAAAAAATGGATGCTGAAAAATACGCTCAACTCGAAAGGGATCGACAGGCAGAATTTGATGGAATCGAGCAGGCGGCCAGAGATATGCGTCGGCCTGGTGCGGATGAAACTGAAAATTATCGGAACACTGTGGAGCTCCTGGGCAAGGCTGGAGCGACTCAATCTGAAATAAAATTGCGCTTGAAGCACGCTGGATTTTCACCAGATCAGAAGTGAACAGCGATTCATGCGAGCTTTCGAATCACGCGTGCTTACATTTCTCACTTCACGGAATTGACCAGCGGCGCGAGCCCTTGAATCCGCACTTCGAGGCGGTCGCCGGATTGGATGGGGCCGATGCCACCGGGTGTGCCGGTGAGGATCACGTCGCCGGGCAGCAGCGTCATGTTCGTGGAAATGAAACTGACGAGTTCGGCGGGCTTGAAGATAAGCTGCTTCGTGTTCGAGTTCTGGCGCAACTGGCCGTTCTGGAAAAGCTGGATGGTCAGTTCACTCGAATCTATTTTTGTTTCCACGTAGGGGCCGAGCGGCGTGAAGGTGTCGAACGATTTGCACCGCGCCCATTGGCTTTCGGAATTCTGGATGGTGCGATCGCTGATGTCCTGCGCCGTGGTGTAGCCAAAAATGTAGCGCGGTGCCTGCGTAGGCGAGACACTGCGGATTTTGCGCCCAATGACGATGGCCAGCTCGGCCTCGTAATCGGTGCGATGGTTCCGAAAGGGGATTTCAATTTTCCCGCCGTCGGGAATCAGCGACGTGGTGGCTTTAAGCCAGAACAGCGGCACTTTTGGCGGCGGTTGGCCGATTTCCCGCGCGTGGTCGGCGTAATTGAGGCCGACGGCGATGATTTTGGACGGCACGACGGGAATCAACGTGCGGATACCTTTGCGCGGAGTGGGCTGGCGTTCAAAGGACGGCGAGCCGAAAACTTCGCCGCGCAGCCGGAACAATTCGCCGTCCACGACTTTGGCGTAGAAGATTTCCTCGCCCTTTTGAAATCGGCCAATGGCTGCCATGGGATTTATGATTTACGATTCTTGATTTATGATTTGTGCATCAAGAGGCCTTTTTCCAATCGTAAATCATTAATCATAAATCGTAAATGGCATTATTGCCCATTCATCTGATTTCCGTTATATTGGGCAAATGAACCGCCTGACGAAACAGGAACAAATGGTTCTTTGTATCGTTCTGGGTTTGCTGCTGACCGGCTGGGCCGTTAAAACATATCGCACCGCGCATCCACCCCAGGCAGTGATTCAGTCGGCGAAACCTTGACATGCAAGAAATCAATTTTGACGAAGCGGTGGAGCAAATCCTGGCCAGGGATTCGCGCTACACGCGCGAAGCCTACCTGTTTGTCCGCGAAGCGCTCGACTACACGCAGAAGTTCGTCGGCAAGGAAACCCGCGGACAAATCCGCCATGTCAGCGGCCAGGAATTGCTCGGCGGCATCCGGCAGTTTGCGCTGAATCAATTTGGACCGATGGTGGTGACCGTGTTTGAAGAATGGGGCGTGCACAGTTGCCGCGACTTCGGCGAAATCGTTTTCAACATGGTCGAAACCGGCCTGCTCGCCAAAACTGAAAAGGACACGCGCGACGATTTTCAAAACGGCTACGATTTCACGGAAGCCTTCCTCAAACCATTCTGGCCGCAGAGCAAATCCGATTCCGAAAACAAGCCGATTGGGGGTTGAAAATTAAGGTGAGACGGAAAGAAACTCCTTTCGTGAAATCATTTCGGGATGGACGACCGCCGGAATGAATTATGTTTTGACGCTCGCCCTCACCTGTGTTCTCTCCCCCAGGAGAGGATTTTACCCATCACGGTTTCTGGTTATTCGTTCTTCGCCCATCCGACCAATCCAGTCGCGCGAATTTCCAAGCAGACGGAGAACGATTCTCCTTCTCCTTGGGGAGAAGGCCGGGTTGAGGGAGGTCGTGAACCATTTGAAATCCGCCATCCGAATTCCGCATTGTAAACAGGCGGCTTATTACACCGAAATCAGATGAAGGCGGAAGGGAACTCGATTTCCTGAAATCACTTTTACAATTGAACTAGCCGAAGAGCAAAATTGATTTCGTAGGTTAAAATGGAAACGTTGGAGAGATTCTTGACAGCGTATCGTAAAGCACCCGTTTGGGAGCGAGAACATAGACGCCTTGAGCCATTGTTGTTCAAATTGAATTGCCCAAAGGTTATTTCTTAATATCCTTCCCGTCTGACATGAATTTGCGATGAAAAGACGATTTCTACATTTAAATTTGCGCGGCCCGGTTTCCGGCGGTTTGATTTTGCCTCATGAGTGACACCACTTTTTCAACCAGAATTTCGGCGATGAAAATTCCGTCGCTGCCGCCCGGGGTCACGCTCACCACGCTCGAAAACGGGCTGGTCGTCATTGTGCGCGAGGATCACAGCGCGCCCGTCGTGTCGGCGCAGGCGTGGTGCATGGCGGGGAGCATTCATGAAGGCAAATGGCTCGGCGCCGGCCTGTCGCACGTGCTTGAACACATGCTGTTCAAGGGCACAGCCACCCGGCCCGGCAGCCGCATTGACCAGGAAGTGCAGGAGGCCGGCGGTTACATGAACGCCTACACGAGCTTCGACCGCACGGTGTATCACATTGACGTGCCGGCCACCGGCGCGCGCACGGCGATTGATGTCCTGTGCGACATCATGCAGCACGCCACCCTGCCCGACGATGAACTGGCCAGGGAACTCGACGTCATCCGCCGAGAAATGGACATGGGCCAGGACGATCCCAGCCGCCGCGCCAGCCGCCGCCTGTTTGAAACCGCCTACACGCGCAGTCCGTATCGCTTCAATGTCATCGGGTACCCCGACATTTTCGACGAGCTGAAACCCGACGACATCCGCGGTTACTACGCCGAAAAATACGCGCCGAACAATGTGTTTTACGTCGTTGCCGGCGACGTTAAGAACGACGAAGTCGTCGCACAAATCCGCACCGCCTACGAAAAAACCAAGGCCCGGGCGCTCCCATCGGTTGTGTTGCCGGAAGAACCGAAGCAAACCGCAGCACGTGAAATCGTCGAGGAAGCGCCCATCGAACTCGGTCATTTTCATTTTGCCTGGCACATTCCCGAAGTGCGGCATCCCGACATGCCGGTGCTCGACGTGCTCGCCGTTTTGCTCGGCTGCGGGCGCAGTTCGCGCCTCTACCAGCAGGTCCGCGAGAAGAAAGGCGTGGTGCATCACGTTGACGCGTGGACTTACAGCCCCGGCAATCCGGGTCTGTTCGGCATGAGTGCCATCGTGGACGCGGACAAATTCACCGCGGCGCGTGACGCAATGCTGGCCGAAGTTGAAAAGATAAAGACATCGCCGGTTACCGCCGGCGAACTCGGCAAGGCGGTGAAACAATTCATTGCCGCCACGCTGGCCGCGCGCAAGACGATGGAAGGCCAGGCGCAAAACCTCGGCGGAAACTGGCTGGCGGCAAATGATTTGAATTTTTCCGAACGTTACCTCGCCGCCGTCAAGCACGTCCGGCCTGATGACATCCTGCGCGTCGCGCGCGAATATCTTACGGCGGAAAACCGCACCCTTTACACGCTGTTGCCCAATGGCACCGCGCCCAAATTGTCCGTGGCCGTCGAAGAAAAAAACGAGCACGCGATCCAAAAATTTGAATTTCCGAACGGCCTCCGCCTGCTCGTGAAGGAAGACCATCGCCTGCCTTTTGTGGAATATCGCGCCATGTTCCAAGGCGGCGTGCTCGCGGAAACCAGGGAAAACAGCGGCATCAGCCAGTTGACCAGCCGGATGCTGCTCAAAGGCACGTCGCATCGCAGCGCCCGGGATATTGCGACAGAAATCGAGACGGTCGGCGGCAGCATTGACAGCTACGGCGGCAATAACAGTTTCGGCGTCAACCTGGAAACCCTGAGCAGCGATTTTGCGACCGGCCTCGATTTGCTCGCCGACGTTTTGCTGAACCCGGTTTTTCCCGCCGACGCGCTCGAACGCGAGCGCGAGGTGCAAATTGCCGACATTTACGCAGACAAGGACAATCTGCTTAAAAGCGCCAGCCTGGCCATGCGCCGCACGCTTTTTGGCAACAACGGCTACGGCTTGGATTCAACCGGCACGGAAGAAGCCGTGGCCAAACTTAAAGCCGCCAGCTTGAAATTGTTTCACAAAAAGCTGGCCACGCCGAACAATTGCGTTCTCGCCATTTACGGCGACGTGACAATGGCGGAGGTTAAATCCACCGTCGAAAAACATTTTGGCCATTGGAAATCCGGCAATGTGGCGAACGAACTGATCCGCACTTCGCCCGACACACCTCACTCTTCGAAGCAGCGGGTTGAAGAAATCCGCGACAAAAAGCAGGCGGTGATCGTCATCGGTTTTCCCGGCACGACGATGTTCGACGAAGACCGTTTTGCGCTCGAGTTGATTCAAGAATCGTGCAGCGACCTCGGTTCGCGGCTGTTTCTGCGGATTCGCGAGCAACTCGGCCTCGCCTACTATGTCGGCGCGCAACAGTTTGCCGGACTGGTGCCCGGCTACTTCGCCTTTTACGCCGGCACCGAGCCATCGAAGGCGGTGCAGGTCGAACAGGAAATCCTCAAGGAAGCCGGACTCCTGCGCACCGAGGGTCTGACCGCCGAGGAACTCAAACGCGCCAAGGCCAAACTCATCGGCCAGAAAAAAATCGCCCGGCAGGACCTGGGCCATCTGGCCTCCACCACCACGCTCGATGAACTTTACGGCCTCGGCTACCAGCGCGCGGAACTCGACGATGCCAAATACGAAGCGGTCACGCTGGAGCAAATCAAGGCCGCCGCGCAAAAATATCTCAAGCCGGATAAACTGGTCGTGGCGGTGGTGAAGCCGGAAAAAAGCTGATTGGAGCGCCGGTCTCCGGCCCGGCGCGTTGGTTTTGTCGGGATCACGCCGTGCTGGAAGCCGGCGTTCCGGTTGGGATCAACAGCCGATGAAATTCATCTCGAAACCCGGCGCTGTTAAAAGGCCACTCCTTGTCCATGCGACATAGTCTCGCCTTCACCGGATTATTTTCGATGTAACGAACGGCTTTCCGTTCCTGCTCCTTATCCCGCATGAAGGTGTCCCAATATTCTCGCTGCCATTGGAGCGCCGGCCTCCGGCACGGCACGTTGCTGTTACTTTCACCACCACGCCGAGCCGGAGGCCGGCGCTCCGCAAGCAATTGATTCGCCTGCGTTTGAAGGAATTGTTTCCAACTTCGCACCGTCATCCATAGCGGCGTCTGCCAGATATAAACCAGCACATGCACATGATTCGGCATCACGCACCAGGCAAGCAGTTCGTAGCGTTCGTTATGAAAATGAAGCATGGTGTCTTCGGCAATTTGGGCAATGCGCGGATCGCGCAAATGACATTCACCAACTCCGCGATCAAGATATTCCTCCAGCCGCGTGCGCTTCTCGCAGTCATCTTCAATCTTCAGCAAGTGTTCCCACTCACCGCGACGTGAGGCTGGCATGGAATCGGCGAGGCGAAAGGTGACAAACTGAACCAGCCCGGGATAATCGCAATGTGGCAGAAAGCCGCGCTCATGCCAGCCGGGAAAGCCGAGGGCTTTTTCCTCATCTGTAAGCGGACGGAACGCTTTATTCTTCCCCTCAACAAGCTGACACAGATATTCACGCTTGGTCCGCGGCGGAACAGCCATATTCAAACACATATCAAACCCCGGTTAAGGAAGCCAACCCATTGGAACGCCGGCCTCCAGCACGGCTTGTTTCAGTTATAACATCGCGCCGTGCCGGAGGCCGGCGTTCCAATTTACGTCTTTGCCACCAACTGCCGCAGCACATAAGGCAAAATGCCGCCGTGCTGGTAGTAATCAATTTCGATCGGCGTATCAATCCGGCAAAGCACCGGCACATCTTCCATACTGCCGTCCTGGCGCGTGATTTTCAGCGTGAGGTCCTGCTGCGGCTTGAGGTTCGCGTCAAGCCCGACGATGTCGTAGGTTTCCGTGCCGTCCAGCTTGAGGCTCTGCGCCGTCGTACCTTCCTTGAATTGCAGCGGCAGCACGCCCATGCCGACGAGGTTGCTGCGGTGGATGCGTTCGAAGCTCTGCGCCACGACGGCCTTCACGCCGAGCAGGTTGGTGCCTTTGGCCGCCCAGTCACGGGATGAACCGGTGCCGTATTCCTGGCCGGCAATCAACACCAGCGGAACACCAGCCGTCCGATATTTCATGGCGGCGTCGTAAATCGGCATTTGATCTCCTGGGAGCGCGGGCGTCCCGCCTGCGGCAGTCGGCGTCGCGCCGGCTGCACTCGTTGAACTGACTGACGAAGCGGAAGGCGAGACGCCTTCCGCAGCACGCGAGGACGCGTGCGCTCCCAAAAACCTGGTCACGCCGCCTTCAACCCCAGGCACCATGAGATTTTTTATGCGGACGTTGGCAAACGCGCCGCGCGTCATCACCCGGTCGTTGCCCCGCCGCGAGCCGTAGCTGTTGAAATCAGTGGGCGGAACGCCGTTCTCGATAAGATATTTTCCGGCTGGCGAAGTTTTCGTGATGGAACCGGCGGGTGAAATGTGGTCGGTCGTCACGCTGTCGCCAAAAATAGCCAGCGTTCGCGCACCTTTGATTTCACGAATTTCCCCGGCTTGCATCTGGAACTTCTCGAAGAACGGCGGTTCCTGGATGTAAGTGGACCGGTGGTCCCATACATAAACATTGCCGGTGAACGAGGGGATTTCGTTCCACCGGGGATTCTGCACCGCAAAATCCTTGAACAGCTTGCGGTAAACTTCCGGCTGCAACGCGGTTTGCATGAGGTCGCGGATTTCACGCAGGCTCGGCCAGAGTTCGCGCAGATAAACCGGCCGGCCATCCTTGGCCGTGCCGATCGGGTCGCGGCTCAGGTCAATGTCCACGCGGCCCGCGAGCGCGAAGGCGACGACGAGCGGTGGCGACATGAGGAAGTTCGCCTTGATGCTTTGATGCACTCGCGCCTCGAAG
Organism: Verrucomicrobiota bacterium; assembly: GCA_049511835.1. Lineage (GTDB taxonomy): Bacteria > Verrucomicrobiota > Verrucomicrobiia > Limisphaerales > UBA11358 > UBA11358. Next base: position 77,160 of record JBEKXN010000002.1, on the reverse strand, counting down.
TTGCGGTTGCCCGAAAGAACGGAGGCCGCGACGAGGTCGTATTTGCTGATCGCATCCTCGACCGCGGCCGGCAGGGGGCCGGAGTTGCCGATGCACGTCGTACAGCCGTAACCCACGAGGTTGAAGCCGAGCTGGTCGAGGTAGAATTGCAGGCCGGTCCGGTTCAGGTAATCGCTCACCACGCGCGAGCCGGGCGCGAGCGACGTTTTGACGACGGGATTCACGCTGAGCCCGCGTTCCACAGCCTTCTTCGCCAGCAAACCGGCGGCGAGCATGACGCTGGGATTCGACGTGTTTGTGCAACTGGTGATGGCCGCGATGAGCACGCTGCCGTGGCGAATGTCGGACTGCACCCCGCGGAACGTCGCGGGAGGCACCTGCTCCGAGGGGGGCGGCGCGGGGTGCTGGTCGCGCATCTCGGATTCGCTGGGCTCCACGCCCAGCTTGCGATGGCCATAGCTGTGATTAATGGGCGGATGGGCCTCGCGCGCCGTGTTGACCCGCGCGGTTACATACAACTCCTCGTAACGTTTGCCGAAGCCATTGTCCATGACCGAACGCGTCATCGCCTTCACGAACGCGTCTCTCAACTTCGGCAGTTCGATGCGGTCCTGCGGGCGCTTCGGGCCGGCCACGCTGGGAACCACCGTGCCGAGATCAAGTTCCAGTTCCTGCGAATAGGCAATGTCGCCTTTCATCGGCATGCCGAACAAGCCCTGCGCGCGGTAATAATTTTCGTAGATCAGGCAAAGCTCATCGCTGCGGCCCGTGGCGCGGAGATAATTTACGCACTCGGCATCAATCGGGAAGAAACCCATCGTCGCGCCGTATTCGGGCGCCATGTTCGCCATCGTCGCGCGGTCCACGACCGGCAACGCCGCCGCGCCAGGACCGAAAAATTCAACGAACTTCCCCACGACCTTTGCCTTGCGGAGCATTTCCGTGACGGTGAGCGCGAGGTCGGTGGCCGTGACGCCCTCGCGCAACCCGCCGGTGAGATGCACGCCGACAACGTCCGGCGTGAGGAAATAAACCGGCTGGCCCAGCATGCCGGCTTCAGCCTCGATACCGCCGACACCCCAACCCACGATGCCGAGGCCATTGATCATGGTCGTGTGCGAATCCGTGCCGACCAGCGTGTCCGGATAATAAAGTAGCGCAGCCGTCCCGGCTGCATTCCCATTGCTCTGTGCAGGCGAGACGCCTGCGCTACTGAGCACGCCCTTGGCGAGATATTCCAGGTTGACCTGATGGACGATGCCGATACCAGGCGGCACGACCTTGAACGTGTCGAAGGCCTGCATGCCCCATTTAAGAAACTGGTAACGCTCGCGGTTGCGCCGGAATTCCATGTCCAGATTCTTCTGAAACGCATCCACGCTGCCCGCAAAATCCACCTGCACCGAATGGTCCACCACGAGGTCCACCGGCACGAGTGGTTCGATGATTTTCGGATTTTTGCCCAGCCGCTGAACCGCGGAGCGCATCGCCGCCAGATCCACCAGCAGCGGCACGCCGGTGAAATCCTGCAGCACGATGCGCGCGACGATAAACGGAATTTCCTCCGTGCGGGTTTCAGTTGGCTTCCAATTCGCCAGCGCGCGCACGTTTTGTTCGCTGACTTTTTTGCCGTCGCAATTGCGGAGCACGGATTCGAGCACGAGGCGGATGGAGACGGGCAATTGGGAAACCGGCCCGACGCCGGCCTCTTCCAGCGCCGGCAGGGAATAAAACGATCCCTGCCGGCCGCCGCCGAGGTCAAATTTCTGGAGTGTGTTGAATAAGTTGTGCATTCCGCCAATAAAAAATCACTTATGCGGACGTGAAAATGAAGCCTGCCTGCGGTTGTGTCAAGCGAAGCAGCGGTTGGGTGGTATCCTAATTGGGGTTGTAGTGTCGGCGCTGTGCGCCGATTCATTCGAGCCACAGGTTCGACACTACAGCAAATTGGGGCACTGTCGGCGGGCCGGGCACCGATTACTTCACCGCCGGCTCGGAATGCAGCAAATCAACAATGCGGCGTTCCAGACGCGGTAGATCGAGCGGCTTGATGAAAAAATCCTCGGCCTGCACCGCCACGGTGCGTTTGGTCACCTGGCTCGAAAGCGCGCTCATGAAAATTATGGGGGTCTTTTTGGTGGCCGGCTGGCGGCGCAGAATCTTGCAAACGGACAGACCGTCGAGGTCGGGCAGCAGGATGTCGAGCAGGATCAAATCCGGTTTGAACTGACGCGCCTGGCTCAACGCCTGCACCCCGTTGTTGGCCACGATGAACTCGCAACCCAACCCGGCGAGGCGATATTGCAACAACTCGACGAAATCGAGCTCATCATCCACAATCAAAATACGCGGCACCATTTGGGGTAGCTTACCCCGTCTCGTGCCGGGCTCAATGACGGTCCGGTTAAAGTGGTGTTACGAAATGGAAACGAACGACGAGGGCGCAGATTAACAAATAATCTGCTGTATCGCGGGTTGGCAACCCGCAGCTCTGCCCTGCGCAATCCAGCGTCCGCCGATTGCCAATCGGCAGACACGGCAGACTGCCAGTCTGCGCTACACCCGCAACTGACGCCTGCCGAATTCCGCCAAAAAACTTGTTTGCCGCAAGCTAGTATGTGATAAGTTCATGCAACATGCCAACGCGACAAGGCTCCATCCGACTCTTCCAACTTTTCGGCATCACAGTTTATTTACACTGGGCGTGGTTTTTAGCTGTCGCTTATTTCGTCTATCAGGCGAAAGGTTATTCATCTCTGTTGTGGAGCGTGTTGGAATGTTTCTCGTTGTTCTTGATCGTGTTGATTCATGAGTTTGGACACCAACTGGCGTGCCGCTCCGTAGGCGGGAAAACTCATGACATTGTGCTGTGGGTGCTTGGCGGCGTGGCTTATGTGTCGCCGCCGCAGCGTCCAGGCGCGACGCTGTGGAGCATCGCCGCCGGGCCGCTGGTGAATGTGGTGCTGTTCCCGCTGTTCGGGATTTTATTGGTCTTTGGAAAATCCGCCGGCTGGGAGGACGCGAATCCAAACGTCTTCAATTTTATCTTCATGCTCTTTTCCATCAACGTAGTCCTGCTTGTTTTCAACATGCTGCCGATTTACCCGCTCGACGGTGGACAGATTTTGCGGTCGCTGCTCTGGTTTGCGTTCGGACGCGCGAAAAGTTTGATGATTGTCAGCATCATTGGATTCATTGGCGTGGCGGCGTTAATCGGACTGGCCATGTTGCAACAAAATCTCATACTGGGCGGCATCTGCGTGCTCATTGTGATGAATTGCTGGGGCGGTTTGATGCAGGCCCGCGCACTGGGCCGTGTCGCCAATGCGCCGCATCACGACGGATTTGCCTGCCCGGTCTGCAAAGTCGCCCCGCCCCGCGGCGCATTCTGGGTATGCGGCAAATGCCGGAAGGCCTTTGACATGTTTGAAACGCGGGGCGTCTGTCCCAACTGTGGAACTCAATTCGCCGCAGCGTCCTGCCCCGAATGCGGCAGCCTGCGACCCATGAGCGAATGGATGGCTGCTTCAAACGTTCCGCCAAAGTTGTAAATAACCTTAGTAGCGCAGGCTTTCCAGCCTGCGGGTTTGGGCGACTTTCCAGTCGCCCAAAAGCGGAACTGGAAAGTTCCGCCACCAGCAGACAGGAATGTCTGCTCTACAAAATCTCTCCGCCAAATAAATTCAGGCCGCCCGGAAGAGCGGCCTGAACGCATTCGTTTTGAGATGAACGTTTATTTCAACTTCGCCAGCGCCGCCTTGACGGCTTCGAAGTTCGGCAGGTCCTTCGGCGTCGGCGTTTGTTCGCTGTATTGCACGACGCCTTGCTTATCAATCACGAACGCCGCGCGCGCTGCTGTGGAACCGAAGCCCATCAGGTCGTTGAGCAGGACGCCGTAAGCCTTGGCGGTGGTTTTGTTCAGGTCGCTGGCGAGCGTGATGCCGATTTTGTTCTGCTTGGCCCACGCTTCCTGGGCGAACGGGCTGTCCACGCTGATGGCGATGACGTCGGCGTTCATGCCGGAGTAGGCCGACAGGCCGGCGGTGATGTCGCACATCTCGGTGGTGCAGACGCCGGTGAAGGCGAGCGGGAAGAACAGCAGGACGGTGTTCTTTTTGCCGAAGTTGTTGCTGAGTTTCACGTCCACGACGCCGGACGCCTGTTTGGATTTAAGGTTGAAGTCGGGAGCCTTGGAGCCGACAGATATTGCCATAATCTTTTTTGGTTTCTAATTTAACTTTCTTTGCAAACAATTTGGAAGTTTGTCCGGCCGCTGTCAAACAAGGATTTGCAATGCAGCGACAGATTCTGGACGCGCGCGATTTGAAGTGTCCCACTCTGGGGAAAAAGGCCGCATCTGAAGCGACATTCGACAAACTTTGGCCCAAATTACGCCAACTTTTACACCAACATCAACCACATAAGACGTTTATAATAGGCATGTTGCGGTTACACTTATCTGTAAAAAATCATCCATAAGTCATTGACTTTTTGTATTGACAGATACCGTAGCGGCTACTATGCTAGCAGCACGGTTGGCCACGGTTGGCCATTAAAAAATAAGACCCTTAAACAAGTAATTACTTACAAAGACGTTAAAATTAGAAGAAAAAGATTATGAAAACATCAAATGTGATCTTGACGGCTGGCGCAATTGCTGTGTGCTTGTCGCTGACCATCTCAGCGCGGGCAGATTATGCAAGCACGGTTTTAGCTGATAACCCGATGTCATTTTGGCAGTTTAATGATGCCTCAAGTGCCAATGGTGCTACGGCCGCCGATAGCGCGTCGGGAGGACTCTCGCCAGGCTTATATGAAGGCGGTATTTCGTTCGTATCAGGGCCGGGCACCGGAGGCAATGGGATTCAGCTCAATGGTGGCTCCGGCGGCAGCGGTAGTTTCATCGACGTTGTTGATAACTCCTATACCAGCCCAGCCTACAGACTGGAGAGCGCAACAAGCTTTAGTATCGAATTATGGGAAAAGTCATCCCCGCAAGCGAGTGAGACATACGCCCGTTTAATTTCGCACGCAGACGGGGGTACTGGTAACTACATGCTTGGCATGAATCAAAATGGAGCTAATGCCGGTCAGCCATTCCTGAATGTTCCCGGTAGTACTTCGTATGGATGGCCGCCAAATCTCGCCAATGGAGCTTGGAACTATGTCGTTCTAACTTACAGCGGCGCAACGGCGAATTTGTATGTTAACGGCACCCTCGAAGGAACCTTTACGGGTTCAGGTGCTTTTACACCACCCGGCACTTATCAGGATCTCTTGCTCGGCGCCGAGGGTAACCAGTACTATGTTTACAATTGCTTCGTAGGCGACATGGCCGATGTCGCTTACTACGGTTACGCCCTCACTCAGTCGCAGATCACGGCCCACTTAGATGCCGTTCCTGAGCCGGCGTCTATGGCCTTGCTAGGTTTGGGCTTTTTGGCGAGCATTGTGGCTCTGCGTCGTCGTAGCGCCTGAGTAATTATAAAGTCTTTTTCCAAACCCCGCAGACTTCTGCGGGGTTTTTTATTTCCAACCCGAAAGTCGCAGTTCGCGCGGCGGTAATGTCTCTCCTTGCCAAGACTCTGGTTGTCCAGTTGTTCCTGTCGGCATTGGCCTGCCGAATCGGAGTTCGGCGTTCCGGAGCGGTGTCAAGATGCGCCCGTCAATTGGGTGTCTTAATTATTTCAGTTTCGAGGGCAGGTTGAACACGTATGAATAAAGCTGGGACAAGGCGTCGCCGGTGTGCTGGGCGCGAATGTCCCGGCCAAAGGGGAAGGTTACCTCCGAAGCAAAGTCATGCAGCACCAGGCAGTAGGTGCTGTTGGCCATGACGCCCAATAATTCGCCGGTCCGGCTGAAGACCAGGTCGCCGCGTGAGGGATTGAATTTCCCGAACAGCCCCTTCAAAAGATTGCGGTCCAGTTTGACGTATGCTGGCGTGTTCACATCAATCTGGAAACTGCTTTGGCCGTAATAGTCCCCTTGCACACCGATCACCACCGCATCCTGGAATTTGTACGGGTCTGATGCAACCGGGTAAACCTTGCAGCCGAGCTGGCGGACTTCCGTCTGCGTGACGGGCATGAATACCACGCGCGGATCCTGAATGTGAAAGGACAACGAGCGGATGGGAACTTGCGCCGTGTTGTGATCCAGCGTTCCCGTAAGCACATCCCAGTCCGTGCCGGGATCCCACAAAGTCAGCGGGGTGTCTTGCACATGGCACAACGCGAAAGTATGGGTCCCGTCGGTGACCAGCACCGTTTCGGTCTCCTTGCTGCTCCTGGAATTAATGCCGAGGAAGCCGGATCGGGAAGCCAGGAACCGGGTCCAGACCCGGTTGCTGACAAATTCACTGAAGATGGTGTTGGGCGCCAAGGCCCGGTTCTCCCGGATTTCCTGGGTCAGGGCGCTGGAATTGGTTGCCAGCGCCTTGAAATCTTCGGCCAGCCTGACGTTGGTGGCGCGCTCGGCCTGCACCTGTTGCTGCATCAGGGCGGCTTTTTCGCCGGCGGCCCGCTTCTCAACTTCCGCCACCTGGAGCTGGCCGGCCAGCTTCTGCTTTTCGTCCTGGGCAATCTGGTTGTTTTTCGCGAGTTGAGCGAGTTGCTTCTGCAGGGCGGCGGCCAGGTCGGTCTGCTTTTGGATTTCAGCCTCCTTCACCGCGAGCTGTTCCCGGGTCATCGAGGTTTCGGCGGAACTGCTCTGCAATTTCTGGTTGAGCGCCTGGATGCTGGCCTGGGCCGTGGCGTACTGCTGTTCCAGGTTCGATTGTTTTTGCTGCAGTTCTTTGGCCTGCTGGTCGAATTGCTCCTGTTGCTGCCGCGCCGCCTCGCGGGCCTGGGCCAGTTCCGCCTGCAATTGTTCGCGGTTCTTTTGCTCCTCGCCGAGCGCCTGTTGCATGACCGCCGCGAGATCCTTCGAGTTGTTGTCCCCCGTTTTGGGCATGACGTCCACCTTGACGGTCGCCGCGGAGCCTTCATTCTCGCCGGCCATCTTGCTGAGGTCCGTTGAGAACGTCAGCAGGCTCAGCAACAGGAAGTCGCAGATGACAATGAGGATGCTGCGGTTCATGACGGTGTGACCGGCGTTGGCGTGGCGGCTTCGGCTTCGGATTCCAGCAGCAATCGCCGGCGGGCCGGGCGCAGGTTGAAGATTTTAAACACGCACACGAAGATGATGCCGAAGGACGTGGACGAGTAGGCGGCCATCAGGCTGAATTTGATGACCCCCATCGAGACGAGGATCAACGAGATGATGGTGCCGACGAAGCCCAGGTACAGGCCGGCGTCGAACAGGTGGTCTTCGTTTTCGAGCAGCCTGAGCTTGAAGCGCGGCGTGACGTTCTGCCGGCGGATTTCCGCCAGCTTCACGAGGCAGGCGATGTAGATCAGTGCCTGCAGCACGAAGAACAGCAGCAGGGTCAGCAGGATCATGTTGTTCATAATTTTGGGATGATTGCGGGCGAATCCAGCCAGGACCACCGGGCCCGTCGTGGGCACGTGCAGCCGAAAGGCGTACTCCTCTTTCCGTGTGTCCTGGGCGAGAAACGGCTCGCTCAGAAGCAGCACCACCAGCAGGAAACCCAACGCAAACAAACTCTCGCGGACCACATGGAACCCGCGCACCTGCAACGGTCGTTCCAGGGACGATACGGCCGGCCGCGCAAAATGCAGCGATGCGGCCAGAAGAAATCCACTCGACAGGTAGCCCAGCCATTTCAGCATGAACGCCAGCCACGGCAGCCGCAGACTGCATTCCACCCCCAGGTGCAGGCGGGACCCGGCGCGGTAAAGCAGTTGGTCGCGCGCCAATAGTTCGTTCACACCGCCCGCACCGAACCGGAGACTGTAACCGAGATCGGTCAACGCGGTCTGGGGAAAATGCGCGACATATTTCGCCACCGCCGCCGGCTTGCCGGAAAGCGCCACGGCGGAGAAAAGCACGGGCAATTGCCCGCCGACATCGCGGACCTGGTCGGCGAGGGCATGCAACGTCCCGGCGTCTTCAACGCGGCCGGTAAACGCCACAAGCTGGTCCCAACTGAATCGCCGGCCCAGCGACATCAAATCCATCAGCACCTGCTCCAACGGTTGCGAACCACCGCCACGATTGGCGGTCGAGGCCAGTTTGAAAATGTTGTCGCCCAAACCCGTCGTCAACCGCCCTTCCTCCACCAACAATCCGCAAGTCGTCACCGCCACATCAAAGGCCTGGCCGGAAGCCGACTGCGACGGCGTAAACAGGATGGTGCCGGTCAGCGTGCGGCAGCGCAGCAACTCCTGCACGGTGGGACTGGTGGAGGCGCGCAGCAGATCCAGGGCGGCCTCCCGGTTTTTTTGCCGGACGATGAACCCGGTGAAAGGCTCCGGCGACGGGGAATCATTCCCGAAGAGACGTTTCAACGCGGAGTCGTTGCCCCAAACCAGCCAGTCGGGATGCTGCCGCATCGCATTGGTCACGGCCAGGCCGAGATTTTCCCGGCCGGAAATTCCCCCCGCTTGCGCCGTTTGAAAAAACAACCAGGCGGTCCCCAGGTTCTGCTGGTTCACGAGCGACAGCCCCTGTGCGGTCAGGGCCGGCGTGTCCCGCCCGGCCCGTTGGATAACATTGACATCCACCGCCCGCAAATACGCCGGCACCAGCAAGCCGCAAAGCAGCAGCAGCAAGCTGGAAACGGCACAAGCCAATGCCAAGTGCCAGCGGTTAATCATAACTTCAATCCATCCTAATTTTCCTTAGACTGCACGTTGTAAACCCCTGTTCAAGCACGAATAATGCCGGTGGTGTATCATGCCACGTCTCGAAATCTTCGGAAGGACTGGCCCTGTAAGTTCCTGAATCCAAGCACGGATGGCTGGGGTGTCGCAAAACGAGACTCTTCGGGGCCTGATTTTTATCACGATGCCTCCGGCGATTTTCCACGCACCTGTCAGATTTTACAACACCGCCAGCACTTCCTCCGCGTGCTCGTCGGGTTTCACTTGCAGCCAGATTTTTTTGATGCGCCCGTCCGGACCGATGAGAAACGTCACGCGGTGCGTTCCCAGGTATTTCCGGCCCATGAAACTTTTCTCGCCCCAAACGCCATAAGCCTGGACGATCTTTTTGTCCTCGTCCGCCAGCAACGTGAACGGCAGCTTGAATTTCTCCACGAATTTGTCGTGCGACTTCACCGGGTCGGTGCTGACGCCCAGCACCACGGCGCCCCTTTTTTTGAAATCGGCGAAATGGTCGCGGAACGCGCACGCCTCCTTCGTGCAGCCCGGCGTGTCATCCTTCGGATAAAAATACAGAACAACATTTTTGCCCCGCAAATCGGCCAGCGAAACTTTGCCTCCGCCGTTGGTTGCCGCCGAAAACGCCGGCGCGGGATCGCCTTCCTTTAATTTCAGTTCCTTTGTCATAAATCAGAGAGTGGGGTATTGGAGGAATGGAATGTTGGGACCTGAAGCAATACTTTTTCTTCCATCACTCCATCACTCCGATATTCCATTACTCCCTTTCTCCGCTTTTCACCGTCGGCGAACTGGCCGGATGTGCGCCGAGTTGTTTCACGCCGTCCCAGACATACAACAGCCCCGAAACACCCGTGCAGACTGCGGCGCCAATCGTCCAGACCTTGAGCCAGCGCACATTCAAGTCGCGGTCCCAGTCCAGCAAAATCCAAAGGACCACGATCATTTGCAGTACCGTTGCGATTTTTCCCATGAAGCGCGGGCGCACGATCACCTTGCCGACGGTGAGCCGGATGACGGCGATGCCGATGAGCAGCAGCAAATCGCGTCCGAGGATGGTGCCGGTGAGCCAAAGCGGGATTTGCCCCAGATAAGACGCGTGGTTGAAGCTCAACGTGACGATGCCCGACACGAGCAACATTTTGTCCGCGAGCGGATCGAGCATCGCGCCCAGCTCGCTTTTTTGGTTGTAACGCCGCGCGATGTAACCGTCCACGCCGTCCAGAATCGCCGTGACCGCAAATGAAAGGATGGCCAGCAGCCGGTGGACCTCGTTGCCGGTTTGGAGGTAATAAATCAATTCGACGACAAAGAACGGGATCAGCAGGATTCGCAGAATCGTGATTTTGTTGGCGGTCGTCATGGCCGATGCCCCGGAGTTTGACACGAATTTCACGAATTTGCACCAATTCAATTCGGGTGACTTTCGGTTTTGAATCCGTTAGACTTTACTGAATGAAAACGAGTGAAACCAAACCTTTGGTCGGAATTCTCATGGGCAGCGACTCCGACTGGCCGACGATGAAAGCCGCCGCCGATGTGTGCGCGCAATTCGGCATCGCCAGCGAAGCGAAGGTCATTTCGGCCCATCGCACGCCGAAGGATTTGGAGCAATACGCCGGCAAAGCGCACGAACGCGGCCTGCGCGTCATCATCGCCGGCGCGGGCGGTGCGGCGCATTTGCCGGGCGTGACGGCGGCGTTCACCACCCTGCCCGTCATCGGCGTGCCCATCGAAAGCCGATCGCTCAAGGGCCTCGACTCGTTGCTCTCCATGGTGCAAATGCCGCCGGGCGTGCCGGTCGCAACCGTCGGGATTGGCGCGGCGAAAAACGCCGGACTGCTGGCGGTTCAAATTTTGAGTGGGGGCAGCGAACGACTGCAAAAGGCGTTGGTGGAATTCAAACAAAAGCTTGCCGACGAATCGCGTGCAAAAAATCAAAACCTGAAAATCTGACGCTGCGCGCGGATTCAATTCAGGGCGGCGTGTCATTGGGGGATTTTCATTCCAACCACCTTCTCCGAATCGCACACACGATTCTGCAAAGAACCAGGACACCCAAAACGGGAAAACTCTTCGATCATTGTTAATGCGCCAGAATTGTCTCGTTATGTAAATATCTGAGACACAAATTGAACACTGGTGTAAATAATTGAGACATGAATGGGGAAGTAATGGGTGAATTAGTGTAATGAACCGGGACACGATAATAAACTAAGGCTGGCATCAGCACTCTGTCGAAACCGTGCGGCTGCATATTTTGCTTTGCCAGGCGTGCGCTTTTCACTCGTTCTGCCCGTTTGATGTTGGCGATTCGGTGCGGACCAGATTTCGAAAAGGCCGTTAATCGTCATTCCTTCGATCCCCCGTTTTATTTTCAACTGGTTTGGTGGATTTGCTTCCGCTGCAATAGGTTTCATGCCGGAATCGTTTTCTGGAAATAAATAGCAACTGTCCCTCGCGCCGATGGTGGCACATAAGCTGCGTTGAGCCACCGCGACTGGAAACACCATTTTTTACACCATGACCGAATATCTTGTAAAACGCACGGGCAAGCTGCTGTTCCCGCATCTGGCGCGCGACCAGCGCAATCACCAGTTGCAAACCATCCTGCTCGTTTTCATGGCCAGCCTTTGCGGCGCCGGCTCGCTGGTGATGTGGATGATGTCCGGCCGGCACTGATGGCTCCGTTGTGAATATGACAAGGTATTTCTCCAAACGTTTGGGCAAGCTGCTGTTCCCGCATTTGGCACGCGATCAGCGCAAAAATCAGATGTCCATCATCGTTCTCGTTCTGCTGGTCAGCCTTGTTGTCGCTGGAACCATGGCGATGGTAATGCTTCGCTACGGCAGACGGTAGATGTTTAATTCCACATCCCACGGCTGCCGCTGTGGGCCACCTTCTTCAGCCGCGCCACGGCTTTTTACCGCCGTTGGACAATTGCTCATTGGTTTGTTAGCCTGCGCATGACAAATGAGCAATCCGAACACCGAAAATCCGCCACCCGCCGCCCCGTCCGATTTCATCCGCGACATCGTCGAAAAACACGTCGCCGAGAAGAAATATCCGCGCATTCACACCCGCTTTCCGCCCGAACCGAACGGCTACCTGCACATCGGCCACGCCAAAAGCATCTGCCTCAACTTCGGCATCGCCCGCGAGTTCGGCGGAGTCTGCAACCTGCGCATGGACGACACCAACCCGACCAAGGAAGACGTCGAATACGTGGACTCCATCATCGAGGACGTGAACTGGCTTATTGCCGGCTGGGCCGACAAAAACCTCGGCCTCAAACCCAAAGGCAAAACGCCGGAAACCGTCACGAGCAACAGCAAGCCGGATTTCTATCTTGGCCCTATTGTGGCACAGACCTCTGGTCTGTGTGAAAAGTCAGGAGCAAAGACCACTGAACACAGGCCAGAGGCCTGTGCCACAGAACCTTTTTACGCCTCCGACTACTTCGATCAAATCTACGAATACGCCGTGGCGCTCATCAAAAAAGGCAAGGCCTATGTCTGCGACCTGACGCCGGACGAAACCGACGAATACCGCCGCAATGCCAAGAAAAGCCCGTTCCGCAACCGGCCAGCGGCCGAAAATCTCGACCTGTTCACGCGCATGAAGAACGGCGAGTTCCCCGACGGCGCCCGCACGCTCCGCGCCAAGATTGATGTGGCGTCGCCGAACGTCTGGATGCGCGACCCGCTCATCTACCGCATCCGCCACGCCGACCATCACCACACCGGCGGCAAATGGTGCATCTACCCGATGTACGATTTCGCGCATTGCCTGAGCGATTACATCGAAGGCATCACGCACAGCATCTGTACGCTGGAATTTGAGGTGCACCGCCCGCTGTACGATTGGATTCTGGAGAACCTCGACCTGCCGCGTCCCCTGCCCCATCAATACGAATTCGCCCGGCTCAGTGTCGGTTACACCGTCATGAGCAAACGCAAGCTCATGCAACTCGTGAACGAAAAACTCGTCAGTGGCTGGGACGACCCGCGCATGCCCACCATCTGCGGCATCCGGCGGCGCGGCGTCACCGCGGAAGCGCTGCGCGCTTTTGCCTACAATATCGGCATCACCAAATACAACGGCCTGACCGACGTGGCTGTGCTCGAACACGCCATCCGCGAGGACCTGAACAAACGCGCCCTGCGCCGCCTCGCCGTACTGCGTCCCATCAAGGTCGTTATCACCAATTATCCCGAAGGCAAAACCGAGGAACTCGACGCCGTCAACAATCCCGAGGATCCGGACGCCGGGAAGCGCAAGATTCCCTTTAGTCGTACGTTATTCATTGAAAATGACGATTTCAAGGAAGTACCGCCGCCGAAGTTTTTCCGGTTAAAACCCGGCGGCGAAGTCCGGTTGAAATACGCCTACATCATCAAATGCGACGAAGTGGTGAAGGACGCCGCCGGCAAGATTGTGGAATTGCGCTGCACCGCCGACCTCGACAGCAAGAGTGGCGGGGCCACGGCGGCGCGTAAAGTTAAAGGGACAATCCATTGGGTCAGCGCCGCGCACGCGATTGACGCCGAGGTGCGCCTTTACGACCGCCTCTTCACCGAGGCCGAACCGGAAAAAGATGATTCCGCCGCCGCTGAAAGCTCTGGCGAGACGAAGCGTGATTTCAAATCCGTGCTCAACCCGCACTCGCTGGAAGTGGTGACGGCAAAGTGTGAGCCGAGCCTGAAAGACGCAAAGTCGGAGTTGCGCTATCAATTCGAGCGCCTCGCCTACTTTGCGTTGGATAAAGACAGCGTGGTAGGGTCATCTCGCCGAGACGACCGGACGGCTGGGCCAGCCGTCCCTACCTTGATTTTCAATCGCACCATCACACTGAAAGACACTTGGGCGAAGGAAGCGCAGAAGGGATAAGTAGAATGAAGGCTTTCATAAATAATTAGTTGCATACATGGGTGAAAAAATTACAAAAGTGGATGAGTTCATTCGCTGGTGTAAAAACCACAGATTGATTTCAATTTTACTCTTTGTTTGCTTGATAATTATTGGTCTGGGGCAACTCACCGATGCTTTGGAAAAAATCCACACGTTCTTCAAACCAAGCCCAGAAGTTTTAACATCAGCGACAAGAACAAACACGGCAAACATCGCGAAGCCGGTCCACGATCAATATAATTTCCCTGGTAAATATCAGGGTGCTTCATTTTCCCTAATTGGTGAGGGAGAGTGCCTTGAAAACAGTGTGGTTTCGGAAGATCGTGTGGAATTTAGATTTGTAATCAAAAATTCGGCGGTGCTCATGGATTTGAGCCCTCTAGTAGTAAGAATCCTTCGACCAGATTCTGCCACAAGCCGCACAATGATTTACCAAGACATTTTTTCTTTCAAGGCAGGAACAAATATTGTCAGCATCCCAATAAAATTGCCTGCTGGACACTATGTGCTTGAATATGGATTTTTCCTTACAAGTGAATCCGGTTCCGAGTTTCAAAAGTGCTATCAAACTGTGTGCGATTTTAGGCGACTATAGTGTTCTGTTATTTCTGTGAGTCGCCACCATTATTTAAATCGCCATGTGCGAGATGGGATCGTTCCAATCTCTACATAACCAGTGCTGCCACCCGCCATAGGTGTAGCGTTGAGCCTGCGGCTCAACCGGACGAGCCGCAGGCTCGACGCAATCCAATCGAGCCACAGGCTCGACGCTACAGTAAAATCGAGGCGCAGCCTCGACGCTACAATTTCCGGCTCGACAAAGCTTCGCAGACGCCGGATTTTTCCGGCATGGAACGCAAGCTCAAAGGGACTCCGCCGCGTTTGCCGATCCTTTTCCAGCATTTCGATGCGCCGCTTTATTTTGTCACGTTCAACACGCTGTTGAAACGTCCCTTGCTCGCGAATGATTCCGTGCATGCCGCGTTCTGTAGCTACGCTGAGCGCGGATTGAAATTCAACGTGGCGACGGGACGCTATGTCTTGATGCCGGATCACATCCATGTCTTTGTGCGCATCGGGCGCGACATAACACTGCGGCGGTGGGAAAGCGGCTTGAAACAATGTCTGGGCAAGGCGTTGTCAGCGCTGGGCTACGAGCCAGCGACGATTCCAGGCGCGAAGTTGAAAAGCTTCTGGCAGCCGGGCTTTTTCGACCATCTGTTGCGGCGCGATGAAAGTTACACGCAAAAATGGGATTACGTCTGGCACAATCCGGTGCGAGCGAAGTTGGTAGAGCGACCGGATGATTGGCCGTATCAAGGCGAGATTCATGTGATAGATCGGGTGTAGTGTTCTCCGGTGTAGCGTTGAGCCTGTGGCTCGACACTACAACAAATTTACGGCGACGACTCCTTCAAAGAAATTGTCCCTGACCCGTTGAGCGCGTTGCCGGAGTAGCGCTGATTCATTTCAACACCAAGGCACAAAGATGTCAGGACGTGACTTCTCGTGGCACAGGCCTCCAGCCTGTGAATCTATGACACAGACCGGAGGTCTGTGCCACAGTTGCTAACTTCCGGCGCTCACAGAGCGCCGCTACAACACCTTCCATCGTCCCGCCAGGACGTAACACATTCTTCATGCCAACCGGGGACGTTGTCCCCGGCTAATTTCCGTTGCCGCTTCGCGGCATTTGGACTTTGCGGCTTCGCGTCGCTTGCTCGCGCGTCAGCGGAGTTGCGTTAAATCCTTCCGCCACGTTTGCATCATGCCCGACAACTCCTTCAAAGAAATTGTCCCCGACCCGCTGAACGCGTTGCCGAAGTCGCGGTAATTCATTTTTTTTACGCCTTGGCGCAAAGATGCTAGAACGTGACTTTTCGTGGCACAGGCCTCCGGCCTGTGAACCTACAACACAGACCAGAGGTCTGTGCCACAGTTGTCTTTAAAGCCGGGAGCTGAATCGGTTTAAGCTTGAGCCGGTTTGATTTCGGTGGTTTGTTTGGCAGCATCGGATGAATCCAATTTGCCTATGAAAAAGCTCCTGTTCCTCGCGTTGGTAGGAGTCGCTTATACCGGGTTTGGCCAAAGCAATTCCATCCCTCTGGCGGAGGCGCCCGCCGCCGCAGCGAAAGCCCCGGCCAGCAAGGTGGATTTCGCCCCGGAACTGCAAGCGGTCACGGCGCAGTTGAAGCAAAAATTTGACGCGGGCAAAACTTCGGAACCTGATCTGGCGGAAAATCTCCAGGCGATCAATGCCCTGATCGCGCAGCACGTGAAGGATGGCAACCGCGAGCAACTGGCGCGGCTGTATCTGCTGGATGCACACATCTACGCGGACGCCCTGAACGACAAGGCCAAGGCGCGGGCCATCTGGACCCAGGTGGCGCGGGATTTCCAGGGAACGGCGGCGGCGCAGGGAGCCAGCCTGTCGCTCGCGAAATTGAATGCGGAAATTGCCGCCGAACCGGACCCGAAGGTCCCGGAAGGATTGGCCGTCGGCCAGAAATTTCCCGGCTTCAACGAGACGGACCTCGCGGGCAGGCCGCTGTCGGTGTCGGCCTATCGGGGCAAGGTGACGATGATTGATTTTTGGGCGACGTGGTGTCCGCCCTGCCGGGCGGAGATGCCGAACGTGGTCGCCACCTACCAGAGGTATCACGCGCAGGGTTTCGATATCATCGGCGTGAGCCTGGATGAAAACCGGGATGCGCTGGTGAATTTTCTGCCGGCGCACGGAATGGCGTGGCCGCAGTATTTTGATGGCCAGGGTTGGGACAACAAGCTGGCGAAAAAATACGGCGTGCACAGCATCCCGATGGATTATCTGCTCGACCGCCACGGCATCATCATCGGCAAGGAACTGCGCGGTGAAGACCTGGGCGAAGCCGTGGCGAAAGCGTTGACGCGTAATTGAACCGGGCCGCCAGGACGCTTCACATACATCGAGAGACGCAGAAAATCGCGTCCACGTCCTGGACCAGAGCCCGACATCGCTTTCGCTTTGTGACTTTGCGCCTTCGCGTCGCCTGCTCGCGCGCCAGCGGAGTTGCGTTAAATCCTTCCCTCGGTGTCAACATTATTGACGCCATCCACGCTGGCGACCTGTCGGATGCTTGGCCCAACTTGTGCTGATTTATTACCGCGGAGGCACGATGACTGGAAAAAGAACATGCCAAAATAGCGACCTTGTTGATTTGCGCCCCGGCGCCAAATCCTTTCCTCTGCTGCGGAGTGGGCCGGTCATTTCGATCAAAGGTGAAACTGGAAATGTCGCTTCCCTGCCCCGCATGCAAAACGAAATTGACATCGTCCGCGACATTTCCACGCGACTCGATGCGGCACAGATCGGCTACATGCTCACCGGCTCGATGGCACTGAACTGCTACGCCCTGCCCTGCGTGCCCCACAACCTTGACTTCGTTATTGCCCTGCGCCCCGCTGCCGCCGAGGTCATGGTCCGGTTGTTTAATCCTGAGTACGACATTTCGCGCGAAGCGGTGGACAGTGCCATTGCCCAACAGTCATTCTTCAACCTTTACCACCGGAAAAACCGCATCAAAGTGAACTGCATCATCTGCCGGCAAATCGATTATCGCCTCATGGAATTCAGCCGCCGGCAACGCGTCAAATTTGAAAACTTCAAGACTTGGATCGTGAGCAAGGAGGATCTCATCATCTCGAAACTGCATTGGGCCCGGAAATCACGTTCTCCCCGGCACCTGCGCGACGTGAAGAACCTCGCGGCCACCGGCTGCGACGCCATCTACATCGAACGCTGGACCCGGGCGCTCGGAATTTTCAGGCTGTGGGAGGAATGTTCGCAAGACTGACACTTCAACCCGTCCAAAGTCTCCCCGACCGGCCTGAGCCGCCAAATTGACACCCGGGCAAAGGAAGCGCATAAAGCATGATGAATCTCCCGGCCAGAAGGCTGCTTTGTTCTTGCACTGACGACCGGGGTGAACCAGTTTGGTTTCAATTCATGTCAGAAACACCTGGCCATAAAAGCGAAAGGATTTGTCATGGAACCACCAACCCCTGATTCCGTTCCGGTGCCTTCATCATCTGCTTCTCTGGGACTCGCGATTGCCAGCCTGGTGCTTGGCATTCTGTCTTTGGTGCTGAGTTTTCTGGTGGTAAGCGGCGTCCTGGGATTGATTGGACTGGCTTTGGGCGTGGCGCATCTGGTGAAGAAAAGACGGCCGGCCGGCATGGCCCGCTGGGGAGTGGCGCTTTCAGTTCTCGGCCTTATCGCCAGCATCGGATTCGCCATCCTGTACTATTCCGCCTATCAGAAGTTTAGCAAACTCATGCAGTCCGCATCTCAGAGCACGGAAGTTGATTTCACGAAATGGGAAGGCGTGGTCGCTCCCGACATTTCGGTTACGACCCTCGATGGCCGGACCATCAAGCTGGGCGAATTGAAGGGGAAGCGGGTCGTGTTGGATTTTTGGGCGACCTGGTGTCCACCGTGCCGGCGGGAAATTCCGCATTTCATCCAACTCTTCAGCCAAACGTCACGGGATGACCTGATCATCGTCGGCATTTCGGATGAGGACGCGAAAACCTTGACGGAATTCGTCAAGAAACAGGGGGTAAACTACCCCATCGCTTCCGCCAAAAATCTGCCATCGCCCTATGCCGACATCCAATCCATCCCCACGACTTTCTTCATTGACCGCAAAGGCGTCATTCAAACGGTTGCGGTCGGTTACCATGAGTACAACGACCTGAAGCGCGATGCGTTGGCAGCGGATTTTTCCGGCGCACCCAAGCCGGCACCGGCGGGTCCACCCACCCTGCCCGACGCGACCCAGATGCTGAAACCATCCGTCCTGTGGTCAACAAATATTACCGGCGCGCAGGCACTGTGCGTGGGCAATTGGGAGAACGACGGCGTCCCCCGCGTGCTGGTTGCCGCCGGGTCAACACTTCACGTGCTTGATTTGACCGGGGCGGAAACGTCATCCCTGCCCCTGCCCGGCCGGTTTACCCTGATCGAATGCGGACGAAACAAGGAAAAAGGGGCGCGTCTGCTGGGTTACAGCAACTGGGGCCATGATGTGACGGTTATGGATCATTCCGGAAAGAAATTATGGAGCGTCAGCGCTTCCGCCGGCGTTGATGGAGCACATTGGGGCGATTTAAACGGCGACGGAACCGACGAAATGATTGTGGGCATGAACGGAGGTGGAGGTCTTCAGGCGTGGTCGGCTGAGGGCAACAAACTATGGTCGGCAGACCTCGGCAATGTCTGGAACCAGGCCATCGTCTCCGCAACCCGGGACCAACCGGCGCGGGTGTTTGCCACCGAAGCTGGAGGATCGGTCAGAATGTTTGATGCCCAAGGGAAGCCGCAGGCAACATTGCGCCCGAACGGCGGATATTACGCGCAAATGGCCGCGTGCCGGACCGCCGACAAAACCATTCAGATAGCCGCGATCAACGGTGACAACGCGGTGGCTTTTGACGAGACCGGAAAGGTCGCCTGGACGACCTCCGCGATTGGCAATCACGCGGGCTGGCGAACGAGTAGTTTCGCCGTCGGCGATCTTAAAGGCGACGGAACCCAGGAGTGGGCCTTCATTGACGGATCGGGAAATCTCGTCATTGCTGCCTTAACCGGACAAAAAATCTCGTCCATTGCCCATGCAAAAGAGTTTGCAGGTTTTGCCATCGCATCGCGTTCAGGCCAAAGCGGTGTTTTGATTGCCTTGGCCAACGGAACCGTTCAGGCCTACACTTTCCAGCCGTAAGAGCGCGGAAATCCTGACTCGACATTCGCACCGGGAGGCTTCAGGGTAAGGAGCCATAAGCCTATGGCAAAATGTGGTTATTGTGGCTCGACGATTATAATGGGCGGCTTGAGCTCCGGCACCCAGCGCTTCTGCAACAAAAAATGCCTCACCAACGCTTATGTCCTCAGCGTTGCCCAAAAAGTCCCGCCGGACGTGATTGACCGGCAGGTGGAGGAAATTTTCCGGGGCAACTGTCCCAAGTGCCGTGGACTCGGCCCGATTGACGTTCACAAAGTCCATCAAGTCTGGTCAGCCCTGTTTTTGACACGATGGACCACCAAGCCGCAGGTCTCCTGCCGTTCCTGTGCGACCAAAAGCCAGTTGGGCGGCGTGCTGTTCTCGGCCGTGTTCGGCTGGTGGGGATTCCCCTGGGGCCTCATCCTGACCCCGGTCCAGATTACGCGCAACATAGCCGGCATGCTTAAGGGGCCGGACCCCTCAAAACCGTCCGACAATTTGCGGAGGCTTGTTCTGGTCAAAATCGGAGCAGAGGCCCTTCAGAAGAGCCAGCAGAACACCCCGCCGCCACTTGCAAAATGAAAAAAACACTTGGGCACTAGTAATATCCTTTACAAAGGATGAGGCGACATGAAGCTCGCGAATTCAATCTTGCTGGTGTGGCTCGCGGTATTAGGTACGACGGGTTTTCTTCTTCTCACGGCGACGGGTTGTAAAAAAACGACTGCGCCGAAGCCAATTCAACCCACTCTTTCCCCCGAGCAGGCCAAAGAGCAAAGATTGGCGTGGAACCTTAAAACGCTGGTTGAGGCTTACGAAAAAGCAGGTCATACCAGTCCAAAATGGGACGCGCCAGTCAAACGTGCCATGACTGAATTTGCCCGCGTACGATCGCTCTGCACCGAATCGAATGAAGCTTGGGGCTTGATCATTGCAACTAACTGTGAATCCGCCGTCCAAGCCGGCTGTGACGATCCCATGTTAAAATACCTCTTCATCCGGTTCGCGCTCGACCAGACGAACAGCAAGGAAGCCTTTCTCAAGGCATTTTGCCAAACGGCGAAGGACATGCAAAAGAGCACGTATCCTCCTGTTCGGAAATTCTATGCGGCAACATGGGCATTGGATCAGATCTTATACACCTACGGTACGAACACGGCCAACCAGCCGATTTGGGGAGAATTTACGCCATTAATCGGCCAAAACGTTGAGGCAGCCCTCAACGACAAGACCATGCCGGCACGTGAGGCATATGAAATCGCCAACAAAGACCTGTATTGGATGAGCGGCGACACGAACAATTATCAACAAGCCTATCGTTGCGTTGAAAAACCACTGTTGGAAAACTGGCCGGATGATTACATCGTCTGGTTATTGAAAGGCACCGCCTACATCCAGATGGCGTGGAATGCCCGCGGCAGTGGTTGGGCCTACACCGTCAGCGCCAAAGGCTGGGAACATTTCAGCGAACGACTCGACACGGCGGAAAAAGCTTTGGAACACGCTTGGAAATTAAATCCCAAAGACCCGGAAATTGCCCACCAGATGATGACCGTGATGTTGGGCCAGGGTGGAGGTCAGGATCGAATGGAACTGTGGTTTGATCGGGCGATGGTATTGAACCCCAATGACTATGAAGCCTGTTCAAGAAAACTCTACTATCTGGAGCCTAAATGGTATGGCTCCCGGGAAGCGATGCTTGATTTCGGACGCGAATGTGTACAGAACACAAATTGGGCCGGTCGGGTCCCCTTGGTGCTGGTCGACGCCCATTGGAACTATTGCCAAGGTTACATTGACAAATCAGAACAGACCAATTACTGGAAGCAGCCTGATGTCTGGGCTGACATCAAATCAGCCTACGACCGCTTCTTCCAGCTATACCCCAATCCCGGCGGTTCCTATAATGAATATTACGCTTGGTACGCATATCAAGCCGGACAGTGGGACGTATTGAACGAACTGATTCCAAAACTGGGGCCAGAAACCTATTCCCGTTTCGGCGGCAAGGATGAGTTCGATAAAATGGTTCAACTCGCTAAAGAACAAGCTGCCAAACCTAAATGACTCTCCCGTATCTTGACTGACGACTCCTTCAAAGAATTTGTGCTCGACCAGTTGAGTGCGTTGCAGCCAGAGGTTTGGCTAGAGGCGCAGTTGCTCGGAATTTGACATGGCCGCCACTTCAAGCGGCACTTCGCTCACCCTCGGGCGGGAGAGTTGCTGAATGGCGTCCAGCAGTTCGGGAATCTTGACCGGTTTTTGAAAGTAGTCCACTGCGCCGGCGGCCAGACAACGATCCTTGATTTCCACCGGTTCAGCCCCGGACATGACGATTACGGGGGTGCGATTGGCCCGGGGTCCGCCCATGCGTTGGAGCCAGTGCATAATCAGAAACCCATCCCAGGTGTTACCGCTCTGGAAGATGTCGGGCGGAAAGAAAATATCGAGCAGGATGAGGTCCGGCTGTTCCTGAAGCACGACCGTGAAGGCTGCGGGACCGTCAACGGCCGTAAACACCTCGTAGCCTCTGGATTTGAGGGCCGACGACAAGACATTCAGGATTATCTGATTGTCATCAACAACCAGAATTTTTTTTGTGGCAAGACTTGACGCCATAACAACGGCTTCAGCATGGCAAATACTCCGGACAAAAAGAAGGCAAATTATTGGCAATTTGCCACCGGCCCGTTGAGCGCATTACCACCGGATGTTTGGCTAAAGGCGCAGGCGACCGGAACTTGAAATGACCACCAATTCATGCGGCACTTCGCTCACAGCCGGGCAGAAGATTTGCTGAATGGCTTCCAGCAGTTCGGGCATCTGGATCGGTTTTTGGAAGTAGTCCACTGCGCCGGCGGCCAGACAACGATCCTTGATTTCCCCCGGGTCAGCGCCGGACATGATGATGACGGGAATATGCTTGGCTTGGGGTCCGCCCATGCGTTGGAGCCAGTTCATAATCTTAAACGCATCCCAAGTGTTGCCGCTTTGGAAAAGATCCGGCGGAAAGAAAATATCGAGCAAAATAAGGTCCGGCTGTTCCCGGCTCACGATGATGAAGGCCTCGGGACCGTCAACGGCGGTAAACACCTCGTAGCCTCTGGCTTTGAAGGCCGAAGACAAGACCCTTAGAATTATCGGATTGTCATCAACAACCAGGATTTTTTGAGTTGGAACATTTAATACCATAACAACTGTCTAAGTATGGGACATGTTCCGGAAAAAGACAAGGAAAATTATTGGCAATTTGCGCAACTTCCTCTATTCCTTTAGGTAACACATATTTTTGAACCATGGCGCACACCTCCGGAGAAGCCAGTCGGTCGCGCCGAAGCTTCAGAGCAAAGGCCGATATCCCGACCGGCTTTAAGGCAACCAACAAACAACTCCACCCGCCGCAATGGCAATGTTCCCAGAGTTGCCGCTATTGCTTTTTGACTTTGCACCTTTCTCTTTCGCTTTCGGCTGCGGCGTGACAGGCCGCGATTTTTGCGTTAAATCTTTCGCAGCAATGGCGGATGACTCGTTCAAAGAATTTGTGCTCGACCAGTTGAGCGCGTTGCCGGACGTGCGTGCCCGGGCAATGTTTGGCGCGCATGGGTTGTATCAGGGTGAGTCCTTCTTCGCAATTCTGGACGAGGGCCGGCTGTTTTTCAAAACGGACACGCTGTCGCAGGCTGACTATATTGCGCGCGGCATGGGACCGTTCACCTACGAGATGAAGGGGCGCGTGATGACGATGGGTTATCACGAAGTGCCGCCGGACGTGCTGGAAAACCGGGAAGAGTTGGTGGCTTGGGCGCATCGTGCGATTCAAATCGCCGCCGGCAGCAAAAAGTCTCCCAAGTTGTCCCGGCCAAATCGCATCCCGTGCAAGTCCGCAAGAGACGCATCACACTACCCCCGACTTTAATGGCAACGCGGAGTGCCGAATTCCGATCCGGCGCGTTGTTTCTGAAATCTCTCGACCCTCACCAGGCCGGAGGCCGGCGCTCCGAAGTCAGTGCGCGGATGCGCAAGTCTGCAATGTTGCCAAGACGCAACTTCTCGTGGCACAGGCCTCCGGCCTGTGTGCCAAAACACAGACCAGAGGTCTGTGCCACATTTGCCATCTTCCGGCGCTCACAGAGCGCCGCTACAAACTACTTTTTGTAATGGCAGAGATAGGCTACGTCGGCAGCGGCCTCGACATCAAAGGACGCATGCGCCGGGACCACAAAAAACTGGCCCCTGGCAAACGTCTGCCACGAGGCTCCGGGAATTTTCGCTTTCAATGTGCCGGCGACGACGTGCATGTGTTCCTCCGAGTCGGTCTTGAAGGTGTATTTGCCCGGCTCAATCACGCCAGCCGTGGCCGGGCCTTCCAATGTGTTCACGGCCAAGCTCTGAACTTTTCCGTCAAAATACGAATTGTGTTTCATGAACGGACATCATTGCCGGTTCAGGCGCAAATGGCAATCCGGCAGCGTCGGCGGACTTGTGTTTTACTGGCGGTGCGCGTAGAACACTGCGCACATGATGCCAATTGACAAAATTTCCGGTCCTCATGCGTCCTCCAGGCGCAGTGCGCGGCTCAGGATGATTGGCATCATCGTGCTGGTGCTGGGCTTGGGCGGCGCGGGCGTGGTTTATTGGCTGGGGACGCGTTCTCCGGATATGTCGGATGACCTATCCATGCTGGGATACAACAAGGCCCAGACGCGGCAGATGGGAATGCTCTACGGCAAAATGGGCCCGGTAATTGAGGAGTGGTTCGATGACCTGAAACAGCCCGGCACACAGGCGGAAATCATTGTGGCGGTTTCAATCCTCATTGCGGCCGGCTGCTTTTACTTCGCCCGATTGTTGGGCCATGACGACGAACCACGCTGACGGAGTTGCGCGCGAGGGCGATGCACGGTGATTTCGGGGAGGCGCGGTTTATATCCCCTGAAAATCTACACGTCCGGCCGCGCCGGCGTGTCGCCATTCATCGTTGGCGCTTGTTCGAGCGGGGCAGCGGCTTTTGCCGCTTCTTCCTTGCTCATGAGCTTGGTGTAGCTTTCCTGCTCCACTTCGGCTTCCTCGATGTTCTTTCTAAGGGATTCCAGCTCACTTGAGAGCATGGTTTGTTCATTGGCCAGATGCTCGGCCAGTTCCGCGATATACTCCGGCAACTTTTGGCCCCTCGGATCGCGCGCCATAAAGTCACCCAGATCCTTCACGTGTTCGCGTATCAGGTTGCCAACATGGACGACATTGGCGATCTTGGATTGCTTCACCTGGTCGGAAACCAGGCTGGCGGAGACATCGGCATTCTTGAGAATATTGCCCACGTTGCGCAGCACCCCGGCGGCTATCTCCACCATCCCCGCCTGGCGGGAAGCGGCGAGGAGTTCCTTGTGCGTCTTCTCGACCTCCGCCTCCATTCGTTTGCGTCCGTCAATTTCCGATTGCAGCTCCTCGATGGCCCGGCTCAGGTACGCCGTTTTCTTTTTGACTTCGGATTCCAATTCGGCCCGCAAACGCCGTTCCTCGCGCTCAAACCGCAAACGCTCCTTGAGCAAGGTTTCGATGTGGACCATGCCGGTCAGCAGCAGCAGCGAAATGAGGGAATACATCACCTCAATCTCGACCCCCAACGGTTCGCCGGAATTGAACAACGCAATGGATTGAAACAAGTGGAGCAGTGCCAGAAGCGTAAAGGCCCAGAACAGCGACCAGCCCACGCGGGCCGTCCCGAAGATCCGGTTTAGTCGCAGGGCGTAACCAGCAACGCTGAATTGCAGCGCGCCGGTGATGAACTCCATGACTTGTGGGAAACTGAAACTCATGCAAACCCCTTTTGCATGACGGCGACAGTGCTGCCTTCTGAAGCCCGGCCCTGTCCAGAATTCAGACGCGGCCCGCCTTCATCTTGTGCACATCGCCTCTTATCGTTGGTTCGCATAATAAGCTCAACTGAGATAAAGCATTTGGAGAGCCAAGAAGAAACTACTGACGCAGACGCTTCGAAGTTGTAGCGCCGGCGTTGTGCGCCGATTTTATCTGAACGATTTAGCAAGCCGCAGGCTCAACGCTGCAACCTCATGTTTTTTGCTTTTCTTCCACGAAGGACGGAAGGATTATCGTGCCGCCATGAAACGAATTTTTACTTCCCTCGCGCTGGTTTGCGCCGCCACCGGTGTGCAGGCCGATCTGGTCACGCAACAACAAATCGTCACCCCGAACTACAACGGGGTGGCCGCAATAAAGATCAAGGGCACCAAGATCCGCATGGACATGTATGCCGGCCAGTCGCAGGCCTTGAGCACCATCACGGATTTGAACACGGGCGAAACCATCACGCTGTTGCACACCCAGAAGCTGTATTTAAAATCGCCCGGCCAGCCGATGAAACAAGCCAAGCCGGCGGGCACCGCCTCCCGGGCGCCCGTGCCGCGGCCCACGGGCAAAACCCAGAAAGTGGGCGACTACGATACGGAGCTTTATTCGTGGACGAATTCCCGTGGCATTACCGGGATGGTCTGGGTGGCCAAAAATTATCCGGATTACGCCCGGATCCGGGCCGACTACGCCGTGCTGGACAAAACCCCCGGCGCGGACACGGATATGACTCCTACGTTGGGCGCGTTGCCGGGCATGGTGGTAAGGTCACAAGTCACCGGCGGCGGTCAGACAATCACGCTGGCCCTGATTTCGGCCAAGGAAGGGCCGCTGGACGCTTCGCTGTTTGGAATCCCGCGCGACTACAAGGAAGTGCCCCGGCCAACGCCGCTCAAGCCAGTCGTCACCCAGCCTGCCCCCCCAAAGGCGTCCGGCAGTTCCACCCCAAAAGCGCCAGCCACTTCCACCAAAACTACCACCCAAAAGTTGCCCGACTGGTAGGCGGCCGACTGATTTCTCCAAGAATTCGCGCTTCATCGGCCGCGTTGAAACGGCATTGAGTGTTTGTCCCGCTGCGGTATAGTTCGCGGTGATGCCAGTACAAAACCGCATTGTCAAGGTCCAGAAGCGCAACCGGGCGCTGGTCAAATTCGATTCGGACCGCATCGGCAGGGCCATTTTGCGCGCCGCGGAATCCATCGGCGGTTTTCACCGGGATTTTCTGCCGGGCATTAACGACAAGATTTTCAGCGCACAGGTTTCGGATGAAAACATCGCGGGTTTTCTGGCGGACGCGGCCACCGTCTGCCTCAACTCTGACCCGCATCACCTGATTTCAAATTTTCCGCCGACGATTGAGTCCATCCAGGACGAGGTGTTGCACACGCTGCGCAGCTACGGTTTCCAGAACACCGCCGATGCCTACGAATGTTATCGCTGGGGACGGCATTGGCTGCGGGAGGGAGCGTTGACGCCGGAAAAATTCGCCGGCAACGGTTTTCCCCGCGAGCGGATGGAACAAATCCTCGAAGAAAATCGGCGGCTGGGGGTGGACACGGTGGCCGGCCTGAACGACGCGGTCCGCAGCGGGCGCATCAAGGAGGTGATCGTTGCGTCGCTGGATGCCTATGAACGGTCGCTGGACGAGGCGGCGCAGAAAGTCCTGGCGCGGCTGAACGCGGGCAACCGTTTGCGGATGATGTGGGTGAGCGGCCCCAGTTCCTCCGGCAAGACAACCACGACGGTCAAGCTGACGCAGCGGCTCGAAAAACAGGGCCTGCGTTTTTTGATGCTCAATCTCGACGACTATTTCTGGTCGCTGGTCGAGCATCCGACCGACTGGATCAATGACCGGAATTACGAGACGCCGGAAGCGCTGGACATTCAGTTGTTGAATCAGCACCTTCGGGCGCTGCTCGAGGGGCAGACGGTTGAAAAACCGATTTACAGTTTCAAGGAAGGCCGGCGCGTAGGCACCAGGCAGGTGCGGCTTGAGCCGGACCAGATTCTTTTGCTGGATTGCCTGCACGGGTTTTACCCGCCCATCACCGAAGGGATTGATGCCTCCGCGCAATTCCGTCTCTACATCGAAACGCTGAACGTGTTGTACGAAGGCGACGGGAGCACGAACCGGCTCACGCAGTTCACCGATGTGCGTCTCATCCGGCGCATGTTGCGTGACGCGCGCCACCGCAACCACAGCGCGCTGCGCACGATTTTGCACTGGCATTACGTGCGTTACGGAGAGCTGTTCAGCATCATCCCGCTCATGGGACTGGGCGATTACATCATCAACGGCGGATTTCCCTTCGAATTGCCCGCGCTCAAACCGTTCTTCATCGGGGAAGGCGGTCTGCTGCCCAAGCCGGAGGATTTCGCGCCTTACGCGGGCTTTCTCGACGCGCGCATCCGTTACGACCGGGTAAAGGCGCTGCTCGAATCGGTGGAAGGTTTTACGAAGAAACAACTTTTAACCTGCGACCTCATCCCGGGGGACGCCGTTATCCGGGAATTCATCGGCGGGAGCACGATCAAGATTCCGCACAACGAATAGCCGCCACGGTTCCGGACAAGGCGTCCAAGTTGCGCGTTCGCAGCGGCGGTCGGCAGACCGCCGGATGATTCGGGGAATTTGAGCAGTGCGGCTTTCTACCGAAAGCCATTTTACTGCCAACCTTTCCGCCTTCGCCTTTGGCTACGGCGCGACCGCGCCGAAACGAAGTGAAGGCGGGCAACTCTCAACCCTCGACTTTTTCCTCACGTGCTCGCGCTGGTGTAACGGCGGATGGAGAACCGCCAGAACCATTCGGAAATGAGCGCCCAGATGACGCCCAGGCCCAACAGCACCAGCCACATGGAAGGCGAAGTTAATTTGTCCGCCAACACGCGCACAGGCACGTTGGACACAAGCAGCACGGGCAGCGCAAAGGTGAACACGGCCTTGAACGCGCCGCGAAACGCCTCGTCCGGCATTCGCGCAAGGTTGAACAGACTGTAGTAGCCCCATACGATGCCTTGCGCACGCACCGTCCAAAAGCTCACCGAGGCCAGCATGAACATGAGCGAGTAATGCACCAAAAGCCCGATGACACATAACACGCCAAAGCCGAGGAGTTGTCCGGCGGCCGGGTGCAGCTGCAATTTCCCCGCCGCGTAGATCATGACGCAAACGGCGAACGCGGCGTTGGCAAACGAAGGCAGATCCACCTGCCGCGTCGAGACGACAAACCGCGTGTTGACCGGCAGCAACAACAGGAAATCCATTTTGCCGGTCCGCACGAGTTCGGAGAGGTTCGTGCAGTTCACGAGGAAAAACGCCTGGTAAATTTCCTGGATGAAATTGCTCGTGCCGGTGAGCAGCACCACCTGCCACACCGTCCACGTGCCGATGGTGGTGGTCTGGCTGAAAATCACACCGACGAAAGCGAGTTGCAGCCCGAACCAGGCCAGCTCGACGACAATCCAAAGGAGGAAGTTGCCTTTGAACGACATTTCGCGCGTCACCGACGTCTTCCACAGAGCGGCGTAAATCGCCAGGTAACGTTTCAAGTTCATTTGTTCGGCGGCAAAAATAACCATTCAAGATGAGATACGATACAAGTTAGCCGGCGCGCATCATCCTTGCCAATGAATTTTATGAATGCCCAAAACCGGCTGCTCCACATCTGAGAACAACCAGCAAAGTTGATATATTCTTCGTCTCCGGGATTGTTTTTATATCACTTTTTTTGCGGAACAATTTATTTGATAATGGTGGTTGTTATGGGAACCGGCTCGCTTTTTTCAAGAACGTCCTTGATCGCATCCAATAGTTGCTGCTCCGTCAAATTTTGCCCCGGTTTAATATCCAGACCGGACACTTTTCCAGAAGTGTCCCGGTTGACGGTGGCGATCGCTTCAGGGGCAATTTTACCTTGCAGTGGCATAGTGAACACTTTGCTGATGGGCGGTTGATTTTTGGCCAAGACGACGAATTCGACGGTGTTGGAAGCGTTGGCGGTGTTGTAAAATATATTTGGCAGTGTCACATTAAGGACAACGCCACTATTGGTGCCCTCAGTATAAGAATAAGAACTGTTTGCCTGACAGCTTACTCCAGCGATGTTGACGTCAGTAATATCACTGCTTGTCACCCCTTTGAGAATGATGGTGAACGTTGTGTTCGTGTCACGCCAGACGGCATGGGGAAATACATCTGTAATACTAGGTTTGTTTGTCTTGCCATCGCCCGTAAAAAGATCACCGAGATCACTAGGCAGAGGTCTTTCCACTTGAAGACCCAAGGCGGTCGTTTCTAATGAATCACGCGCGATCTTTAATTGGTCACATTGAAATTGATATTCATGTTGATCACTAACCATTTTATTTGTAGCCAACGAGTCCAGGGCATCAGTTGCTTTGCCAATCAACTGGGCTCGTCTGACTCGATCAGAAAGTGAGGGATCCGTCAAACGCTTGAAAAGCCAGCTATCCATTAAAAATCTGTCAAAAGGCGAATGATTTACAAAGTATGGATGTTTAAAGGGAATCCAACGCGTCTCTGATTCGGTCACCAGATAATTCCAGGGATTTTTTAAACGATTACCGGGCGTTACTTCGATACGATTCGTTATTATTTCATCATGATTCGTTGTATAGTAATTCGTTGAGTAATCTGTTGTTGTATAGTAGTAAGCTTCCTTATTAATGATGATGGCAACGACGGCGGGAAAAGTAATGGGTTCCAAAACATCGTCTGCCGATTTGGCTTTGCTGGGATTTTCAATGGCTTGAAACGATGGATAAATCTGAAACCCAAAAGTCGAACCGTCGGTATAAGAAGTCACAACGGGAAGTGAATTGCGTGTCTCCATATCCGATTCCTGCCGCTTGACATAGTCTGACAGGCTCTTGGCAGCCGCATTTATCCCCTTTGCCGCGAAGGCCACTGATAATGCGGATGCCAATTCGATTTGACTTCGGTCGCTGTTCTGTAACTCGACATTCCTGCTGTCCACGAGTGGTAAGACGGCAAAAATACCCGGGGAACAATTCGTATTCTCCTGAATGCCGTCCCTGTCTAGAAAGCCGTCCGTATCTTCTTTATAGGGAGAATTTGTATCCGGGATACGCCCATAACCCAGTGAAACATTCAAATCCGCCAAATATCCATGCTTGGTATTCTGTCCCGGCTGGCAGGTGATTTGCATGACTCCAAAAACAATTTGTTGCTCACTGTTGCTGACACTTGGATTAGCCATAAACGCGAGAAGTTGCTCGGCTATTTTGTCATTGATTCCCTTTTGCACCGCCTGCCGTTCATCAATCGCAGGCGCAAGCGCGCCCGAAGCAAGCAGTGGCGTGAAAGCGTTTAAGGCGCCTCCGGCCTGATTTGGCAAACTCGCTCCACCGGATTGATTGGTGGAATTTGAACTGGCAGCTAAACTGGTGGAAATTGGCGGAGTAACCTGGCCCTGTAAAGCCAAACCCAGATACAGACTTGTCTCCAAGGCAGAACGGGAAGCCCCGCTGATGTTACTTCGCGCCGCTTGAACATAATTGGTCGCATCCTCATTAAAGGCAACTTTGAACTGGCCTTTATTTTCAATGAACACCGGCTCGGACATCGCGACCTTTCCCCAATAATTCAGTGATTTCTCGACATCATTCAGTTCTGCTGTCGTTTTGTAAATCTTTCTCTCAGTATCAGTAGCGCATGATGCGGTAAGAAAAATGACACCGAGAACAATCATCAAATCAAATGGCCTTTTCATAAAATTATTCCATGGTTTTATTCTGGACCTCGCTTTCGTGAAGGTTTGTTGACGTCCAATTCTTTCAGGCAATTGGAATGAACCTGCACCAACAGAAAACCACGAGTCCCTAAGAAGACAGCCAAACATCACAGCACTTTGAAGCCCGGATTTCCCCAACTGTTTTCTGAATACACCCGTTTTCGAACCGTGTCGAGAGTTTTTTGGAAGTTTCAATTCAGCCGCACCCCCGCACTGCCGGCCCGACATCTTTGTCGAAAACGAAAGCAAAAAATCCAAGCTCCATCGGGACGACATCTCCCGCAAATAATTCGGTGGCGGATTAAAAAACTGTCCGCGGATGTGAGTCTTGGCGGACAGCATCGGCGACAGTTGCTGGCTTTCAACTCTCAACCCCCAACTTTCAACTCAGCCCGTCATCCTCCAAAAGCCGAGTATTTTTTCACGCCGCGCCGCCACATAAACCGGGCGGCGACATACGCCAGCAGCAGCCACAGCAATTGCACCAGCAAACCGAACCAGATGGCGGTCCCGGCTATTTTGCCCATGTAAATGGCGATGGGAACGTAAAGCATGGACGGAAACGGCGTGAAAAAGAGCGCGTGCCCGATGACCGGCGGCAACAGGTCAAGCGGGAACAAATGGCCGCTGGCGAGATATTCGAGCGCGAACAGGATGAAGATGAACGTGGAAATTTCCAGCAGCCAGAACGCCAGCATGGCCATCGTGTAGGAAATGAAAAATTGCAGCAGCGCCGTCAGCACCAGCGAAATCACAAAAGCGGGCAGCGCCGTTGCGTTTGCCGGGCCGACAAAATATTCGCGAAAGCAGAAGATGAACACGGCCAGCGGCACGCCCGCCATGGCGATGAACGTGATGCGCCCGGATAAAAACAGGCACAGCCGGTACCGCAGATAATCAATCGGCTTGAGCAGGAACTGGCTGATGTTGCCTTCCCGGATGTCCGCCGCGATCTGCCAGTCATCCTCGTTCACCGCCGTCAGCACGTCCACCACGGCGACCATGAGGTAATAAAAAATCATCTGCGCCTGGGTGTAACCGCCGAGGGCGCTCCCCTGCTCTTTCCCCGCGTAAATCGTGCGCCAGAGTGACAGCATGGCGAACAGCGGGATGAAGCTGAACAGCGTTCGCGTCAGGTAATTGACGCGATACGTCAGGTTGTTCTGAATCCCGATGCCGATGACGTGCCAGTATTTTTTCATTCGCGCAGGCAAAATTTATCCACGCAACGGCAAATTGCGAATGAAAACAGGCGGGTAAATTGCCGCCGCGACTTTCAAAAGCGAGGAGGCGCAGGCTGAAGCTGGTGGTTAGGAGTCGTGATTGGCTGGAGTGCGAAGGAGAAAGTAAAACGATGCATCGGCGAAAAAAGCTTGCCTTATGACTATGTCCCGGCTATCATGATGGCGTTTCAGACCCGGGATAATCAGATGAAAAAGTTTATTTCTTTCGCTCACACAGGCTGTATGGCGGTTTTTCTCCTCTCGACGTTTTCGTCGCACGCAGTTCCGGGCGATGAGCATTGGGACGCGCAGTTCGGCTGGCCGGGTCCGGGCGGATTCATTCTTGCCGTCACAACCCACAACGGCCGGCTTTATGTCAGTGGAACGGGCGTTTCAAACACCAATACGACGGTGCAGGTCTGGGATGGCGCGCAATGGTCAAGCATCGGTCAGTTCTCGGGGCCGCCGATAACCGTGATATATGATCTGGCTTTCGTCGGTGACACGCTTTATGCGGGGGGCGTTTTCACCAACGTGAATGGTGTGGCGGCGACCTGTTTGGCGAAGTGGGACGGCAACACCTGGAGCAGTGTCAGTTTAAATGGCGCGGTTTACGCCCTGGCGGTGGATGGCGGGAACCTTTATGCGGCCGGTTACTTCACCACCAATGCCGATGGCCTGGCGATGAATCGGATCGGCCGCTGGGACGGCAGCACATGGTCGGTGCTGGGTAGCGGGTTGGGTACCAATTTTGATCAGGTAGGGGCGTTGGCCGTCACCAACGGCATCGTCTATGCCGGAGGCTCGTTCACTAACGCCGGGTCGTTGCTGGTCAGCAATGTGGCGCGTTGGGATGGCGTGAGTTGGTCGGCATTAGGCAGCGGTCTTAACAGCACCGTGACTTCGCTGATGCTGAACGGCAGCAATTTGTATGCTGGCGGCCTGTTCGGGTCGTCACCGTATTCCGGAGTGGCCAAGTGGGATGGGGCAAATTGGTCGCTGGTTGGGAACGGTTTCAACAGCGGGGCGCAAAGCATCGCCGTTTTCAACAATCTCATTTGCGCCACAGGATCATTTACGAATGCTGGAAGTGTCGGCGCATCGCGTTTCGCTGTGTGGAACGGTGTCTCTTGGGCTGGCGCCGGCAGCGGATTGAGCGCGCAAGGGGGGCGGGTGTATCCTGCCGGAGCCAATCTGTATGTGGGCGGTAATTTTCTTACAGCAGGCAACAAATTGATGAACGGCCTTACAGCTTGGGACGGCACGAATTGGAATGCCGTTGGCACCGCCGGCCAAATCAATGGCATTTATGCCTCCGTCCGGGCTTTGGCTGGCAATGGGACAAATTTATACACAGGCGGAAGCTCGTTTTATTGGGCGGGACAAACCAACGTGAACCTGATCGGCCGCTTCGACGGCACGAATTGGTATCCGCTCGGCACCGGCATCAGCGGGTCAAGCGTCATCAGCGGCCCCATCGGCAGCGGTATTCTCACCATCGCCCTCACCAATAATTACGTTTATGCCGGCGGCTATTTCACAAACGCCGGCGGTGTGCCGGTAACCAACATCGCTTCCTGGAACGGGACAAACTGGTCCGCGATGGGCAGCGGGCCCGGCGGCGTGGTGGCTTCCCTTCTCGTCCGCTCGAACGGCGTTTATGCGGTGGGCGCGCCGTTTTACAATGTCAGCTATTACAACACCCCGTTTTTCTCCCGTTGGGACGGTTCGAGCTGGCAGGGTGTTGCCATCAACTTTCCGCCTTATACCGATTGGGAAACTTCTATTGGTCCCAACCTTGGCATGGCCGCGTTGGCCTGCATCGGCACCAACATTTTCATCGGCGGCTATTTCTACCTCGGTGAATATACCAATCCCCCTTCCGGCTACGTCGGCTGCAACAATATCATGCGCTTCGACGGCACCTATGGATGGGTAATGGGCACGGGACTTAGCAGCAACGTCACCACCATGGCCGTCATCAGCACCAATTTGTATGTTGCCGGACAGTTCACGAATGCCGGCGGCGTGGCGGCCAGCAAGATTGCCCTGTGGAATGGCAATTACTGGACGAATCTTGGCAGCGGGCTGGTTGGCAGCGGCGTTATCAACGGACTGGCGACCATGGGCGGGAATCTTTACGCCGGCGGCACGTTCACCAACATGGGCGGCACACCGGTTAATCGCATCGCCAAATGGGACGGCACAAATTGGTCCGCGCTCGGCAACGGTGCCACTTATCCCGGTCTGAGCAACCCCTCCATCTCTGGTCTCGGTGTTTTGGGCAACAGCCTTTATGCCAGCGGAAGTTTCCGAATGATGGGTGACAAGCCATCGTTCTACATCGCGCGCTGGAACGAGCAGAAGAATTTCGACACGCCGCAAATCAGCCCCCTCTTCGCGACCAACGGCCTGTTTCGAATGCGGCTTTTCGGAATTGGGGGTCAGACCAACCTCATTCAAGCCACAACCAATTTTTCTACTTGGACGCCGATACTGACCAACAGCGCCGGCATTTACGATTTCACCGATCCGAACTCCGCAGTTTATCGTTTTCGCTTTTACCGCGCCGCGCTCGGTCCGTGAACTGTGCCAAAGAATTGACGCGATACGTCAGGTTGTTCTGGATCCCGATGCCGATGACGTGCCAGTATTTTTTCATTCCTCAGCGAACGCGCTGGAAATCCAGCCGCGTTCGGCCAATTTGCGAATGGAAATTTTTACCGGTTCAATGGGAAACGACTTCCAACATCTCCTCATCGGAATACTGACTTGTGGCGGGCTGGGGAAGCCAAACTATGGGTTGCCACATTCGCTGGTCATTGATTGGATGGTTTCAACGCACAATTAATATCTGTCCGGCGCGGGGTTGCTTTTTCAAGCAAGCCTTTTAATTCGCCGGTGTCCACCGGCTTGGCAATGTAATCGTCCATGCCCGCGGCCAGGCAAAGTTCACGGTCCTCTTTCATCACGCTGGCCGTCAACGCAATGATTCGCGCGTGTGGCAAATTTTGCTCTGCTTCCAATTTACGAATTTTTCGAGTGGCCTCATATCCGTCCATCTCCGGCATATGGCAATCCATCAGAATGACGCTGTATTTGTCCCGTTTCCAGGCTTCCACCGCTTCAAGCCCGTTACGCGCGACATCCACATCGTAACCAAGTTTTTGGAGCTGCTTCACCCCAACCAACTGGTTGATTTTATTGTCTTCAGCCAAAAGAACACGGGGGCTGTTTGGCGCAGCGGAACCTGCCATCGCATCGGCGCCGTTGGTAGATTCCGGCTGGGCAATTGATCCATCACTCACCAGGTCGTGCGGTTTTTGTTTCGCGAATGGAAGGGTGAACCAGAAGGTTGAACCTTTGCCCGGATCGCTGGTGACGTTGATGGATCCGCCCATCAATTCAACCAACTTGCGGCAAATGGCCAGCCCCAAACCCGTGCCGCCGAACCGGCGGGTCGTGGACGAGTCCGCTTGCGTGAAGGATTGAAATAATTTTTTCCGAACTTCTTCCGACATTCCGATGCCGGTGTCGCGGACGGAAAAACGCAATTCAGTTTCTCCATCCTTTTCGCTGAGTTGCGCGACTTCCAGAAAGACCTCGCCCCGATCGGTGAATTTGATGGCGTTGTTGAACAGGTTAAGCAGGATTTGCCGAAGCCGCGTGGGATCGCCCACGAGGCGGGTGTGAACGTCTTGATGGATTGCATAATGCAGGGCCAGCCCTTTGTCTTTTGCCCGCGGCTGGAGCAGCACGATGGAATTTTTCACCGTCTCGCCCAGGTCAAAATCCACTTTTTCAATGGTCATCTTGCCCGCTTCAATTTTTGAAAAGTCGAGGATGTCATTGATGATGGACAACAGACTGTCGGCGCTAATTTTTATTGTATTGGCGAACTCGCGCTGTTCGGGCGCCAGCGGCGTATCGAGCAACAGATTGATCATGCCGATGACGCCGTTCATGGGAGTGCGGATTTCATGACTCATGTTGGCGAGGAATTCGCTTTTGGCCTCGGTGGCGACCAGCGCGGCTTGGGCCATTTTCTGCGTTTTTTCCGTCGCTATCATCAACAGTCGATTGGCGGCAACCAGTTCGTTGTTGGTGGCTTCCAGTTGGACGGTGCGTTCCTGGACCATTTTTTCCAGATCTTCCAACCGGAGCTTGGCCTGATTATAGAGCCGCCACTTTTCAGTCATGGAAATGGCCAGTTGCAAAACTTCGATATTATCGAACGGCTTTTTCAGAATGACCAACCGGTCGGAATAGCCGAGTTTTTTCAACATTTCTTCCCACGAATAATCCGAATAGGCGGTGCAAATAACGACTTGCAGATCGGGGTACTTTTGCCAGATTTTTGCCGTGGTTTCAACGCCGTCCCATCCGGGCGGCATGCGAACATCCACGAAGGCCATGGCGTAAGGCTGATTTTCCTGAAGGCTTTTCTCGATTAAATCCAACCCCTCCTGCCCCTGAAACGCGGAATTAATCTGGAATTCCGGAAATTCAATTTGCGGCATTGCGTCGCCGAACAAGGCGGCTTCAGCTTCGGCCATATCATGCGACGGAGCTTTGGGCTTGGTCAGGATTGCGCGAAAATCTTCGTGTATGGCCTTGTTGTCATCAATGACCAGAATCCGATGATTTTTATCCGGGTTGACGTTCATACGTTTGCCTTTTGTCCCTGGATTGGCAGTTCCAGCGTAAAGGTGGCTCCCCGCCCCGGTCCTTCGCTGAAAGCGGCAAGGCTTCCGCCCATTTCTTTTGCGGCCAGGGCGCCATTGTGAAGGCCGAAGCCGTGGCCGTCTTTTCTGGTTGTGAATCCGTAATTGAAAATCCGGGTCATATTTTCCGCGGGAATGCCGACGCCGTTATCAATGACTGATATTTTGATCCGTTCCTTTTCATTCGCCACGCGCAGGGTGATTTGTTTGTCCGGCTTTTCAGAATCTTTGCAGGCATGTTTGGCATTGCTGATCAGGTTCACCAAAATTTGCAGCACTTTGTGCTTGTCCACCAAAACCAGGGGCGTTTCGGAATATTCGCGCAGCATCTTTACATTATGACGCTCCAGTGAGCCGACATTCATTCGAACGGCGTCTTCCACCAGATCAACAATGGGCAACGACTCAAGGACACCTGAAGCCTTCGCGTAGTTTTGTTGCATGGCAACAATTTCCCGGATGTGCTCGATGTTCTTTTGCAGCCGGGCAAGTTTATCCAAAGCGTCGGTTTGTTCGCCAGCCAGATACCCGGCCAGTTGCGCCAGATACCCGGGCAACTGTTTGCCTTTGGGATCATTGGCGATGAAATGGCCCAAGTCCGCTTCGTGCTCACGCAGCAAAGCGACAATTTTGGACAGGTTGGCTGCCTTGGAGTTCCTGAGGCTGTCGGCAACACAAGAGGACGCGACATTGACGCTATTCAGCACATTGCCGACATTGTGAAGGACACTGGTGGCCACTTCAGCCATCCCGGCCTGGCGCGAGACTTCCAGAAGCTGTTTGTGGCTTTGCTCGAGCTTGGCTTCAGCTTCCTTGATGGCTGTGATGTCCCGGCCAGTGCCGAAGGTACCGATGATCTTCCCGTCCTTGTCACGCCAGGGCATCTTGTTGGTGATCCGCCAGCCAACCGTGCCGTCGGGCATGGTCGTGCGTCTGAGTTTGCCGATGATGGGCTGGCCGGTACGGATGATCTCCTGCTCGTCGTTGTATGTCGACCGGGCGCGTTCCTCGTCGAGGACGTCGAAATCCGTTTTGCCAATCAGATACTTTTTGAACTCTTCCAGGCTGGCCAGGTGCGGTGGCAGTTCCCCGGCGTCAGGGGATTGGTGACTGGAGCGGTGGCGTTTCAGGGCCGATTCAAATGAATACTTCAGCGTGGATTTGCTCACCCGCACGAAGCGCGACTGAAGGTCCTTGAAGTAAAAAAGGTCCGGCGTGTTGTCCATGAGGGTGTTCAGCAGGTCGCGCTCATGAGCCAGCTTGGCTTCGGTCAGTTTCCGGTCGGTGATGTCCCGGCCAATGCCCACCAGGCCGAAGATCTTTTCGTCCTGATCGCGCAACGGCAGCTTGCTGGTCAACAACCAACATTTCCGGCCTTTTTCGTTGAAGAAATACTCCTCCCGGTTGATGACCGGTTGGCCCTCAATCACCTTTTGATCGTCGGCCCAAAATTTTTCGGCAATGTCCTTGGGAAAGAAATCGAAATCGCTCTTGCCGACGGCCTCGGCTTCCGTCTTGCACCCCATAACCTTCAAGTCGGCCGGATTGGCCAGGGTCTTGCGGCCGGCGGTGTCCTTGGCGTAAATGCCGTCCGGCAGGTTGTCTATCAGCGTCCGCAGCAGGAGGCGTTCCCTGACCAACATCTCTTCCGCCCGCTTACGTTCCGTGATGTCCCGGCCGATGCCCACCAGACCGACGATTGTTCCGTTTTGATCGTGCAACGGCAGCTTGCTGGTCAACAACCAGCGCTTCTGGCCCTCGCCGTCGAAGAAATACTCCTCCCGGTTGATGACCGGCTGGCCCTGAATTACACTCTGGTCGTCGGCTTGGAATTTTTCGGCAATGTCGTGCGGATAAAAATCGAAATCGCTTTTGCCGATCGCCTCGGCTTCGGTTTTGCAGCGGAGGTTTTTCAGGTCAGCCGGATTGGCCAGCGTCTTCCGGCCGGCGGTGTCCTTGGCGTAGATGCCGTCCGGCAGGTTGTCAATGAGCGTTCGCAGCAGCAGGCGTTCGTGTGAAAGTTCAGCGGTGCGTTCGGCGACCCGTTTCTCCAGTTCGTCGCGCGATTGGCGCAGGACCTCCTCCGCTCGTTTCTGATCCGTAATGTCCCGGCTGATGCCCACCAAACCCACGATTTTCCCTTCCCTGTCTCGCAGCGGCACTTTGGCAATGGACGACCAAGTCATTTCGCCGTTGGGCTTGATGACCTGCTCGGTCTTGTTGAGCAACGGCTCGCCGCTCTGCATAATCCTTTGATCATCCTTCCGGAACTCCTCGGCCTTTTCCGGAGGGTAAAAATCAAAGTCCGTTTTACCGATGACCTGTTTGGGATCTTCCACGCCCACGCGCCTGGCAACCGCCCGGTTGCATTGAACGAACCGGCATTGGGTGTCTTTAAAATAAATCCGGTCAGGAATGTTGTCCAGCATCGCTTCCAACAGCCGATGCGCACTGGCCAGCGCCTCTTCCGCCCGCTTCCGATCCGTGATGTCCCGGTTGATGCCCATCAGCCCGACGACCTTCCCCTCCTTGTCTCTCAGCGGCACTTTCGTGGTTTGCAGCCAGCGCTTCTCGCCGGTTCGCGGATTCACCACCATTTCTTCCCGATTCAGCGATTGGCCGGATTCCATCAGCGCCTGTTCATCCCCATAATATCGATTGGCTAATTCCGGCGGAAAAATATCGAGGTCGGTTTTACCAATCACCTCGTCGAGACGGGTCACGCCCAACGTCCGTACGTGCGCCAGATTGCTGATCAGAAACCGGCTTTGCCGGTCTTTGATGAAAATGTTATCGGGCAGGCCGTCAATCAGCGTCCGCAACAAGTCACGCTCGCAGGTTGGTTCGGCCCCGATCCGGTTTTCCAAATTGCCCGGCGCGGTTTGCACCTGGGGCGACGGCTCAACCGATTTTTTCTCTTTGATAAGGGTCGCTTTCATGCGACTACATTTTTTAAACTTCCACGCAATCCTTTTATATCCTGCCTGGCACCTTCAAGCCGCTCGCGTATGAATGTCTCGGATTGTGACATTCGATCCAAAGCGTGGGCAGCTTCGAGCTGCCAATTTTTGTTTCCCCACTGGATTTCCCTTCTTTCCAAATCTTCCGGGAAGTCACTTTCACGCCTCCGATAGCCGCAATAGTTATGCCATCCCCCCGGGCAAAATTCTGGTTTGGGAACGCCAAATACTCGTGATGCCGAATCGGAGTTCCATTCGGATTAGTCTGGATGGAAGTCGGAGTCAGATTGTTCGGTTGATAGCATTGGAACGCGATTCAATTTTTATTGCCGAACAACGCGCCCGCAATTAGTGTCAGCGCCGGTAACTGGCCATTTGTGCCAGTCAACGCAACATTTAGGACCAAAGACGTATGACAAGGAAACCTCTCGCGGGCGCGGAACTGAACGGGCTGGTTGCGGGCTTGAACAAGTTGTCCCGCAACTTGTGGTGGAGCTGGGACCAGGAAGCGCAGGATTTATTCCAGGAACTCTCGCCGCGCAGCTGGCAGAACCTGTATCATAATGCCGCCGCCATTCTGCGCGAAGTCTCGGAATACGAACTGCGCGTCCGTTTGCAGGACGCCGACTTTGAGCATCGCGCCCTGGCCGTGCTGCTCAATTTCGAGTCGTATCTCCAGAGCAAAACCACCTGGGGACACGTAAATGCCCCGCAATTGCTCCAAAATCCCGTCGCGTATTTTTCCGCCGAATTTGGTTTTCACGAGTCGCTGCCGATTTCGGCGGGCGGACTCGGCATCCTGGCCGGCGACCACGCGAAATCCGCCAGCGACCTCGGCCTCGGCTTCGTCGGCATCGGTTTGTTTTACCGCGAAGGCTACTTTCAACAGGCCATTGACACGAACAACTGGCAGACCGAATTCTACAATCTGGTGGACCCGAAAAACGTGCCGCTCGAACCCGTGCTGGACGCCAACGGCCAGCCGGTCGTGTGCGACGTGGAAATTGACATGAACCGCGTCTTCTTTCAGGTCTGGCGCGCGAACGTCGGGCGCGTGCCGGTGTATTTGCTCGACACCAACCGCCCGGAAAACGCCCAGCATTTCTGCGATTTGACGGCGCGCGTCTATGGCGGCGACAACACGATGCGCGTCATGCAGGAAATCCTGCTCGGCATCGGCGGGGTCCGCCTGCTGCGCAAACTCGGGGTGC
This sequence comes from Verrucomicrobiota bacterium, assembly GCA_049511835.1. GTDB lineage: Bacteria > Verrucomicrobiota > Verrucomicrobiia > Limisphaerales > UBA11358 > UBA11358. Next base: position 35,988 of record JBEKXN010000002.1, on the reverse strand, counting down.
AACCGTCGGTCTTTCACATGAACGAGGGTCACGCGGCCTTTCTGACGCTGGAATTGATCCGCGAAAAAATGGCCGCCGGACAAAATTTTGCCGACGCGCGCGCGGCAACCAGGGCGCAATGTATTTTCACCACCCATACGCCGGTTGAGGCCGGACATGACCGCTTCCCTCCCGAATTGATGGACTACGCGTTCCTGCTTTACCAACACCAATTGCCCGTGCCGTTTCAGGACATCATGCCGCTGGGCCGTGTGCGTCCCGAAGACGCGCGCGAGCCATTTTGCATGACCGTCCTCGCGCTCAAAGTGTCGCGCGCCGCCAACGGCGTGAGCGAATTGCATGGCAACACCAGCCGCCGCATGTGGCAATGCCTTTACCCCGGCACGCCCGTCGAAAAAGTTCCCATCGGCCACATCACCAACGGCATTCACCTGCTCGGCTGGATGAAGGGTTCTGTGCGCCAGTTCTGGCGGGAAAAAATGAAGGACAAGCGGGAAGGCGTGGTCAAGATGTGGGACGAAAAATATGGACACGATTGGGCGGCGGCGATTCACCACCATGAATTCTGGGAAAAAATGGCCGACGCGTCGTTCGTTTCCGATGAGGAGCTTTGGGCGTTGCGCTACAAACTGCGGCGCGAGATGATTGAGTTCATCCGCCGCCGGCTGTTGCACCAAACCCAGCGCATCGCGCCCGGCGATTACATCCGCTTCGAACATTTGCTCAACGTTGACGCGCTGACCATTGGGTTCGCCCGCCGTTTTGCCACCTACAAACGCGCGCCGCTGATTTTCCAGCAATTTGACAACATCGTGAAGCTCGCGCACGACAAACAGCGTCCGGTGCAATTTATTTTCGCCGGCAAGGCGCATCCGCGCGACGATGAAGGCAAACGTTTCATCCAGCAAATCATTCACCTCAGCAAACAGGGCGAATTGGTGGGCAGTGTGGTGTTTGTCGAAAACTACGACATTCACATCGCGCGGCAGATGGTTTCCGGCTGCGACGTTTGGCTGAACAACCCGCGCCGACCGCTGGAAGCCTCCGGCACCAGCGGCATGAAGGCCGGCTGCAATGGCTGCCTGAATTTCAGCGTCCTCGACGGCTGGTGGCGCGAAGGCTACGACGGCACCAATGGTTTTGCCATCGGCGGCGATTCCAATCCGGACAACGTCGAGGAACAGGATCGCGTGGACAGCGCCAATCTTTACCAGACGCTCACCGAACAGGTCATTCCGATGTTCTTCGACCGCGACGAACAAGGCATTCCGCGCCAGTGGATTAAGCGCATCCGCCGCGCGATGGTCACGCTCGTCCCACATTTCACCACCGACCGCATGGTCAAGGAATACACCCGGAAGTATTATTTGACGAAGTGAATGAAAGGTGGGGCGCGTCACTCCGTGCGCGCCGTCTTTGGCATATGGACGAGCGGCGCGGCAGCGCCCGCCCTACCGAAGCAACAAATCAAAACCAGCGCCGTCTGTTGGCGACTTCATCACCTCTCGTTCAATTTCCTTTCTTGAATTTCAGCGCATCGCTCGTAATCTTTCCGCGTTTTAAAATTATGAACTACAAAATTTCTCAACGCGCTGCTTCACTGTCGCCGTCGCTCACCCTGGCCATTGACGCCAAGGCCAAGGCCATGAAGGCCGCGGGCGAGGACGTTGTCGGCTTCGGCGCCGGCGAGCCGGACTTCGACACGCCGCAACACATCAAGGACGCCGCCGCCAGGGCGCTCGCCGCCGGGTTCACGAAATACACGCCGTCCAGCGGCATCCCGGAATTGCGCCAGGCCATCGCCGACAAGTTCAAGCGCGAAAACGGCCTCACTTACAAGCCGTCGCAAATCATCGTGAGTTGTGGCGGCAAACATTCGTGTTACAACGTCATTCTGGCGACGTGCCAGGAGGGCGATGAAGTGCTCATTCCCGCGCCGTATTGGTTGAGTTATCCGGAAATGGTGAAGCTCGCGAGCGCGAAACCGGTGATTCTGCCAACCACCGACAAGACCGAATTCAAGGTCACACCCGCGCAACTCCGCGCCGCCATCACGCCCAACACGCGGCTTTTCATCTTGAACTCGCCGAGCAATCCGACGGGCAGCGTTTATACGCCGGAGGAAACCAGGGCGCTGGGCGACGTTTGCGTGGAAAAGGGCGTGCTCATCATGAGCGATGAAATTTATGAGCACCTGCTTTACGACGGCGCAGTGCACAAGAGCGTTGCCAGCTTCTCGCCCGCGCACCAGGATCACACCATCATCGTTCACGGATTCGCCAAGGCCTGGAGCATGACCGGCTGGCGTTTGGGATTTCTCGCCGCGCCGGAGCCGATTGCGAAAGCAATTGACGCCGTGCAAAGCCACAGCACCAGCAACCCGACGTCATTCGCGCAGAAGGGTGCGCTGGCCGCGATCACCGGTTCAATGGATCATTTGAAGGCCTGGCTAGTGGAATTTGACAAACGCCGCCGCTTCGCACACCAGAAATTGAACCGCATTCCGGGTATTTCGTGCGTCAACCCAAAGGGCGCGTTTTACCTGTTCCCGAACATTTCCAGGACCGGCCTCAAGTCCACTGAATTCTGCGCGAAGCTGCTCGAAGCGGAGAAGGTCGCCGCCGTGCCCGGCATCGCCTTCGGCGCGGACGATTACATCCGCATCAGCTACGCCACCAGCATGGCGAACCTTGAGAAGGGATTGGAACGAATTGAGCGGTTCTGCCGGACACTGGTGAAGTAGTTTCCCATCAAAAAACCAAAGGCCGCGATTCGTCGCGGCCCTCTTTATTGTAGAGCAGACATTCCTGTCTGCTGGTTGAGGAACTTCCCAGTTCCGTTTCGGGTGACTGGAAAGTCACCCGGACCCGCAGGCTGGAAGCCTGCGCTACGGCCAGTTTCTGCTTGCGCCGCTAGTTCTTCGGAGTTCAACTTGGGTTAATCAGACAGTCCAATATATGTTGTGGTTCAAACCGTCATTCAAAAAGAAGTTTGGCCAAATCAAGGGAGGTTGGAGCCCATCCCAGGTGCTGGGACTGCTTGGCGGGCCGGTGGAAATGGAGGATTCGGAAGTGCCCTTGGGTTCGGATTGGGGCAACCAGCCCGGCATGACGTTCCGAATGAAAGCCGGGGACCCGGTGCAGCAGTGGATGTTTGAGGATGATGGTGAATTTTATTACATTTGGTTTGCCCAGGTGAGTTACACCGATGACGAGCCCTGGCGGGTGACACTCACAAAAAAAATGTCCCGCAGGATATCGGCATAGGCCAAAAACTCGGTTGGGCGACAGGTTTTGGAGTTAGTTGTAGCGGCGGTCTGCGACCGTCGCCATTTGAAATTTCCGGCGGTCACAGACCGCCGCTACAAACCTCACGCTAAAAAATCCCGCTGGAGCGTCTGCATCAAATTGCGATAGATTGTCATCAGTTTACCGGGCAATCTGGCTGACGTTTCCCCGCCAGATAAATCAACCGGCTCGCTCATGGCCCGCCCGTAGCGTTGACTCAACGCGAGTCGCCCGTCATCCGAACCCGTGCCGCGCAAAAGTTCACAAACTTTTTCCACCTGACGTTTGGCTTGGGCAATCGTTTCCAACGCCGCACCTGCGCCAAGCTCACCAGCCTGAACGCGCTTCAACAAACCACATTCAAACGCCCGGCAATACGCGGGACGTTCCGCATAAATCCGGCAAAGCATGCCATTGAAACAGGCGCACGGCTGCGCGAAAGCCCGTTGGCGGCCTTTTCCCTCCAACGACAATCCAAGTTCGGCCAGTCGTTGGACGTCATCGCCCTTTCGCAATTCCACATCGGCAAACAAGACACCATTGCAGCACAGCCCGCACTTCGGGCAAAGCTGTAGCGTCGGGGCTGTGCCTCGATTCGTTCGAGCCGCAGGCTCGACGCTACAAATGATTTCTTTTTTCATCGCCACAGATGTTTCGGATATTTCCGCTGCAGCTCGGATTTGATGCGCGGATAGTGCTCGCGCCAGAAACTGGCCAGGTCCTGTGTAATTTGTATCGGCTTCATGCCCGGGGTCAAAATGTGAACCAGCACCGGTACGCGGCCCAGCGCAATCTTCGGCGTCTGGGTCACGTCGTAAAGCTCCTGGATGCGCAACGAAATATGCGGCGGGCCAGCTGTCTCGTAAGCCACCTTCGGCGTCCGGCCGTTCGGCAGCGTCAACCGCTCCGGCGCGTGCTTGTCCATCAATTCGCGTTGCGCCGCGGACAGCCACGACATCACGACCGGTTTCACTTCGCGTTCCTTGATGTCCTTGTAACTCACCGCGCCGTGGCAAAGCTGTCCGATGATGTGCCTGCGGTCGTCTTCGGTGATGGGTGGAAGCTGGAGTTCGGGACAATGCTGGCAAAGCAGGCGCAGCCGCAACAGCCATTGCTCGACGCTGTGGTCCCAATTCGGCAACGGCAATCGTCCGGCAATGATCTCATCGGCCAGCAATCGTGCCGCCCTGTCGGCCGGCGGCGGTTCAACGCGCTTGGCCGACAGCGCCAGGCCGCGAAATTTCACCAGCTCCGCAGCTTGCACCCGCTTGGCCGTTGAATCGAATTGGACATGCAGGTCGGATTCCATGTCTTCGGGGTAAAGTTCGCGCAACCAGTCCACCTCAATGGCGGTGGCGAGGGAAAGAATGGTGTTCACTTCCCGGCCCTCGACTTCGCGGACTTCGGCGGCAACGAACAAGGGGCTGTGTTGCACTGCACTTTCACGCGCCAGCACACCGCGACGATTGTGGACCAATTCACACCGCAGCGTGCCTTGATCCAGCCGCCGCGCCACCCGGTCGCTGAACCCGATGAGAATGCACTTTTGCAACGCCTCGTCCTTCACTTCGCGCGGTTTGACATCAAGACCTTCGTCTTTGGCGATGCGAAGGAACTGTTCGAACAGCGGCCCAACCTGCCGCGCGGTAACGGCGTGAATGCCAAGCCGGCGGCAGGCGTCGAGACGAAACTGGTTCTTCGCCGCATAAGCCCACGCGCGCATGAGAATCCAGAAATCCGATGACGCCTTCTCGCCGAGCAAATCCTCGCGGAACGAGTTCGTGTCGCGGTCAACATTACGGAGCAGCAAGTCGCGCCCCTGCGTGAGCGCGGCAACGAGGCAGGCTTGATGAACGCAACCATACTCGTGGGCGGCAAGCAACATGCGCGAATAACGCGGATGCAGCGGAAACGCGAGCATCTTGCGGCCGATGGGGGTGATTTGTGTGGCACAGGCCTCCGGCCTGTGTTCTGAAATTCTGCCAATCTGGTTTTCGTTCACAGGCGGAGACGCCTGTGCCACGCTGATCTTGGGGCTGATGGGCGTGATTTGTGTGGCACAGGCCTCCGGCCTGTGTTCTGAAATTCTGCCAATCTGGTTTTCGTTCACAGGTGAGGACACCTGTGCCACATTGTAAAGCGCCCCCAAATCCACCAACAATTCCTCTGCGTGGACCAGGCTTTGTTCATCGGGTGGTTCGAGCCAGCGGAATTTCCGCAAATCTTCGACCTCGGCAGCTTTGAGCGTGAGCACCACTTCGGCCAGGTCAAGCCGCTTGATTTCCGGCAGTTCCTGCACCGCACGATGTCCATGTTCCTCCCGTGACCAAAGCCGCATGCAAACACCCGGCGCGGTGCGGCCCGCCCGACCCGTCCTTTGGTCCGCTGACGATTGGCTGATCTTCTCGATGAGCAGCGTGTTGATGCCGCGATACGGATCGTAACGCGGAATGCGCGCCAGGCCGCTGTCAATCACCAGCCGGATGCCGTCAATGGTCAGCGAGGTCTCGGCGACATTGGTGGAAACGACCACTTTGCGCTGGCCGTAACGCGCCACCGCGGCGTCCTGATCTTTGGGGGAAAGTTCGCCGTGCAGCGGAAGCAAAATAAAACCTTCCGACTCCGAAGTGTGACGGATGGCCTCAATAGTCTGCGATATTTCATAGCCGCCCGGCATGAACACCAGCACGTCGCCTTCCCCACCGGAGCCAACGTACTGACTGAAAGCCTCGGCCGCCTGCTCCCAAACCGGCCGTTTGTCCGTGTAACTTGGCTGCGCGGCGTATTTGACATCAACCGGAAATACCCGGCCCTCAGCAGACAAGATGGAACACTTTGGAGCGCCGGCCTCCGGCACGGCGTGTTGGAGTTCAGGCTTCAGCCTGCCGCCCGAACAAGCTGAAGCTTGAACTCCAACTTCATCACGCCGAATCGGAGTTCGGCGCTCCGATAAATAATCCCCCAGCAACTCCACATCCAGCGTCGCAGACATGACGATGAGATTCAGGTCAGGTCGGTGCTGCTCCTGTAAATCGAGCGCGCGCGCCAGCGTGATGTCGCCGTAAAGATGGCGTTCGTGAAACTCGTCGAAGATCAGAACGGAAATCCCGCGCAAATTCGGGTCGTCAATCATCTGCCGCAACAAGATGCCTTCGGTCTCAAAACGGATTTTCGTCTGCTGTGATGTGACATTTTCGAAGCGGATTTGGTAGCCAACCTCGTTGCCGAGCTGGACGCCGAGTTCCTGCGCCACGCGCGATGCGAGCAACCGCGTGGCCAGCCGGCGCGGCTGGAGAATCACAACCTGCCCGTCGCCCAGCAATCCGTGCTGGAGCAGCATCTGCGGAACCTGGGTGGATTTGCCGGAGCCGGTCGGCGCGGACAAAATCAGCCGCCGGTCGGTTTTCAGCCGGGCGATAATGTCGCGCTCGATTTCGTAAATGGGCAAACGGTCGGCCATGCGCGTCAATCGTAGCTGGCAAAGGAAGCTTCTGGCGAAAAGATTTTTATGGTAGGGCGCGTCACTCCGTGCGCGCCGTCCCACGTAATTGCGGCGTGCAGGGGACTGCCCGCCCTACCCATTTTGAAATTTAGACATTCTGATTTTGGCAGTTGCCTTTGGGCGAAGAATTGACAAGGCTCGGACACGGTTCCACCGGCATGAAAATACTTCGCGCCGCCATTTTATATTTGTTGTTGGGAGCGGCCCTGCCCGGCGTCTGGGCGCAAGAAGTCGCAACCAATGCCATGCCCGCCTTGACCAAACCGGTGCCGGCTACGAAGCCCGATGTTTATCACTTGGACACGACCTACGGTTGCCGCTGGCCGTTGAACGGGGATTACCGCTGGCTGATGCCGGCAACGATTTCGTTCGGGAAAATGCTGAATGAACACAACGCGCTGGACGCAGTATTCGGGGGTGGAGTGATTGAATTGAAACCCGGCAGCCAAGCGGATGCGCAAGCGCGCCAGCCGTTTTTTGTGGAACTCGGCATTGCCTGGCGTTGCTACCCCACCGGAACCAAGGCCGCGTTAAACCCCTACTTTACCACCGGCGCGAGCCTGCTGTGGATGAGCTGGGAATATCGCCACCCGGTGGACTCGCCGAATTTTGGCAACATTACGCGGGACTATCTCGAAGGCGCGGACGGATACGCCGGATTGGGTTTGAGCCTGCGTTTGCGGAAACATCTGAACTGCTACAGCGAATTTGATGTCGGCGGCACCGGGTTTCTGTCCACCACTTACAGCGGCGAGCACAACAACCTGTTCGCGAATTTCGGTTACGTGGGAGTCAAAGGCGGATTCAGCCTGACGTTCTGAAACTGGTCCTGCCTAAAATTCTACCGGCACCAGCCACGTACTCAAAAATGGTAGGGCTGCGGTGCTCCGCAGCCCAAATATCAGGGCGGCGCGGCAGCACCGCCCTACCAGCTCTTGACCGTATAATTCACATTCTCCACAGCGCTCCGCTTGTCGCCGCAGTCCATAACTTCGGACCTGAACTTCCGAAAAACCAACCGGCGACCCGAACTTGCGGACTGCCGGTCAAACTTTTTCTCCGCCAACTACCCGCCCCGCGCCGGAGTTTTCACACAGCCTCGCGCGGTGTTAGACTACGTCTTCAGGGTGTTTTATATTTCTCTTTGATTTTCGTGGCCGCCTCTTCCATCTTCTTGACGACCTCCGCTGTTGTCGGAGCATTGCCCGCGTCATTTATTGCCCCTAAAGCGTCATTGGCCTCCTGGATGCGGATGGCCTCGGTAGGGTAGAAAACCCCATTCGTGAAACAGAAAATATCGAGAATCGAATCCTTCGTTTCGATGATAGCAGAGCGCAACTCGTTGGAACGGCCAAACTCAAAACTCACCGAATAGGGAATGCCAGCCTCAGCGTGGAAACCGGATGAATCCTTCATGGCCATGTATCTGCCGACAAATACTCCGCTGTGGTAAAACTTCTGAATCCGAATCTGCACGACTCCCGCTTTGGTCAAGGTGGTGCGCACGAGATTGGTCTGACCATTCCGCGTGCAAACATCCGTCGCGAGAATGATCTCACCCTCAGTGTTCGTCTTGACGGTGGTAACGACTTGAACGCCGGTATCCCCGCCGAAAACCGATACGCATGACAAAATGATGACGATGAATGTTCTCATGGCGTGCTGACGTGGTTTAACTATTTAATTCCATTGACTCTTTTCAAGCCAAGTTGATATTAAGCTGGAAAACATTGAGCCGGCATGATTGCTTGGTTTTGACCAAACGCTATGGCTCATCGCTGGCCAAATCAAGGGCAAATGGCGTCCAAATCCAGCCCAAAATGCATTCAGGAAAAAAGTCCACTGCCCATGCGGAATTCGGAATGTGGATGTAGCGTCGAGCCTGTGGATCGAGCGAATCGGCGCACAGCGCCGACACTACACGACCCATTTGCGGGTGCGCCCGGCCCGCCTTGTTTTCTTCGCGGGGAGCGCGACCGTCCCGGTCGCCGTTCGCAACGTCTCGTTGCGAACATCTCTGCATCCGGCGAGGACACCGAATGCTGCGGGCGAGACGCCCGCGCTCCCACCAATCGTCCATCCAAAATGATTTTTTCAGGAAATCGTATTCCCGTCCGCCAATACCCAGCCCGGCTGGATTTCCGCGTCCAAGGAATCGCCGGCGGCTCCGTTTTGAAGTTTGAATTCCGCCAGCACGCCCACCATCGCCGCGTTGTCGGTGCACAAACTTTTCTCCGCCAGACGCAGCTCGAATCCTTCGCGCTCGCACGCGCGGGCCAAGTCGCGGCGTAGCGCGCGGTTGCAGGTAACGCCGCCCGAAGCGGTCACGCAACGCACATGGTTTCGTTTCGCCGCGCGGATGGTTTTCTTCACGAGCACTTCGACAATCGCCACCTGGATGCTGGCGCACATATCGCGCAGTTTTTGCCCGTCATCCAAAATCCCCGGGTGATCGCGGAGAAAATAGCGCACGGAGGTTTTCAGTCCGCTGAAACTGAAGTCGTCGCTGGCATCGTGAAGCAACGGACGCGGAAAATCATACGCTTTGGGATTCCCCTGTTCTGCCAGCCGGTCAATTTCGGGTCCGGCGGGATAGGGCAGCCCCATGAGCTTGCCGGTCTTGTCGAAACATTCGCCCGCCGCGTCGTCCACCGTCGAACCGAGCACGCGATGTTTCAATTCGGATTCCACCTTCACCAGCATCGTGTGCCCGCCGCTGACGATGAGCGAAACGTTCGGCTGAAAGGCGGCGAAGTCGGCAAAGAAAACTCCTTCGGCATTCCCACCCCTCTCCCGGTCTTCGATCACCCTCTCCCCGCCGGGCGGGGAGAGGGACGGGGCGAGGGGCGTTGATTTTTTAGAAATCCACGGTGAATACAAATGCGCTTCGTGATGGTTGATGCCAATGAATGGTTTCCGCAAGGCAAACGCGACGGCCTGCGCGGCCTTGAGTCCTACGAGCAAGGCCATCGGCAAACCCGGCCCTTGCGTGGCCGCAACCGCATCAAGTTGTCCCGGCTGGACACCCGCTTCGTCCAGCGCGGTTTGCACGACGGAAATCAAATTCCGCAGATGTTCGCGGGCGGCAAGTTCCGGCACGACACCGCCATATTCGGCGTGCAACTTGATTTGCGAGGAGACGGCGCTGGACAAAACCCTGCCGTCGCACACAACGGCGGCGCTGGTTTCGTCGCAGGAAGTTTCAAGGGCAAGAACCGTCATGTTTATCGTAGCGGCGTGTCGGCAGACCGCCGCATTTCTTCGGAAAATTGAATTGTCCGGCTTTCTGCCGAAAGCCGCTACGCCCGTTTTGCAGAGGTTTCATTTTATTTCGCGGCCATTTTTGCCGCTTCAGCCGCGCGTCCGCTATAAAGCATGATGCCTTTGAGCAAATCCCGGGCGCGTTCGAGCTGGATGTCATGGACTTTTTCGATGCTGACGCGATTTGTTTCGCTGAGAGATTCCAGACCGCCCAGCGTGCGTTTCAGCACCAAAGCGGCCTCCTGTTCCTCGGTCATGGGCACTTCGATGTCCGGCGTGATGCCATGCTGGTGAATGACCTTGTGACTGGGCGTGTAATATTTGGCGGTCGTGAGTTTCAGCGCCGAGCCGTCATCCAGCGGAAAAACACTTTGCACCGAGCCTTTGCCGAAGGTTTTCTCGCCGAGAATGACCGCGCGGTGCAAATCCTGGAAACAGCCGGTGACGATTTCCGCCGCACTCGCGCTGCCGAGATTGACCAGCACGACCATCGGCCTGGGGGAACCATCCTGGTTGGCAAATTCATCGCCGTGACCCTCGGCCCGACGAACGGAATTCTGGCCCGGATCGCGGCCTTCGGTGGTGACAACCAACTGGCCGTGGGGCAGGAATTTTCCACAAACTTCCACCGCCTCATCCAGCAAGCCGCCGGGATTCCAGCGCAAATCAATAATCAATGCCTTCATCCCCTCCGCTTTCAGTTTGTTCATGGCAGCTTCGAGTTCTTCACCAGCCTTGTCACCGAATTCCGTGATGCGGACGTAGCCGATTTTGTCGTCACCGAGCGGGAATTCCTTTTTGCCATTGATGTCCTTGACCATGGCCATCTTGATGATGGCGCGCGTGAGCGTGTAATCCTTCACCAGGCCCGACGAGGGACGCTGAATGGTCACCGTCACCTTCGTGTCTGGCTCGCCCCGAAGCAGTTTTACCGCTTCCGGCAACGACATTTTCTCCGCGCTCTTGCCGTCAATTTTAATGATGCGATCGCCGGACAAAATCCCCGCGCGAAATCCCGGCGTGTCCTCCATTGGCGCAACAACGGTCACATAATTGTCCCTCATCGAAACGACGAGGCCGAGTCCGCCGAATTGTCCTTCCGTGTCGTTCTGCAATTGCTGGTAATCATTCGCGTCCATGAATTCACTGTGCGGATCCAAGGAGCCGAGCATGCCCTTGAGCGCCGAGTAAACCAGGTCGTGATACGTCAGATTCTGGCCGTCCACATATTCCTTGCGCACCTTTTCCAGCACGTTGGCGAACAACTCCAGATTCGGATACACCGCGTCCTGCTTGTCTGCCGCGTGCGCCGACCCCAGATAAATCCGCGCGCCAATCGCCAGATTTAATATCAGCGCCACAATCACCAAACCATAAATCAAACGTCGTCTCATAAACGGGGAAAAACTACCACAAAAGCGTCCGAACACCAAGTATTGGGAAACGGTTTATGTCCGGGCGGTTCAAAATCAAATTTTATCTTTCAACAACGTCTCAATGAACGGCAAATCGGACGGCACCGTGACTTTCGGATTTGGCGCCACGCTGGACACCAGCCGGACCGGCTGGCCGATTAATTCACACGCCGCCGTGTCGTCGGTGAAAATCAACTTGCGGCGGCGCGCTTCCGCCAGCGCCCGGCGAATCACTTCGACCCGAAACGTCTGGGGCGTTTGCACCGTCCAAAGCCGCGACCGGTCGAGGGTGCGCTGAATGAATCTGCCGTTGTCGGATTCCTTGATGGTGTCCGTTACCGGTTGGGCCGCCACCGCGGCGCCGCTTTCATCCGCCGCTTTGACTGTTGCGGCGATCAACTCCCCGCTCGTGCAGGGGCGCGCCGCATCCTGAATGGCCACAATTTCCGCCGTCACCGACAACGCCTCCAGCCCGTTCCAGACCGAATCCTGCCGTTCCGTCCCGCCAACGACGACCCGAAATGGTTTTTGAAAATGAAATTTTGCCGCGAGTTCCGAGAAGTTTTTTTCCATCCCCTCGCGGACGACGAGAATAATTTCACCGATGCACTTCGCGCCATCGAACCGCTGCCAGGTGTGCGCGATGACCGGGCGTCCAGCCACTTCGAGAAACAATTTGTCCACCCCCGCGCCCATGCGGATGCCTTTGCCGGCGGCGACAAGAATGGCGGCGTTCATGCAGTAAAAGCTGTTGCTGGCCGGTTGCAGACGCAAGCGCGGCCGCAAACGAAATTTTCCCCGTCCACTCAGCCCAACCGCCAGACGATGCGTGCCTTGTTCAAATCGTACTGCGACATTTCCATTTTCACGCGGTCGCCCGCGGTGAGGCGGACAAATCGTTTTCGCATCTTGCCGGAAATGGTCGCGAGGACCTGATGTTTATTGTCCAGTTCGACGCGAAACATCGTCCCGGCCAGCACCGTTAAAATGCGTCCCTCGATTTGTATGTGTTCTTCCATGAATGAAAATGAATCTTATCCAACCCGGCACCGTCAAAGCCAATAAAAAATCCGCGCCCTAAAATGACCCGGGGCAACGCCCATTAAGAACGTCGCCCCGGCCAAAGCTGTTTGCGGCGATGATTAATAACGATCCCGGCGTCCGCCACCGCCACCGCCACCAAAGTCACGGCGCGGGCCGCGGTCACCGCGGGGACGCTCTTCTTTGGGACGGGCGATATTGACCGTCAATTGACGCTCGCCCAGCGTCGCGCCGTTCATGGCGGCGATCGCTTTTTGCGCTTCTTCGGGCGTGGACATGGTGACGAAGGCAAAGCCGCGCGAGCGGCCGCTCATCCGGTCCATCATGAGGTTGGCTTCGACGACCGTGCCGTGGGCGGCAAACGCTTCTTGCAGGTCATTTTCCGTAGTGTTGAAGGAAAGATTTCCAACAAACAATTTCGTGCTCATTTAATGATTTGCTGTTCAAGACCAACCGTTTTTCCAGACTGTTCCCGACCATCGGGTCTCAAATCATCACTGAACCACGTTCACTTGAAGATTTTCCATGCCTCGAAAGGACAAGTTGTCCAACAGACGGTGCAACTGTAGTCATTCCCAAAATAATTGCAAGTAATTTCTAAAAAACTTCACGCCGCCGGACGCACCTTGGCACAACCACTCAACCAACAGGCTGAGTCGGTTTGGCGGCGATGCCTGGTTGCGCTCTACGCCGCCCGCCAATCGAGCACTTTTAATTGCACCGCGCGGCGGCCGTTGAATTCATTGACCTGCGGTGCGAACGCCAGGTCAAATTTTCCAACCGGCAACGACTTGTCGCCGCCATTCCACCAAACCGCCTCGTGCGTCACGGCGCCGTCGGTCACCCATAGTTTGACGTGCTGTTTCTCCCTGCCCATGCGCTGGAGAGGACGTTGATGCGTGAGGTTCCGCGCGCAGAATTGCACCGGCGGATTCCCCTGCCCGGTCGGTTTCAAGCACGCCAGTTCGCCAAGCGATTCCAAAGTCATTTCGTCCAAACCAACTTCCGCATCGAGACGCACCGGTGGTTGCAAATCTTCCGGCTTCAACGCGCGGCGCGCCAGTTCATTCAACCGCTGCCGGAGCGCGTCCATCTTGTCCGGCTGAAGGCTCAAGCCCGCCGCCATCGCGTGACCGCCGTGCCGCACGAGCAAATCACCGCACTCCCGCAACGCGGCGGCCAGATCGAATCCCGCAATGCTGCGGCCCGAACCGCGCCATTCACCGCCTTCACCGCCGAGAATGATCGTGGGACGGTAAAATTGCTGGAGCACGCGCGACGCGACGATGCCGACCACACCGATGTGCCAGAGCAATTGCCCTTCGACGATGACGAAATCAGTCTGCGGATCAAATTTTGATTTAACGACTCCGATGACCTCTTCGACGATGCCGCGTTCAATCTTCTGGCGTTCGCGGTTTCGCGAATCGAGGTTTTGGGCGATGGGCATGGCCCCGGCCAAATCGCGCGCGAGCAGCAAATGCAGCGATTCCTCCGCGGTTTCGAGCCGGCCGGCGGCATTCAGGCGCGGGGCCAGTTGAAAACCCACTTCGTAAGCGCCGAGTGTTGGCGGGCACTGTGCGACCTGCTTGAGCGCCATCAACCCGGGCCGCTGCGTCAGGTTAAGGCGTTGCAAACCGGTGGAAATGAGAATCCGATTTTCGCCGGTCAATGGCACAAGGTCGGCAACGGTGCCGAGCGCAACCAAATCGAGCAGTGGCCGCAAATCAAATTCCGCCGCGCCAGGCAAGCCAATTTCGCGTCCGCGTTTGACCAAAGCATGCGCCAGCTTGAAGGCGAGACCGACGGAGCAAAGCTCGGTAAAGGTGGTTGAGGGTTGAGAGTTGCGGGTTGAGAGTTGCGGATTGACCAATGCCACGGCGGCGGGCGCGGGTGATGAAACCTGATGATGATCGAGCACAATAACGTCCACGCCGCGCGAACGCAGGGTGTTGATTGTTTCCACAGCCGTTGAGCCGCAGTCCACGGCGAGCAGCAACGTCGTGGTAAATTTCTTCAGGCAATTTTCGACGCCATCGGCGCTAAGGCCGTAGCCCTCGTCCATGCGGTTGGGCAGATAAAAATCCACCTTCCAGCCCAGCGGACGCAGAACCTCAACGAGGAGCGCAGTGGAGGTCACGCCGTCCACGTCGTAATCGCCAAAGATGATCAGCGATTCATTTTGTTCGCGGGCGCGGAGCAATCGCTCGACGGCGACGGCCATGTTCGGGAGCAAAAAAGGGTCGGCAAGGTTCTTGAGGCGCGGCGAGAGAAAATTGTCAATGGCGGACGGTTCGCTGAAACCGCGATTGAGCAGGCATTGTGCGAGCAGGGGCGGGATTTTGAGCTGCGCCGCCAGTTGACCGGCAAGGAGCGGTTGCGGCGGCGCGAGCGACCAGCGGAATTTCATTGTGGCTTACGGTTTTGACGAATTGTCCGCGCCGGTGCGTTTCTCCCGTTCCGCGACCATGACGGACAGCACAAGGGCGATTACAATGATCGTAGCGACCGTCATCAACGAAACGCCAGTCGGGATTTCGACCTGAAACCCTTTCGGCTCCTGACCGTGCGGATCGAGGAGCATTTTCACACCGATAAAGGCGAGCACGAACGACAAACCGATTTTCAAATGGCGAAAATAACCGAGCGCGCCGGCCAGCAGAAAATACATCGAGCGCAGGCCGATGATGGCAAAAATGTTCGAGGTAAAAACGATGAAGGCCTTGCGCGTGACGGAAAAAACCGCCGGGACGGAATCCACGGCGAAAATCAAATCGGTCGTCTCGATGAGCAGCAGCACCAGCGCCAGCGGTGTGAGGGCCAGGCGGCCGTCGAGCCGGGTTAAAAACTTTTGGCCGTCAAGGTCCGGCGCAACGGCGAAACATTTTCGTGCGAGCCGCAGTGCCAGGCTTTTTTCCGGCTGCACCGTTTCCTTGCCGGAAAAAAGCATTTTGAAGCCGGCGCAAACGAGAAACGCGCCAAAAACATAAAGCACCCAGTCGAATTGATGGATCAACTCAACACCGGCGGCAATCATCGCACCGCGCATGACGAGCGCACCGAGAATGCCCCAAAACAGCAGGCGATGCTGAAATTTCACCGGGATGCGAAACCACGCAAAAATGAGCGCGATGACGAGGATGTTGTCGAGCGACAGTGAAAGTTCGATGATATAACCGGTGGTGAATTGAACCGCCTCTTCGCGTCCGCGCCAATGCGCCATGGCCCCGGCAAAAGCCATTGCCAGCGCGAACCAAACCGCACTCCAGGCGGCCGCTTCCTTGAATTTGACGACCCGCGCCTGGCGGTGAAACAAGCCGAGATCAAGCGCGAGAAAAATCAGCACGCAAAGAATGAAACCCGCCCAGTGCCACGGCGTGATTTCAACGGAACCGGGCATGGTTTTACGCCGTCAGACGCGCGCCGTCGTCGTGTTTTGCATCGTCACCTGCGAGCCGCCGATGGACGGACGCTCACCCTTGTGCAACCACAACACCAGCGCGCTGGCGATGTAGATGCTCGAGTACGTGCCGGTAAGGATGCCGATGAGGAACGTGAATGCGAAGTCGTTGATGACGCCACCGCCAAAAATGTAAAGCGCCGTTGTGGCCAGAAACACCGTGCCCGAGGTGATCAGCGTCCGGCTCAAGGTTTGATTGAGCGCCTGGTTGATGATTTCCTTGAACGTGCCGCGCACGCCGAGCTTCAGGTCTTCCCGGATGCGGTCAAAAATCACGATGGTGTCATTAGTGGAGAAGCCAATGATGGTCAGAATCGCCGCAACGACCGTGGCGTTGAATTCGCGGCCCGAAATGCCGTTGGCAATGCAATAACAGCCAATCGTCATAAACACGTCGTGAATGACCGCGACGACCGCGCCGACGGCGAAGTAAAATTCGTAACGGAACGCCACATAAATCAGAATGCCGAACAACGACAGCAACGAGGCGATGATGGCCGAGCGTTTGATTTCGTCGCCCACCACCGCGCCGACGCTCTGCTGGCCGATGGTTTTGAACTGCGCTTGCGGAAATTGACTGGATAGGGCCTGCTCGATTTTTTTGGCGGAGCCGGTTGACGTGGTCACGCGGAGCGTCTCGGCGCCGCTGCCAGCCACGTCTTTTTGATATTGGATTTGCGAATCCTTTTCACCGACTTGTGTCAACGCGGCGCGGATTTGCTCCACATCTACTTTTTGGTGAAAGCTGAACGTCGTGCTGTCGCCGCCGGCGAAATCCACGCCGAACAATTTCGAGCCGCGGTCAAAAATTCCGTAGCCCATGCCGATGAGGATAATCGTCCAGGTCAAAATGAACGCCGGCTTGGCGAGACTCATAAAGTCGAGTTTGGTGGCGCGAATGAGGTGAAACATCCGCAGTGATTTGATCCAGTTGTGGTCGAGCAGAAAATTGAAGATGAGCCGCGTCACCACCAGCGCGGTGAACAGGCTGGCGGCCACGCCAATGGTCAGCGTGACACCGAACCCCTTGATTTCACCCGTGCCCATGAAAATCAAAATGATCGAGGAAATCAGCGTCGTGACATGCGAGTCGAAAATCGTGCCGAAGGCGCGGGCATAACCGGCGGCGACGGCGCCGCGCAGCGATTTGCCCTTGGCCAGTTCCTCGCGGATGCGCTCGTAAATCAGCACGTTGGCATCCACTGCCATGCCGACGGTGAGCACCACGCCCGCAATGCCCGGCAACGTGAGCGTTGTGCCGATGGAGCACATCACCCCGAGCAGGATGATGATGTTGGTGACCAGCGCGACATTTGCCACGACGCCCGCGAGCAGATAATAGCAAAGCATGAACGCGGAAACAAAGATGACACCCATCACGGAAGCGCGGATGCCGCTGCGAATCGAATCGGCGCCGAGCGTCGGGTCCACATCATAGGAAGAATCAATTCTGAGCGGGGCGCGGAGCGGGTTTTGCAGGACGTTGGCCAGTTGCAGGGCCTGTTCGGTTGTAAAGTGCCCGGTGATCTGGCCGCTGCCTGTTTCAATCGCGCTTTGGATGACCGGCGCGGAATACAACTCGCCGTCCAAGATGATGGCCAGCCGTTGTCCGATGTTGTTTCGGGTCACCTCGCCGAAACGTTTCGCGCCTTCCCGGTTCAGCCGGAATTCAATCTGCGGCTCGCCCAGATTGCCGCGCACCGCCATGGCGTTGTCAACAATGTCCCCGGCCAAACCATGCTCCGGCT
Organism: Verrucomicrobiota bacterium; assembly: GCA_049511835.1. Taxonomy (GTDB): domain Bacteria; phylum Verrucomicrobiota; class Verrucomicrobiia; order Limisphaerales; family UBA11358; genus UBA11358. The sequence goes on along the minus strand of JBEKXN010000002.1, from coordinate 18,274 downwards.
TTTTCTTGACGATGACCTCTTCGACGACCGGCGGGCCATTGGGCTGCTGCTCAATGCGCCGGAGCTTCTCGTATCCGGGCGGAATCGGCTCGTTGTTCCTGATGATTTCATCACTGTCTTCCTTCACCATTCGGAATTCCAGATACGCGGATTTCTGGATGTTGGTCTGGGCTTCCGCCTTGACGGCTTCCGACAGACCGGGCAACTGGATCAAAATACGGTTGGCGCCCGCCGGTTGAATGATGGGTTCGGCCACACCGAAAGCGTCCACGCGCTTGCGCAACACCTCGACCGCCTGGGACAGCGCGCCTTCCGCCCGGGCCATGTTGGTCGTCGTGGTGACCGTGCCGTCGGTGTTGGTGACCGTCTCGACATAAATCAGTTGGTTGGTGTCCATTTCCACGAGGAACGATGTGCCACCGCGCAAGTCCAGTCCCAGCTTGATTTTGCCCGACGCATCGCGCTGAAGCTGGTTCAGGATGAAAACATTGGGATGCACCTGGTTGGTGGTGTTGATAAACGGGAAATACGGCACGATGCTGTTCGTGCCGATGGCCTCCTGCAAATTGGCGAACTCGCGTTCAGGCCGCGCCTGCTGCAACGGCTGGACCCGCTGCACGATGCCCGTAAAGTTCGTGTCCCGGTTCACCGCCCGCGTTTCAAACTCCTGCACCAGGCTGCGCGACGTCGGCGGATACATTTCGTAAAACGACCAGCAGACGATCAGAACAACAAAAAGAACTATCCAGGGATTGTTTCGGCTCATGGTTGGCTCAGGATTCTACGGCATCGCCGCCTTCAAGGATTTCCGTGACTGAAGATTTGGTGACTTCCATTTTGGCGTCCATCGAACGGAGTGACACCGTCCGGTCCTTCACCGTGATGACAACGCCGACGATGCCGCTGGACGTGACGACTTTGTCGCCCGATTTGAGGCTGGCAATCAATTTGGCCTGCTGCTTGGTGCGCTGCTGCTGCGGACGGATCAAAATGAAGTAAAACACAATGACCAGCAGAATCATCGGGGCAAACGTCATCCAAACGGGCGGCTGCGGTTGAGCCGCCGGCGGCGCAGTTACGTCCGCTAAAATTCCGCTTGCGCGATATATGTCCATAAATTGAAAAGTGGCCGCACACTTTAATGCAGTGCGCGCATTTGGCAAGCGTTATTGGCCCCGGGTCATGGGCCACTTTTAAGAATACTAAGAAGATTCACCTTGCTTAAGCGATAATAATAACGTATATTTAGATTTAACTTAGGGACACCATGGCTTATGACCGCTGCGCGACTTAGAACGGTTGCTCTTGTGGCAATCCCCATTTTTGCCATTGGGGGGTTTGTTTTGGATCTGACCAGCCCTTGGGGAATCTCCGACTGGGTTTACTATTTCATTCCCCTGCTGTTATCGGTTTATGTCGGCGGCCGGCTTTTACCCATTTTGCTCGCCGCCGTTTTCTCGCTGCTGATGCTGGCAGGGTTCATTTTTTCCCCGCCGGGGGTTGACCCCCATTTTGCAATGTTCAGCCGTTTGATGGGCGTCAGCGTGTTGTGGGTGATGGCCTTCGTGATTTGGCAGCGCAAGCAGGCGGATGAAGAAGTCCGCAAATTGTCGCTTGCCATCGAACATAGTCCGGTTTCCATTATCATCACCGACAAGGCCGGCAACATCGAATATGTCAACCCGAAGTTCATGGAGGTGACGGGCTATTCGGCCAGGGAAGTGATCGGCAAAAATCCCCGCATTTTGAAGTCGGGTGAAATGCCGCCGGGGAATTACAAGCGACTGTGGGAAACGATCGTCGCTGGCGGGGAGTGGCGCGGAGAATTTCATAACCGGAAGAAGAACGGTGAACTTTATTGGGAGTGGGCTTCCATTTCCCCGATTTACGACGCGGCCGGCCACATCGCTCATTTTCTGGCCGTCAAAGAAGATATTACTGAGCGCAAGCGGACGGAGAAGGAGTTCAAAGAGAGCAAAATACAATTTGAGTCGTTGTTTGAAGACGCTCCGGTGGGCTATCACGAGTTGGATGAGGCGGGACGCATCACCAGGGTTAATCGCACTGAACTGGTCATGCTGGGATATACCACCGAAGAAATGGTGGGGCATTTCATGTGGGACTTTGTTGCCGAACGGGAGAAAGCCAGAGAAGCGGTCATGGCCCGGCTGGCGGGGAAAACGCCGGCGACCGAGTTGGTGGAACGAAACTATCGGCGAAAGGATGGGGCCTTTCTGCCGGTCCTGATTGAGAACCGGATTCTTTACGACGACGACGGGCGCGTTATCGGCATCCGCTCCACCCTCCAGGACATCACCGAACGCAAGCGGATGGAGCACTCCCTGGCTGAGACGCTCGATTTCAACCGGAAAATTATCTCGGACGCTCCCGTGGGGATCCTCGTCTACAAGGCGTCCGGTCAATGCGTATTGGCCAACGAGGCCGCCGCCCGGACGGTCAATGCCACTGTGTCCCAACTTTTGAACCAGGATTTCCGGCAGCTCGAATCGTGGCGCAATTCGGGCCTGCTCAAGCTGGCGGAAAAAACCCTGGCCACCGGAAGCCCGCAGCAGTGTGAATCCCATTTTGTCAGCACCTTCGGCAAGGAAATCTGGCTGGTCTGTCAATTCAGTCCCTTTGTCCGGGGTGACGAACCGCACCTGCTTTTTCTTTTCAGCGACATCACCGAAAAGAAGAAGTTCGAAACCCAGTTCCTGCGCTCTCAACGCATGGAAAGCATTGGCACCCTGGCGGGCGGCATCGCCCACGACCTCAACAACGTGCTGACACCACTCCTCGTCGCGGTGCAGATGTTAAAGGAAAAAATCACCGATGACGACGGGCAACAACTGCTGCGCGTTCTGGAAACCAACGTCCGGCGCGGTGCGAGCCTCGTGAAACAAGTGCTGGCTTTCGGACGCGGGGTCACCGGCGAGCGCACCATGGTTTATCCCGCTCACGTCGCCCGCGAAATCAAACAGATTGTCCATGAAACCTTCCCCAAATCAGTGAAGTTTGAATTCCATTCACCCGACGACCTCTGGACCATCATCGGCGACCCGACCCAAATCCACCAGGTCCTGTTGAATCTCTGTGTCAACGCACGCGACGCCATGCCCAAAGGCGGCACCCTGGTCATCCACATGGAAAATGTGATGTTCGACGAAGTCTATGCCGGCATGAATCTGGAAGCCCGGCCCGGCCCGTACGTGCGTATCAAAGTGGAGGACACCGGCACGGGAATTCCGAAGGCGATACAGGACAAGATATTTGATCCTTTCTTTACCACCAAAGCACTCGGCAAAGGCACCGGGCTGGGTTTGTCCACCACTTTGGCCATCGTCAAGGGTCACGGCGGTTTCATCAATTATCACAGCACCACGGGCAAGGGCACCGTGTTCGAAGTCTATTTCCCAGCCAACACCACGCTGGATGAATTGAAAGACGAGGAAATCGAACAATCCAAACTGCCGCACGGCCATAATGAACTGGTGCTGGTCGTGGATGACGAGGAGCCGATCCGCAACCTTGCGCAAAAAGTGCTGACCCGTTTTGGTTACCGCGTCCTGCTCGCGGCTGATGGCGCTGAAGCCGTCTCTGTGTACGCACCCCGGCAGAAGGAAATCGACGTGGTCATCACTGACATGGCCATGCCCATCATGGATGGCCCGGCCACCGTTGTTGCCCTCAAAGCCATCAATGCGGGAGTCAGGATCGTCAGTTCAACCGGCCTGGCCTCCGACGGTGGCCTGGCCATGGTAAAGAACACCGGCATCCAGCATTTTATTCCCAAGCCCTACACCGCTGAGACCATTCTTAATACACTGCATGAAGTGCTTCATGGGAACTCTGAAAACAATCATTCCTGAAGAATTTTTCCTTCTCCGAACGTTTGAAATTTATTTGAAGATTATCCCGGCCTTCGCCTCCGGCTCCACCCACTTGCCGTGCTCTTTGATCAGGTCCACCAGCCGGTCCACGGCTTCGGCTTCGGGGATGTTGAATTTAATGGCCTGCTTGCCGACATAGAGATTGATCTTGCCGGGCGCGCCGCCCACGTAGCCGAAATCCGCGTCGGCCATCTCGCCCGGGCCGTTCACGATGCAGCCCATGATGGCTATCTTCACGCCCTTGAGATGCTCCGTGCGCGCCTTGATACGTGCCGTGACGGTCTGAAGATTGAACAGCGTACGTCCGCAACTTGGGCACGCCACATAATCGGTCTTGAACGAACGGCAACCCGCCGCCTGCAACAGGTTGTAAGCCAGCCGCAGTGATTGTCCACCGCCGGCCTCGCCGCGAATCAAAATCGCATCGCCAATGCCGTCCGCCAACAGTGAACCGATGACCACCGACGCCCGCAACAAAGCAATCTTCGGTTCAAGCACACCTTCGTAGCCGCCGATGTGAATCGGCGGATTTGCCGCGGAGAATGAGTCCGCGGATTCACATCCGCGGCTACCACCAAAGCCCAAGCAATCCTTTAGCAAAATTGGATTGTTCCGGCCCAGGCGTTTCAACTTCGCGGCGAGCAGACGAAACGCGGTAATCACAGGCAGCGAGACACCGTCTTTGACGGTGACGAGCCCCGACGCAGAGTCGGGGTTGATTTCAAAATCCTGAGTGGGATCAATCTCGGCAATGTTCAGGTCTTCGTAAACCGCCTCCGGTTTCACGTCGTCTTTCGGGCGAATCTTCGGCGCGACCTTGTCCCACGTCGCGCGCGTGACCACGACACGGATGAGTTGTTCGCCGCCGCATTTGACCTGCCCGTTCAATTCGATTTCCAGCGTTTCACGACGTTCGAAGTGGAACGGGTCAAATGGAAATTCGGAGTTCGGAATTCGGAGTTCGGAATTCGACAGTTGGGGAATCTGCGCCAGCAAATCGGTGCAGACCTCGATTTCCCGCGGCGAATCCTCCGTGAGCGAGACACGAATCGTGTCGCCCAAACCGTCACACAACAGCGAACCGATGCCGATGGCGCTCTTGATGCGACCGTCCTCGCCCTCGCCCGCTTCAGTGACGCCAAGATGAATTGGATAATTCCAATCCGGTCCTTCCTGTTCCAACCGGGCGACCAACAGCCGGTAGCACTCAATCATCACCTTGGGATTGCTCGCCTTCATCGAGAACTTGAAGTTGTGGAAGTTGTGCTTGCGGCAGATGCGGGCGAATTCCAGCGCGCTCTCGATCATGCCCAGCGGCGTGTCGCCGTAGCGGTTCATGATCCGGTCGCTTAATGAGCCGTGGTTGGTGCCGATGCGCAGACAGCGTTTCCGGCGGATGCATTCCAGCACGAGCGGCGTGAATTTCTCCTCAATGCGCTTCAACTCGGCGGTGTATTGCTCGTCCGTGTATTCCTTGGTCGCAAATTTCTTCGAGTCGGCGTAATTGCCGGGATTGACGCGCACCACCTCAACCCATTTCACCGCTTCCATTGCGGCTTCGGGCTTGAAATGGATGTCAGCAACTATCGGCACCAGGCAACCGCGCTGGCGCAGTTCGGCAACGATGTGCTGTAAATTCGCCGCGTCCTTCACCGTCGGCGCGGTGATGCGGACGAGCTGGCAGCCGACGGTAACGAGCTCAAGCGTCTGCTTCACGCATTCAGCGGTGTCCATCGTGTCGCACGTGAGCATGGACTGCTTCACGACGGGATGGTCGCCCCCGATGATGACCCCGCCGTGTGCCGGATCGCCGATGACGACCTCGCGGGTCTTTCGCCGGTGATGGAAAAACGGGGATTCGCAGTAGCGCATGGGGAAATTATTTTGCCGGCACGGTTGCCGCTGGCTGCGCCGATTGCTGGATTTGCACGTCGTTTTTGAACATCGCGCGATAGAGCGAAAACCGTTTGATGTCTCCAAAAACCGTGATGTAAAGCATGAAGCCAATCAACAACACCGCGAAGCCGGTCGTGGTGTATTCAACAAATCTGATGCTCAAAGGCTGGCGGCGGATTTTTTCAATGATCGCCATTAAAATGTGTCCGCCGTCGAGCACGGGAATCGGCAGCAAATTGATGATCGCGAGGTTGATGTTGAGCAGCACCAGGAAACTCAAAGCCAAGCGATAGTCACTATTCACCGCGCTGGCGAGCATGGCGAGGATGCCGACCGGCCCGGCCAAATCTTTTGCGCCCACACCGGTCTGTTTGGAGTGCGCCAACGCGCTGAAAAGGCTGACCATCTTCGCACAAACGTCCTTGACCTGCGCCCAAGGTGTCGGGTACTGCACCTCGTAGACACCCGCACTAAAGATGATGCCAATCCGGGCGCGTTTATTAGCTGGATCGTATTGCGGCGTTATGGTCACGCTCTTCTTTTCATTTTTGCGGTCGAAAATAATTTCACACGGCTTGCCTGCTGATTTTGAAATCAACTCAATCATCTGTTTCTGGCCGGGCACGGGAATTCCATTTACAGATAGAATCTTGTCACCTGCCTGCAAGCCCGCCGCCGCCGCCGGCATGCCACCTTCCACCGCGCCGACCACAGGATGTTCGCGCGGGTCGAGGTTCAGAGTTTTCAGGCCGATAACTTCATTGACCGTGGCGGTCAGGTTGTAAGTGTTCGAGACGCCGCCATGTTCAATAACCACCGGAATCAAGTTTGTGCGGGCAAGCATCGTGGACTCCATGACATCCTCCCACGATTTTATGGGTTTTTTATCCACCATGACCACCCGGTCACCTTCACGAATCCCCAACCTGCCTTCCGGAGAATCAGGATCAACATTGCCGATAATTGGCGGACTGACCGGCACCGGCAGGCCGACAAAATAAATGACCGTGGCGATGGCGAACGCAAAAACCACATTCATGAACGGCCCGGCGGCGGCGACGAGAATTTTGTGCCCGGGCGGCGCCGGCGGAACTTCTTCCACCGACTGGCCTTCGAGCGCCTCGGCGGTAACCATTTGGGGCAGCTTCACAAAACCGCCGGCCGGAATCCAACGGATCGAGTATTCAATGCCCTCGCGCTTCCAACTGTGAATTTTCGGGCCGAAACCGACGGCGAATTCCTCGACCTTCATGCCCAGCTTCCGCGCGACCCAGAAATGGCCGAATTCATGGATGAAAATGGCCGCGCCAAACAACACCAGCACGGCGGCAATCACGTAAATGACATTCAAAATGGTCATGCTAAAAAATCAGCCCCCTCGATGCAGGGACAATTTGATTATATCAGGGAAAACCCCGCCCGCAATCACGGCTTTTCCGCCGGTTAAATGACAAATGACGAATGACAAATGGCAAAAGCGGAGTCGAAGTATTGTCTGATGCGAGTCATACCTTGGTGTTGCGCCAGATGCGACTGAAGATGCGATGTAACGCGTGCGCTTCGCGCCAGATTTCCCGCGCTTCCGATTTCAGAGCTGGTTCAGCAACCGCGACCATGCGCAGGAAGAATTTGGCTTCCCGCGCTTCCTTCCGGCAAGTGCCGATGCGGTGCTTGAAATCAGGCTTGGAAACTCCATCATCCGCCTCGCAGTAGTTTGCGCCAACACTTGTTCCCGCTCCCACCAGTTGATCAATCAGCCGATTGTTGACCGGGTTGTGCGGAATCTTCTTTGCAAAGCGAACGATGGTTTCGCCAAAACACGCGGTTCGTTCCTCCAAATCATAGACCATGGCCGGCGATTCTTCGTGCAATGCAAGTGCATCGTACACCGGAACAACTTCCCAAAACGCCAGTTCTCTGGCCGAACAATCTTTCAGACTTTCCGTTATTCCATTCGTCATTTGTCATTCGTCATTATCAACGCCTCGCGCCGCGCCCAAGCGTCCGCCTCCAAAATTTGTTCCAGCGTCGGATGCGAAACGGTTTTGTGCGCCTCCATTGCGCGTCGCACCATTTCCGTGATTTGCGGGAAATTGATTTTGCGATTCAAGAACGCCGCCACCGCCACTTCGTTCGCTGCGTTCAACACCGCCGGCAACGTGCCGCCCACCTCCCCTGCCCGGCGCGCGAGTTTCAGCGCCGGAAAACGTTCCGCATCCGGCTCCTCAAACGTCAGACTGCCGAGTTTGGTAAAATTGGTCTGCACCCGCTCACTCGGCGCGCGATCAGGATACGTCAACGCGTATTGAATCGGCAGGCACATGTCCGGCGTGGAAAGCTGCGCGAGCAGCGCTCCATCCACAAATTCCACCATGGAGTGAACGATGCTTTGCGGATGCACGAGCACGCCCACGCGCTCGATGCCGATGTCAAACAGCCAGCGCGCTTCAATCATTTCCAGCCCCTTGTTGAACAGCGTCGCCGAATCAATGGTGATTTTTTTGCCCATGACCCACGACGGATGTTTGAGCGCGCGCTCGACGGTGATATTTGGAAATTCCTCCTTGGGCGTGTTGCGAAACGGTCCGCCGGACGCCGTCAGCCAGAGTTTGCGGACGGAACTGGACGGTTTGCCATCGAGACACTGAAAAATCGCCGAATGTTCGCTGTCCACGGCCAGCACGCGAACGCCGTGTTTGCGCGCCTCGCTCATCACGATTTCGCCGGCCATCACAAGAATTTCCTTCGACGCGATGGCAATGTCCTTGCCGGCACGAATCGCGGCGAGCGCGGGCTTCAATCCCGCCGTGCCGACAATGGCAATGAGCACGATGTCCGCCCCCGGCAGCGTGGCGAGTTTGATCAAGCCTTCGTCCCCCGAATAAACCTGGGTTGCGGTGCCGAAGAATTTTTTCAGGCCGCCGGCCTTTTCGGGGTTGTTGATGGAAATCGCCGCGGGCCGGTGTTTGCGCGACTGTTCGAGCAGCCGTTCGGCGTTGTTGCCGGCGGCCAGACCGACCAGCCGGATGCGGTCCGGCAAATCCTCGGCCACCTTGACGGTGCTGGTGCCGATGGAGCCGGTCGAACCGAGTAAAACAACGTTCTTCATTTACGATTTACGATATACGATTGACGCGACCAGATGATGTTCGCGCGGTTTTCGCCGATGAGACGATGATGGCCAGAATTTCATCGGCTTCCTTCATCAGGCCACCAAGTCGGGACGACTTAATCAGGTTGTTGTCCACCAGCAGTTCCATCCAAAACAATGACTCGTCACATTCCTCCTCGACAATACGAAGCTTGTTGATGAAATCCGAGTTGGATTTGGCGCGGCAGACGGCACGATAGTTCGCCCCCACAGAAGTTCCGCTGCGGAGAAGTTGCTTGCCCAATGTTTGCGCGACCCAATTATTCGGCAGCGCTGCACAAACGCGGACGATGCGATTCGCATATTCCTTTGTCCGAGATTTCATTTCCTCACGAGTCATAGCGGTTTAGTTGTTGAATGTTAATCATCATGGTCTGCCGGCGCGGGCGTAAATCGTATATCGTAAATCGTAAATCGTAAATCCCCTCACGGATGCGTGAGGATATGGCGCAAATAGAGATACATGATGGGCGCATTGAACAGCAAACTGTCCAGCAAGTCGAGAATGCCGCCGATGCCGGGAAACAGTCCGCCGGAATCTTTAACACCCGCCTCGCGTTTGAAGAGCGATTCAATCAAGTCACCGACGACTGCCGTCGAACCCAGCAAAACGCCCAGCACCATCGCGTGCCGCCAGTTCATGCCCGCCATCTTATCGCCAAATAAATGCGCAAAGACGAGGCTCGCCACGGTCGAAAGAAAAATCGCGCCGCCCAAGCCCTCCCACGTTTTGCCCGGGCTGATGCGTGGAATCATTTTATGCCGGCCAATGAGCGAGCCGACAGCATACGCGCCGGTGTCGCTGAATTTCGTCACGAGGACGAAGTAAAGGACGTAGAATCTGCCGTCCACCCCGGGGAAAAAATTGATTTTCTGGATGAAGTTCAACAGCCACGGCACATACATCAGGCCAAACAAGGTCGTGGAGATTGCCAGAATGCCCGCCGTGTTGCTGCGCGAAACGAATTGCCGCACGCACAAACCAAGCACGAATAAAATGAGGAAACCCGTTTCAAAATCGTTCGCGCGCGACGGCGAATCGTAAATGCCGAGATGTCCGGTCACATGCAGAAACGTGCCCGCCATAAGCAACACGCCGCCGAGCAAGCCGCACCATTTGAAGCAGACCAGGTTGCGTTTTTCAACGAGTACGTAAAATTCTGCAAGCCCGGCCGTCGCGAGAAATATCATGATGAGAACAAACCCGCTGTTGGCAATCAGGCGGTTTTCGGAAAACAAAGCCGCGAGAATCACCGTCCAGAGAATCACCGTGGTGATCAACCGGCGGAGAAACACTTGTGCCTTCGAGGGCGTTTGGGCCACAACAGCCGTGTCGGACATGTGCCCGGAAAATAGCAGGCCGGGCGGCACTTGCCAACACCGACTTCAGTGTGTGTTTGCGTTTTATCGGATGCCATAACTGGCCTCTGCCATCCATAGCTCGGAACATCCGACCAAAGTCCTCCTTCGTCAAGGCTATGGAGGACACCATCCTTCGCTCGGAACCGCTGTTGCTGTTCCGAGCGAAGGCTGCTGCTCTCAATTCGATTTAGTCGGCCAGAAATGACGGCTGGTAAATGCGTGGCAAGAGCCGCTTTTAAGATAAATTTCGAACTGTTGCGCCTGTTCAAGTGTTTCAAAGGCGACGTAGATTTTCAGCTTCCAAGGCGCAAACTTTGCGGTGTGATTGCATCGGCGGCGTTGTGCTCGGTGACCCGTTGCTTCAGGTCAGAGGTATGACCGATGTAGCGTTTCCCACGATGACTGACGCTTTCAATTATGTAGGTGTAATACATCAGCCAAAATTGCTACAGGATGGCCTGCCATCCGTAGCTCGGAACCCAAGGTATGAAAGTCCTCCTTCGCCAAGGCTATGGAGGACACCATCCTTCGCTCGTAACCGCCTTCGCGCTTCCGAGCGAAGGATGGTGGAGCCGACAGGAATCGAACCTGCGACCTTCTCATTGCGAACGAGACGCTCTGCCAACTGAGCTACGACCCCATCCACATCAACTGCAATAGCTTTGCCAGAAAAATCGCCGCGCCGCAACCGTTAAGTGAATGTGCAGCATCCGAATCGGCGGACCGCGCGTCCCGATCGTTGGTTTTTTATTCGACAAACTGCCGAATCGATTCAAAGTTTGAAGTGAGGATGACGGAAGAACAAATGATTCATCTGAATAAATTCATCAAGCCATGAAAACGTTGTTGAAAGACAAATGGGTTTTAATCACCGGCGCGTCGAGCGGATTTGGCGCGGCGGCAGCACGGGCGTTTGGCGCGGAAGGCGCAAAAATTTTGCTCGGCGCCCGGCGCGCCGACCGCCTGGAAAAGGCCGCCGCCGAGGCGCGCCAAGCCGGCGCACGGGAGGCGCATTTTCACATTTTGGACGTGGCCAAAACGCCGAGCGTCGAAACGTTCGTCGCCTGGGCGCGGGGGAAAATGGGCGGACAAAAAGATTTGCACGTTTTGATCAACAACGCCGGCGGCGCACACGGCCAGGACAGCGTCGCCGAGGGCAAGGATGCGGATTGGGAAACGATGTTGCAAACGAACGTGCTCGGAGTGTTGCGCATGACGCGCGCGGCGCTGCCGTTGATGCCGCACGACGCGGGCGCAAGCATCATCAACATCGGCTCGGTTGCCGGCCACACGGCCTACGAAGGCGGCGCGGTGTATTGCGCGGCCAAGGCGGGTGAATTGCAAATCACCCGCGCACTGCGAATGGAGTTGAACAGCACGGGCATTCGCGTTGGCACAGTTGATCCCGGCCTGGCGGAAACAGAATTTTCGCTCGTGCGTTTCAAAGGCGACGCCGGGCGCGCGGAAAAAGTTTACGAAGGCATAAATCCCCTGACGGCGAAAGACATCGCGGAAATTTTGGTCTGGGTTGCCAGCCGCCCGCCGCACGTGAACATTGACGAACTGCTTGTCAAGCCGGTTGACCAGGCGGCGATATACAAAATTTACCGGCGCAAGGCAGGGTAATTTTCAAATTCCGCGATTCGCGCGCCAGAGCAGCACGGCACCGACGGCTTGAAAGATAAAATTCGGCAGCCAGAGAATCAAATGCGGCACCAGCTCAGGCCGGGAGGACAACTGTTCGCCGGCAATGATGAAGCTGTAATAAACCAGCACGAGTAAAAGCGCGATGGCGACGCCAACGTTCGTCTCGCGCCGGTGCATGCGGATGCCGAGAGGAATCCCGACGAGCGTGAAGCCAAAACACGCAAACGAAAACGAGATTTCCCGGTTCATCTCCACGCGAATCGGCTCGGTCAAATCGTTTCGCTGGCCGGCAAGTTCCCGGGCTTGGGCGCGCAATTCATTGGAGGTCAGGCTGGCCTCCGGCGGCAGGCCGATCCGTCGCTCCAAATCGCGCAGTTCGTCCCGCAATTGCCAGAACGTCATGTCGCTGACTTTGGGTTTGCCCGGCTGGTTCGTCGCCGTGTTCAGGTCGAAATTCAATGTCATTTCCGGGGATGCGGTGATTCCCACCCGTGGTCCGGATAACGTCACGGTGCGGGCGTCGAACAAGTGTAAAATCAATTGTTTGTTCGTTACGTCGGTTTCGAACTGACCCCGTGGCGCGCGCAAAGTTGTTTCCACGTTGGTCTCATTTTCGAGCTTGAAGATCATCACACCCTGTAATTTGCCGCCGCGATTTTTTTCCGTGTAAAAAATGTAGCCCGGAAAATCATGAATGAACCGGCCTTCAGGCAATTGGGCGTTCACCAGTTCCGCCCGGACCTGGAAAAGCAGCTTCTTGTAGGCCACCCGGGAACGCGGACCGAGGTCTGTGTTGATCCAGGCGCTGAGCCCGCAGCAGAAAAGACTTAACAACAAAATGGGCGTGATGAGCGAAAGCAGGCTGACGCCGCTGGCGCGCGCGGCAGTGAGTTCCTGATCCGCGCTGAAACGGCCGAACACCAGCAGCGTCGCCGTCAGCAAACCCATGGGCAGCGCAAAAACCCAGACAAAAGGAATCAACAGGCCGATGGCCTGGAAGATAATGCCGGGACGCGCCTGGCCGTTGATGAGCAGGCTCAGAATCTCCTTGATGACATTGCCGAGCAGCAGCACGAAGGTAAACACCGCCACCGTCAGCACCAACGAGGCGAGCACCTGGCCGGTCAGATATTTGTGCAGCGTTTTCACATTATTTTATGCAGACGCCGGCACAATCCTAAGGCCACGACGCGAAATCCGAAATGCCAAAATGAAGTAGGCTGCCCGCCCGTCGCGCGCAGAGTTGCCCAGGCCGCGCTTTGGTTGCCGCCGAGGGTGAGAATACTACCGGTAACGGTCTATGAAATGAGATCGAACTTTCGTTTCAACGCGACGTCCGAAACCAAGTGCTCCTCACCTATGCGGTGTGTCAAGTTGGCAAAACCCGTATCGCACCAACTTAAGTCGCTTTTTACAGACTTTATGTAGGAGGCAGAACTTTCGACTTCCCGAAGCCGGTCACCTTGCCCTTAACCACGGTCCATTTGCTATTCAGCGTACCGTCGCCGGCGACAAGTGCCGCATCATGCACCCTGAATGTCTCCCTCGTGCTACCGAAACTCTCAACGAGCTTGGCGGCGTCGAAACCTTGAAAACTGAGGTCGGTGGTGGTGACTCCATTCTGTTCACTGAAGAGAAAAAAGAAAATCATCCCAAAGTGATCTTCCTTCCGGCTTCCGCCAGTCTTGAGCACCTCTTTGCCCCTAAAAACAGTGGGGTTAGAATCAAAGCTAAAGTAAACGACATTAGTGTCGCCGACATTGATGCCGATGCTGACGTCAAAAACAGAATTCGTGCCGGTTTTGTCCACGACAAAAATATGCTTATCAAGATTATTTAGCGCCAGTTGTGCGCCCGTAGGCCAGTTTGTATTAAAGGCCGTCGCCAAAAAACTCAAAAGGTCCTTGCTGGTGATTTTTGCGGTCTCGACGGTGGAGAGGTAGGTGGAGGGGGCGGAATTCGAATAGTCCAAGCTTTGTTGCACGACGGTCAGGCTGAAGTTGAGCTTTTCGAATACTGGAATTCCTAGGCTTGCTTTGGCGTTGGAAGCCCATAGCGCGAGCGCCGCCACGATGGCTGTGAAGGCGAATTTGGTCGGTTTCATAGGTTTGATTTTATAAACGAATCTTTTTGGTTGATTGTTTCCACTCAGGTTAAAAAGCTAAACTTGGAATATGGTGCTCAGTGAATGGCTGTAAGGTCAACTTGAATCATGATTCAATATGGCGGGTAAAATTCGTGCCAAATCGGCGTGGGAAAAGTAAATTTGTTTCAGTTCGGCTGGTGTAGTTCAGTCACGTGGGGCTTGGGGAGACTGTGCAAGCTGCCTGCTGTGTTCGCTCGACTTCCTCCGCATCTCGAATGGGAATCGCTGCCGACAGCTTTTTTGCCGAGCAAACGAGGCCGGCAACGGTGTGAAAAACCGTCGAGAGTTGCCGACAGTTGCCGACAAAAAACGTGTCTGAATAGCGTCACGCATTTTGGCCTAGATGAACCTTGAGCAGCATTCCTGAAAAGGGGAAGGAAAAGACCAAATAGGCCAAAAGTAGGCCAAACTAAAAACCTCTGTTTCGCATTCTTCGGGATAACTTATTAATTGCCTTATTCTATTGATGAAATATGGTGGCTGGGGGCGGAATTGAACGGAACGCACCGTCCCCAAGCCACTCGAAATCAACGGTCTAAATCATCACCGTTGCTTTGAAAATAAAGGAGATTCTGATTTTTGTCAATGATAACTTCAAGCGGCTTTAGCCGACTTTTTTTAACTCCTTTTTACTCCCTGCCGATGAAGTTTGCTGGCACTTCTGCTGGCACTTTTTTACTGGTGAAATCACAGAGACATTGACTAGCACCGCCCGCTGCCAATCCAATTTCATCGTTACCGACAACATAAACATGGCTATACTCTGCTGACATAGTCGGGCTGGTCGCCGCCACTATCAAAAGCGAACTGGAGGCCGAGGGTGAAAAAGCTTAGACGGCCTCCTTGGTTGACTGAGACAGCCGCACGAGGTGGGCAAGCGGTTTGGCGGTTGAGTTTGATGTAGGCTGCGCTTTCACTTGGTTCAGTGGCCGAGAAGCTAGCCCGGCGCCAAATCATTTTTTGTTGGCATGCTTCTTGAAATGGTTGGCTTGGAGCGTTCAAATGCAGCGCGGCTGTCTTTGTGGTTTGTAATCAAATCTTTCCTCGACTCCATTGGTCATTTTGAGTTTTTCGCCAGGCGCACCAACCTAAAGGCAGGTCATATAAAGCCAAAATCGAAGGATCAATATCAGCGATTGTGTTTAATCCGACAATGCTCGCTTCTTCTTTGGTGGTGCCGCCTTGAGGGTGGAATTGCCACGCCCCATCACCCTCGTCATGAGTTACACGCTGTATCCAATCAGTTTTGTTCACGATCTTTTTGTTTGTGAACACCGCCACATTAGGCGGGTCGCTGAATGGCCAAGCGATTATTTTGTTAACTCCCACCTTGAATTCTTATCTTTACGAGAAAGTATAGTGCCGATCGGCGAATTTATGAATTCGGACAAACTAGGCTCATGCCCAAGAACTTCACCAACTAACCAGACCTGTGCTTCAAATTCATTTTCTTCCTTGCCTGAATTACATAAGAATTGCCATCCGCTATCCGCTGGTTCCAACGGCTCAGTCCTTACAGCACGCAGAATAGGACAATCATCCTTGGCAACATGAGAGCAGACAATTGCAGCGCGGCTGTCTTTATAATTTGTCATCATGGATATCAGTTATCGCTCTTTTTTAGATTTTCTTCACGAGTCAACACTTGTGCGTTTTTATAACTATTTGAACCTCCTTTGGCTTTTGGCGTAATGTGGTCAACGTGAGCTTCATTAGCTGGTGGTGTAATTCCTTTTTGGCTCTGTTGCGCTGGAACAGCTTCTTTGCCGGACTGATCTGAGCGGATATCTTGAGCCGGTTCTCCGCGTCACTGCGCTGTTATTTCAAAGAAAAATTTACCGCCGATAATTGCAGGAAAATTCCCCGCTACCAATCTCAAAATTCACATAGCTGGAACGGTCGCGTTCCTAACTCGGTTGAGCCGTCAAGGGCTGGCGAAAGACCCGCATAGTCCCTCTCGATGATTGGTTAACCGGAACAGGACTGGATGTGGGTGGCCTGTGTCTTGGAATGTTCGGACTGAATACATGTGGGGCCGCATCTGCCATTGGTTGCCACATTGCTGCACGGGTGGAAAATAGCTGCGTTATTGATTGACCTCTTTTTATAGGAACACTCGTTTGACAATTAATACGAGAAAGAAAATCAGTATCAACGCGACAAATGCGCTGATCATCTGACAGAGCGCCACCACCATCGCCTTGGCAGGACTAAGAATGTTGCCGGCTTCTGACCGGACCATATTGATATGCGTGCAGGTCAAGGTTACCCAGCCTGCCAGCAACTGAAAACCACGGAAAACATCGTGAAACAGACCGAACTCGCAGAACGCTATTCCAATAACGCTGGCGATAGCGTATGCGACAATCGTCGAAATGAGCACCTTCGTATATCGGGGCTTGAATCCAGCAATCCAGATGATGACGTATTCTGCGATCAGAGCGCCTATCGGCACGACGATAAACAAGCCGAGGACATAAAAGAGATACCGATTCATCGTGGGTGTTTCATTTCAAAGGTCAATATTGCTCTTGGCTGGCGCACGCCATCGGGCCTTCAACGAACCGAGGCTAGGATTGGTTGCCAGCAATTTGAGGTCGGTATCCTGTCTTGCAAGCTCACGTTGCATGAGCGGATGTAGCCTAATCTGTTCTTCGTGTTCCGCTCTGTTGAAGATTCCCCTCGGAGTCGTTGAAAATCCGTTCAGCAAGGCGCTGATATAGAGGTCAAGCGTGTCTATGGCGAAGGCTGACGCTTGAGCAATGCGTTCAGGATTCTTTTGTTGCACATAATCCAAAACGCAACAAATCGAAAAACAGGCCTCTTGTGCCGCACCCGTTAACAATTCTGAAAAATCATCGGAATCTGGGGTGACTACTTCACAAGCTGCCAACAACCGCTTGGCCGTTGATTCGTCTAGAACTTGGCCTTCCGCATACTTCCATAATTCGTCAAGCGCCTGCTGCAACGGCCTCTCATCCCCCCATTTCACCTTTTGCTTAAATGCCACGTAATTACGAAGCATTCGCTCGCTACAGGATAGCCCAAAGGCAACACGGCTGCGGCTGGACAACGCCTCTAATCGGCGCTGAACTACTTCTTTGCTGTAAGTGAATGTTGACTGCGGCATATTCTCAATCGGTTTTCTTTAATGGACTGGCTGGCTTCACGCCCTGTTCCTGCAACGTCTGAGCGCAGGTTGGGCATATCGGGCGACTGGCTGCCGTTGCAGTTGGAGTATGCCCCGCTTGTTTTGCGGCATTGATTCCAGTCACCTCTGCGTGTCCTGCTCCCGCCGCCGCCACCTCTCCAGGCTTGAGCGCAGCTTTCTGTGCTTTCGATAGCTCATTTAGACTAGAACTGACATATGTCACCCCTTCTTCTGTGGCAGTTACGGCTGTTGTTCTCATTCGTTGCGCAATGGGATCGAGAACACTGTGCAATTCTTGCGCCCGCTGTTCCAAGCTGACCGCTTCCCCGACTTTCGCGACTTTGCCAAGCTCACCGACGCCGCCAATAAATAATGTCAAACCTCTCGAATTCTCCGCGAGCTGCGGGTCTCTGGTCACCGCCAGCGTCGTGGCGTGCAAAACGTCTCCCGCTGCACGGTCCGCCGCAGCAAGCCCTCTCATCCCCTGATACGTTGCGTTCGCAACCAGCGGGGCAATATTATACACGCTCGCTCCAATCTTTCCAATCGTGGAATTACCAGTTTTGTACGCATTTGGCCCCGGTATGTAGCCGTAACGGAGGTCTGCCGTTGTAGCGATAAAATCCAACCCAGTGGGATCGGTATAGCGCAATGGGTTATTCCCGCAATAACTGTAACGGTTGTAACTTTGAGGATTGGATAAATCCTGGATGACGAAGTTGGGCTGAGTAAATCGCCCCAACTCTGGATCGTAGTATCGTTTGACGTAATAATACAGCCCGGTTTCATCGTCCTTAATCTGTCCGGTGAACTGGCGGGAAACCTTGAAGCCAGCCTGCGGCGATGCGGTTTGAACTCGACCAAACGGATAAAAAGCGTTCACCTCGATTTGATTGTGCGACGCGTCGCTCAACGCGCTGGATGAATTCAGATTGTCCTCGTGGTAGTAATAGCCGACCTTGTTTGTGTCGCCGCCTGTAACCGCCAGTGCCGAACCCGGTTCAAACGTACAGACTTGCTGGCCACCGGCG
>JBEKXN010000001.1:0-249604 GCA_049511835.1 Verrucomicrobiota bacterium | reverse complement strand
CAACTCCCGCGCCGCAGCAAAAATTGCAACCGGCGATACAGCCGGGCGATTTGACGTTGGGCAAGCCGGAAAATTCCCAGCAGCAGGAACAACAGCGTCCGCGTACCGTCAAACAGGCGCTCGCGCAGCAATCGCAACGCCTGCCCGGCCAGCAGATGAAGCAGGAGGGCGGGACGCGTCGCTCGGCGCTGGTGTCGTCGCTCGACGTGAAGGCAACGCCGTTTGGCGCGTATGATGGGGCGTTCATCGCGGCGGTGACGCAGCGTTGGTATGATTTGCTGGACAGCCGGCAGTTTTCGATGGACCGCAGCGGCAAGGTGACACTGCAATTTCACTTGAATTACGACGGGAGCATTGCCGAAATGAAGGTTCTGGAAAACACCGTGGGGGACGTGCTGGGTTATGTTTGCCAAAAAGCGGTGACGGATCCGGCGCCGTTCTCGCCGTGGCCAACCGAAATGCGGCGGCTGATCGGTGAGAATTATCGGGAAATCACGTTCACATTTTATTATTATTGACCGCGACAGGCGGCGAAGAGCGGGAAATTTATTATGGAAATACTGGTTTATCTCATGCTGGGACTGACTTCGGTCATCGGATTGGCGTTCATCGTGGAACGCGCGCTGGCATTGCGCTGGGGCAAGGTGGTGCCGTCGAAAATTACCGACGCGCTCGCGGCCTGCCAAACGCGTGACGACGTGAAAACGCTCCGCCGGGTGTGCGCACAAAAACCGTCGCCGCTCGGACGCCTGCTGCTGCTCGCCGCCGACCATCTCGACTGGCCGAAGGCGGATAATGTGGACGCGCTGCAAACCGCCGCGCGCCATGAAGTCGTCCGGCTCGAACGCGGCCTGGTTGTGCTCGGAATCATCGTCGGCATCGCGCCGTTGCTCGGGCTGGTCGGCACCATCGCGGGCATGATGACCGTGTTCGGCGACCTGGGCCAGACGGGCCTGAACGACGCGGCCAAACTGGCCCAGGGCATTGCGCTGATTTTGCGGGCAACGTTGATTGGTTTGCTCATCGCCATTCCCTCGCTCATCACGTGGAGTTATTACAGCAAAAAAGTCGAGGTGCTCGCCGTCGAAATGGAGGCGCTTTGCGACGACTTCATCCGGCGGCAATACACGGAAACGAAATGAATCAACATCGAACATCCAACAACCAACGCCCAACATCCAATGATTGGGCGAATGTAACTTCATTGGTTGTTCAATGTTGGATGCCTGCTCGCGATTTATCGGAGTTGGATGTTGGGTGTTTCTTTTTTTAAAATATGCGTTTCGTCATCCATAAACGCCGCAACACTCCCACCATCATCATCGTTGCGCTGGTGGACGTGCTCATCGTGCTGCTGATTTTTCTGATGGTGACGACCACGTTCAAGCAACAGTCGGCTTTGAAACTCACGCTGCCCGAATCATCGCAGGCCAAAAAATCCGGTGCGAATGAAAAGCAGCCGTTCACCGTCAGCATAGACAACAATGGAATTTATTATCTGGAAAAGCTACCCGTGACTTACGAGCAATTCCGAAGCGAACTGCTGAAACGGGCGGCGAAAGACCCGCAACTCGTGCTGGCGATCAACGCTGAAGACAAAGCGCCGTGGGGCAAGGTCGTGAAAATCCGCGACGCTGCCGCCGAGGCCAAAATCAAGTCCCTCGTCGCCTACACCAAGGAACCAGCCAAGCCATAAAATCATTCATGGCAGCCGACGTGAGTCGGCTCTGATTTTACTGGCAGAAAATAATGAGCGGACTCACGTCCGCTGCTACAGGAATTATTTGAGCAACTCTTCCGCTATCTGCACCGCGTTGCAGCGCGGCCAAAAATCAAATCTGTCAGCGACTGCACCAGGGCAACCGGCAAGCCATAAGAAAATGGCTGACTTGACAATGATTTCATAAAATGGTTGAATGAAGAAGGTTCATCAGACGACCGATGAAAACCTTCAGAATTCTGCTGGTGGCTTCGACTGCTTTGCTGGCGGCCAATTTCGCGCTTGCCCAAACGTGGACACAGACCAGCGCGCCCGTGAATTATTGGTGGTCTATTGCCTCCTCTGCCGACGGAACCAAATTGGTGGCATTGGTAGGCGGGGTGCCCTACGCGAAAACCATATACACCTCGGCGGATTCAGGAGCTACTTGGACATCAAATAGTGTCCCGCCTGTGGAATGGTGGTCTGTGGCTTCCTCGGCAGATGGAACCAAACTGATAGCTGCAGCTTATGGAAATGGCGGGATATACACTTCGACAAATTCAGGGGCTACGTGGATATCGAACAATGTTCCTGGCTATGGTTGGTTTTCAGTCGCCTCTTCGGCGGATGGAGTCAAGTTGGTGGCAGTAGCGGGCGGTGGGCAGGTTGTTGGCCCGATTTACACTTCTGCGAATTCCGGCGCGATGTGGCTATCGAATAACGTGCCGAACGATCATTGGGGATCGGTTGCCTGTTCGGCGGATGGAACCAAACTGATAGCAGTGGCCGTGGCTGATTATTACACGTCAACCAATTCGGGAGCTTCTTGGACTTCGAACAGCATACCCTCGGTTAGTTGGGGCGCGGTCGCATCTTCGGCAGATGGAACGAAATTGGTGGCGGCGGTAATCGTATCAGGCACACATCGGATTTTTACCTCCACGAATTCAGGTACTACTTGGGTGACGAATATTGCGCCCGTTTCTCGATTAATGTATGTCGCATTATCAGCGGATGGAGTTAAAATGGTTGCGGTGGAGCAGAACCGAATTTGGTTTACGACCAATTCGGGTGCGGCTTGGATGTCAAACAACGTGACCGGTTTCTGGCATGGGGTTGCCTCATCTGCTGATGGCGGGAAATGGGTAGTGGTGGACGGTGGCCCCGGTGGCATTTGGATTTCGCAATCCACGCCGGCACCTCAAATGAAAATCACGCCGGCAAACGGTAATCTCACACTTTCATGGGTCGTTCCTTCGACGAATTTCGTGATGCAGCAAAGCTCGGATTTGAGCAGTTGGACTGACGTGACGAACACGCCGGGGCTGAACCTCACCAATTTGCAGAACGAAGTGACTTTGCCGCTGACTGGCGGCAATACTTTTTACCGGCTCAAAACGCCGTGATTCAATTATTTGTAGCAGCGGACGTGAGTCCGCTCATTCTTCTTTTGCCGAAAATTTGAGCCGACTCACGTCGGCTGCTACGAGAATTATTTCAACAATTCTTCCGCGATCTGGACGGCGTTGAGCGCGGCGCCTTTGAGCAGTTGATCGCCGCTCACCCAGAAGCACAACCCGTTGTCCAGCGCGCAGTCCTTCCGGATGCGGCCAACTTCGCAGTTGTATTTTTCAGCGGTGAACAGCGGCATCGGATATTTTTTGTTTTCCGGCTCGTCCACGAGATCCAGGCCGGGCGCCTTGGCCAGAACGGCGCGCGCGGCTTCGACGCTCACCGGCTTTTCAAATTCCGCGCTCACGGCGATGGAATGCGAACGATAGACCGGCACGCGCACGCAGGTGACGCTCGCCTTGAACGCCGGATGATGCATGATTTTCCGGCCTTCATTTTCCATTTTCATTTCCTCCTTGGTGTAGCCGTTCGGTAAAAACACATCCACCTGCGGCAGCACGTTGAAGGCAATCTGGTGCGGAAACACCGCCTTCGTCACCGGTTTGCCGGCAACGATTTCACCCACCTGCCGCTTCAATTCTTCCATGGCCTTCGCACCCGCGCCGCTGACGGCCTGGTAACTGGACGCAAAAATGCGTTTGCAGCCGAACGCCTGGTGCAAGGGATAAAGCGCCATGAGCGTGACGATGGTGGTGCAATTCGGATTGGCGATGATGCCTTTGTGCCATTTCACGTCGCTGGCGTTGATTTCCGGCACGACCAGCGGCACGGAATCGTCCATGCGGAACGCGCTGGAGTTGTCCACGACCACGCAGCCGGCTTTGGCCGCGATGGGCGCAAATTCCCTGGAAATGCTCCCGCCGGCGCTGAACAGCGCGATGTCAATGCCGTTGAAGGAATCTTTGGTGAGTTCCTTGACGGCGATGTCGGTGCCGCGAAATTTGAGCTTCTTGCCGGCGGAACGCGCCGAAGCGAGCAAGGTCAGTTTGCCCACCGGAAAATTTCTCTTTTCCAGCGTTTTAATCATTTCGATGCCGACGGCGCCGGTCGCGCCGACCACGGCCACATGTGGATTCCGGTTCATAAAAGGGCGAATTATAACAAAAACCAGGCTCGCGTCAATCACGCCAGCGACCGCACAACACATTTTCTTTTGCTTTCTGATTGACCGGGATTGTCACCTGTGACGAAATACTAGTCTAAGTTTTTTCAGATGTCGAAAATTTCAGTCAGAAACGGAGCGGGCACGACGAAATACGACGCGCACCACAAGGTGCTGTCGCAAACCTACGGCGCGTTTGCTGATTTGCGCCGGGAACTCTCGGACTCGAAGGCAACCGTCAACGGGCGCGAGGACATTCTGAAAAGTTTCGCGACATGCCCCGATTCGCAGCGCTCGTGGCTGTTGCTTGAGGATTATTTTGAAAAACTGTCGCTCTCGCGCCGCGATTTCCCCGACACGCACTGGTGGCCGCGTTTGCTGAATGCCCAGGGCAAGGCGCGCCTGGAGGAGCTCGCGTTCTTATTTCTCCGCGCCAAACGTTCCGTGCCGCCCGAATTGCAGGCGCACGCCAGCCCCGACCGTTTCGCCCGAGCCGAGGAAGCCGAGAAGGAACAAAATCTCGTCAAGGAACTCGAAAACTGGCTGTCGCCGCCCGCGCTGCCGCTGCTCGACACCCCGCGCGCCACGCTGCGCGTCGTTTGCCGCGTGCAACCGGACCCCGCCGAGGCGGGACGTTACCGGCTGGCCGTGCAATTTCTTTTGTTGCGCCCGCGCACCGGCGAAAAGGCGCGCACGCTGCGGGATCTGATTGACCTCGTCGTTCGCGCCACGCACGAGCAGGAATTATTTTCGCCAGCCGATTGGGAATTCATTCAATGGCTGGCCGACACGCATCGCCACCGCAATGACGGCGCGGACACGCTGGTTTTGTCCGACGCCGAACTGCTCCAATGGCTCGCGCGCTGGGGACACTCGCCCCGCCTGGAATGTGACGGCCAGCCGCTCCATTTTCACGGCCAGATTGCCGCGCTCACACCGCACCTCGACAACGGCGACAAGGAACTTTCGTTCACGCACCGGATCGAATTGCCCGGCGGTGAAAACCATTCCATTGCCGATGCGAAATTTTTCAACCGTCAGCCGCCGCTCGTGCTGGTTAACGGCACATTTTATCTGCTGCGCAACGCGCCGCCGCCGCCGGTGTTGAAATATCTCACGCACAAACCGTCCGTGCCGGTGCGCAAACTAAGCCATCGCCTGCTGCTGCACCTGCGCAAGACGCAGGCCAATCACGGCGTGGATTGGGAGCAGCTTTGCGTTGCGCATCCGGCCAGGCCGCAGTTCGTTTTTGAATTGCTCGACGACACGGTGCGGTTGCGGTTGCTGGCCAAAAGTCTCCGTGACCAGGGCGTCTGGTTTTGGAACGGCCACGAATGGGTCGCAAACGAATCAAGGAAACGTCCGGGGGACAAACCGGAGATCCTCGACGACCCGCGCCTGGAACCCGCGATCCAATGGCTGCGCCAACTCGATTGGTTCACGCCCGAACCCGGTTTGTGGATTGGTGACGCCAATGAAAATTTTCTCGGCACGCTCGCGGCCGTATGGGCGGAACGTCCCAGCGAAGCGGAATTTCTCGGCAACCCGGCGTTTCACCGCCTGTTCCTGCAACCGCGCCAGCTCAAGCCGCGGCTCATCGTCAAGGGCAGCGGCATTGACTGGCTGGCGGTTTCCGCCGAATGGGAGGCCGAAGGCCTCAAACTCAGCAAGGCGGACCTCGAACGGCTTGCCGCCGCCACCAGCCGCTTTGTCAAGCTGCCGAACTCCGGCTGGGTGGAACTCGATATCAACGCCGTGCAAGGCGCGCACGAGGCCATGGCCGAAATGGGCGTGGACGGCCTCCTTGCCGTGCCGCAAAAAGTCGGCATGGAACACGTCGCGCATCTGGACGAAAGCGAGTTGACGCGCTTTGCCGATTCGCCGGAGGCGAAGGCGTTGCGCGAACGCGTGCGGGATTTCAAAGGCGTGCCCTCCGTTGCGTTGCCCGCCGGATTGCAGGCCGAGCTGCGTCCGTATCAAAAGGACGGCTTTGATTTTCTCTGCCACCTCACGCGAATCAAACTCGGCGGCATTCTGGCCGACGACATGGGTCTGGGCAAAACGCTGCAGGCGCTGGCGTGGCTGGCGTGGCTCAAGGAACGCAACCCGAAAAATCCCAGGCCGTCGCTCGTCATCTGCCCCGCGTCCGTCCTGCACAACTGGCGGCGCGAAGCGAACCGGTTCACGCCCAATTTGCAGGTGCTCGTGCTCGAAAGCGGCGCGGCGCGGCATAATTTACGGAAGCAGATTCCGCAGCACGATTTGATTGTGACGAATTACGCGCTGTTGCGGCGCGATTTGGAGGAGCTGCAAAAATTCGCGTTTCGCGCGGCGATTTTGGACGAGGCGCAGTTCATCAAAAACCCGGGCGCGCAGGTCACGCAATCGGTCAAGCAGCTGAAATCCGAATATCGCCTGGCACTCACCGGCACCCCGCTCGAAAACCGGCTGCTGGATTTGTGGAGCATTGTGGATTTCATCCAGCCCGGCTACCTCGGCAATCAGGAACAATTTGCCGAAACTTACGAACCGCGCGCCAGCGTCGGCGACGAAACCGCTCCGGTGGAACAGCCGGCGCGCGGCGAGAAAACTGAATCCGCCCAGCGCATCGCGCGCAAACGGCTCTCGGCCCGGCTGCGCCCATTGTTGCTGCGCCGTTTGAAAAAACACGTCGCGAAGGATTTGCCCGACCGCATCGAACAACGGCGCGATTGTCCGCTCGGCGACGAACAGCGGAAGCTTTACCTGGCCGAATTGCGCCGCAGCCGCGACCAGATCATGCATGCCGTCGCGGAACAGGGCCTCAACAAGAGCAAGATGCACGTGCTGGCCGCGCTCACGCGGTTGCGCCAGGTCTGCTGCCATCCGCGCCTCGTTGGCAGCGACACCGCGTCGGGCAAGACCGAGACGCTGTTCGAGTTGCTCGATCCCTTGATTGAGGAGGGCCAGAAGGTCCTGGTCTTCAGCCAGTTCGTGCAGATGTTGCTATTGCTCGAAAAGGAATGTCGCGAACGGCAGATCAACACGCACATCCTCACCGGCCAGACGAAAGATCGGCAGCAGGTCGTTAACGCGTTCCAAAGCGACACGACGCCCGGCGTGTTTTTGTTGAGCTTGCGCGCGGCGGGAACGGGTTTGAATCTGACCAACGCGAGTTATGTCGTGCTTTACGACCCATGGTGGAACCCGGCGGTGGAGGCGCAGGCCATTGACCGCTCACACCGCATCGGCCAGACGCAGACCGTCAACGCCTACCGGCTCATCGCGCCCGGCACGGTCGAGGAAAAAATCTGGGAACTGCAGCAGAGCAAGGCGCAGACGATTGCCGACGTGCTGGGCGAGGAAGGCTTCGCCCGCAGCCTCACCACGACCGATTTGGAGTATCTCTTCGCGGAGGATTGAGTTCACAATCCGGGCTATTGTGGTTTCCGACCACCTCAACAATCCCTCTTGCATGACCGCGCGGCTTGCCGTTTCCTTTTCGCATGAAACCGGGGCGAACACTTCTGGACTTGGGCGCTGAACGCTGTTCGGACGCTGAACTTCTGGCCATCCTGCTCGGCAGCGGTGGGCGTGGTTATTCCGCGTTGGACAGTGCCAACGCGTTGCTCGACAAATACGGCACACTGGCCGGATTGATGGATCGCCCGCTGGACGAAATCGCGGATGTTAAAGGCATAAAAGTGGTGCGCGCGATTCGGCTCGCCGCCGCGTATGAAATCTGTCAAAGATTGCTGAAAGAAGTCGCCCGCGAACACTGCAAAGGCATTTATGAAAATTGAATTCGTTGAAGACATAGACCTCGCTCTCCGTAAAACTCTGGATGGTCGTGTAACGAAGCGCCGCCACTTCAAGCCCGGCGACACGCAGGAGGCTGAGTTCCTCGGCGAGGATACTGACCTAGAAACCATTGATTTTCAGTTTCCGGATGATCTGTTCGCGATAAAAGTTCCGCGATTTGCCATTGCAGTGACACGGTGATAGTCTGCGTCGAATGGCTGATGTGTTTTCCAGAAAGAAGCGGTCGCAAATCATGGCCGCAATTCGGTCAAGGGGAAACAAAGCTACCGAACTCGTATTGATTTCTATCTTTCGAGTGAATGGAATCACCGGCTGGCGCAGGAATCTGAAACTTCCTGGCAAACCAGATTTTGTTTTTCGTCGCGAACGGCTTGTTATTTTTGTTGATGGATGTTTTTGGCACGGGTGCAAATGGCACTGTCGGCTGCCGCAAAACAACCGGCGCTACTGGCAAAATAAAATTGTCCGAAATGAAACACGGGATAAAGAAACAAGCCGTTATCTTAAAAAATCTGGCTGGCGAGTTCTCCGAATTTGGGAACACTCGCTCAATGCGCCAATTCGGATTGCAAACCGCATCAAATCCTTGTTGAGTGCTGGCGGTTGATAGTGCAAAAATAAGCGTGTCAAGCATGAGCATTCCGCCAGATAAAACTTTCGGCGAATTTTTCGCAGGCATTGGCCTGATGCGAATCGGACTGGAGCGGGCAGGCTGGCGTGTAGCCTTCGCCAACGATATTGATGAGGACAAGCGCCAGATGTATTGCGAGCACTTTGGCGACAATGGCGAATTCGTCTTGGGTGACGTGCATCAACTGGACGCGCGCGACATTCCTGACATTGCCTTGGCTACCGCGTCGTTCCCATGCAATGATCTTTCACTCGCCGGAGCGCGGCGCGGTCTGGCAGGCGAGCAATCATCAGCGTTTTGGGGGTTCATTGATGTTCTAATCAAGATGGGCAAACGCCGTCCGCCGATGGTCTTGCTTGAAAATGTTACCGGCTTTCTGACATCCCATGACGGAAACGACTTCCGTGACGCGCTTTTGGCGCTCAATCGCCTGGGTTATGCAGTTGATGCTCTGATTGTTGACGCCGGGCGATTCGTTCCGCAAAGCCGTCAGCGTCTTTTCGTGGTTGCTACAAAAACCCGGGTCGTTTCTGCTCTGAACGATACACCTAGTTTTTACGAAAGCGATTGCAGACCGCCGGCCCTTGCCGACTTCATCATGTGGAATGCGGACATCAATTGGAGCATCCGCAGACTTCCAACGCTTCCTGTCACAAAAGCAAAGCTTCCCGACATTCTTGAAAACTTGTCGCCCAATTCCCAAATGTGGTGGAGCCGAGAGCGCGCGGGTTATTTGCTTAATCAAATGAGTCCAAAACACAGGGCAATTGCTGAAACTATGATTCGAGGCAATCGCATTGCCTATGGCACCGTGTTTCGACGCGTTCGAAAAGAAGGGTCTATGGCTGAACTTCGGACGGATGGCATTGCAGGCTGTTTGCGAACACCGCGCGGCGGTAGCGGAAGACAAATTCTTTTTGCCGCCGGGAAAGGACGGTTCGCGGTGCGACTATTGACGCCGCGTGAATGCGCTCGTTTGATGGGTGCTGACGATTTCACGATTAACGTCTCACTGAACCAAGCACTTTTCGGATTTGGTGATGCGGTTTGTGTTCCTGTAATTGAATGGGTTGCTCGAAATTATCTAGATCCTGTTTGGGAAGAAAATTATGCCACACAAGAAATCACAAAAGCGCCCGAAAAAATTGTTTCCTATCGCAAAATCAGAAGCTGGTAAATGGCAGGTTGTTGGTCTGCCGTCTGATGTCGCGTTAATTCGCAAAGAGATAAAGACTTTCTTTGAAAGCTTGGACGATGATGGAAATAAAATCGGCGGACGTAAGTGGGGTGTTTATGCTTTTTACGATTACGATGGTGAGCCCATTTACGTCGGTCAGACTTTTGAGGGACTTGGCAGCAGAATTGGCCGCCACTTGACGAATCAACGCACGGATGCCGTCGCCATGAATGTCCTCGATCCGTTTGAAGTCGCGGAGATTTGCGTCTGGCCGCTGGATTTGGGTCATCTCAACGACGAGGAACAAAAAGAGCATCTCGACCGCGCTGAGTTCACCGTGTTCGAAAAGGTCATTGCGGAATCCAAACTGGGTGCAGTTCTCAACGAAAAACCTCCGCGACCAATGCCATTGGTTCGACTTCCGAAGGCATACCGCAAGCGCATCATACCAGACGATATTTTTCCCCACCGCAAACATCCGGACATCCGCATTGCCAGGCGTGCGAGCACCATCGCAAGCCTCGCCCGCGTCATCAGCGAGCGGAAAGTTTCAAAAGGACTGCGCCAGACATTGTTAACGCAAGCAAGGCGCCTTGAGCGGCTTGCGGAAGAGCGTTTGAAAGACTTTCCAAAAGAGGTTGCCGGAAATGAGGAGGAATAAATTCAGCCGTTCAAAGAGCCAAAGTCTTTCTGTTTTCGGGCAGAAATGTTTCGGGCGGTTCTTCTTTTGCTTTGGCTCAATGGCAATGAAGTGGTCCGGGCGTTTGAAGTGGAATGCACCACCACCATGACCAGCGGGCTGCAACGCGGCTCAAATCTTCCGGCGACGGTTCCTAAAACGATGGTCATTCCCGAAGAACGGGAACAGGATTTTGAGCGGAAGATGAAATCGCCTTTGTTCAGCGAGCATTTTGACAAAGACAACTGGACATTGGCATATTTCAATGCGCTCCGTGAAGCATTCACCAAGACAAAAGGACGGACAAATTTGGAGTCGTTGTTCGGCAAAAAAAGGCACGTGTATGTCAGTCGGCGTGAAAATAAAAATAGCGAAAACCAAGCGCTATTTGAACTTCCAGAATCAGGCGGCCGAAAAACGTCTTCATCTCTAGCTTTGAAGGATGATGCGATAGAAGAGTAGCGCTCTCATGCCGTCGCCAGAGAGATTGGTTTGTCTTGCAAGCCGGGTAGCCAAACTATTGCGGGGGCCAGATGCGAAATTCGCCGCTGCAATGGAGCAGGCCCATGAAATACAGCAACCCGTCGTAGTAACGCCATTGTCCCGTTGGCACCGCCGCATTCCACAACTCTTCCACGAAATTTTGGGCACGCGGCTGCGTTGCCGCAAGACTGGCCACGGCATTCATCGCCACCAATCCAATCGAGTGGTCGGTGCTCAACGGAGTGCCGTCCAGCGTGGACTGGCTGGCGTAGGTTGTCATTCCCTGGCTCGCGAAGAACGCCTGCAACCGGTCGCTCAACTGTTTTTCCCGGTCGTCCCTGGCCCACCAGGCCCAGTCCACGGCCCAGTTCATGGCCGTGCGCCATGCGTCGAACAGGAAATTGGCGCTGCGTGAGTGCCACGGACAGGTCCACGGTGTGCCGTCGAAATTGGCGTATTCCGGCGTAAGCCCGGTGCGGGGGTTGGCCGCGTGCTGAAAGAAATCGCGGCTGGCCGCCGCGGCGTTTTTCCAAAAATCCCGGTCCGCCGGCGGACCCCATTTGGCCCACAACTCATAGAAAGCGGGCAGATGATAGGACGGGTCGGTGTGGTTGCAGCTCTCGACTTCCGGAGTAAACCGCACCATGTGGTGCTGCGCGTCGAAGAGCGCTCCAGCGGTCTTGGTGCCGCCGACATTCGGGCCTTTGATGACCTCGCGATGCCTCATGTCCGTGAGCAACCGGTCGGCTTGGGATTGGTAATGGTAGATGCCGGGGCCATTGCCCCAGCGCCCGGCGGCAAAGTACAGCGACATCGCGAAATACTCCTCCCCATCCGGCGCCGGCATGCCGTCCAGGGTTGAACCGTTGGCGTTCATTTTCCAGGAGAAAAAGCCGCAAGCGGGATGCTCCGGCGAGTCGTGATGCATGTAGGTTCTGGCCCAGTTCCACAGCGCGTCGAACTCGGTCTTCCGATTCAATTGCACGGCAATCATCATGCCGTAGGACATGCCTTCGGAACGCACGTCCTGGTTGCCGGGGTCATGGATATAAGCCAGTGCCCCGTTGGCATTGGTGCCGGCGGGGAAATACACCGCCTGGGTGACCGGGTCGCCATGGAACAATTGCCGGAAGGCGGCATTGATTTTTTCCGTCACCTCAACCTGGGAACGGCCGGCCTCGACGAAGAGATTGCGGTAACGGCCCGTCGCAAATGCGCCTGAACCATCGGATTGCGGTTGGCGGGCCGGCGGCGCGCAACGGGAACAGACGAACCGCCACGCGGCGCCGAGCTTCATGGCCAGGGGTTGTTTCATCATTCGGTCTCTGACCATTCGAAGGTTGATTATGGGACTCTTCATTAGCTTGCCGGGAAATCGGTCTTCGTTGGTGGTTTTTCGTTTTCATTCCAATTTAACAGGGATTTTCGACAAAGCGCAATGCGTCCCTTTACTCATATCTCAATGACTCAATCGGATCCAGATTTGCCGCCTTGTAAGCCGGGTAGGTTCCGAACACGACCCCCACGACGGAACAAATCAACAGGCCCAGCACAATCCAGTCCACCGGGATGGCGGGCGGCACTTTCATAAACCACGCGAGCACGTTGCCGCCGAGAATGCCCAGCACCACGCCGATGACGCCGCCGATTTCGCACAACACGATGGCTTCCATGATGAATTGCGTCATGATGTTGCGTTTCTTCGCGCCGATGGCGCGGCGGACGCCGATTTCGCGCGTCCGTTCCGTGACCGAGACGAGCATGATGTTCATGATGCCGATGCCCGCCGCGATGAGTGCGATGGAGCTGACGACGGTGACGCCGATGCGCACGGCCCGGGTGAAGGTGTTGAATTGTTCGATGAGCGAGTTGTTGGAGAACAACTCGAAATCATCCGGCTCGCCGGGCGGGATTTTGCGCACGGCGCGCAGGATGCCGCGCACCTGTTCCATGCAATCATCATAGCTGGCAGCGTCACGCGCCTGCACCAGGATCGTCAGATCGTCCCACCGGCGTCCGTAACGGTTGAGCGCCGTGGTGATGGGGATGATGGCAATATTGTCCTGATCACTTTCCATCGCCCCGCCCTTGGAGGCGAGCACGCCCACCACCGCGTATTTGTAGCCGTTAATTTTGATGTCTTCACCCATCGCCGAGCCAAACGGGAAAGCTGTTTTGGCCAGGGTGCTGCCGAGCACACACACTTCGCGGGCGTTGTCCACGTCGTCTTCGGAAATGGCGCGGCCCTCCTCAACGTCCCAGTTGCGCGCCGGGAAACTGCCGGGGGTTTCACCATACAACTCGGAGGTGGGCGGCGTCTTGGCGTAGCGGGTCGAAACCTGTCCCCGCCAAAAGTCGCCGTGGATGCCTATGACGGCGGCCAGCGTGGCTTTTTCCTCCACCTGCCGCCCCTGTTCCAGGGTGACATATTTGCGCCGCCAGTATTTCTGCCAGTCGGAATTGTCGCCGTACTGTTTCTCGGGCCAGCGCTGAATGGCAAACGTCTGGCTGCCCAGCTCGCTGAGTCCCGTTTCGACGGAATGCTTCAACACGCGCATGGCGGTCATCACGACGATGATGGAGAACACGCCGATCAACACGCCGAGCAGGGTGAGCATCGAGCGCAGCTTGTGCGCCCTCAGCGCGTTCATGGCCATGGCGAAACTTTCGCGGACCTCGGCGAGCAGCAGGGTTGGCCGGTGAAATTTCATTCGCTCCTCAACGCTTCCACCGGGTCCATCCGCGCCGCGCGCCAGGCCGGCAGAAAACCGGAAACCACCCCGGTCAGCAGCGACACGAGCAGGGCGATGGCAACGATGGGCCAGGACAGGGCCGCCGGGAACAAGAAGTGGGAAACCGCCAGTGTGGTGAGCCAGGCGATGCCCAGTCCGATCAGCCCGCCCATCAGGCAGATGCAGGCGGCCTCGATCAGAAATTGCAGTAAAATGTTGCGGCGCTTGGCGCCGATGGCCTTGCGCACGCCGATCTCGCGGGTCCGCTCGGCAACTGAAACAAACATGATGTTCATGATGCCAATGCCGCCGACGAACAGCGACAGACTGGTGACGAACAGGCCGATGATGGCAATCGTGCTCGTCTGCTTATGGAACCATTTAACAAACTGGTCCTCCTGGTTGATGCCAAAATCGTCAGGTTCATCCGGCCGCAAATGACGAATGCGGCGCATGACCTGACGCAACTCCTCCCGTGCCTCATCCAATTGCACCAGCCCGCTGGCCTTCACATCGATGCCATTCCAGTCATACAGCGGCCCATTCCAAATGATCGCCAGAAATTCGCGAATGGGAATGATGATGCGATTGTCTTCACTCGATACGAACATGCTGCTCCCCTGCTTTTCCAGAACGCCGATGACTTGAGAAGATTGGTTCGCAATTTTGATGTGCTTTCCCATGGGGGATTCTCCGCGAAATAGATTGGTGGCCACGTCGCTGCCGATCACGCAGACCGGCTGCCCGCCCCCGGCATCCGCGGCGGTCAAAAACCGGCCCTCGGCTACGTTCAAACCGCGCGTTTGCAAATAAGCCTCTGTGGTGCCGATGATTACAACCAGATTGGCGCTCCGGGTTTTGTATTTTACCGGTTCCCAGCCGTACATCTTGGGCGCGACGGCGGCGGCGAGCGTCAATTGTTTGGCCAGCGCCTCGGCGTCCTTGAGCCAGATCGGCGGGCGGCGCCTCCGCATTTTTATCCATTCGTCATAAGAAAAGTCGAACATCCAGTTATAGCGCGCCACGTGGAACACGTCCGCGCCGAGCAGGGAAATGCTGTTGATGAAAGCCTGGTTCAGTCCGTTGATGGCCGCACCCATGAGCGTGACCGTGACGATGCCGATGACGATGCCGATGGTGGCGAGCGTCGAACGCATTTTGTTGGCCTGAATGGCGCCCCAGGAAATGCCGAGGCCTTCGCGGAGTTCGGCAAGGAGCTTCATTGGATTGGTGGATTGGTGGATTTATGGATGGTTGGGGGCAATGTGTCACGCCACTCATTTGTTCCACGTTTGTTTTCCAGCGATCCGATGAGCCGCAAAAGCTTGTTCTCCACTTCATAGTGCAGTTTGTCGAAATCTTCAAAATCGTCGTTTGAAATGAATTTGACAGCTTGCAATCCAATTACGCGGGTGAGTGTTTCGGCAAGGGAACCTTTGGCGATGTAGAGGAATTGCAGGTATTCAGGAAGTGAACGTCGGCCGTAACCCTCCGCAACGTTTGCGGAAACGGACTGTGCGGCATCACGGAACTGCGATTTAAGCTTCAAGTCCGACACATCCTTGGACAAACGGAAAGCCATGACAAACAAGTCCATTCCACGCTGCCACGCTTCGAGCTTCATGTAGCCGCGATTTAAATTTCGCCGCTTCGTGTATTCCATAAATCCATTTATCCAACAATCCAATCATTCGGTTTGCTTCTCGTCGCTGGAAATCAAACCGTCGCGGAGGCGGATGATGCGCCGCGATTGCCGGGCAATGTCCTCCTCGTGCGTGACGACGATGATGGTATTGCCCTTGCGGGACAATTCCTCAAACAGCGCCATGATTTCCGTGCCGGTTTTGGAATCCAGGTTGCCGGTCGGTTCGTCAGCCAGCAGGATCGAAGGTTTGTTGACCAGGGCGCGGGCGACGGCGACACGCTGGCGCTGGCCGCCGGAAAGTTCGTTGGGCTTGTGATGAATGCGGTCGGCCAGGCCGACCTGCGTGAGCGCGTCAAGCGCGACCTGGCGGCGTTCCTCCGCGGGCACCCCGGCGTAAATCAGCGGCAGTTCGACGTTGTGCAGCGCATTCGAGCGCGACAGCAGGTTGAAGGTCTGGAAGACGAACCCGATTTCGCGGTTGCGGATTTCAGCCAGCTGGTTGTCGTCCATGTCGCTGACGCCGATGCCGTTCAATTCGTAGCGGCCGGACGTGGCGGTATCGAGACAGCCGATGAGGTTCATCATCGTGGATTTGCCGGAGCCGGACGGCCCCATGATGGCGACGTATTCGCCCCGCTGGATTTCCAGCGACACATCGCGCAGCGCATGGACGGTTTCCGCGCCCATCTGGTAGCGCCGCGAAACATTCTGGAGGCGGATGAGCGCCACGGCCTAATCCTTCTTCACCGTTTCCGGTGTGGCGGGGCCCTTGCGGATTTTCTTGCCGTCGTCCAGGTCGCGGCTGATGGCGCGGTACCCGCCGGAGACAATTTCCTGGCCGTTGGTAAGGCCGTCGGTGATCTCCCAGTAATTGTCATCGCAAATGCCGATTTTCACCGGCACGGCATCCACATGGTCGCCAGCCACTGCGAATACGACATCCACCATCTTGGAGGATTTTTTGCCCGGCGGCCCGCTGTTCGTGGCAATGTCGCTGGAAGCCACGGCGTTGCTGGAAACCACCGCATTGGTGCCCGGCTTGATGGTGGCTGTGTTGGTGCCGCCGGTTTTCGGCGGATCGGTTTTTGGGGGCGGCTTGGGCGGGCGGGTGGTGACGCTGGCCAGCGGGACGGTGAGCGCATTGGTGCGATACTCGGTTTCAACGTCGGCGCTGACGGACATGCCCGGGCGGAAGTCTTCCTTGTCGCTGAGCCGGATGCGCACCTGAAACTTGGTGGCTTCCTGCGACTGGCTGCTGCTGCTGCTGGAATTGTTGCCGGTCTGGTTGCTGTCCTTCGAGGAGCTGGCGACATCTGTCACCACACCGGAGAACTTGCGGTCCTTGAACGCGTCCACCTCCAACCGCGCCTTCTGGCCGGGTTTGATGCCCACCACATCCATTTCGCCAACGTCCACGCGGGCCTCCATCTCGTTCAAATCCGCGATGACCAGGATTTCAGTCCCGGCAAATTGCGCGGTGCCCAGGACGCGCTCGCCAAGTTGCGAGTTCAATTTGCTGATGGTGCCGTCGAGCGGGGAAACAATCGTCGTTTTGATCAGCGAATCCTGCGCGCTGTCCACCAGGGCCTTGGCGACGTTCACCTGGTCGTTGGCGCTGTCCAATTGCGCCTTGGCCACGTCGCGGGCGGATTTAAAACCGATGAAATCCGATTCCGAAAGCAGCTTCTGGTGGAACAATTCCAAATTGCGGTCGTAGTCCGCCTGGGCTTTTTCCAGGTTCGCCACCGCCGAGGCCTTGGCGGCGAGCGAGGATTCGTAACCGGCCTTGGCCTGGTTGACCGCGGCGATGTAAATGTCCGGGTTGATCTTCAATAGCAGATCGCCTTTCTTGACCTGCTGCCCTTCCTTGACCGGCAATTCGATGATTTCGCCGCTGACCTCCGCGCTGATGGAGACCTGGACGACGGGCTGAATTTTGCCGTTGGCCACGACAATGTTGGTGAGGCTGTGGCGCGCGACTTTTTCCGTCTGGACCGTGATGACCGGCTGCTTCTTCCTGAAGACGGCCACCGCGATCAGGGTGACGAGCACCAGTCCGATGACTGAAAAAACAATAATCTTCCGGCGTTTTTTGGAGTTTGCCATGTTTTCTGGTATTAAGACAGTTTGGACGTAAATTCGTTTCGGAAAATTAAATCTAACCGGAGGAACATATCTAAAGCGCCCATTGTCCCAATCCGATGCCGATGAGCAATAATTCAATCAGCACCCAAAAGCCGAAAACGACCGTTGCCGTTTTTACCGTCGGTGTGCCTGAAAGTTTCGCCAGCCCGATGGCCAGCACGCCCGCATGCCAGAGATTGATTCCATTGACCGCCCCCAGCAGGAGATGGCCGCGATTCAGGGGATCAAAATCATCCACCAACAACGCCAGGCTTGGCCCGGCGTAAAGCCGGCCCAGAATTACGGCCAGCAGGGTGGTGCTTACCATGCCGAGGGCGGAAATGATGGAGGACAATCCGGCAACCTCCAGGGCCTTCAGGTAGTCAAATCGGGTTTTGAACAACCATCGCCCTGCCAGCCACAACACCAAGGCCCAGCCGAAAATCGAGACGAAACCATAGATGACGATGCTTATGCTGCCGAAGATGGCCAGCGTCGTCGGCCCCATGAACTTTTCCATCACCTGCAAAGCCTGGTCTTCCTGGGCCTGGGTCATTTTGCCCTGTTGCACCTTTTTGTCCAATGCCTTGACCTGTTGCTCATGAACGATTTGTTGAATGGCGGGCTGGGCGAACATGACGCAAACGGAAATCGTTCCAATCACGGCAAAGATCAGCACGGGAACGAGCCAGTTGGCGACGGATGACGGAGTGGCTTTGATTCCGGCAAAAACTTCGCCCGGCGCGGCGATGACATTCATCAACCGGCTGGCCAGCGATGTTGTGGGCGCTGGTGGCGCGGGGGGCGGCTGCTCAGATGTTGGCGACATTGGTTCCATATTTTTTAATGAGGTCTTATCCACTACTTAGGCAAAACCCGGCCAAAATTACAAGAAAAGTCGGTTTTTTTGCTGGGTTGCCAACAAACAAAATTCACAAACTGCCCAAAAAGCAGGGCGCGTCACTCCGTGCGCGCCGCCCTTGGTGTGCGAACGAACGGCGGGCAGAGGACTGCCCGCCCTGCCATTTCAGCACCATCAAAGCGGTAAAAAATTCAAACCTCCGCTCCACACCCTTCAATCGTTGTCTTCCACCGCTTTCACCGCCCAGTCCGGATAAGGGGTTTGCGAACCTTTCGCCGCGCGCCAGAGGATATGGTTGAACAAATCCTCCGGGCACTGGTCCTCCTTGTCGAGCGGCAGGCGCGCCGAGACCTGGGCGTCTTGGCGCAAGAGCGGGTCGGAAATGAGCTTGGGCAGCAGGTTCATCTCGTCGAGCGGCACATTGTTGGTCACGGCATCGAACGGTGTGAAATCCGGCGTTTCGATAAAACAGTCAAACATCGGTGTGGCCGTCGCATCCATCTGGTTCATCGGCGGCAGACCGAGCATGAGTTCCATCGTGCGCAACAAACTGGTTTGATTGTATTGCGTTTTGATCACCGCTCCACGTTTTGTGTGGGTACTGACAACGTAGGCTGTTGTGCGGTAGCCGCTCACATGGTCCCACCCGCTTTGCGGATCATCCTCGATGGCAAAGAGGCACGTGTTCGTCCAGAATTTGCTGTGGCTGACGGCCTCGACAATCCGGCCGAACGCCAGGTCATTGTCCGCCACCTGTGCTTCGGGCGTGGGCGAACCGAATTTCGTTCCGCTGGTGTGATCGTTGGGTAGCCAGATGATGACGAAGTTGGGAAAGTTGTCGGCGGCCTCAAATTGTTTCAGTTCCTTGATGAATTGCGCGGCGCGAAAAACGTCCGGCACATTCAGATCCCAGCCAACTGTGTTCGTCGCGAGATAAGGCCGCAACGATTCGATGTCCGGTTCACACCCGACCGCCAGGTCATCCGTGCCGTTGAGGAATTCATGGTAAAAATCGGAAAAATACGGTTCGTCCTTGCGCGCGGAATTTTTCCAGCGCGTAACGGCGGTGGTGAATTCGCCGTAATCGCGCAGCGTTTTGCCCTGCGCGAGCGCGTTGTTCCAGATGAAGCCCGCCGGTGAATAGGCCAGCGCGTCGCGGCTGTTCACGCCGCCTCCGCTCGGATAACTGCGCGGCCAGCCGGCGAACTCGCGCTCCACGTAATCCGTCGCGAACGCCGTGTCCGCCCACTGGTGTCCGTCGGCGCTCAAAATGCTGCAACAATACGTGTTGTCCAGCAGCACGAAATCGCGCACCAGCTTGTGTTGATTCGGGGTGACGCGCCCGCCAAAGGTGCATAAACCGGCGCAGCCATTGCCTTCCTTCACGTCGCCGAGCACCTGATCGTAAGTCCGGTTTTCCTTGATGATATAAACAACGTGTTGGAACACGCCCGGTTCACCGGCGCGCTCCGGCACCGGCCGCGCGGGCTGATCGGCCCGTGGCGGCAATTTCGCCTGCGCGAGCAGTGGATAACGCAAACCGGCCAGCGCGATTTGCGTAAACGCCGCCAGTTCTTTTTTCGAGGGCAGCGGCACCAGCGACAACGAACCGGCATATTGTTTCGTGTTGAATTCGGTTTGGCCGGATTTGCCCGGCCGTCCCCGTCCCCGGCCTTTGATGTTCGCCACGTAAATTTCCCTCCGCGATGCGTCGAAGGCGATCGCCCCGGGAAACCAGCCGGCCGGGATCAGGCCGAGCAATTTCGATTCGCCCGGCTTGAACTGGAAAACGGCGACGGCGTTTTGCGCGCCGTTGCAAACAAAAAGCGTTTTGCCCGATTTGTCGAACGCCAGCGCATTCGGCTGCGCGCCGAACAAATCGCCCGGGTTCTGCCGCGTGCAAACCGTTTCGACGATTTGGGCCGTGCGCGTATCAATGACGCTCAACGTGTCGCTGCCGGTGTTGGCCACAACGAGCCAGCGTCCGTTCGGCGACAGCGCGAGCGCGCCGGCGTGCAAGCCGGTGAGGATTTCCGGTGGGGCGAGAGTCCCTCGAGCCCTGATCTCATTGCTGGCTGGAAGTTTGGGCTCGACAGAGTCTCGCCCCGCCGGAGAAGTGAAGTTGTCAGCCAAATCAATCACCGACACCGAGCCTTCGCTGGCGATGGAGCGGGAGTCAACCCGCACCAGCATGCCACGCCCGGCCGGACCGGTGACACTGTCAGCATCGGGCCGGCGGCCACCCCAATTGCTGACGTAAATTTTGCGGCCGGCGAGCGCGACGGCGTAAGGCGCCACGCCCACGTCCCAAATTCTCAATACGCGGCCGGTCGCGGCGTCCAGTTCGGCCAGGCGGTTGGAAAGGTTCAACGCCACGTAGATTTTTTTGCCATCCGGTGAAACCGCAATCCCGGCGGGAATTTCCGCCGTGCGCGACGGCGCATTGGCCGGCGGCAGCGGAATGGAAAACAGCGGAACGACTTTGTGATCTGGCTGGACGCCGAAAACCTTGATGTCGCCGTTGACGTTTGAAAGATAAATCCGCGAGCCATCCGGCGAAAAGACGAGACCGGTGAAGCTGACCTGCGCTTTTTCGTCCGGCGAAAGAATTTCGTCGGAAACCGGCGCTGGCTCCTGTATTTTGTCCGATGGGAGGGAAACGCGCTGCAGGATTTTTCCGGTTGCCGGATCAACCACAACCAGTTCGTGCGTCAGGCCGGCGGTCACGAGCAGTTTGCCGTCGGGACTCAGCGCCAGCGCCAGTGGTCTCAGGCCGGGAAGTTCGACGAGGGTGCCGGCGGGCGTGACCAGTTGATTGACCGGGGTTTCGAAGCCGTTGGGGCTGCGGCCAACAACTTCAGTCGTCGCGTCGAAATTTTCCGACGCAGTGGCCGCTCGCGCTGCCGCCAGGGCGAAGGCCGCCAGCAGGCAATGGATGGAAATTTTCAATTTCATTCCCGCTTAAAATGACAATAAAACCCGGCCGCTGGCAAGTTACATGACGGTGAAATGTTGGTTGTAGCGTCGGCGCTGTGCGCCGAACAAAATTATTTGGGTGGGGTGAGCGTCCTCACGAACGGGGTTTCTATAAAATTCGAGCCACAGGCTCGACGCTACACCGCGCTAGGCCACCGCCGGATCGAGCCGCTTGGCCGGCACGAGATAATTGCGGACGTAATCGCTCACGGCGTCTTCGAGCGACGTGGCGGGCACGGTGTAACCGGCGGCGCGCAACCGCACCAGGTTTGCCTGGGTGAAATACTGGTATTTGTCGCGGATGGTTTCCGGCATCTCGATGAATTCAATCTTCGGCTTGCGTTTCAACGCGGCAAAAACAGCGCGCGCCAGGTCCAGCCACGTCCGCGCCTTGCCGCAGCCGATGTTGAAAAGGCCGCCGGCCCTTTTGCTGGCGGCCAGGTGCAAGGTCATCGCCACGGCGTCTTTCACGTAAAGAAAATCGCGTTTTTGTTCACCGTCGCGAAAATCGGACCGGTAACTCTTGAACAGCCGGATGACGCCTTCGGTTTGCACCTGCGCCGTGGATTTGTGGACGAGCGACCGCATGTCGCCCTTGTGGCCCTCGTTTGGGCCAAAAACATTGAAGTATTTCAAACCGACCGTGCGGTTCAAAAATCCCGCTCGCTTGGCGTGCAAATCAAAGAGGTGCTTCGAATAACCATACATGTTCAACGGACGCAACTTGTCCAGCTTGCCATCATCGTCGTCCATGCCGGCCGAGCCGTCGCCATAAGTTGCGGCGGACGATGCATAGACAAAACGCGTTTTTTGACCGAGCGCCCAGGCGGCGAGGTCCCGGGTGAATTCGTAATTGTTGCGGATGAGAAAACTGGCGTCGGTCTCGGTGGTGGAGGAGCAGGCTCCCATGTGCAGCACGAGGTCAAATTTGCCCAATGCGCCGCTTTGCAACCGTGGGAGCAGGTCGTCGGCCTCGACGTAATCGGCGAAGCGCAGCGGGGTGAGATTGCGCCACCGTTCGTCCGTGCCGAGGCGGTCACAGACGACAATGCGATCACAGGCACGGCGGTTCAGCGCCCAGACGAGCGCGCTGCCGATAAAGCCCGCGCCACCGGTGACGAGCGCCCGCGCATCGGAAAAATCATTGGGCTTCATGGATTTCGGACAGCATGGCGCAGGCCGGTCTGGAATTCAAGCCAATGGTGTGTTTGGCCGCACTGGTCGCGCCGGAATGAATGAAGGCGGAAAAAGGCACAAAATACGCAAAAAGTTTAACCACGGATGGACACGGATGAACACGGATTTAACCACAAAGAACAGGCACACAAAGGTGGGGCGAGAGTCCTCGCGAGCCGTTTTCCTTCTCCCTGTCACTCGCCACTTGTCACTTGTCACCCGTCTTTGCCGTGGCAAAATCACCTCATGGCTTGGCTGCACCTGCCGCAAACACCCGTGAAAAGGGCGGTTTACGGAGCGCTGCTCATCTCCACCATCGTGGGCGTCCTCCACGTTTTCGCCTGCTGGTTTTCCGTCGCTCCCCACGGCTCGGATTATTTGTACAACAAGATCTCCGGGATGCTGGTGATATACCTTTTTCTCGTGGTGCTTTACAATGTCGTGCGCATCGCCTTTGCCGTGGTGGGACGTTTGTTTGGCACGGGCAAGGTTGGCTGGTCGGCACTGGCCGCCGGTGCCATTTTTTGCGGAATCGTTTTTGTCATCACGTTGATTGCCTTTGGCGCCGGGGAGGCGATCCGAGACGCGGGATTCAAGGCCATCACCGTCCGGGGCGGGCCATTGGTCGCGGCCATCAAACAGTATCAGGCCAAACAGGAGAGCCCGCCTGCCAACCTGGACGAACTGGTGCCGGATTTCATCCCGGCCATACCCGACACGGGCATTGCCGCGTACCCGAAATACGAATTCATCCGGAAGCCGGACCCGGCGAAATACGACGGCAATCCCTGGGTGTTGTTTGTGAACGTATCCACCGACGACCTGATGCAGGATTGGTTGATTTTCTATCCCGACCAGAACTATCCATCCAGACAGCGAGTCGCGAGCATGAGGCGATTTGGCGACTGGGCAAAAATCTCAATGCCCAATCCCTCCGACGCTAACAAATAGCCTCCCGGTCCACCGCGTGAGACAGCCGCCATCTTCAATCCTCAATTCTCGATTTTCGCCCCTCAGTTTGTAGCCGACAGCTCACAGACGCTGAATCCCACTTGGAATCAACAGTTTACCCAGCGGCAGACATTGTGAATAAGTCTTACATTTTTTACTTGCCTTACATTTATATTTATGTCACCCTTTATTCAGAATGACAGAAAAGCTATGAATACTGCCTACGTTACATCCAAAGGCCAGTTGGTCGTTCCTTCGCGCATCCGGCGCCGGTTCGGCATCAAGCCCGGCACGCGCGTCAACTTTGTGGAGGAAGGCGACCGCATCATCTTCCAGCCCGTCACCCGCGAATACATTGATTCGTTCTGTGGCATCTTCAAACAGAAGCCGGGCGAAAAATCCGTCGTGCAGGAGCTGCTGGAGGAGCGCCGCGCCGAAAAGGAAAAGGAAGATCGCGAATGAAAACCACCGTGCTGGATGCCTCCGCGATGCTGGCCATGTTCTTCGGGCAGCCGGGCATGGAACAAGTGCGCGACCTTTTCCACAAAGCCTCCGAGGCCGACCGCCCCGTTTTCATCAGCGCCGTCAATTGGGCCGAAGTGCTTTACAAGGTGGAACGCAAGCAAGGCAAGACCGGTTTGGAGACGGCGCGCCAGTTTGAACGCACGACGCCATTGGAAACCGTGCCGGTGGACCGCGAACTCGCCGAAATCGCCGCCGACTTGAAAGCCAAACACAATTTGGGCTTGGCCGATGCCTTCGCCGCCGCGCTGGCCATGCACAAAAAAGCCGAATTGGTTGCGGGTGACAAAGAATTCAAAGCCGTGGAAACGACAATCAAGATTGCATGGCTAAAGTAAAAATGTGTCAACTGCGATTGGGAAGGCGGGTTGATGATTTATTAAAACGTTCTTCGTGCCAAGTAGCATTGGACCCCGGCGGTTTTCCGACCTGCCAGTGTCGGCAAGCCTTATGAACGCTCGGCTGATTCGCCGCGATGGCGAGAATATGTCTTTCAACGCTACGTTGATATTATTCTGCGTGAGGCGATTTATCTGTTGGGAAAAGAAGAACCAACCCTAACTCCTGACGATATAAGTCGAAAGGTTGATGATGTGACGACGAAAATTCACGACCAAGCGGCACAGGATTTGGATCGCTTCCTGTTTGACGAGAAATTCAGCGCATAGAACTCCTGTATCCACTGTGGCTTTGGCGTTTTTGCATTCCTTTGCGACGAGTTTGGTTTCGGCTCGCCGGTAGTCTCGCCCCATCTTTTACGGCAAATAAGTGCAACGGCGCGCACGGAGTGATGCGCCCCACCTTTACTGGTTGATGTGCACCACGGTCGCGGGCGGGAAGCCGTTGAACCAGGTCGAGGACGCATGGCTGTAGGCGCCGATTTGCTCGCTGTAAAGCAAGTCGCCGAGTTGCAGGTCGCCCGGCAGTTCCTCCGCCATCGAAACCACGTCAAGTGCGTCGCACGTCGGGCCGAACACCGAGCAAATCTGCGTTGGCCCGCGTTTGAAGGATTTCAAGTGGTAATGACAATGGTCGAAGATGACGCCGGAGAAGGTGTGATAGACGCCGTCGTTGATGTAGTAACACAATTTGTCCTCGCGCACCGCCTTGCCGATGATTTTGGAGACGGCGGTGGCGGCGGTGGCGCAAAGAAACCGGCCCGGCTCGGCGAGAATCTGGATGTTCTTCGGGAAAAGCCGGTCGAGTTCACGATTGATGATGCTGGCCAGCTCGCGGAACGGTTTCACCGTGTCGTCGTAGGGTGCCGGGAAGCCGCCGCCGATGTCGAGCAGGTTCATCTTGGTATAGCCGTGGTCTTTGGCTTCCTTGAAGATGTTGGCGGCCAGATTGATGGCAGCGACGTAGTTCTTGAAATTAGTCGTCTGGCTGCCGACGTGGAAACTGATGCCTTCCACGGTCAACCCCACTTTGTCCGCCGCGAGAATCAAATCCACCGCTTCGCCGGGCGCGGCGCCGAACTTCGACGACAGCTCGACCATCGCGCCGGTGTTGGGCACTTTCAGCCGTAACGCGAGACCGGCCTGCGGGGCGTGCTTCTTGATTTTGCGGATTTCCTCGTAATTGTCGTAGGTGACCAGCGGCTTGTATGGGTTCAATTCCTGCAGCGTCTCGTTGGCCTTGATGGGGTTGGCGTAGATGATCTTGTCCCAAATCCAGTCCTGCCGCTGTTTGTCCGGCATGTCCTTGATGTATTCATAAACGATGCGGAACTCGGGCATGGAGGCCACATCGAAGCTCGCGCCGGTTTCGAACAGCGTCTTGACGATGGCGGGATCGGGGTTGGCCTTGACGGCGTAATAGGCCTGGATGCGCGGCAGGTGTTTTTTAAACGTGACGTAGTTGCGGCGCAATTCGTCGTGGTCCACCACGAACAACGGCGTGCCGTGTTGTTCGGCCAGTTTCTTCAGCGTGCGGCGTGGGATCATCTCAGTCTCCGTCGGTGATCAGGAAGTTTTTGAACTGCCACGGATCGTCCCGGTCAATCTGCGGGTGGTTGTGCCCGTTGAACGCGTTGGTGTAATGTTTCAACGGCGTCCAGTCGGACGGCTGGGAAATCCATTTGCCCAGATACGGCCTGGAAATCTTCAATATGTACTCGTGCGGCAGGTCGTCCGGCACGCAGACGCCTTTGGCCGGGTTCTCAATCATCCACATGGCCGCGGCGATGACCGAGATGGCGACCTGCATGGTGGTGGCGTTCTGGTGCGGCACCAGCCGGCGCGATTCGCCGATGCTGAGGTCGCTGCCCGTCCACCAGGAATTGTAGGCGTGGCCCATCAACAGCGCGCCGAGAATGTCGGAGCCGCTGATGATTTCGTCGTTGAGGATGCGCTGGTTCTTCTGGAGCCGGTAATTGTAACCGCGGAGTTCGTTCAGCGACGCGATGGCCACGTCGGCCGGGCAGTAGGCGTAATGCACCGTGGGCCGGTAGATGGCCTTGCCGCTTTCCCAGACGGTGAGCCGGTCGGAAATGGTGAACGCCTCGCCATGGCGCACGACCATGCCGTTGATGCAGTAGTCGGGCACCCAGGACGAAACCCAGGTGTTGATGCCCATGCGGGCGAGGCAAATCTGGTTGCGCGGGCCGTCGGTGTGCTCATACGCCAGCGGCGGCAATTCCTTCTCGTGCGTGCCCCAGCCCATCTCGGCGGTGGTCGTGCCTTCCTCGCGGAAGC
The DNA here is from genome assembly GCA_049511835.1 of Verrucomicrobiota bacterium. GTDB lineage: Bacteria > Verrucomicrobiota > Verrucomicrobiia > Limisphaerales > UBA11358 > UBA11358. Next base: position 222,932 of record JBEKXN010000001.1, on the reverse strand, counting down.
CCTCCACGCTCCAGGTATTGACGAATTCATCCACCTGTTTGGGTTTGTTCGTAATCTGCGTGTCGCGTTCGCTGCAATGAATCACCTTCACCCCAAGTTTCATTGCCAAGTGATTGAATTTTTGTTCCGCGATGAGCTGCCGGATTTCGTCGGCGGCCTTGCCCACGACCTTCTTGTCCTTGATGGCGCGGTTGCTAATGTCAATCAAACCCTGCTTGGTGAAATGCGAGATGAGGCCGGGATTCGCGCCATGTTCGAGCACCGCTGTCGGGCCGGGCCTGGCCCACTTGCCAACCATGCGGCGGATGTTCAGATGCCGCCAGTACAGGGTCATTTTCTGCGGCGTTGCGGCCCTGGCATTCTCGTAGGGGTCCCACAGCTCGACTGATGTGTTGACGTAGAGCACGCCGCGGTCGTGACACCACTGGAGGATTTCACAACAATCAATGTTCCAGGCCAGGTCAATCAGGAGGTCGCCGTCCGCCAGATATTTGCCCAGCAACGCGCCTAGGTTCCCGCGCGTTACGCGTTTGCGCGCGAACTTCACGCCGCGCTTCAGCCAGGGCGCCAGCACGTCACGGCGGTCTTCGAAATCCATGACGGTGATGTTTGGGTACGGCGTCTTGAGGTGTTTGGCCAGAATGGGGAGGGCGCATTGCGCCACGGCCCCGTAACCGACGAACAGAATTTTGTTTTTAAATTCCAGCATGGCGAAATTGTTTTAGCGCGGCACTTTGTCCAAATTTTTTTCCCGTTACAAGAGTTTATTGAAAAAAGGACGCGGGAAATCAAATCGGATTTGCAGAGCCGGTTTGGCCGAAATTTGATTCGGGCGGTTTGGCGGAGTGCGGCCGTCCCGGCCGCAGCCAGGTGGAATGGACGGACCACGGAGAAATATCCCGTGGCTTGAATGAATCGAGTTGCTGAGTTGCTGCGCCCGGTGACGGGCGGACTCCGACCCGGCCACAAATCACTTCACCGCGTCGCGCGGAACGATTTTGATGCTGATGATGCCCAGGCGCTTGTCGGGGCGGTCCTGCGGATGCGTGGGCGTGGTGCCGATTTTTTCCAAAACGTCGTCGCCTTTGATCAGCTTGCCAAACGCGGTGTATTGATGGTCGAGGAACGTCGGGCTGCCATGACAGATGAAAAACTGGCTGCCGGCAGAATCGGGATGGTTCGAACGCGCCATGGAAATGACGCCGCGAACGTGCGAGCGGTCGTTGAACTCGGCTTTGATCTGGTAGCCGGGCCCGCCCGTGCCCCACTGGTCTTCCTTGCCCGGGTCCTTGGTCAGCGGATCGCCGCCCTGGATCATAAAACCCTTGATGACGCGGTGAAAACAGGTGCCGTCATAAAAGCCCTGGTTGGCCAGTTTCTTGAAATTCTCGACGTGGCCGGGCGCGACGTCCGGCCAGAATTCGATGACCATTTCGCCTTCGGTGGTGGTGATGACGGCGGCTTCGCTCATAAATTATTTTGGATTGGGATTACTTGCTGTTGTTGGCGGGGACGATAATTGCGGACTTGATGTAATCGAGGTTCGGGAAATCTTTTTTCAAGTAGGCATTGCCTTCACCCTGCACGCGTCTCTGATTCGGCCCTGAACCATACGGCGGGCCGTCGCCATACTCGCCGTTGATTTTGTCCACGACGTCCATTCCCTCAGTCACTTTGCCGAAAGGTGAGAACCCCATGCCGTCGAGATTGAGGTTGTTGCCGAAGTTGATGAACAACTGGGTGGTGCGGGTGTTGGGGCCGGCGGTGGCGAAGGTGATCGTGCCACGCGTGTTGCTGCCTTTGACAGGGTCGTCGGCAATCGCCGCCGCGCGCCACTTCGCAGAGACGCTTGGATCGCCGTGGATGCCGAACTGGCACATGAAACCGGGGACCACACGGAAGAAAGCGACGTCCTTGAAATAGCCGGAACGAACGAGGTTGTAAAAACGGTCCGCCCCGTTGGGCGAAAGCGACCGGGTGACTTCGATGGTGAACTTCCCCTTGGTCGTGTCGAACTGCGCCTTGAAGATTTCGGGCGCCTGCTCGGTGAGTTTGGCGGGATCGGTGAAACCCGGCGAAGCGGTCGCAGGTTTCTCCTCCTTCCTGGCATCTTCGGCCTGAACCATCGCAACGGCGGCAAAAAGGCCGAGCGCGCACAGTAAATGAATTGTTTTCATGGGTGCAAAATTTTCCAGACTCGCGGCCAAAAGTCACGCGCGGAATTGGACATTTCAAGTCATCGGCGGCGGAAATTTTTTGGTCTCTTTCTTATCCTCGTGCTTTTCTTCGTCTTTGTGTTCGTCTTTGTTCTCGCTCAGCGCGCGCGTAATGAGGCTGGCGTGGTCGGCCTTGTGCGAGCGACTCAGCAGGAAAACCGCCAGACCGGCCAACACCGCCAGAGTCAACACGCTTATGGCCAAAACACCTTTCCAACCAATCTCGGAACTTTCGGGCGGCGGCGCCGCGGTGGTATTGGATGGAGCGGGAACGGCATTGGTTTGCGTCAATGACTCTTCACCGGTAACCGCAGGGGCGGACGTTGATGTGGTCAGCGGCGGCAAGGTGCTGGCATTGGTCGTGGTCAGGAACGCGGCAGCGCTGTTGGATGGAGCGGGAACGGCGCTGGTTGGCGTCAATGGCACAACGGCCGGTGATTTCACCTTGCGGACAACCGCGGGCGCAGGCGCCGACGTTGCAGTCGTCGGCGACGGGACGGCAACCTGGTTGGTGTTGGCGGGAATGCTCGTGGTGGCGCCGGCTTGCGTGTTGGTTCTGGCTTCGTCAGCCAAGGCCGTCAGCATTCCGGCGGCCAAGATGGTGGCGTAAATATAAATCCATGCTTTCATGGGCGGGAATTTTCCAGACCAGCGGTCAAAAGTCACGGGCGGAATCAATCCTTTTTCATCGAACTGTCGCTGGGGGTTTCGCCGCCGGGCTTGCGGGCGCGGCGAAACATGAAAACTGTCAGGCCTCCCGCCAGAAAGGCCACGCCGATGGCCAAAGCCTCTTTCCCGCCGATCCCGGGACTTTCAGGCGGCGGGGTGATGGCATTCGTCGTGGTCAGTGGCACAGCGGCGATTTTGGGTTGAGCGGGAACGGCGCTGGTTTGCGTCAATGGCACAATGGCCGGTGGTTCCCCCTCGTTGGCAACCACGGGTGCGGGCGTTGAGGTTGTGCCCATCGGCGGCAGATTGGTCAGCACCGGGTTCGGCACGGATGGCGGTTTCGGCGCCGGCGGCGGCACACGATTGGTGATGGTTGTGCCAACGATAATAAGCGATGGGACGTTGGATCGTGGTGGGGCGGGCGCATTCGTAACCATTGGTGGCGTCTGGACGGTTTCAGGCAAGGGAGGAAACTCCGGAAGACTCACAGGCTGGGGCGGAAAACTCACCATGCAACCGGTGTATTGGCCGCGTTGCGAGCGCAACACAATGACGATGGGCAATCGCGCCTTCTGCCGTTCACTCTGCCGTTGCTGGAAAACCTGATTGATTCCGGTGTCGTAGGGTGTTCCGTGAATCTCACCATAACCGTCACAGAAAATCACCACCGTCAACCGTTCCGAACTTCGCACGATCTGGTTCAGCAGTGGCACCAGCGCATCAAAGCCGGTTTTTTTTGCGTACCGCTGACTGCCGGCAAAGGCGCTGATGTTCGCCGTAATCGTGGCCGCGTTGTCCGGCCTCCAGCGCTGTAGCGGAAACTGTCCGGTTTGCAACTCCTGGTCGAACGTCCACACGCCAATGCTGTCGTTCAAATGCAACTGGCCGTTCGCGTTGGTCGCCAGAACGCTGCTGAGCGCCTTTTGCACCGCCGGCAAACGCTGCTTCATGTCCGACGAAGTGTCAAAAATGAGCAGAAAACGGTTGTCCCCATTCCGCGCCGCCGGTTGCGCGCGCGCCGCCGGAACCAAAAAAATTCCAGCGAGCAGCACCGCGAAAATGAACGGGCGGCGGACCATTTGATTTTGGTGCGTTGGTGTCTTCATTTCAAATCGCGCTTGTGACTTCGGTTAAAACGGTTTCGTTCCGCCCGGTTGTAATTTTGCAATTCATCCTGCAATTCCGTCAGCGCAGCTTCAACCATGCGAATGAAATTCGCACAACTCGACGCCAGGCCACCCATGCCCGTGACCGTGTCGCGCTCGGCAACATCGTCCGTGACGGCCAGAACTTCACCGTAGGCGCTGAACCGGTGCGCCGCGCGCTCAATCATGTCATCGGCGGTCTGCCCGGCGCACGAAAATAAAACCTCAACCGCCGGATTCAATTCCGGCGGCGGCGTTCCCGCCGGCGCGCCGGAACCATCGAAGAAAATCGTGACCGGCGTACCCGTCGCGTCGTGATAGCGCGTGAGCACATGAACCAATTCCTCGCGCACGCGGGCCGAATGACGCGGCCGGCCGGGAGCCAGTTCCGGCCAGTTGTGCAGCAGGCTGTAGCCGTCCACCAAGATGCGCGCCAACGCCATGGGCGGAGCATAGCCATTTCAGCCCAAAGTCCAAAGTCCAAAGTGGGCACGAACCGCTTTGGGTATTGGACTTGGTTCGGACTTGAAACTTGAAACCCGAAACTTGAAACTGTCCTTGTGGACGCCGCCAATACCATTTTTCAAAAATCCAATCGCGGCATCGCCGCGCTCGCGCTGGTGGTGTTCGCGCTCGACCAGTTCACCAAATGGCTGGTGCTGCACAACCTCGACCTGAGCGACGAAAAGACGATCATTCCCGGCTTCTTCAAACTGGTCCACTGGGGCAACACCGGCGCGGCGTGGAGCCTCTTCAGCGGCAACAACGCCGCGCTCGCCCTCGTAGCCTTGTTAGCCCTGGTCGCGCTGTACCTCACCCGACATCATTTCAATTCTCACATGCTGGGTGGCCAGATCGCTTTCGGCCTCATCTTCGGTGGCATTGCCGGCAATTTCCTCGACCGCGTTCGCGTCGGCCACGTGATTGATTTCATTTATTTTTACCTGCAACAACGCGGTGGCCGCGTCATTGATTTTCCCGCCTTCAACGTCGCCGACACCGCCATTTGCACCGGCGTGGGGCTGATTTTTCTCATCACCTGGAAAACCGAGCACACGCCGAAAAAACGTGACGCGTGACGTGTGACAAGTGACATGAAAACAATTCAGCCGTCGGCCACTCTGCATTTCCTGTCACTTGGGGCGTGCTTTCAAAATCAGCAAACCGTCTTGCCGGAGTGCGCCCGTCCCCGGGCGCAGCAGCGCCCAAATTGCAGAACCTCTGAAACTGACCGGGGATCGTCAGGCACAATTTTTTGCTGTGGCCGGGGACGGCCACACTCCGAATTTTGAAAACACGCTTTATCACCTGCCACCCGTCACGCTGAAAGAAATGCCCGTGCGCACGGAAAATTTCACTGTCGAAAAATCGCTCCCGTACGGGCGGCTGGACACCTATTTGCGCGAGAAATTTCCCGCCGCCTCGCGCGGCGCGTTGCAACGGCTGATTGAACAAGGCCACATACTCGTCAACGGTCACACGGTCAAACCCACGCACAGCCCGCGCGCCGGCGAACAAATTGAAGTCCATTGGCCGGAGGCAACACCCGCCGAAGCCCAACCGGAGGAAATCCCGCTCGGCATCCTGTTTGAGGACCAATCGCTGCTCGTGCTGAACAAACCCGCCGGACTGGTTGTGCATCCCGGCGCCGGACACGAGGAACACACGCTCGTCAACGCCCTGCTCCACCACTGCCGGGGTTCGCTCAGCGGCATCGGCGGTATCGCGCGGCCCGGCATCGTCCACCGGCTCGACAAGGACACCAGCGGCTGTCTCGTCGTCGCCAAAAACGACGAAACCCACATCGCGCTTTCCGCGCAGTTCGCCAAACGGAACGTTGAAAAAATCTATAACGCGATTGTGTGCGGCGAACTCGCGCGCGAATCCGGCGAAATCCGCGCCGCCATCGCCCGGCATCCGTCGCACCGCAAGCGCATGGCGGTGCGGGACGACGATTCCGGCCGCGCGGCGCACACGAGTTATCGCGTGCTCGAACGGCTGAACGCCGCCACGTTCGTTGAAATACAGTTGCACACGGGCCGCACGCACCAGGTCCGCGTCCACTTTCAATTTCTCGGCCATTCGCTGGTCGGCGATGAAACCTACGGCGCGCGGCAGAATGCACGGTTGAAGGAATTGACGAACTACGCCGCGCCGCGTGTTTTGTTGCACGCGCGCGAGCTGTCATTCGTGCATCCGCACACGGAAGAGCAAATGAGTTTTGAAGCGCCGTTGCCGAAGGATTTCCGCGAAGCGCTGAAATTATTGCGCGTTTGAAGCCTGCCGCCATTCCGTTTCCAAACCCTGTCGCTGAATCCATTCCTTCAAAGTTGGACGATCCAGTTGTTCACCCGACACGGCGAGCATGGCGCGAATGTCGCGCAGGTGTTTTTCTGCATGGCCTTCGCGATAATATTCCAATTTCCGCACGATGACGTATTCCGGCGGCGCGAGCATGACCGTTTCGCCCTCAAACTCAACCGCGCGTTTGCCGCGAAACGCCCACGCGTTCAAATCGTCGCGTCCGGTCGGATACATGTCCGCTTTGAAACCGGTGTCGCGGTGGATGAGGTTGAAGTGGCCGCGATGTTCACGGGCCGTTTCTGCCAGAATGGTTTCCAGCGGCGGCAGATAAAAATCCGTTGCCGGAAAAACTGTGGACAGCTTTTGAATGTCATTGGCGTTGAGAAACACAACGAAATCCACGTCGTGGGTGAGGCGCGGTTCACCGTAGAAAATGGCGGCCACGCTGCCGCTGACGACGTAGCGGATGCCCGCGCGATTCAGCGGGCGCACGAAGAGCAGGAACAGTTCAGGTTCGGGCATGGCTGAAAATCCGGCGCACTTCGTCGGAAAGGCGCTGTTCCGGCCAGTCGGGATGCTGGCTGCGCAAGCCCGCTGCCTTCATTTTGCGCGCCGACCAGTAAAGCTGCTCGGCCAGACGCAGCCGCCGTGCGCCGGTCATCGCGCGCAACGCGACAAATTGTTCAGGACTGGTTTGCTCATCCGTCAGCATGGATTAAACATGAGCCAAAGGAATGGTCCGTGCAAGTCCGGGCTTTCGTTCGTTCATCCGCGCACGGAAGAGGAAATGACTTTTGAAGCGCCGTTGCCGAAGGATTTCCGCGAAGCGCTGAAATTTTTGAGGCTCAAGTAATTGGGTAGGGCTGGCTCTCCGAGCCGGCCGCGGCGCGGTCGGAGACCGCGCCCCACCTTGCGTTTTTTGAAGCGCGCTGAAAATTTAAGACAAAACCGAAGGGGTGATGGTGCTACCGAGCCCCCGGTCCGAAAAAGAAAAACCAAATAACCAAAGAGAGGATCAACATCCAGCCAACGATACCAATTGGAATGATGAATCTTTTCGGTATGCGGTCATATAAAAACAAGCTTACCGCAGTAATTGCCAAAACTATTCCTAGTGCGACATAGACAAAATATTTTTCACCGAAGGGTCGTGGTAACTGCTCAAACAACGGCGTCAAGAGAATCATAACAAGAAAGGGAAAACCAAGGTAAATGCGTATGCGTCCGCCGAAACCAATGCTTTTTCTTCCAAATTCGACTATGGCTTTTGGACCCCCTTGGCCATTTTTAGGGAAACAACGAAACCAATAATAAAACCCACAATTCCTCCAGCTATAAGTATCGGCATACTCTTGGCCGCAAAATCAATCTTCTCGCCGAAGCTCTTGAACCGGATAGCAGCGATGATACCAACGACTAACCAAGTTAAACCAAACCCGAATAAGCCAGCCAACACAGAAAAACCTCCAACGGATAAGATCCTTTGAACTGCTCTGAACCGACGTTTTGAGTTGGATGAAGGAGTCTGCATCAGATGCTTCGCACGCCAAACCTCCATTTTCACCGCGTCCAGATTGATTTTATCGGAGGGGCGAATTCCAAGAGACCCCGAAATTTGGGGCTCGCAGAGCTCGCCCCTCCGAAAACGGAAAATTTATTCGCCTGCCGCGCGGGGTTTTTGCATATTGGACGGGCATGAAATCCATGACGGGCTACGGACGCGGTGAGTGCGCGCGGGACGGCTTCAAAATCACCGTGGAACTCAGCGCGGTGAACCGCCGGCAGACGGAAATTTCCGTGAACCTGCCGCGTGAACTGGAAATGCTCGAAGCGCCCATCCGCGATGCCATCAACGCCCGGGTCGCGCGCGGGCGCGTCACGGCGCGCATCACCGTCCACGCCGCCGAAGGCAAAATGTCGGCGCGCATGCACATCAATCTGCCGCTCGCCAAAGCTTACGCGAGCGAGCTCAACCGCCTGGCCAGACAATTGAAGCTGTCCGGCGCAGTGACGCTGGATCAAATCGTCCGCGCGCCCGGGGTTTTTCAGACGGACGAGGAACTGGTTGAGGCCGAGACCATCTGGCCGATTGTGGAAAAGGCCTTGCAACAGGCGCTGGCCGCGCTGGTGAAGATGCGCGAACGCGAGGGCGCGCATCTCGCGCAGGACCTGGCCGCGCGCGTCGGCGTTCTGAAAAAATGCGCCGGACAAATCCAAAAACACGCGCCGCAAACGGCGGAGCGTTACCGCCAGCAGCTCATCGAGCGCATAAAAAGCGCGGGGTTGGAATCACCCGCGCCGGACGACGAACGGTTGTTGAAGGAGGTTGTCCTGTTCGCCGACCGCTCGGACATTTCGGAGGAATTGACGCGGCTGCAAAGCCATTTCCAACAGTTTGAGGACTGCCGGAAATCGAAGGAACCGGTCGGCCGGACGCTGGACTTTCTCGCGCAGGAAATGAACCGTGAAATCAACACCATCGGCTCGAAGGCCAATGATGCGCTGATTTCGCGCGATGTCGTGACGCTGAAGGCGGAACTGGAAAAGTTCCGCGAGCAGGCACAAAATGTGGAATAACAAAGAAATGACGAATTCTTAAACCATAATGACTAAAGAATTTCCAATGACGAAATCCGAAACGACCAGACGCACCACGGTTTTGCCATTCGGATTTCGTCATTATTTAGTCATTAGGATTTAGTCATTGGTCATTTTATCCGTGATGAACAAAACCGATTCCAGCCCGCTTCTGATCCTCATCTCCGCCCCGTCGGGTGGCGGGAAGACGACGTTGTGCCAGCAGTTGCTCGCCGCCCGCCCGGACATGACCCGCGCCATCACCTGCACGACGCGCGCGCCGCGACCGGGCGAGAAGAACGACGTGGATTATTATTTTTTTGACCCGGCGGATTTTCAACGGCGCGTGCAGACCGGGGAATTCATCGAACATGCGACGGTTTTTGGCCACAGTTACGGCATCCTGCGCGTCGAACTGCTGGACAAATTGCGGCGCGGCCGGGATGTGCTGCTGAACGTGGACGTGCAGGGCGCGGCGACCATTCGGGCCCAGGCACAGAAGGAGCCGGAATTGAAAGGGGCGTTGGTGACGGTGTTTTTGACGCCGCCATCGCCTGCCGTGCTGGCCGAACGGCTGAAAAAACGCGCTTCGGACACGCCGGAAGAAATCCAAAAGCGGCTGGGCATCGCCCGGAAGGAAATCGCGCAATGGAAAGATTTTGATTATCTTTTGATCAGTTCGACCATCCCGGAGGATTTGCGGCGAATGCTGATGATTGTTGAAGCGGAGAAAATGCGCTCGGCACGGGCGCAAACCCCTGAATTTTGATGCCCATTGGCGCTGATTACCACTAATTAAATCAGTGAAGATTAGCGAAAATTAGCGGTTCAAGTTACACTCGAAGCATGAGCAGAAATAAAAACATCATTCTCGGCGTGACCGGCTCGATTGCCGCGCACAAGGCGGCGGATTTGGCGAGCCTGCTGACCCGGCAGAAATGCAGCGTGCGCGTGGTGATGACCGCCGACGCGCAACGGTTCATTACGCCATTGCCGTTCAAGGTGCTCTCGCGCCATCCGGTTGTGACCGGTCTTTTCGACGAGGAGGAAGGCTGGAAGCCGGCGCACATTGAAATGGCAGATGCGGCCGGCCTTTTGCTCATTGCACCGGCGACGGCGAATGTCATCGCGAAACTGGCGCACGGTCTGGCGGACGACGCGCTGACGTGCATGGCGCTGGCGTTGAATCCGAAGGCCAGGATTTTAATCGCGTCGGCGATGAACGGCAAAATGTGGCTGCACCCAGCCACGCAGCAGAATGTAAAAACGCTGAAAGCGCGCGGCGTGGAATTCATTGGTCCGGATGAAGGAATGCTTTCGTGCGGTTACGAAGGCATTGGCCGGATGTGGCCGGTGGAACAGGTGGCGGCGCGGGCCCTGAAACTGCTGGCTTGAGTCGCCGCCCGTTCGAGTGCGGTCTTGCCCATGAAATACCTGGATTGGCAAACGTTCAAAGGCCTGCCCAAGCTGCTGGCGACTTCCCCGGCGGAACCGCCGCAACAGGCCGAACGCATCGTGGCCGTGCAACTCCACATCGTCTTGCCGGTCAAGGTGGGGGTTATCGCCGTTGTGCTCTACTACCTGTTTTATGCCGGCTGGTTGACCGAGGAACAGACCACCCGCTGGGTGGTGGAGCAAACCCTGCAAAGATTCTTTTTGATTTATGTCGTATGCAATGCCGTGGCCAGCGGCGTGCTGTTGCTCTGGCGCCGGTTTCCGCCGGGTATTTTTCAGTGGCTGGTGTTTGCGCTGGGGTTGCTGGACGGTCTGTTTGCGGCGGAACTGACGTTCCTGACCGGTGGCTTTGACAGCACGGTCTACTGGATGTTCCCCGGTTTGATTGTATTGAATGCCATCAGCATTCCCCTGGCGACGCCACAGATCGCGTTGAATCTGCTTTTGAGCCTCTTTTACCTGGGGGCGGGAATCTTGTATGCCAACGTGCCGGATCCGACCTTCGGGAATCTGCCGCCGAATGCCTTCCGTTCCACCAGTACAAACCTGATCGGATCGATGCCGGGCACCAACCGGTTTTCCCGGCCGATCCGGCCGATCCGGGTCAGCGACCTGCCTTACAGCTCGATGCCGCCGGAAAATGCCGGCGGACCGGACGTGCCGCGACTTTTCGTGTTGTGGCTCCTGACGGCGTGCTGTTATGGCGTGCAGGTGCTGGCCGAACGGCAGCGCCGGGTATTGGAAGAAGCCCACGAATTTGCCATGCGCGAAGGACAACTGCATTCCGCCGGCCGGCTGGCCGCCGAGTTCGCGCATCGAATCAAAAACCCGCTGGCCATAATCAACAATGCCGCATTTTCGCTGCAACGCGGCCTGCGCGATGCCAGGACTGAAGTCGTGCAGCAAATCGGAATCATTCAGGAGGAAGTGGCACGCGCCGATCAGGTCATCACACAAATCATGGGTTACGCGCAATTGAGCGAAGGTCATGTCGAAAAACTCAACGTCGTCGAGGAAATCAACCGCGCCATCGCGCAGGTGTTTCCGTCCGTCGTGCCGACGGGCATTCAAGTCCACCGCGAATACGGTCGCGGTTTTCCGCCATTACTGATGCAGCACGGCCATTTATCTGAGATTCTGGTGAACCTTTTAAAAAATGCGCGCGAAGCGCTGATCGAAAAAGGCAACGTGTATGTCACCGCTGATAGCCACCGCAATCATTCGATTGAAATTTCCGTGCGCGACGATGGCCCCGGCATTGCGCCCGACAAAATCGAACGGATTTTCGAGGCTTATTACACCACAAAAGAACGCGGCACGGGTCTGGGACTCGCGATTGTAAAACATAACGTCGAACTTTACGGCGGCAAAGTGCGTGTTGAATCCGAGCTTGGAAAAGGCGCTAAATTTACGTTAATCTTTCCGACGAAAGCGTTGATGAACCCGTCCCAATGACCATACCGTTGCCACCCGTGCTCGTCGTGGACGACGAGAAGAACATGCGCCTGTCCTTGCAGACGGTGCTGGAGGGCGAAGACTATGCCGCCCGCGCCGTCGAATCCGCCGAGGAAGCGTTGTCCCGGCTGGCACACGAGGAATTTTTCATGGTCATCACCGATGCCCGGCTCGGCGGCATGAGCGGCTATGAATTCCTTGCCAAAATCCACAACCAATGGCCCGACCTGCCGGTGCTCATGCTCACCGCCTACGCCACGCCCAAACTCGCCGTGGAGGCAATCAAAGCCGGGGCGATTGACTACGTGTCCAAACCGTTCGCGCCGGAGGAGTTGCTTCACGCCGTCACCCGCTGCGCCGAGCGTTACCGGCTGCTGCAGGAAAATGCCGCGCTGCGTTCGCGCGCCAATGAAACTTTCAGCCTCGACCAGATCGTCGGCGAATCGCAAAAAATCCGCGAGCTGCGAAAATTGATCCAAACGGTGGCGCCCACCGACGCGCGCGTGCTCATTCTGGGCGAAAGCGGCACGGGCAAGGAACTCGTCGCCGGCGCATTGCACGGATTGAGCCAGCGGCGCGAGGCGAATTACATCCGCATCAACTGCGCCGCCATCCCCGACACCCTGCTCGAAAGCGAATTGTTCGGCCACGAAAAAGGCGCGTTCACCGGTGCGCTGAAACAAAAACCCGGCCGTGTTGAGGAGGCCGATGGCGGCACGATTTTTCTCGATGAAATCGCGGACATGAGCAAGCCGCTGCAAGCCAAGCTGCTGCGGTTTTTGGAGGATGGCACGTTCACGCGGGTCGGCGGCACGCACGAACTTCGCGTCAATGTCCGCCTCATCGCCGCAACCAACCGCGACATCGTGAAAGCCATCGCCGAGAGCCAGTTCCGCGAGGACCTGTTTCACCGCCTGAACGTGGTGCAATTCCGTCTTCCGCTGCTGCGCGAACGGGACGGGGACATTTTGCTGCTGGCCGGGCATTTTTTAAAAATGTTCCACGCCGCCATGAACAAAAACGTAAACACCATCACGCCCGCCGCGCGCCAAAAACTGCTTTCGCATCCGTGGCCCGGCAATGTCCGCGAATTGCGCAACGTCATCGAACGCGCGCTGATTTTGGAAACGACGCACGAGATCCAGGCGTCCAGCCTGCCGGATTTCCAGGTCGAAACGCGTTTGCAAAAAACCACGTCCACCCAGACCGCACCCAATGAATCACTGGACGACGCGCTGGCGCGTCTGGAGCGCGAATTAATCACCAATGTGCTGGAACAAAACGGTTTTAATCTGACGCGCACTGCCGAACGGCTTAAGCTAAGCCGGCATTCGCTCCGTTACCGGATGCAACGGCTGAATATGGACTTCGGCGACAGCACACCGGATGAAAGCCCGTAACTTTCAACTGGCAAATTTTTGAGAACTGATTTTATTTTGATGCCATGGATGACGCGCTACCAGCCATAGGCCGGATGACACCAGAATGGGTGAATTTTTTCATCATGACCGGTGCCTTTGCCCTGGTGGGGATCGGTGTGCTGGTCTGGATTTTTTTCTTTCGCAAGCCGGGACGACGACGGCGTAAATACCGCCATCACCATCATGAACGCTGTTCGCCAAATCTCACCCTCGCCCAAAACGGCGGGCTGCCACCGGTCCGCCATGAAGAAAAATCTTCCCGCCAGCCGCCACCAGCATCTCAATCGTAAATGCATCATAGCCGCGCGATCACCCGCAAAAGCGCCTCAAATCTGGCGCTGGCCTTTGTGGTGTTGCCGCGAGCCAAACGTGACGCCATGTCTGCGCTCTACGCCTTTTGCCGCGAAGTGGATGACGCGGCTGACACAGAATCGGTTCCGGTTGAAAAACGCCGTGAGCGACTCGCTGACTGGCGGACCGACGTCCGGCGGGCTTGCGAAAACCAGACGCCGGAATTCGTCATCAACCAGGAATTCCAACCCATCATCCGCAAATATCATCTGCCCTTCGCGCTCTTCGATGAATTGATCAAAGGCTGCGAGATGGATTTGGACATCAAGCGCTACGAAAATTTTGAGCAACTTGAACTTTATTGTTACCGCGTCGCGTCGGTCGTCGGCCGGTTGAGCATCGAAATTTTTGGCTACCAAAATCCCGCGTGCCGCGACTACGCCGTGTATCTCGGCAAGGCGCTGCAACTTACGAACATCCTGCGCGACGTCCGCCCCGACGCCGGACGCGGCCGGATTTATCTGCCGCTGTCCGAGTTGAAAAAATTCAACGTGTCGCCCGACGAAATTTTGCGGCACGAATACTCCGAACACTTCGCGCAGCTCGCCGCCGGCGTCGCCAACCGCGCCCAATTTTTTTACCGCCTCGCCCGGGAAACCCTGCCCGCCGAAGACCGGCGCTCCATGGTCGCCGCCGAATTGATGGGCTCGGTTTACTGGCGGTTGCTGCAAAAATTGGAACAACAGCGGTTCAACGTCTTTGGCCCCCGCCCCGTCCGGCTTCATTCGGGCCAAAAACTGACCTTGATTCTGCGTTCGTGGTGCCGTTCGGCCATGGGAACCGCCAAATCGGATTATGGCAACGCGTGAAAACGTAGGACAGGCTTCCAGCCTGTCTCCATTTTCAGAAAAATTAGAGACCGGCACGACGCCTGTCCTACGACGCCTCATTGTCAACGCGGACGATTTTGGCCGTTCGCATTCCATCAATGAAGCCGTCATCCGCGCGCATCGCGAAGGCATTTTGACCAGCGCGAGTTTGATGGTCAACGAGCCGGGACTTGATGAAGCGGTTGCGCTCGCAAAGGAAAATCCCAAACTCGGCGTCGGCTTGCATTTGACATTGCTGTGCGGACACTCCGCGCTGTCGCCGGAAAAAATTCCCGGCCTCGTCAACCCGCGCGGAGAATTTTCCAGCAACCCCGTCAGCGTCGGAATTCGCTATTTTTTCAATCGCAGCCTGCGCGGGCAGCTCCATGACGAAATCCACGCGCAATTTGCACGGTTCCATGCCACCGGCCTGCCGCTCGATCACGTCAACGGCCACTTGCACCTGCATCTGCATCCGGTTGTTTTCGGGATTTTGATGGCAGACGCGGAAAAACTGGGCATCCAGCGGATGCGATTCACCCGCGATTGTTTCGCCCGCAGCCGGCGCATGACGCACGGCCGCTGGTTTTATCGCGTCGCGCACGCGCTCATCCACGACCGTTTGTCCAAACGCGCCCGCGAGCCGCTGCGCCAGCGCGGCATCAAGCATGCGCAAATCACGTTTGGCCTGTTGCAGGATTCCCAGGTGGACGAAGCATACGTTTTGAAGCTGCTGCCGGAATTGCCGCCGGGCGATTCCGAGCTTTACTCGCATCCGTCACTCGACGAATTTAAGCATGAATTCGACGCGCTCATCAGTCCGCGCGTGAAGGAACTGGTGAAAAAACTCGGCATCGAACTGATTCGCTACCAGGATTTGTAAAGGCAGGGCTGGCTCGCCGGGCCGGCCGCGGCGTCCCGCCCTGCGGGAGCGAACGCGCCCTGCCGGAAATTTTATGATAAAACTGTTGTTGATTCTCTGTGTCGGTCTCGTCTTCGAGTCCACCGGAGTCATCCTGTTGAAAAAAGGCATGAACCAGATTGGCGACCTGAACGGCGTGACGGCCGCCGAAATCTTCCGCGTTTGCAAGGCTGGTGCGACCAATCCGCAAATCCTGCTGGGGGTGTTTTTTGAAGCGTTGTTTTTCATCTGCCTGCTGATTTTGATGGCGAGGAGCGAGATCAGCTTTCTCTGGCCGCTGACCGCCTTGAGTTTCGTGTTCGCGACCTTTGCCGCCATGTGGTTTTTGGGTGAACATGTTTCGTCAATCCGCTGGATCGGTGTGATTTTGATCATGATTGGTGCGGCGTTCATCAGCTACAGCCAGCACGTAAAGGAAAAGCCCGCGCCGCCACCGCCAGCCGCTACGGTCAATCCAATTGAAAGGTAGGGCGGCGCTGCCGCGCCGCCGGACGCGCAGCAGCGCGTCCCTACCTTATTAATTTCTCCAGAATATTGGCCAATTGTTCCGCCGCAAACCGGGTTTTTTTCTGCAATTTCAACAACGCGCCGATTTTTCCCGGCGATTTGAGAATCGCCACCGCCAGCTTGCCGTAATGCAGGTTCATGTCCGACTTGGCCAGTTGGTTGAAATCCAGCGGCAAATCCTCGTTGGCCGTGTCCGAAATCACGCGCACGGTCGCGTAGGGAATTCCCTGCTCGCGGCAGACGGTGTAAATCGCCCATGATTCCATTTCCACCGCGTCCGCGCCGGTTTCAACGCGCAATTTTTTCTTTTCGGCGACCGTCGTGGCAATGCGGTCGGCGCAGAAAAACTTTATCGGTTTCGCGCCAGCGGCGATCAATTTTTCCCGGAGGGGCGAGCTTTCGGAGGGGCGAGCGCCGCAAACCCCTGACTCGTCTTTATTTTGGAGTTCGTGGAACTCGCCCCTCCGATCCATCAGTTCAAAAACCACATCGCCGGGTTTCAAATCCGGATTCAACCCACCGGCGAAACCACAAGTCAGCACCAGCTCCGGTGAATGGGTGGCCAGAAACTCGCGCAGGGATTTTTCGGCGTTCTTCCGCCCGACGCCGGTGACAATGATGGCGACATCCGGTTTGTCCGCCGCGATTTTCCGAAACAGCACGGCTTCTTCCTTCAACGCGAAGCAAACGAGAACCGATTTCATGAATCATTTCGGAGGGACGAGCTCCGCGAGTCCCCATTTGGATTTGGAGTTTGGGGCTCGTGGAACTCGCCTCTCCGATTTTGCATTTCGCCCTTCATTTTATCCCCGCCAGCCTTTCCTTCCAGATGCGGTAAAGCTCCACCGTGGCGCGGACGTCGCGCAGGCAGTATTCGGCGATGTCCCGGAATTTCCTCTCGGCCATCAGCGTGTTCACGTCCCTGCCGGTGACGCCGTGGCTTTTGGGCGATTCGATGCCGAACGCTTTGCAGTAAAAATCCAGGTTGAACCGCCGCGCCGCGCCTTCGCGCCCGCTCACGCCGTAAAACGTGAATTGTTCCGCCAAATCGCAGTGCGGCTCGACGGCGTAACGGTAGCCGAGCCAGTTCTTCTTCGAGATGGGCACGTTGAGCAGCGCGGAGCGGAGATAAATGAACGGCACGTCGAAGCCGCGCCCGTTGAACGTGACCACGTTGTCGTAATGTTTCGCCACGTCCCAGAACGCGGTGAGCAGTTCGGCCTCGTCCGCGCACGGCACAAACTCCACCGGGCCGCCCTCGCCCGCCTCCTCCTCGAAATCCTCGGCCAGGAACAGCGACTGGCCGCGGAGTGACTCGGCGTTGAGCATGGCGATGCAGACGACCTGGGCGGTGAACGGCCAGAGATTGAACTGCTGGCGGATTTCGGCGCGTTTGGTTTCGCGTTCCGGCCCTTCGGCAATCTTTTCGGCCTCGCGGAAAAGATATTCCTGCTGCGCCTCGTCAAAATTTTCCGTCGGCAGCGCGGAAGTCTCGATGTCGAAAACAATGGTGGCCATTTTTTGAAGCGTCTGGCCTGTTGTAAAAGAATTATGCCGGCTCGGCAATCAAATCATAGTCCGTGTGGCCGACGATTTTGACCCGGGTGAATTCGCCCACCGGCATCCTACTTTGCGGGGCGCGAATGTAAACCCGTCCGTCAATGTCCGGCGCGTCGGCCTCACCGCGGGCGGTAAAAGTAGCGCAGGCGTCTCGCCTGCCTTTCCCAATTTTTTCTCTTTGGCCCGGTGCAGGCGGGACGCCTGCGCTACTTTCTGCCCGTATTTGACCGTGTTCCCATGAACTGACGTTGGCCTGGCGGAGTTGTTCTTCATTCGCGCGGCCTTCAACGAGCACTTTTAGGGTGCGACCGACGAAGGATTCGGAAACCTGCCGGGCAATTGTGTGTTGTTCGGCCATGGCGAGCTTGCGATGCTGCTGCTTCACCTTGTCGGGAATTTGACCGGTCATCGCCCCGGCACGTGTGCCGTCTTCCTTCGAGTAGGCGAACACACCGAGCCGCTCGAATTTTGTCTCGCGAATGAAATCGAGCAGCGTGTTGAAACTGGCTTCGGTTTCGCCGGGAAAACCGACGATGAAGGTCGTCCGCAACGCGATGCCCGGCACCCCGGCGCGAATTTTCGCCAGCAGATCTACGATGTATTGCCGCGAGGTTTCGCGCCGCATCCGTTCGAGCATGTTTTCGTGGATGTGCTGGAGGGGGATGTCCACGTAACGCGCCACCTTCGGGCAGTCGGCAATGGTCGAGATGAGTTCATCCGTCCAATGCGCCGGATGTGTGTAAAGCAACCGAATCCAAAAATCGCCTTTGAGCGAATTCAATTCGCGCAACAAAGTGCAAATAGTCGGAGCATCGGCGGAAAGCGATTTGGCCGCCGCCGAAAATTTTTCCGGCGACGAAATGGCGCGGCCGGTGGCCGTCTGCAAAGACTTCGGTCGCAAATCGAGTCCGTAATAGGTCGAATCCTGCGAAATCAGGTTCAACTCCTTTACGCCATCGGCCAGCAGCGCCTTCGCCTCGGCCACGATGTCGGACTGCGGGCGGCTGCGATGCGAACCGCGCATGCGCGGGATGATGCAGAAGCTGCACGGATGGTTGCAGCCCTCGGCGATTTTGACATAGGCGAAGTGGCGCGGCGTGAGGCGGAACCGCGGCGAGCCGAAATCGGGGATGAAGGTGGGACGCTGGTTGACATCAACCAGCGGAGTCGAGAGTCGAGGGTCGGGGGTCGAAGATGGAGAGGCAGAAGTGGTAGGGACGCCCCGCCGGGGCGTCCGCGGACGGCTCGGCGAGCCGTCCCTACCTGGATCATATTCGGTCGCGGCGTGCTTTTTGTCGATTTCGGCCAAGCGCTTCATCGCCTTGCTCTTCCTGCTCTCGACATTCGACTCTCGACTTTCGACCAGGCGCGCCGTGCGCCGTGCCATCGCTTGTCTGACGATGTCCGTGACTTGGGCGACCTGGTCAATGCCCATGAAGGCGTCCACCTCGGGCAACAGTTTCGGGAGTTCCTCGCGGAACCGTTGCGGCAGGCAGCCGGAAACAATCAGGCTTTGGCCGCGATTTTTGGCGGCGCGGACTTCGGCAGATTCGAGAATGGCGTCCACGCTCTCCTCCTGCGCAGCATCAATGAACGAGCAGGTGTTGACGATGACGGCGTCAGCCGACACGGGGTCGTTGGTAATTTCCACACCGTCCTTGAGCAGCGCGCCGAGCATGATTTCGGCGTCCACCAGGTTTTTGGCGCAGCCGAGCGAAATCAGGCCCACCCGCAACGGGCGTTGGCTGTTATTTACCTTGGTCACAGGCTGGATAATTTACGCGATGCTTCTTCCGGGATGCAACAGCGCAGATAAATCGTAACAGTGCGCATCCGAGCGTTATTCCCGCGCGCATTGGAGATGGTAAAAAAATTCGGACTGGAATTACCTCGATGTATTTCGTGAACTATATCCGGCCCGCGAAAAAAGCATTATTTTGGGGATGCAATTTTGTTTCGCTCCTGTTCCCGGCGCCAGGTGTAATACTTGTCAACGGCTTCAAGTTTCGCCAGATGGGGCAGCGGCTGGGAACCGGTTTTTTGACCGAAGACCATCACCTTCTTTTCTGACCCGGCAAACGCGGGCCAGAGAGGCAGGCCGGGACCATTGGGATCGCCCGTCTTTGCAAAGTTGACCCAATACGAACTCATCAGGTCCGACAGCGCAACGTCGTCCGGTCCGGGTTGGCCGCCCCAGCCACCCAGATTGCGGAACACGTAACCGATCTCCGCCCCATGACCCGCGCCGTCCGGCATGGCAGCCGGGTGCTGATCAAAGTAATAAACGAACGCTTTGTTCCGGCCTTTTTGCGACTGCAATCCGGCCCAGCTCCAAGTGTGCCAGGCAAACGCCGTCTCGCGAAAAATGTCCTTGGACGATTTGAAGGCCTCGGCATCCGTTGCATGTGGATACGCTTTCAGGATGGCCGACGACGCCGGGCCATAACCGTCCCGGATGCGCTGTTCAAAGGCGGCGGGGGTGACCCCGGGGCGGGCAAACATGGCGCCTTCGTCGGAGTTCCAGCCAATCAAGACCGGTGTGTCGTTGAACTTGCCGTTTTCGTAAAGTTCGTATTGATCGCCGGGCAGCGTCGCGCCATCGGCCACCGGCCAGAACTGGCCCATGCCGGCAACGGCGTTTTGAATCTGTTCGGCGGTGAGCGCGCGGGCGGCTTTGAGGTCTTTTGCGCCGAGTTTTTCCAGAAATTTCCCGCCGGTTTCCTCAGCGAGCTTGAGCGACGGCACGTTCTCGCCTGCTTCATCATCGAACTTGACGGGGGCGAAGGAGCCGCCGCTCTCGGAAATGGCCCGCTGGAAAAGTCCTTTGGCCGCAGGCACAATGGTCAGCATGCTCACCGAAATGCCGCCGGCCGACTCGCCGAAAATCGTCACGTTTGCGGGATCGCCGCCGAACTGCGCGATGTTGTCCTTCACCCATTGGAGGCCGGCCACCTGGTCCTGAATGCCGTAACAGCCGGAACCTTGGCCGCTCTCTTTGCTCAATTCGGGATGAGCCAGAAAGCCAAATGGCCCGACGCGGTAGGCGATGCTCACCACGACCACGCCTTTCTGCGCGAGTCGGGTTCCGTCAAACACCGGCATGCTGGTCATGCCACCCATGAACGCGCCGCCGTAAATCCACACCATCACCGGCAATTTTTCGCCGGCGCTCTGCGCGGGCGTCCAGACATTGAGATACAGGCAGTCCTCGCTCACCTTGGCGGAGCCGCCCATCATGGCCGCAAACCCCGTGTCCTGCATCGGGCCCGGCCCGAACGCATCGGCCTTGCGCACACCGGCCCACGGCTCGGGCGGTTGCGGCGCTTTCCAGCGCAACTCTCCCACCGGCGGCTTGGCGAAAGGAATTCCCTTGAAACAGCGAATGCCGGAACTGGACGTTCCCTCCAGCGTGCCGGTCCGGACCGTGACACGCAGCAAATCCGTGGAATTGGTTGACGGCGCGGACCCGGTCGGAGGGGCGTCCTTTGCCTGTTTGGCAGCCTCCGTCTTGTTAACCCCGCCGGCATCAGCGGCCAGCGTGACGATTGCGCTCCAGATGATGGCCAATACACCGCAGAAAACAGTAATGCGTTTCATAGAAATTGCGGGGCAGTGTCGTGCGTTCAAGAATGGTTGTCAAAGAGATGTTCTTGAAAACTGCCCCACTGGACGCGTGGAACAATTTTTACAGCCCCAGCGGGGCGACATCTTTGTAGTTAGAAAACAAAAACGGATTCTAGCTCCGTCAGGAGCGAAACATGGTTTGTTGGTAGGGCGACGGTGCTCCGTCGCCCAAATCCAAAGGCGGAGCAGCAGCTCCGCCCTACCGGACTATGCCGCCCCGCTTGCCGCGCCGAAATGAGATGAAGGTGGGACGGGGCTGGGGATTTGTTTAGGGCAAACGTTCTTTCATGAGCCGGAGCGCCGGTCTCCGACCCGGCGTGTGGGAAACGATTCAATCGCATCCCGCCGGATCGGAGATCGGCGTTCCAACCACAAGATTCATGGTCAAAATACGCTCTCAAATTCGGGATTAGAGGTTACAAAGATTCCGCTCCTGACAGAACTGGGCGCGCTGCTGCCGCAGTAGTTGCGCAGATAATGATGTTTGCGTTTCGCCCACTCGCCACTTTTTCTGGCGGGTAACCCGTCACTTGGCAATAAGTATGGACTGCTTTCCATTTTAGATTCCTTTCCCAAAAAGCTTTTCCACCTTCGCCTTCACGCTCTCATCCATCTTGATGAGCGGCGGCCAGACGCGTTTGAAACCTTCGCCTGGCAACTTTTTTGTTGCGTCAAGGCCCAGCTTGCTGCCGATGGCGATTTCGCTCGTCGCGTGGTCGAGCACGTCAGCCGGGCCTTTGGTGAAGATGCTGTCGCGCTGCGGGTCGGTGTTGGCGCAGAGGCGGAACAGCACTTCGCTCGTGTTGTGTACGTCCACGTCAGCGTCCACCACCACGATGTATTTCGTGAACATCATCTGCCCCATGCCCCAGAGGCCGTGCATGATTTTGTAGGCCTGCATCGGGTAGGTCTTCTTGATGCTGACGAAAACGAGGTTGTGGAACACGCCTTCCGCCGGCAGCGCGATGTCCACGATTTCCGGGAAGTTCATCTTGAAGATCGGCAGGAATAATTTCACGCTCGCGCCGCCGATGTAAAAATCCTCCATCGGCGGAATGCCGACAATCGTCGCCGGATACACCGCGTCCTTGCGATGCGTGATGGCAGTGACGTGAAAGACCGGATACGGCTCGGGCAAGGTGTAATAGCCGGTATGGTCGCCGAACGGACCTTCGTTGCGTAACGGCTCGGTCGGGTCAATGTAACCTTCGATGACGAAATCCGCGTTGGCCGGGACTTCGAGGTCGTTGGTCTCGCATTTGACGAGTTCGACGGATTTCTTGCGGAGATAACCGGCCAGTAGAAATTCATCCAAGCCATCAGGTAACGGCGCGGTGGCGGTAAAGGTGAACACGGGGTCACCGCCGAGGAAAATCGCAACGGGCATGCGCGTGCCGGTTTCGTAATAGCGGCGGCCGTGCCGGGCGCCGACTTTCTGGAGCTGCCAATGCATGCCGGTGGTGCGGTCGTCGTAAATCTGGATGCGATACATGCCGACGTTGCGTTCGCCGGTGTCGGGATCTTTGGTGACGACGCACGGCAGCGTGATGAAACGGCCGCCGTCGAGCGGCCAGCATTTCTGGATGGGAAGATTTAGCAAAGTGGGCGTTTCAAGTTTCAAGTTGGAAGTTTCAAGTGATGGAGCACCCGGCCAGACTGTCCCGGGCTTGAAACTTGAATCTTGAAACTTGTGAATTTTCTCCTTGCACGGGCCGTCTTTCACAATTTTCGGTTTGGCATGGCGCAAATCGAGCGCCTGGCCGAGCAATTTGATGGCTTCGCGAAAACTCGTGGGCGGCTGGGCCTCCATCAGCGCGCCGAGTTCAGCGGCGATTTCATCCACGGAATTCGCGCCCAAGCTCATGGCCATGCGTTTATGCGAACCCATGGTGTTGATGGCGAGCGGGAACGGAGAGACCTCACCATTGACGGTGGGCTGCTCGAACAGCAACGCCTTGCCACCATCGGGCGATTTCATTTCGTGATCGGCAATCTCGGTGATTTCGAGTTCGGTGGCGACGGGCTGGGAAATGCGTTTAAGTTCGCCCGCGCGGTCGAGTTGGGCGACAAAATCGCGAAAGGATTCAAAAGCCATACGCCCGCGAGGCTGGCACAAACTGGCTCGGCTGGCAATGCGGGGAAACGCAGCCAGTTTTATTTATTTTGGGATGGACGACAAAGACAAGTGGCGATTTCATTATCAAATGAGCGATATGAAATCAGACAATCCAGAGACTGCATTCAAACTCACAGACAAAACCGTGTTTTCGGAACTTCCCGAAGCCGAAAAAGCTAGAATAGCTGGCCTGTTAGAGAATGCGAAAGTTGAATTTAAAAGACAGGCTGAAGAAGCAGAAAGAAATTTTTTCAAATTTCTTTTCGCTGTGAATTCAGGCGCTGCAATTGCCTTCCTCGCTTTCCTGGATAAGTCAGCGCAAGGAACAACGAACTCGGCAGCAATATGGCCTTTGTCAGTATTCAGTTCGGGCGTCGTCTTCGTTGGCATAGCGTTGATGATCAATTCTTACGGGCTTCGGCAAACAACCGTTTCGCACATCAAAAATGCGGCAGCATTTACACGAGACGAGCTTCCGCTTTTGGAACTCCATCGCAGAACAAGCCCAAAATCAATTGGGGCTTGTGTTATAGACGCGCTTTGCGTTTTTTCGTTTATTGGTTTTATCGTTGGTTGTGTTTTGGCGTATCGTGTCTTGCATTTGCAAATTCATTAAAATGCACAGCAAAATGGATTCTCGAAAAAAGCTAAATCTTTCTGACCTTTTAACGGTTAGCTTTTATATCACCCTGCTTTTTGTTGCGGTGTTTGCTGCTTTTACGCACAGAGAAATTGCATCCAAGCCGCTGGGCTTTCTTCTTTATTGGGCTGGCGGCATCGTGCTCGTGCTGACAATTCGGTATTTGTGGCATCTGAAAGATTTTATCAACTACAAAATTCGCGAATCCAAAGCCGCCAAGGAGCCGTGCCCACACGGCGTGGCGGGCGGCAAAATCCGATTGAAAAATCTGCTTGGTGGCGGAAGTCAATTGAAATGCGCCCAATGCAATCAGGACGAAATTGCGGCACAAAGAAACGAGCATACCGAACAGCTCCGCAGAGAAGCAGCCGAAAAAATCAGGGCGGCAGCCGACAAACTTCAGGCCGACGAATACGCCCGGCTAACAAAACTCCGAACGCACAAAATTGAATTTTTGCTTCGTCTGACTCCCGGTGAGTTTGAGGAAATCGTCGGCGATATGTATCGCAAGTTTGGCTATTCAGTCGAACGAACCCCGATGAGCAACGATTTCGGAAGGGATTTGATTCTCAATAAAGATGGGAAGAAAACTTTTGTGGAATGCAAACGGTATGACCGAGACACGCCCATTGGTCGGCGTCCGCTGCAACTATTTTATGGCGTGATTATGAACATGAAGGCAGACGCCGGCATTTTTGTCACAACAAGCAGTTTCGCAAAAACAGCGGTCAACTTTGCAGGTGAAACCGACATCAAACTTATTGACGGATATGAACTGGCGGCTCTGATGGCTCAAGCATTTCCCGGCGATGGCAGCGCGGACGAATATCGCGCGATGTGCCGGGAATGTGGAGATGTGGTGGTTTTCAACCTTCGCGACTCAAACACAGAAATGAGTTGCAAGAACTCACACATGGTAAAAAACGATTCGCCAGATTCGTTAGTAATTAAGCTGATTGCCGAAGCTCCAGCTTGTGAAAAATGCGGTGTAAAAATGCGCCTGGTGAAAGGAAAATTCTGGGGATGCAGCAATTATCCTAAATGTCGAAACACAAAACGATATACCGCCCGCTGAATTTTATTTCGGCAGTAAATCGGCGACCAGCGCGCGCTCTTCCTTCAATTCAGTTTCCGTTGCGGCGATTTTCGCCTTGCTGAAGTCATTGAGCGGCACGCCCTGAACAATTTCCCATTTCGAGCCGTTGCTGCGGATCGGATAACTGAAAATCAAGCCCTTCTCGATGCCGTAGCTGCCATCGGAATGAACGGCCACGCTGAAACAGTCACCGGCGGGGGTCGGGTGCGTGAGTTTGTAAACCGTATTGACGGCGGCGTTGGCGGCGCTGGCCGCGCTGCTCAGGCCGCGCGCCTTGATGATGGCCGCGCCGCGCTGCTGAATCGTGGTGATGAATTCACCTTTAAGCCATGCTTCGTCCTGGATGACGCCGGAAAGCGGCTGGCCGGAAATCTTCGCGTTGAAGAAATCAGGAAACATCGTCGCGCTGTGGTTGCCCCAGATGGCGAGATTGGTAACGGCGGTGATGTCCACGCCCGCTTTTTTGGCGAGCTGTGTCTTGGCGCGATTTTCGTCGAGCGCGGTCATGGCGAAGAAACGGTCGCGCGGCACGTCCGGCGCGTTGTTCATGGCGATGAGGCAATTGGTGTTGCAGGGATTGCCGACGACGAGCACGCGCACGTCACTGGCGGCATTTTTGGCGATGGCCTGGCCCTGGCCGGTGAAAATTTTCCCGTTGATGCCGAGCAAATCCTTGCGTTCCATGCCGACCTTGCGCGGCACGCTGCCGACAAGCAACGCCCAGTTCACGCCGCGAAAACCCTCGTCGAGATTCGCGGTGGGCACGACGCCCTTGAGCAGCGGGAATGCGCAATCATCGAGTTCCATCACCACGCCGCCCAGCGCGGGCAGCGCGGGTTCGATTTCAATCAAATGCAAAATGACGGGCTGGTCCGGCCCGAACATGGCGCCGGAGGCGATGCGGAAGAGGAGGGAATAACCGATCTGGCCGGCAGCACCGGTGACGGCCACGCGAAGGGGTGTCTGGCTCATAATTAAAATGGGGCGCGATTATATGCCGCCATCAAAGCGGCGCAAGTGCGGAACATCAACGGTGTAATGAACCATATTGGCGGGGCGAGACTGCTGACGAGCCGGCTCGCGAGGACGCTCGCCCCACCGAAATGGCAAATTGCGCGACACCGCACCTGGTCACTTTCAACTTGTGTGTTCCTCGGTCACATCAAACCGCTCGAATAGCTTGCCGAGCAACATCACGCCGAAGCCGGCTTCCACCGCCAGAACAATTGTCGCCGCGAGTGACGCCAGCGGCACGGCGGCGGCCGGGCCGAACGCGAAATTCAGCAGAAAAAAGACGCCGACGAATGCGCCAGCAGCGAGCAGGAGCGCCAGCAGCAGAACGAACAGTTGTCCCAGCGCCAAAATCAACCGCTGACCGGTGGCTTCGATTCCGCGCGGGCTGTCCTTGCCGGTTTGAATCCAAGACGGGAACAGCAGCACGGCGGCGTTTGGAATCAGCAACAGGAGCACATCGAGCACCGGCAGCAGGACCGCCGCACCGAGGGCGATGATCAGGAACAGGGCCTCCTGTTTGACCGGCAGGTAAAAAAGGAGCCCGGCGCCAACCAGCAACAGCAGCCATTGGAACACCGCCAGCACGGCCACCGGCGCGAGGATTTCGCCCAGGGCAATCTGCCAGCCGCGCATCGGATAAGTTTTCAGGATGTCTGCCAGCGGCAGGTCATGTCGGAAATCCAAACGCAGCAACTGCGGTCCCAGCAGAAGTGAATAGCCCAGGATAGCGGCAATTATGGATTCTACGACGATGGAAATTTCATGACTTTGCGCGTTACCGGCCAATGCGAAGCCGAAAATGGCCACGACGACGACGATGGAAATCCAGAGGCGAACGGAAAAGACCTGGCCGACGCCGATGAGATTTTTCCAGAACAACGCCGTGGCGGAAGGCCCGGTTGCGGGCAGCTTGAACCACGGGCGTTTGGCTTTTTGATTTTTCTTCGCGCCCGGCCAGTTGCCGGCGCGCACGGCGGCAATGCGCACAGCCAGTTTCTGCGAGGCTTCCACCGACGCCTCCTCGAAGGCCACGTCGGAATAAATGACCCACAGGTAGTGGAGCAAAAAAAGCAGCAGCCCCGGGACCAGCGCGGCGAAAAACGCCGCGGCGTCCTGCGCAAGAAATGGCCGCACCACCAGCCGGAACGGATAAAGCAGATACAGCGCCGGGCCGGCGGTCAAAACCCGCTGCGCGTAATCCAGAATCGCATTAAGATTGGCGATGTCGGCGGAACCCGGTTCCGGCAGCGTTCGCTTTGCCCAAACCCAAACGGAGCCGGCCATTACCACCGCCAACCCGAAGACCAGCAGCCGCCGGAGCCAGTTGGAAATGCCACGATCCAGCAACATCGTCCGGGCAAACGAGGAGCCGAGGAAGTGAAGGTTCAACGTCGAGAGAATCAGCCACCAGCCAAATGCATGAATCCAGGCATTGCCGCCGAATCGCCGCGAAATCAATGTCAGGAAGAGGACGCTGAAAAATATCCGCAACTGCGAACGCAGGAGTTTGAAGTGAATCAGAGTGCGCCGGGTGATGGGGGCGGGAAAAAGAAATGCCACTTCGGCCTCGGTGAACGTGAGCGCGGCGCGTTCGTGAGGAATAATCCATGCCAGCAGCACGATGACGAAAAGCACAAGCGCGCCAAACAATTCCAAAAGTTGCAGATGCTCCGGTGAAACGGTCATGTTCACCACCGGCCGTCCGCCGTATCCACGAAAAAGGCAACGGAAAAAGTAAAAGTAGAAATAGAGGCCGCCGACGATGGCCCCGATGAGGTATTTCGGCTGTTTGAGCCGCTTGACCCGGCTGACCAGCCGGTTGCGGAACGAGTGGTATTGCAGGTAGAGCAACGCGGCGATCATTGTTCGTTTCAGGGTGGCAGCAGCGGCGGAACGGCCGGCGCGCTCGTGCCGGTTTCACTCGTGGCGCGAAAGAAAATTTCCTCAAGACTGGCGTCGCCGGGTTGTTCGGAAAATTTCCGCGTCACCTCCCCGAGCGTGCCGTCAATAATCTTCCGCCCATTCTTCAAAATCAGGAGGCGCGAGCAGATTTCCTCGACCAGATGCAGCAGGTGCGAACTGATGATGATGGCGGCGCCGTCGTGCGCCCGTTTCAAAATGGAATCCTTCATCCGGCGAATCCCGAGGGGATCCAGCCCGGTCAACGGTTCATCAAAGTAAATTACCTTCGGCGAGTGCAGGAGGCCGCAGGCGATGGCGAGCTTTTGTTTCATGCCGCGGGACAGTTCGCCGGGCAGCGCGTTCTGCTTGTTCGCGATTTCAAGTTCTTCCAGCAGTTCACGCCCGGTGCGTTCGTAATCGGCCACCTGATAAATGCGCGCCACGAAATTCAAATGCTGCCAGACCGTGAGGTAATCGAACAGGCGCGGTTCGTCGGTGAAAAAGGCGAGCTGTTTCTTGGCGGCAATCGCGTCCCGGACGATGTCGTGACCGCCGACGCGCACGGTACCGCGCGTGGGTGGAATGATGCCGGACAGACAACGCAACGTGGTGGTCTTGCCCGCGCCATTCGGGCCGACCAAACCCATCACTTCGCCGGGCTGGATTGAAAACGAAAGCTCGTTCACGGCGACGAACTCGCCGTAAAGTTTGGTAAGACCTTCAACCTGGACCATGCGTTGCCGTTGGGTTGCTGATTTTTGTTTCCGGGTGCTCAAACCTACCAGCCAGCCAGCCGGGGCGTAAAGCCCGCAAATGTGTTTCCCGCACGCGCGAAAAATTTTCCGAATTTTCTCTTGGCAGATTCTGGTTTCGGGCGTAGAAACGGACTGTTCTTTGAAAAGGGTGAACATTGTTCATCCGTCATCGCAGTCAAACGTCAGGGAACCCGGTGGAAATCCGGGACGGTTGCGCCACTGTAACGGCTACAAATTCCCCAAAGTGCCACCGAAGCGAATCGGGAAGGCGGGAAGGCGGTTTGAGGCCGGAGTCAGGATACCGGTTTGGCTGTGCTCGTCGCGGTCGTTGTAGCGGCGGTCTATGACCGTCGCCACGATGGCCGACTTCTCCGACAAAGAGAAGGATGAGGCCAGCCTGTCGGACGGTTTCCGGCAGGATTCGTTGGATGCCTTCATTCTCCGTTTTGCCGGGGTCTGAAGGTTTTTTTATTTTCACAATCTTCAAACTCCGCGCTGGTCTCTCAACCCCAACCCGTTCTTCGAAGGTATTCGGAGGACCAAATTGAAAGATCAGCACATGAAAAAAGTCTTGTTCGTTTCGCTGGCGCTGGCACTGGCCAGCTTGTCCGTTTTGTCTGTCGCGCGTGCGGCCGTCATCGCCGAAAATTTTTCCGCCAATCCCCTGCAAAATGGCTGGCGGATTTTCGGCAATACCAATCTGTTCCAGTGGGATTCCACGAATCACAACCTCGCCGTCACCTGGGACTCGTCGCAGACCAACAGTTATTTTTACCATCCGCTCGGCACGATTCTGACGGCGAACGATGATTTCAGTCTTGCGTTTGATTTGCGATTGAATGACGCGGAAGCTGGCGGCTATGGTTTTGAATTGGCCATCGGTTTTTTGAATCTGGCGGAGGCCACAAGCACAAACTTCAATCGCAGCACCGGTGACAATTCGCCTGATTTGGTGGAGTTCACCTATTTTCCAGTCACCACCTACTCCGACTCAACCGTGTGGCCTGTCTTTGTGGATACAAACAGTTCCTTCAATTGGAATGGGGCCAGTGATTACGCAATTTACGCGCCAACGTTTGGCGACTGGTATCACATCATGATGACTTACACCGTGTCAAACCAAACGATGGTGACGACGATAACGAATTTCGAGCAAACTTCCGGCGTGACCATCATTGATCCACTGGACTTGACCAATGCCAATTATCCTTTCACCGACTTCCGGGTGGACACGATTTCCATCAACAGCTATCAGGACGACGGCTTCGGTGATTCCATCTTCGCACAGGGCACCGTGGCCAATTTCGTTGTCACAATCCCGCCACTACCAATCCAAAATCTCATCGGGGCATTCAGCAATGGCGTCTGGCAGGTTCAATTCATTAGCCAAAGCAACTGGCTCTACACACTCGAACGCACAGTTGATTTTATTTCGTGGAGCGACGTTTCCACTTCAATCGGCGGCAACGGAACAAATTTGTTTTTGCAGGACACGAACCCGCTGACGGACCGGGCGTTTTACCGTGTTCGCGCCGACAGACCATGAACATGAAGGTCGAAGGTCGAAGGTCGAAGGCCGAGAACAGACGGATCGGTGCATTACCGAATTCCGGCCCTCGACTCTCAACTCTCGACGCTCGACGACGGGCGTTCACCCTGATTGAACTGCTCGTCGTGATCACCGTCATTGCGATTCTTTCGGCGATGTTGTTACCAGTTCTGGCCAAAGGCAGATTGTCTGCCCAACGCGCCACGTGCGAAAGCAACTTGCGACAACTCGGCGTTGCCACGGAATTGTATTGGGACGACAATAGTGGAAATTCTTTCTATTACCGTGTCGGAAATATGAATAACAATGGCGTGGCAGGCGTCCTTTGGTGGTTTGGTTGGTTGGCAAATGGAACTGATGGCCAGCGCGCGTTCGATTTATCCTGCGGTTTTTTTTATCCATATTTTAACAGCACCGAAGTGCGACTTTGTCCGCTATTGAATCGGGCGACAAATCCACAATTTTATCCAAAAGGTACCGATGTGATATTCAGCTATGCCTGCAATCCGTATCTGTTTGTTGCGACGAATCAACCGTCGGTGAATGTCAACCGTATTAATCATTCGGCAGAAACCGTGCTCTTTGCCGACTCCGCGTCTGTGGATAATTTTTTGCAGCCGGAGGTCGAGCTTAAAGAGTGGTATTATTTGGATTTGCAGACGAATTATTCCAGCGCGAACAATTATCCAAACGCCCATTTCCGTCATTCGCAAAAGGCGAACGTGACCTTTGCCGATGGTCATGTCGGATTGGAAACAATGGTTCCGGGCTCGCTCGACAGACATTTGCCGAATCAAAATGTTGGTCAATTGCGGCCGGAGATTTTGCTGCTACGCTGAATCCTGAAGGGAACTACTCCGTCAATGTTCTGATTTCAAAAATGGGCAGCGACGAAGCAGGGCCCTCCCAACTCACGCCCCAATCTGCTTTTGGATCGCGCCGCAGATTTTGTCCGACCACTTTTTGAGTGTTGCAGCGTCGCGGCCTTCGAGGAGCAGACGCGCCTTTGGTTCGGTGCCCGAATAACGCAGCAGCAAACGACCGCCCTGCTTTTTCAATTCCGCCTCGGCTTCGCCAACCAATTGGGCAACTCCGTCGAGCTGCTCGAATGGCTTTTTCTCGCGCACACGGACGTTGGTGATGAGTTGTGGAAAACGCGTCCAACACTTCGCCAGTTTGGAGAGCGGCGTTTGTTTTGCTTTAACGATGCGGAGTATTTGCAGCGCAGCCACGAGACCGTCGCCGGTGGTGCCGAAATCGCGGAAAATCAGGTGGCCGCTCTGCTCGCCGCCAAAGTTGAAGCCGTGGCGCAGCATCTCATCAATCACGTTCCGGTCGCCCACGGCGGTGCGGATGACCTTGCCGCCGGCAGTTTTGATCGCGGCTTCCAAACCGGCGTTGCTCATCACGGTGGTCACCAAGGTTTTTTCGGCCAGCGTTTTTTGCGCCAGCATGTCGAGCGCGGCGATGGCCATGATATCGTCGCCATCAATCAAATTGCCCTTTTCATCACACAGTAGCACACGGTCGGCGTCGCCGTCGTGCGCGATGCCCAGATGCGCCTGGTGTTCGACGACCCGGCGGCACACCGCCTCGGGATGCATCGAACCGCAATCCTGGTTGATGTTCATGCCGTTGGGCTGGTTGCCGTAAACCATGACTTCCGCGCCGAGTTCGCGCAGCACACAGGGCGTGGATTTGTAAGCCGCGCCGTGCGCGCAATCCACGACAATGCGCACCCCTTCAAGCGTCAGGCCGCGCGGAAAACTGGCCTTGGCAAATTCGATGTAACGTCCGAGCGCGTCGTCAATGCGGACCGCCTTGCCGACGGCGTCAGCCGTGGGCCGGATATTTTCGATCTCGCCGCTGAAAACCAAATTCTCGATTTTGTCCTCGATTTTGTCGTCGAGTTTGTAGCCGTCGGCCCGGAAAAATTTGATGCCATTGTCGGCGTAGGGATTGTGCGAGGCGGTGATGACAATGCCGGCGTCGGCGCGCAGGCTGCGCGTCGCGTAAGCCACGCCCGGCGTCGGCAACGGCCCGATGAACAACACATCCACCCCCATCGAAAGGATGCCGGACGAAATCGCATTTTCGAGCATGTAGCCGGAAAGCCGGGTGTCCTTGCCGATGACGATTTTGTGCCGGCCGTGACCGCGTGACTGGCGTTCAAGGTTTTTGAAAACGTACGCGGCGGCGCGGCCCAGTTTGAGGGCGGTCTCGGCGGTGACAGGTTCGACGTTGGCCGTGCCACGGACGCCGTCCGTGCCGAAGATTTTTTTGGGGGAATTCATGGTTTTTTGTTCGGCGGCGGCGGAACGATCACGCCCACTTTGGGCGGGTCAACACTCACGAGCGTTACGCCGGGCGGGGCGGAAACATCCACCGGCACATGCAAATCCCGTTCCGGCCCGATGTCTGTCAGATTAACCACCGCGTGAACCTGGTCGGCCTGGAGCTTGGCCATGTCTTCCGCTGAACCACTGACCGTGACTTTTACGGTTAAGGGTGCCACCCGGAAATCACGCACATCCGACGCGGCGGAAACCACGCGCACCGGCAAATTGCCAAAGGTCACCGTGTTCCCGACCGCGAACCCGGAGGCGGTTTTTGGCTCTTCGTAAATTTGATGAACGGTCAGCCAGATGGCCACCGCCAAAAACAGCGAAAACAATTTCCAGCCGAAATCGTTTGTGACCCAATCGCGCATTGCCATAAAAAATTCAGTTGGCGGTTTGTTTGAGCACCGGGCGCGGCTCGTTTTTGGTGATAACGACCGAACCGGGCTTGTACCGTTCACTCAGGCGCGCGCGCAGCCATTCGACGCCGTGGCGTGATTTGACCGGTTGCACGAGCACGGAAGTCAGGAACGCGCGCAACTCCTCCAGCGACACGGCGCGCACGAGCTGGCCTTTGTAAGCGTGCGAAATCATCCCCGTTTCCTCGGACACGACCACGATGACCGCGTCGGTTTCCTCGCTCAACCCAATCGCCGCGCGATGCCGGGTGCCGAGCGATTTATTCAAATCCTGCCGTTGTGTCAGCGGAAAAATGCACGCGGCAAAGGCAATGCGGTCACCTTTGATGATGACGCCGCCATCGTGAATCGCGTTGTTCGGGAAGAAAATCGTTTCGAGCATTTCCGGCGTGGCGTCGCAATCCACGCGGATGCCGGACTCGACGGCTTCCTGAAGCTGGATGGATTGTTCGATGGCGATGAGCGCGCCGATTTTCACGTCGGCCAGACGTTCAACCGTCTGGATGATGACTTCGATACTTTCGCGCTGTTCACTCACGCTGACGAAGAGCGGCAGGTTGCCGAGTTCAGCCAGCATCCGGCGCAATTCCGGTTGAAAAATAATCAGGACGGCCACGGCGAAAAACGCCGAGAACGTGCCCAGCAGCCAGCGCAACACCTTCAAATCGAGGATCGTGGTGACCAGCGCCAGCGCCAGCAACAACACGACAAAGCCGATAACCACCGGCCAGCCGCGCGTCCCGCGCAAAAAACGGCAAGTGTAATAAATCACGACCGCGAGGATTAAAATTTCCAACGCGGGACCCCAATAAATCTGGAGATGTGTCCACATTATTTTTTGTAGCGGCGGTCTGTGACCGTCGCAGAAATTTTACCGGCGCTCACAGAGCGCCGCTACAATCGCCTCCGTCATCCGCACGGCTTGAACCGTTTCCGCCACGTCGTGCGTCCGGATGATTTGCACGCCCGATGCGACCGCCAGACAAGCGCACGCGAGCGACGCCGGCAGGCGTTCGGCCACATCCGCGCCGAGCAATTTCCCGATGAACGACTTGCGCGAAACGCCGAGCAGCAACGGACGCTGCCACTTTGTAAAACTCCGCAAGGCTGCGAGCAACTGTAAATTGTGCCCGGGCGTTTTGCCAAAACCGATGCCGACGTCCAGCGCAATTTGATCAGCCGTCACACCGTTGGTGTTCAATTTTCCCAACCGCTCGCTAAAAAATTCGCCGACTTCCCGGACCACGTCCGCGTAAACCGGGTTGGTTTGCATCGTTTGCGGCGTGCCTTGCGCGTGCATGCAAATGTAACCCGCGCCGAATTCGGAAACAATCTCCCACATTTCATCGTTCGTAGCGGCGTTTGTAAAAACGCCGGATTTTTCTTGATCGCCATCGGCGCTTTCACAAGCGCCGCTACGGGAGTTGGCTGCCACGTCGTTGACGATGCTGGCGCCGGCCTGCAATGCGGCCCGCGCCACGGCGGGCTTCACGGTATCAATCGAAAGCGGAATTTTGACGCGCGACACCAGTTGTTCGAACACTGGTATTACCCGGCGCAATTCCTCGATTTCGCCGACCGGTTCCGCCCCGGGACGCGTGGATTCGCCGCCGATGTCGAGAATTTCCGCGCCTTGCTCGACCAGTTCAAGTGCGTGCGCGACAGCTTTGGCCGGATCGAAAAATTTTCCGCCGTCGGAAAATGAATCGGGCGTGACATTGACAATCCCCATGACGAGGGCCGGTCGGGGAAAAACGAATTCAAACCGGCGGGCGCGGAAAATGATTTTGCTGGCAACGGACACAGCTGGATTGTGAACTGATTTCGGCCAATCGCCAAGCGCATCCGTCGCGGCTTTGGGCGATCAAACCCTGGTTTTGAAGTATTTGATGGTCTGCGTCAACCCGCTGGCCAGCGGGACTTTTGGCTCCCAGTTGAGAATCTTTTTTGCGCGGGTGATGTCCGGCCGGCGTTGTTTAGGGTCGTCCTGCGGCAGCGGTTTGAAGACAATTTTGCTGCGCGAGCCGGTGGCCCGGATGATTTGTGCGGCGAACTGCAACATGGTCATTTCGGTCGGGTTGCCGATGTTCACCGGCAGATCATAGCCGCTCATCATCAGCCGGAAAATGCCCTCAATCAAATCCGAGACGTAACAGAAGCTGCGGGTTTGTTTGCCTTCGCCAAAAACGGTGACGGGTTTGTTTTTGAGCGCCTGGCTGATGAACGCCGGCACGACGCGACCGTCGTTGAGCCGCATGCGCGGGCCGTAGGTGTTGAAGATGCGGACGATGCGCGTGGCGACCTTGTGTTCGCGGTGATAGGCCATCGTCAGGGCCTCGGCGAACCGCTTGGCCTCGTCGTAACAGCCACGCGGGCCGAGGGGGTTGACGTTGCCCCAGTAATCCTCGGTTTGCGGATGGACGAGCGGATCGCCGTAAATTTCCGAAGTTGAGGCGAGCAGAAAGCGTGCGCCCTTTTCCTTGGCCAGACCGAGCGCCTTGTGCGTGCCGAGCGAGCCGACCTTGAGCGTTTGAATCGGCAGCTCAAGATAATCAATCGGGCTGGCGGGTGACGCGAAGTGCCAGACGTAATTGACTGGCACGTCGAGGAAAATAAACTCGGTGACGTCCTGCTCGATAAATTTGAAATTCGGGCTGCCGCCCAGGTGCGCAATGTTGTCCACCGAGCCGGTGACGAAATTGTCAATGCCGATGACCTTGTGGCCGCGCGCCAGGAGCAAATCGGCCAGGTGCGAGCCGAGAAAACCCGCGGCGCCGGTGACAACGGACATCGGTTGTTTTTTTTTCATCAAGGGCAAACTGGCATCTCACCTTGCCCCCGTGCCGATAAGCACGGCGGGGATGGTGCGGATCAGGATTTTCAAATCGAGCCACAGCGACCAGTTGTCAATGTATTCGAGGTCGAGGCGCACCCAGTCCTTGAAATCGGAAATTTGATTGCGGCCGCTGATTTGCCAGAGGCAGGTGAGGCCGGGTTTGACGCTCAGGCGGCGGCGGTGGGCCAGATTTTCAAAACGCTTCACCTCGTCCACCGGCAACGGGCGCGGACCGACCAGGCTCATTTCGGTGCGCAACACGTTGAACAACTGCGGCAATTCGTCGAGGCTGTATTTGCGGAGGAATTTCCCCATCGGCGTGACGCGCGGGTCGTTGGTGACTTTGAAGACCGGGCCGCTCATTTCGTTCATGGCTTCCAATTCACTTTTGAATTGCTCGGCGTTGGTCACCATGGTGCGGAATTTGTAAAGCGTAAAGGGCGAGCCGTTGAGGCCGGAGCGTTGTTGGCGGAAAAAAACCGGCCCGGGCGAAGTGAGCTTGATTGCCAGCGCGATGAGGGGAATCACTGGAATCACAATCAACAACACCAGCAGCATCAACGCCCCGATAAAATCCATGAGTTGCTTGGCGACGCCCGGCCAGGAGGTTTCCGGCGTCGTGCGAAAGACCAGCAAGGGATGGCCGAGCAACTCGTCGAAGCGCGCACGCGAAATTTGCGTTCCAAAAAAATCGGCGACCAGCCAGGTTTCAATGCCTTCAAGCTCGCAGGTTTTGATGGCGTTTTCGACCTGCTCGAAGTAGGTATGCCGCGCACTGATGAGCACCCCGTTCGCGGAATGCTCATGGAGCAGGTGCGCGAGTTGTTGCACCGGGGTTTCGCCGAGGTTCAATTCACCCACCACTTCGATGCTGGCGTCTGATTTCAACTTCAGTTCATGTTTGAGCCGCGCGATTTCGTTGCGCGTGCCGATGAGGATGAACCGGCGCTGGTATTGGGACTGGCCGAACTTGCTGCGCAAAGCCCACCGCACCAGTTCCTCCTTCAGATAGACCAGGGTGAAGCTGATGACGCCAAAAAACATCATCACGACGCGCGGCGAAACAAAATGGAGGGCATACATGACCAGCACCAGGCCAATGGTCGTGATGAGGCATCCTTTGAAGAGGGGCCAAAAAATGTCCCGCCGTGGGCCAAGGGCGGGCCGGTCGTAAAAGCCCTGCGCTTCAAGAATCAGCGGCGCGGCAACAATCAAGGGGAAGTAAAGCCAGACGACACTGGCCAATACATCGGGTGGAATCGGGTCGAGGTCCAGCCACGCGATGACTTGCGGGTTGTTGCGCAACGCATACGCAAGCCAGAAACTCACCGCGAACAGACAGGCATCCGCCACCTGGTGGATTTGCGTTCGAATCTGACGATCACGTCGCAACATGGCTCTTTAACTTTGCTTGTGAAGCGTTGTTTAGAATAGACAAACTGCGGGTAAATTCAAATGTTTTAACCGTCAACGTTTGATGGGAGGCAATTGATATTCCGGCACCGAGGCGGCAATTAATTTTTCCATGCGTTCAAACGCGGCGTCTTCCTGGCCTGGCGCACAAACAGAAAAATTCGAAATGTAAGCCCAGCGTTGCAATACACCCGTGCGCAACAGGTCCCGCGCCTGCCACCACATCCGCTGGTAATTATCCGGCGTCTCCTCGCCATCCGCGACGAGCCAGAAAACATAAAGCCCGCTCACCTGCTGTTTCTGTCCGTCGGGCGTCTGGAAGGACTGGCTGAGAACCCATTTGGCGACCGGCAGTTGGTAACTTTGCAGCCCGGCCACCGGGATGTTCACCACCGACTTTTCTCTGATGATCCAGCCTTCGCCCGGCAGACAGTAATCCGGCTTGTGGATGCTGGTGCGATCTGCGCCCATCAGAACAATCGCGGTCTGAACCCAAAAGCCATCCGGTGCGGTGTAAATGCGTTCGGCATAACTCGTGTCCGGGGGCAGATAACTCAACACCAGTTGCGGCTCCGGCACGTTCGTGGAGGTGAAATCCAGCACGCGCTCCGGCAGATTGATTTTCATCATCACTTTGCCGGGAATCGCCTCGGCCTTGATGCCGGGCCGTCCCAATTTTTGGTTCGCCCGCAGCCAGGTCAGCGCGCCCACCGTTCCCGCAATCAAAACCAGCGTGACCGAAAGAATGATCCATTTTTGCTGCTTCATGCGCGTTCCTTGGTTACGGATGTATTTTTGGCCTCGCTTTGTTCCAGCCGGAATCCGGCCCAGAGCAGGCCAACGATTCCGGGAACATAAGGCAACAGGTTGCCGATGGCGATCTCGTTACCCAATAAAGGCAGATGAAATGGACAGCCTTCGTGAACCCAATTGCCCCAACCCTGCCCGCCCATTTCCGCCGCCACAATGATGGCCAGCAAGCGCAACATGTTTCCCAACACGGCAAAAGGAACCGCCAAAGCCATCAAAAAAAAACGCTTGCCCGGCGCGCGAAGCAGGCCAAACGCAATCACGGTGGCGAGCAGGAAAACAGCGATCAAACTTCTCATGCCGCCGCATGCCGCCTCGACGTCGTAACCATAAGTTCCGGACGGGTCAATCAACTGCGTGCCCTGCCGGATGATGTCAATGCCGACAATATGCGCAACCAATTCCACCAACCAGCACACGAACAGCCGGAGCGGGAACAGGATGAAATTCAGGTGCGCCGTCAGCGGAATTGAAAAGACAAAAAGAAAAAAGGGATACGCACTGTGCCGCAGCCAGTCGCGTCCCCAGGCCAGCCCCATCAACGCGTAAATACCCGCGAAGAGCGCGACGACCGAAAATAACGGCTGCTGGATGACGTAACCAAAAATGTGCAGTGCCAGCGCCGCCACCAGCACCAGCAGGCCCGGCCACCAGAGTTTCAGTGGCAACGCGAGCAGTTCCTTCCGCTTCCACCAGAAAAGGCCGGCAACCAGAAACGGGATGAGCTTGCCGTAGCTGCTGTCGTTTTGCTCGCCGCCAACCGTGTAGGCATCATAAAGCCACGCGAACAGCGACGAGGTATGGATGTAGCCCAGAATCGAGTTTCCCCAAAACTGGAACAGCAGCCCCCACGCCACGAGCAGCGTGAAGAAAAAAACTTTGTTCGGCAGGTGCTGCCAACATTCAATAGTGTCCGTCCGCCAGTCTGGCGGCGCTGCCTTGGTTTGGTCTTCGTTCATGCGTGTGTGGTTCCATCCTTCAGATAGCAAAACGGCGGGGTTTGCTCAAACAAATTCACGGTGAGGGAAAAGGAAATGTTGGCACATATATCCAAGAAACCTTACTGTCTTGTGAAATGAACGGGAAACATTTTCGTCGCCCATCGTGGACAGATACTCGTGCCAGATTTGTTGACAACACTCCGGCGGGTGGCTCTTTGCTTGATATTGGTTCTTCGGATGGTGAAACGTTGGAGCATTTTTGCCGAACTCCGGCCTGACGTGAAAATGTTTGCGACCGACTTGATGGGAAGCCCTGAAAAATGTCCTGCGGGTTGCGGGTAGAAAAATCATGAAGTTCAAATTCACACCGGCGGTGTGGCTGGCCTTGGGCATTCTGCTGCTGCCTTTGATGATCACATCGGAAAGCTTGTGGCTCGATGAAGGCGATACAGCCAGGTATGCATTGCAGCCGGATTTTCATTCCTGGCGGCAGCATCTCAGTCACGACCTTGCCGCTGATTGCCAGATGCCGCTCTCAATGTTTTTCGCCTGGGTAACCGGCCAAACATTAGGCACACACGAATGGCATCTGCGCG
This sequence comes from Verrucomicrobiota bacterium, assembly GCA_049511835.1. GTDB lineage: Bacteria > Verrucomicrobiota > Verrucomicrobiia > Limisphaerales > UBA11358 > UBA11358. The sequence goes on along the minus strand of JBEKXN010000001.1, from coordinate 183,491 downwards.
TAATCAATGTGCTCTGGGGCGCGCTCGCTCTTTTCGCCTTCTATCGAGCCGGCAAACGGCTGAACCTGTCCTGGCTTCCGCTGTTGCTGGCCGTGCAACCGTACTTTTGGTTTTATTCGAATGAGGCGCGGCCCTATTCGCTTCAAATCGCCTGCGGCGCGTGGCTTTTCGCGGGCTTCGCCGAATTCATCGCGCTGCAGGGAACTGGAGAATCGTGGGCGTGGGTCTTTGCGTCCGCCACTTTTTTTCTATGTCTCACCACCATGCTGGCTCCCCTGCCCGTCGCCGTCGTTGCCGCCACCGGAGGAATCATTGCCAGTATGGGCCGGTGGAAAGTCAGCCGAAAGTCCATCCTGATTTTGCTTGGCGGAGCCATCGCCAACATTCCCATCGCCAGCTATTATTCTTCCACGCTGGCCAGAGGCGCCAGGGGTGCGCAGTTGTGGCATGTTGATTTGAAGTTTTTTGGTTACGTCATTTACGAATTGACCGGCATGACGGGTTTGGGGCTGCCCATAGAAAAAATCCGGGAAATCGGGAAATCCCCGCATCTCTACGCCGCGCTGGGCGGACATATCTTCCAGTTCGTTCTTCCCGCAGTTTGCTTCCTGTTGCTGGTTCTGGTTCTGGCTTTGGGGTTGTGCCAACGGCGCGGGAATTCCCCGATCGGATTGTCTGCGGGCCTCGTTGGCATTTTGAGCTTCAACTCGCTTGTATTCATCGTCATTGCCATCTGCTTTCAGAAGGCGTTTTGGGCACGCCATTTCGCGCCGGTGTTCCCGTTCTATGTCGCTTTGCTGGCCATGGCGATTCGGCGCTTATTCGAAAGTCGCAGTTCTTTCGCGAAACTGCTCCCGTGTGTCCTGATTGCCCTGCTCTTTTTTTCCACGTTGAGTTTGCGCTTTGCCGCGCGGCATCGGAAGGAGGATTACAAGATGGCGGCACAAATTGCACAACGCGCTTTGGCTGAAAAGAAATCCGTCTGGTGGGTGGCGGGCGTTCTTCCCGCCCAATATTACCATCTCGACTGCGCGTTTTCGCGCCCGGAAGCGGGAAAAGTTTTTTGTCCTCAATCCCCTGAAATCCAGAACTTCCCCGCGCCGGATGTCATCATTTTCTCAAAGCCGGACATTTTCGATGACCGTGGAGTCGTCCAAGGTTTGATCAGGCAGAACAATTATCATCCCGCAGAAACTTTGAAGTCGTTCGTCATCTGGACCAAATGACCCCCCGCCGGGTTCTCCTGATTCTTTGCGCAAGCGGCAAATCAATTTCCTCCAACGGCCAAACACGACACTTTATTTCAGTTCGTATTTCTTTAAACCGGTGAATTGCCAGAAAATCTTCCACGCGAAGGCCGGATTGTTCTGGAGATAGCGCTTCCACAAACGCTTCGGCTCGCAGCACAGCCGGAAAAACCACTCCAGCCCGGTCCGCTGCATCCAGCGCGGCGCCTGTTTGACGCGCCCGCTATGAAAATCGAATGCCGCGCCAACCCCGACCATCAGCGTCACGTCCAGCCGCGGCAGAAATTCGGCCATGAATTTCTCCTGCTTCGGCGTGCTCAAGCCGACCCATAAAATGTCCGGCTGCGCGGCATGGACCATTTCCTGCAATTGTTTTTCCTCCTCCGCGTTAAGCGGACGGAACGGCGGCGTGTAACAGCCAACGACTTGCAGATTCGGAAACTGCTTCGTCAAATGGTCGCGCAATTGTTCCGCCACGTCCGGCGCGCCGCCGAAGAAAAAATGCCGGCAGCCGCTTTTTTCGCTCCAGGCGCACACCTCGAGCATCAGGTCGGGCCCGTACACGCGGCTCATTCCCCGGTGGCCGCGCAGCCAGCCCATCCAGACCATCGGCATCCCGTCCGGTGTGCAGAGAAAAGCCTGATTCAGAATACGCCGGAGCGTGGCATCTTCTTGCGCCTCCATCACTCCATGCACACCGGTTACACAAATGTAGCCCTTGCGCCGCTCGCGCACCGCGTCGCTGATGGCCGTCAGCGACGACGACAAATCGAGGACGCTGATGCCTACGCCGAGGACGTTGACTCGTTCAATGGCCATGGAAATTCGAATTACGCGCCGGGCAGGATACGCAATGAAAATTAAAACGCCAGCCGAAGCGATGGGGTATCCATCGGCCGCGAATCGGGAAGTCGCACCGGCCTCTGGTTTGTGTGGGGATTGGATTTCACAGGCGGGACGCCGGCGTCTCTTTCTCAAACCGATGCCTCCCCGGCTGAACCCGCGCGCAAAAAATCTTTCTTTCAAGCCCGCCATCGCCCAAGTTTGGGTTGAAATCGCATTTGTATGAAACTGCTTGTATTCGCCCATGTGCCGCCGCCCTATCACGGCCAGAGCTACGGAGTGCAGCGCATGTTGAACGGCTTCGGCGGCAATCATCGCAAATGGAAGTGGAAGGCAACCGCTGGATCGGCGAACCATTTTGGCATCGAGTGCTATCACGTCAACGCCCGGTTTTCCAAGGACATCCAGGACATCGGCGAGTTTCACGGCAGCAAGATGCTTCTGATTTTTTTTTACAGCCTGCAAGCCATCTGGTGCCGGTTTCGTTACGGCGTGACGAATTTCTATTATGTGCCCGCACCCGGCAAATCGATTGCGCTTTACCGCGACTGGCTGGTCATGCTCATCTGCCGTCCGTTTTTCAAAAAAATTATTTTCCACTGGCACGCCGCCGGACTGGCCAAATGGCTCGAAACCTCCGTGCAGATCCGCACCCGCAGCCTCACCTATCGGCTGATGAAAAACGCCGATTTAAGCATCGTGCTTTCGGAATTCAACCGCCGTGACGCCGAAAAACTCGCCGCCCGGCGCATCACCGTCGTCAGTGCTGGCGTACCCGACCCGTGTCCGCAGTTTGGGCAAAACATCCTGCCGCTCCGGCGCGAGCGCGTCGCCGCCCGGAAAAAAATTCTGGCCGGCGCCCCCGCCGCCGCGGACGACCCGGCTCGAATTGTCAACGTGCTGTATCTGGCGCATTGCACCCGGGAGAAGGGTTTGTTCGACACCGTTGAAGGCGTGGCGCTGGCCAACGAAAAATTCGGCGCCGGAAAATCCCCGTTTCGTTTCCAGCTCACCGTGATGGGCGCGTTCGTCTCCAGCATGGAAGAACGCGAGTTGCGGGAATTGATCGTCCGACGCGGACTTCAGGATACCGTCAAATGCCTTGGCTTCGTCTCCGAGGAACGCAAGGCCCAGGCGTTCGCCGCAGCTGACCTGTTTTGCTTTCCCACCTATTTCCCGGCGGAAAGTTTCGGAGCGGTTATCGTGGAGGCGATGGCGTTTGGTCTTCCCGTCATTACGACGCGCTGGCGCTCGATACCTGAAATTCTGCCGGCCGGTTACAATGGCCTGGTTGATCCCAAATCACCACCACAGGTCGCCGACGCGCTGGAACGGCTCACCCCGAGCGACCTGGCCGAACCGCTGCGCGAACTATTCCTCCGCCGCTTCACCTGGGAACGGCACATTGCCGCCATGGCCGAAGCCATTCACAGCATCGAAACACCGTAAAGCGTTGCGAAACCCCGCGCGATGGTTATTCTGGTTTGGTTGAAAATCGGCCTGCTCCAACTCAACTCGACCGTCGGCGACTTTGCGGCCAACTGCCGGAAACTTGCCGCCGGGTATGACCAAGCCCGCGCGCTCGGCGCGGAATTCGTCATCGCGCCGGAATTGTTTTTGTGCGGCTATCCGCCACGCGATTTGCTCCTGCGCGCCGATTTTGTTGACGCCAATCTTGCCGCGCTCGCCGAAACCGCCAAAGGCATCGGTCCCATTCCGCTGTGCGTCGGTTGCGTCGGCGAAAATTCCGAGCGTCCCGGACGCGTCCTTCGCAATTCCGCCGCCGTTTTGCAAAACGGGGAAATTGTGTGGCGCACGCACAAAAGCCTGCTCCCGACCTACGACGTTTTTGACGAAGACCGCTATTTTGAACCGGCCAAAAAAGTGGCGCCATTTGAATTCAATGGCTGCAAACTCGGCATCACGATTTGCGAGGATATCTGGAATGACGAGGATTTCTGGCCGGAACGGCTTTATCGCCGCGACCCGATCAAGGAACTCATCGGGCAGGGCGCGGAAATCATCCTTAACCTTGCCGCGTCGCCGTGGCACGACGGCAAGGAAAAAACCCGGCTCGCCATGCTGCAACGCGTCGCGCGCGACGAGCGCGTGCCACTGGCACAGGTCAATCTCGTCGGCGCGAATGACGAACTGATTTTCGACGGCCACAGTGTCGCACTCAATCGCCACGGCGAAGTGATCGCGCTCGGAAAAGGATTTGCCGAGGAAATTCTGGTGGTGGAACTCGAAGAAAGCGGAAAGCGGAAAGCGGAAAGCGGAAACGAATTTCCGCCGCGCGAGCAGCAATTGTTTGCCGCGCTGTCGCTGGGCATCCGCGATTACGTTCACAAGTGCGGTTTCAAATCGGTGATTGTCGGGTTGTCCGGCGGCATTGACTCCGCGCTCGTGGTCGTGCTCGCGGCGGAGGCGCTCGGAGCGGATCAGGTGCTCGGGGTATCCATGCCGGCGCGTTATTCGAGCGCAGGCAGTTTGAGTGACGCCGGGGCGCTCGCGAAAAATCTGGGCATTCGTTACGAAGTTTTGCCGATTGAACCCGCCTTTCAATCGGTCGAAAAGCAGATGGTGAAAGCATTTGCCGGAACCAAACCGAACGAGGCCGAGGAAAACGTCCAATCGCGGCTGCGCGGCGTCACGTTGATGGCGCTGTCAAACAAATTTGGCGCGCTGGTGCTGACGACCGGCAACAAGTCGGAAATGGCCGTCGGTTATTGCACGCTTTACGGCGACATGTGCGGCGCGCTGGCGGTGGTCGCGGACGTTTTCAAAACGGACATTTACAAAATCGCGCGCTGGGTGAATCGGGAGCGAATCATCATCCCCGAAGCTTCGCTCGCCAAACCGCCGAGCGCGGAGTTGCGGCCCAATCAGACGGATCAGGATTCACTGCCGCCCTACGAAATCCTGGACCGGATTTTGGACGCCTACGTCGTGAAAAATCTGGGCAAGGAGGAAATCATCCGGCTGGGGTTCGACGCGGCGGTGGTCAATGACGTGATCAACAAGGTCACGTTCAGCGAATACAAACGCCGCCAGGCCGCGCCCGGACTGAAAGTGTCGCCGCGCGCCTTCGGCATGGGCCGGCGAATTCCCATCGCGCAGAAATTTCGCGCAAAATAAGGCGTTGACTTCAACAAAGCCGCAACCTAACTTAAAAAGGTCTTTTTTGCTTTTTGCCTATGCTATTGGCCTACATAGATCCCGGAATAGGCGCGTTGCTCTGGCAAACCATCATAGCGGTGTTTGTCGGTTTTCTGTTCTACCTGAAAAAAACGCGCCGGTGGATCGTGGAAATGTTTCGGAAAATGTTTGGGCGCGGCCCAAAACCTCCGGGTGTCGGCGTTGAAATTCCCCCGCCCACAGTGAAATCCAAAATTGATGCCAAGTGATGCCCGCACCCGCACCATCGTTTCGCGATCCGGCGGGCTGCTGTTGTCTCTTCAACCAGCGGGGGTTTCGGTTTGTCACCGCGAGCGCCATTTCTGAATTTGAAGCTTTCCTGCAAACCAATTGCGCGCGCCAGTTCATCGCCGGGAAGAAATTTGTTTCCACCCGCCGCCTGAACGAAGATGAAACCGCCGCGCTTCGCGCCGCGCCGGAGTTGCGGCCGGTTTTCAACGCGCAGCCCAGCGGCGCGGTCTTTGAGCATGAGCGCATTCCGTTTCCGGGCTATCCGCACGAATGGCCGCCCGAAATGCTCTGGGACGCCGGCCGTTTGACGCTCGAACTCGCGCAAGCCGCGCTCGCGGACGGGTTCGGCCTGAAGGACGCCACGCCGCATAATATTTTGTTTCGCGGCAGCGAGCCGGTGTTCATTGACGCGCTGTCGTTCGAGCGCCGCAACCCGGGCGACCCGATTTGGAAACCGCACGCGCAATTTGTCCGCACGTTTCTTCTGCCGCTGATGGCCCACCGGCGCTGGAACCTGCAGCCGGCGGACATTTTCTTGACGCACCGCGACGGGCTGGAACCGCAGGAAATTTATCACTGGTGCGGGCCGCTGGAACGGTTCAAACCGCGGACGCTGTCGCTGGTTTCAATACCCACCTGGCTCTCGCGCCAGGCCGACCCGGACGACCAAAAGATTTACCAGCCGCATTTGCTGGCGAACCCGGAAAAGGCGCGCTTCATCCTCGAATCACTTTTCCATCGCCTGGAACGAACGCTGGACTCGCTCCAGCCGGTCGCGCAAAAAAAATCGGTGTGGTCGGGTTACATGGCCACGCACAGCTACGACGACCCGGCGTTTGCGGCCAAGGAAAAATTTGTGAGCGAGGCATTGCGCGAGTTCCAACCGGCACGCGTGCTGGATGCCGGCGCGAACACCGGCCATTTCAGCGCGCTGGCGGCGCAAACGGGCGCGGAGGTGGTGGCCGTTGATCTGGATGCGGCGTGCGCCGGCGCGATCTGGCGGCGCGCGCGCGAACAAAAATTCAACATTCTGCCGCTGGTCTTGAATCTGGCGCGCCCCAGCCCGGCGCTCGGCTGGCGGAACGGCGAGTACCCGTCGTTTCTCGACCGCGCGACGGGTGCGTTTGACGGCGTGCTGATGCTGGCGCTGATCCACCACCTGCTGGTGACCGAACGGATTCCGCTTGAAGAAATTCTGCGGCTGGCTTATGATGTAACCAATTCGTTACTTGTGATTGAGTGGGTTGAACCCAACGATGAAATGTTCCGCCGCCTGACGCGCGGGCGCGGACATTTGCATGCCGCATTGGATGTAAAAATGTTTGAATCGGCCTGCACGCCGTATTTTAAAATTGTCCGGTCGCTCGCGCTGCCGGGCACCCAGCGCCGGATGTATTGTCTGAAACGAAAGGGCGATGGAAGTTGAGCGCGCCCCCAAAAATCGCGCCTCCGGCGGAGCATCAGGAGGGCACCGTCCAGTTGCCGCAGCCGCTGAAACGAAAAATCAAGGACGGCATCGTGGCCGTGTCGCTGGCGAACCTGTGTTTTGCCAATGCGTGGTTCACGATACTGTATGACACGGATTGGGGCTACTTCAACAAAGTGCCGATCCAGACATCGTCAACGTTGGCCCTCCTGATCAATATCCTCTGGCTGTCGGCCGTGGTGTGGCTGGGGATGCGTGTGTGGCGGCGTTTTCAGAACCGCCTGTTGCATTTTGCCTTGCACCTGGCCTTTTTGGCTTTGCTGTTAATTCCGGTGGATTTTGTCCGCCATCAGTTCTTTCACATTTCGGACTATAATGTCATAGGGTTTTTCCATCGGCCGATGGTGATGTTTTGCTCGCTGGTTTTGCTTGCGTTGGTTGTCTGGCAACACCGGCGGGTTGCCAAAGTCGCCGGCGGGTTGGTGGTGATCCTCTCGCCGCTGGCGTTATTGACACTGGCGAAGATCGGGTTGTTGTTGCTCGGCGTGATGCACCTGAAACAGGCGGAGTATGAGCCGATTTTACCGCCGCCGGCGCCGGTTCACGAGGGCCGGCCGCGTGTGATTTGGATTATTTTTGATTGTACGGATTACCGCCTGGCATTTGAAGACCGTCCGGACGGCGTGCAACTTCCGGAATTCGACCGGCTGCGCGGCGAATCGCTGTTCTGCGTCAATGCCTGTTCGCCTCACAACAACACCATCACCTCGATGCCGGCGCTGATTTCGGGCCAGCGGGTTTCGGGCTTTAGCATTGCCAACGCCTCGGATTTAAATATTCGGGTCGCCGACACGGGGGCCAGCACCACCTGGCAGAAACTGCCGTCCGTGTTCGCTGAAGCGCGGGCGCTGGGGGCGAACACCGCCCTCGTCGGCTGGTATCATCCTTACGATCGTATCCTGGGCAAAGGATTGAATTATTGCGCCTGGTATCCATTCCCGCTGTTTGAGCCTGCCCGCGCAAAAACGATTGCAAGCGCAATGCGGCGGGAGATCGGCTGCATTCCCTGGGCATGGCATATCCGTCGGATTTTCATCGGCGTCTGTCAGGACAGTTTGAGGGAATCACTTTCACTGGTGACCAACCCGGTTTACGGTTTAACCTTGCTGCATTTGCCGCCACCGCATACGCCCGGCGTTTATCTGCCGGAAAAGGATCAATTCACCTTTTGGGGCATGTCCAGGACCGTTGGCTACCTGAGAAACCTCGCATTGGCTGACAAGGAACTGGGCCAGATGCGCCGCGCCATGGAAACCTCAGGGCAATGGGATAAAACCTGGCTGATCGTCAGCACCGACCATTCGTATGGGGGGGCTTTATTCGGCCAATATGACATGCGCGTGCCCTTCATCGTCAAACCGCCCGGGGCAAACGGACCCATCACCTATGCGCCAAAAATCAACACCATTCTGACTCACGATTTGATTCTGGCCATTCTTCGCGGCGAAATAACCAGCCAGCGGGAACTGGTGCCCTGGCTCGACGAACATGGAAAACCGCTGCCGACATCGAACTTTGGGCCCGTAGGCTCCCAAGAGTAGGACAAGCCCACCGTGAAGCTCTCCATTGTCACACCCAGCTTCCGCAATTCGGACTGGCTCAAGCTCTGCATCGCGTCCGTGGCCGACCAGGCCGGCGTCGAACTGGAGCATCTCGTGCAGGATGCCTGTTCGGACGACGGCACGCAAGACTGGCTGCCGCATGACCGGCGAGTGAAGGCATTCATCGAAAAAGACGGCGGCATGTATGACGCCGTCAACCGTGGTTATCGCCGCGCCCAGGGCGACATCCTCGCCTATTTGAATTGCGACGAACAATATCTGCCCGGTGCGCTCAAAGCCGTCCACGATTTTTTTGAAGCGCATCCCGAAATTGAAGTTGCACTGGCGGGCGCCATCGTCACTGATGCCGACGGCAAATACCTTTGCCAGCGACCGGCGCTGATGCCGCATCCCCAACACATCTGGTTTCGTTTCATAGCGCTCAGCGCAGCCATCTTCATCCGCCGCCGGGTCATCCATGAGCGCAACCTGCTTTTTGACACCCGCTGGCGCGACCTGGGTGATGTGCACTGGGTCATGGCGATGATGAAAAACAAGGTGCCCATGGTGGTGTTTGACCATTACACCTCCGCCTTTGCCCTCACCGGCGACAACATGAACCTGAAACCCAACGCCATCCGCGAAAAAAATGAAACCAACGCCATGATCCCGGGCTGGGTGCGAATGTTGAAACCCGTCTGGATTGCCCACCACCGTCTGCGCCGTCTGGCCGCCGGTCACTTTTCGTTGAAGCCAACCAGCTATTCCATCTACACATTGCAAAGCCCGGAAAAGCGGGTTCAGTTTGATGTGCCCAAGCCCACAGCCATCTGGCCCAATCAGAGGTAACCGAGGCATCCGCCCGGCGGGGGAATTCAACCTTGGTTCCACGTTCCCGACAAAAGCCCAATCGCACAACCGACGGCAAAGCGGTCCGCGTCTTTGCCGCCCATGCCTTTCTGCTTGCCCGACACTTATGATTGTCTGAATATGGCGTTCCATTTGTGTCAAACAGAACATGGCCTTGGTGTCAACAATCGGTGACACAGCAGGTTTGCCGTGCGCCAGTGATGTTTAGTAATCATCCGGCGGGCAAACATTTCACAGGAAAACATCATGTTTAAAGACAAAGTACTGCTGATTACGGGTGGCACCGGGTCATTCGGAAATGCCGTCGTCCGCCGGTTCCTGCACACGAACATCGGCGAGATTCGCATTTTCAGCCGCGACGAAAAAAAACAAGACGACATGCGGCATGAACTGCACCATTCGAAATTGAAGTTCTATATTGGTGATGTGCGCGAGTTCAAAAGCATCAGCAGTGCGATGCGAGGCGTGGATTATGTGTTCAACGCCGCTGCGCTGAAGCAGGTTCCCTCCTGTGAATTTTATCCCATCGAGGCCGTTTACACCAACATTCTGGGCACGGAAAACACGCTCAATGCCGCCATCGCCAACGGGGTCAGGAACGTGATCGTGCTCAGCACCGACAAGGCGGTTTACCCCATCAACGCCATGGGCATGTCCAAGGCCCTGATGGAAAAGGTGGCCGTGGCCAAGTCCCGCGAACTGAAGAAAAATGAAACCACCATCTGTGTGACCCGCTACGGCAACGTCATGGCCTCGCGCGGATCCGTGATCCCGCTGTTTGTCAGCCAGATCAAGTCCAACAAGCCGATCACGATCACCGATCCGGACATGACCCGGTTCATGATGTCGTTGGATGATGCCGTGGATCTGGTGCTGTTTGCCTACCAGAACGGCCAGGGGGGCGACTCGTTCGTGCAAAAGGCGCCGGCGGCCACCATCGGCCAGCTGGCGCGGGTGTTAAAAAACATATTCCAGGCGAAGACGGAAGTCCGCATCATCGGCACGCGGCACGGCGAAAAGAAACATGAAAGCCTGCTTAACCGCGAGGAAATGGTCCGGGCCGAGGATTTGGGCGGGTACTATCGCATCAGTTCCGACACCCGGGACCTGAACTACGCCCTCTATTTCGAGAAGGGGGAAAAGAAGATCGCCACTTTTGAGGATTACACCTCCGCCAACACACACCAGCTCGGCGACGACGAACTGAAAGCCATGCTGCTCAAACTGGATTTTATCCAACAGGAACTCAAAGGCTGAAGCCGATGGACACCCCGGCGCCGCGAGCTTCCCGATTCCGCCACCGTTGATATGAAAACCATTCTTGTGACCGGTTCGGAGGGGTTTATGGGGCGGCATCTTTGCCTGGCTCTCCGCCGGCAGGACGGTTGCGAGGTGCTGGAATTCGACGTTCGTCACGCGCCGGAGAACCTGCCCGTCCTGGCGGCCCGGGCCGACCTGGTTTTCCATCTGGCCGGCGTGAACCGGCCGAAAGAGGAAAAAGAATTCACCGACGGCAATGTCAGCCTGACCCGGCGCCTGTGTGATTGCCTGGCCAACACCGGCCGCCAGACACCGCTGGCGTTCAGTTCATCAATCCAGGCGGAAGTGGACAACCCCTATGGCCGCAGCAAGAAAGCCGCGGAAGACGCTGTGCTGGATTATCACCGGCAGACTGGCGCTCCGGTCTATATTTACAGGTTCCCCAATGTGTTTGGTAAATGGAGCCGGCCCAATTACAATACCGTGGTGGCGACCTTTTGTCATAACATCAGCCGGGGCTTGCCGGTGCAGATCAGCAACCGTTCAAATCCCTTGCGGTTTGTTTACATCGACGATGTTGTCCGCGCGTTTCTGGACATTGCGGCCGGGACGGAACATGACCAGGCGACCACCCGTTATGAAATCCTGCCGGTTCATTCCATCACCCTGGGGGAACTTTATGACCTTATCCAGTCATTCCATGAGGGGCGCCGGAAATCCATCCTGCCGGATCTTTCCAACCCGCTGGTCAAATGCCTTTATTCCACCTACCTGTCCTTTTGTGACGTTCACGATCTGGCTTACGCCGTGGAGCTCAAGACGGATGCTCGCGGCTGGCTGTTCGAGTTGATCAAATCGTCCCACGCCGGGCAGATTTTCGTCTCCCGCACCCGGCCGGGCATCACCCGCGGCAATCATTATCACGATACCAAGATCGAAAAATTCTGCGTGATTCAAGGTGAGGGCGTTATCCGTTTTCGCCACGTTCTCGACCAGCAAGTCATCGCCTATCCGGTGACCGACCGCGAGATCCGGATTGTGGATATCCCGCCCGGTTACACCCATTCCATCGAAAACACCGGGGCCGCCGATATGATCACCCTTTTTTGGGCCAATGAAATCTTTGATCCGCAACGGTCGGACACCTACCCGGAACCGGTGGTGCGTGAAGGAACGGCTCCGAAAGTTTGACAGGCAATTTATGAATTCAAAAATCAAGGTCATGACCATCGTCGGCACACGGCCGGAGATCATCCGGTTGTCGCGCGTGATTGGCGTTCTGGAAGAGGTCACCCAGCATGTGCTGGTTCACACCGGTCAGAATTACGATTACAAGCTGAATGGAATCTTTTTCAAGGAACTTGGCGTGCCGCGGCCCAAACATTACCTGAACGCGGCGGGCCGGAATGCCGCCGAAACCATCGGCAAGACCATCGCCAAGACCGACGCGGTGCTGGAGAAGGAACAACCGGAGGCGGTGCTGGTGCTGGGCGACACCAACAGTTGCCTGTCGGTCATTCCCGCCAAACGGCGGAAAATCCCCGTGTTTCACATGGAGGCCGGCAACCGGTGTTTCGACCTGCGCGTGCCCGAAGAGATCAACCGGCGCATTGTGGACCATGTCAGTGACATCAACCTCTGCTATACCGAGCACGGTCGCCGTTACCTCCTGGCGGAAGGTCTGCCGCCGGACCGGGTCATGAAAACCGGATCGCCCATGAAGGAGGTTTTGAATTATCACCGCGCCGCCATTGGCGCCTCCACGGTTCATCAACGCCTGGGGCTCAAACCGGGCCGCTATTTTGCGGTCAGCATTCACCGCGAGGAGAACGTGGACAATCCCATCCACCTGTCCAGCCTGGTGGAAGCCCTGAACGCGCTGGCCGGGAAATATAAATTTCCGCTGATTTTCTCCGTTCATCCGCGCACGCGCCGGCGCCTGGAAGCGGGCCGGCACAGACTGCACAAACTCATCCGCGCGATGCCGCCGTTGGGATTCTTTGATTATGTGGCCCTGCAGAAGGACGCCTTCTGCACCCTTTCTGACAGCGGCACCATTACCGAGGAATCCTCCCTCCTCGGTTTCCCGGCCATTGCGGTCCGCGAAGCACACGAGCGTCCCGAAGGCATGGATGAAGGCGCTGTGATCATGAGCGGCCTGGACCAGGGCCGCATTCTGCAGGCGGTGGAAATGACGGCGGCGCAATTCAAGAAATGGGGCCCGTGCCGGGTGCCGAATGACTACAACGTGGATCAGGTTTCCTGGACGGTCGCCAAAATCATCCTGAGTTACACCGATTACATCAACCGCCGCGTCTGGCAAAAAATCTGACAAAAGAACATTTGCCGCAATCGTTCCCGCTCATGCGCCTTTTGGTCATCACCCACACCTTTCCGCCCAGCCGCCACGCCAATGCCAAGCGGCCTTATTATCTGGTCAAAGGCTTTTTGGCTGCCGGGTGGGAGGTGGACATTGTCACCGGGTTCCTGGACATGGAAAACGGCGCAGCCGAAACCGTGGTGCATCCCGCCTTGCGCATCATCCGGCGCAAAGATCCGGTGGAACAACTGTGCCGGAAATTCGCCGGCCATCCTTCCCTGTTCCGATTCGTCTCTTTGGCCATTAACGGATTATTATGGCCTGATTATTACATTTTTTGGTCCCGGCGGGCCTTGCGAACCTGCGGGAACGCGACCGGATATGACCGGGTTCTGACTTTCGTACATCCGTCGTCGCTCCTGATCAGTGGCCTGTCGTCGCGCCGGGTGGGGTCCCGCTGGATTTTTGATTTTCAGGACTCCGTCACGCCGTTTTTCCGCCAGCTCCCGCGCCGCCTCCCCTGGCAACGAATGCTGGCGCCGGTCCACCGAAAACTTGAGCGGCACACTCTGCACCAGGCCGGGCGTGTCGTTTTTACGTCCGACACGAACCGGCGGACATACATTCAGGACGGTTTGGTGGAAGAAGGCGCCACGATCCATATTCCCTATTTTTTCGACGCGGACACTTTCCATGCGCCGGCGGAAGCAATACCGGATCGTTTTCAAATTGTTCATCTGGGTACTTTTGACTGGCGCGGCGCCCGCAGCCCGGAAACGTTTCTGCGCGCCCTGGCCCGGTTTCTGGAAAAGAAACCCGGGGCACGGCCTCGCACCCAGTTCCTTTTCCACGGAAACTGGTTTACGGATCACGATCACTTCATCAGAGAATTGAAGCTCCAGGATGTCGTCTCCATCAATCCCGCGGTGAGTTACAGTGAATACATCAGGAAACTGAGGCAAAGTCCCATTTTGCTGCTGGTGATTTCCTCCATGCACAATCTTTTCATGCCCAGCAAAATTGTGGACTACTTTGGTTCGCAGCGTCCCATCCTGTCCTTCGTTCCCAAAGGCTCCGAAATGCACCAGGTTCTCGACACGGCCGGCATGACGGAGTTTGCCTGTGATGAATTTGACGTCGTGGGTGGAACCGCCGCCCTGGAGCGGCTTTGGGACCGGTATCAGGCGGGCACGCTCTCAGTCAATGCCGATAAAACGCGGTTCTGGTCATCGGAAGTGCAAGTGCCACGTTACTTGAATATGGTGGCACAAATGGATGGCGCGGCCTGAAAGCATCAACCTTCAACGCCGCGTCCGGCCATCATCCCGCCGCCAGCCCGGGGCTTGCCTTCCCTGAAGCGGCGCGACCTGTGCGATTTTCACCGGGTGCGCGCCTTGAGGCAAAATTGGGCGCAAAGTCCGGAACGGCGGGTTACGATGGACGCGCCCAACCCAACGTCAGTTTGGTGGAACCGGCTGTGACGTGATTTGCTTGACTGGACTTGTTCCGTCCATACCTTGCCCGCTTGGCACACCGCAATGAAACTGTTGCTTTCAACCTACTCTTGCTGCCCTTGCAAAACTTCCGAACCCGGCAATGCCTGGCGGGCCATCAATGAAGCCCTGCGCAACCAGCACGAGGTCTGGGCGGTGATTGAGGAGGAGCAGCAGGCCGGCCTCATCCGGAAACATCTCGCGGAACATCCCATGCCGGGGTTTCATCCAGTGTTTCTGGGCATGCCTTCACTGCTGGTTAAAACCATTCGTGGCCGGGGGATGTTGGACGCGGTATATTATCATTTGTGGCAGGAAAAACTCGTCCGGTTTGCACGGGAACTTCATCAGCACATCCGCTTTGACCTTGTGCATCACGTGACATTCGGACGCTACTGGTCTCCCTGTGGCGTCAGGACACTGGGCATTCCCTTCATCTGGGGGCCGGTGGGGGCGGCGGAAACACCGCCGCAGTCGTTTGTTTCCGAACTGCCGCTGCGCTACCGGTTAATCGAAGCAACACGGAATGGCGCGCGGAATTGGTTCTGCAAAAGCCGGTCGTTGCGCGACACCGTCCGCGCCGCCACCATCGGCATCGGGGTCACGCGCGAAAGTTGCGAGGCGTTGCGGAAGCTCGGCGTCCGCCGCGTGGAACAGATGCCGCAGATGGCGCTTACGGACGAGGACCTTGCCCAGTTCGGCCGGTTGCCGGACCCGCCGCCGGGACCGTTCCGCGCCATTTGCATCGGACGCCATGTGTACTGGAAAGGATTTCATCTGGCCATCCGCGCCTTTGCGCGATTCGCCGCATCGGACCCGCAAGCCGAACTCTGGCTTATCAATGATGGTCCATTTCGCAAGGAGCTCGAAAAGACCGCCGCGCAAACTGGCATGGCATCGCGGGTCAAATTCCTCGGCATCCTGCCCACTTACAATGATGTCCTGCAAAAACTGGGGACTTCGCACGTGCTCCTGCATCCGGCGCTGCACGAGGGCTTTGGCAATGTGTGCCTGGAAGCGATGGCCGCGGGCCGGCCGGTGGTCTGCCTCGACATCGGCGGGCCCGCCTCGCAAATCACACCGGAAACCGGTTACGCGGCGCCGGCCACCACTCCGGAAGAAGTCGTCATGGCCATGGCCGGCTTTTTGGAAAAAATCAACCGCGACCGCCCACGGCTGGCCGCGATGTCGGTCCGAGCGCGCGAACACGTTAAACGGAATTTCACGATGCGCCAGATCAACGAGACCATGCGGTGTTGGTACCGCGAGGCCATCGAGATGCACGCACGCCAACGAGGACAAGGTAACGGGCCGGTCTGAACGGGGACCGTGGCGTCGTAACTTAAAAGACTGGAAAAGACCGATGGAAACCCGGATGATTCCAGAAAGGCATGCAACTGCACAAACCTTCTTTTGCCAACCGACTTGGCAAATCCGCCGCCAAGCCGTTGAGCCGCATCGCGTGTTCGCGTTGGTTTTACAACCCTTGCCGGGTCCTGGATGCCTACTTGAACTTTCTTATCGGAAAAGGATCGGGAGCCGGTTGGGACATGCGGGAAGAGGTCCGGGCCGCTGTCAGCCGGATACATCGTCCGCAACCGGTGATCTTTGACGTGGGAGCAAACGTTGGAAACTGGACCGAAAGTGTGTTGCAGGCGGTTCCGAACGCAAAAGTTTACCTGTTTGATCCTTCCCCGGGCTGTCAAGCCGCGATCCGGGAAAGAAAGCTGCCAGGGGTCACCGTCATTCCCTGTGCCTTGGGAGAAACTCCGGGGCAGGCGGCCTACCACTCCAGCTCCGCGACTGATGGCAGCGCATCACTGCACGCCCGGCGCGACACCCCTTTTCAAGATTTGATCTACCGGACGACCACGGTGGAAGTCAGCACCATCGACCAGGTTCTTGAATCGCAAAAAATAGATTTTGTGGATTTCCTGAAAATGGACGTCGAAGGGCATGAATTATTCGCTTTGCGGGGAGCCCGCCAGTCCCTGGCCTCGCGGAAAATCGGCGCCCTGTCCTTTGAATTCGGATGCGGCAACATCAATTCCCGCACCTTTTTCCGCGATTTCTGGGAATTGTTGACGGAAGCGGGATTTTCCATCTGGCGGATCGCGCCCTCTGGGAAAGACATCCTGGTGAATGACTATTATGAGGACACAGAATATTTCCGGGGTGCCACAAACTATGTGGCGGAATTGAAGTTGGGGCGTGATTCCCTTCAGGCCCGGAGCCAGCCTTTTGACCAGACTAGCCGATCCGACTCCAGCTCGGTCTTCACAGGATGACTTTCAATCACAAAACGATTGTCGAAGAAGGAACAGCTTTTTACTTTCGTTCAACTTAATCTTCATGTTTCATTCAAAGCCGTCCCTATCCTGTCAAAATTGATTCGGTGTAAAAAGCATCTAAAAAGGTAGAATGGCCAAATTACAGGAAAAACTTTCCAAACTGGAAATGATGCGCGGTCTGGCTGCACTGTATGTCATGTTCACGCATTTGGTCCACAGCTCTTCTTTAGGGCTAGGCCATCGTCTGGGTCAGCTAGTGGTTTTGCCTTTCCACTTTAGTCAAGAGACTGTGATGCTTTTCTTTTTGATTTCTGGTTTTGTGATCTTCTTTTCAACCGAAAAACAACAACCTGATTTTGCCACTTATTTGAGCCGGCGTTGGAGGCGAATTTACCCCATTTTTTTGCTTTCAATGTGTCTGAGCACGATTGATGTGGTGATGCTAAAGTCGCAACCATTTCCGTGGCGCGATTTTTTTGGGAATTTATTCATGCTTCAGGATAATGGGGGAACGCCTGGCAACTGGTTTCCGGAATTTGGGGACAATGGACCGTTGTGGTCATTGTCTTATGAGTGGTGGTTTTATATTCTGTTTTATCCCATTTGGCGCTTCGTCCCGACCCTGTGGCAACAAATTACCGCCACCTCCATCTCCTTTGTGGGCTTGATCGGGTATGCATGTCATCCCAATCAACCTTGTCTTTATTTGGCATATTTCATCGTGTGGTGGACGGGGGTCGAGTTTGCCAGACAATATGTCGCTGAGGGTCGCGTAACATTCCAATCGCAACGAACGACGATCGTTATATTGGTCGGATTCGTCGGCCTTGTAACAGTCCTGCTATCGTTGTCAGCCCATCATTACTATCATTGGTCGCTCTTAGCGGCGGAAACGAAAGGCTATTTAAGCTTCAGAGAGTATCCCATCATTCAAATGCGGCATTTTGCTGCAGGCTTGATGATTGCGGTTGGAGCATTGGCCTGGCAGAAGATCGGCTGGGTTGGATTTGACGCCATATTTGGAATCTTTAAACACTTTGCGCCTATTTCCTATGGCATTTATGCCCTGCACTACATCTTTATAACCGGCTCATTTTTCTTGTTTCTTCCTGATTGGGCAAGCCCGTGTATGGCCATGGCTGCTTCTTTTGTCGCCGCCTGGCTTGCAGAGGTTCCATTTCAACGTTTGGTGAATCGCTGGACGTCCTTTTTGCCAAACAGAACCATTCGTTCCTCGGGAAAATCCGGTTGACCAGGCTTGGACCTCACTGAGGAAAGTCTTGGCTTCCCTGAGCGACCTTATGGCTTCTCCCTTATCCGGCCCGACAGCCGGACGCAGGTTCCATTGTGAATTTCCGGCCCCATGAAATAAAAACCCGTCCGGATTGGCAAGCGGGGATTTCCTGGCCCCGGGCCGGAAGGGAGGAACTTCCTTGTTGCTGGCGGGCGGAACGGGATTTATTATGCCGCACCCTATGATAACCGCCAAGGCAGGCCAGACCAAGGTTAACGACCTGTTCTTTCCGCTCGCGCTGGGTTATCTGGTCATCCCCAATCTGATTTTTTTGGCGACCTGGGTGCGTCCGTGGATCGGCATCCCCGCCGCAATCATGGTGGTCATCTGTTCGGTCCTTCTCGTGTGGCAAAACCGGCGGTGGGAACCGCGTCAAGGTCTTGGCCGCCTAAACCTGGTGTTCGTTCTGGCCTTGGCGTTTTACTGGACGCTGCTTGCCGGGGCGGGTGGATTCGTGCCGCAGGAAACAGATTATATCAAACACAACCTGGTCTTCCACGATCTGGTTCATTTCGCCTGGCCGGTGACTTATTCCCTCCCCGACGGCGGCCAAAATTATCTCTGTTACGGCTTGGGCTATTACCTCGCACCGGCGTTGGGCGGACGCATCCTGGGTGATGCCGCGATGCCGGGGCTGACCTTTCTGTGGATGTTTGCCGGCGTGGCGCTGTTCTTTTATTGGGTCGCCACTTTTGCCAGGACCCCGAAGACGACGCTAGTGATTTTTCTGCTGTTTGCCGCGACCAATCTAGGCTTGCTGGCTTTGAAACATGGCTGCGTTCCCGGCCTGAGGGATGACTATGTGGGGGTAACAATGTGGAAGTTGGGCCTGTTTCACAGTTATTACGATTTCTTCACCAAGCTGCAATTCCAGCCCCAACACGGAATGCCGGGATTGCTGGGGATGGCATTGTTTTATGAAATGCTCTGGATAAATAAAGACCCGCGCGGGGCGGTGTTTGTCTGGGGCGCCTGCCTGTTCTGGAGCCCGCTGCCATGCGTTGGGTTGCTGCTGGTGCCGCTGGCCGCTTTAAGGCGCGTGCCATGGCGGGCTTATTTCAGCCTGGTCAACCTCGTAGGCGGTGGAATTCTGCTGGCCATCATGGGGATTTATTTTCAGGGTCATTTGCCATTAACTGATCGCGGCTTCATCTGGAATTTGTCTCCCGGCGGGAAATGGCTGGTGTATTATCTCCTGTTTGTCGTGTTTGAATTAAGCCCGGTCCTTTTGCTTTTTCTCATTGAGCAGAGATACCGTGTGCTGGGTGAGTTACGACCGTTGTTTCTCCTGGCCACCGGCTTGCTCCTGCTGCTCCCGCTCTGCAAATTCGGTTACAGCGGGGATCTGCGGATGCAGGCCGGGACGCCCGCCCTGGTAGTGGCCGCACTGGGTGCAACCCGATGTCTTCAGAGCGGGCTTTTCTCACTCAAACGTCCGCTGTTCATTCTGTTCACCGGCTGCCTGTTGGTTGGCGCCATGTATCCCATCGGCCGGCCGTGGTGGAACCTGATAATCAACAAGAAAGATTATTCCTATGCTGGCACGGTGCAAACCCTTGGTTATCGGACCCTGGTGGATTACAAGGAACCTCGCTGTAATTTCGGCGCGCAATATCTGGGCCGCCCCGATAGCGCCGCCGCCCGCTGGCTGCTGCGGTAAAAATACCGGCATTTTCACTTGCGCCGGAAGGCGGATGACGATTTAACTACGCGCAGCGCCATGCCTAAAATTTCCGTCATCGTGCCGTGCTTCAACGAGGAGGATGTGCTGCCGAAACTGTTTGATCGGCTCGGCGCGGTCGTCACCACCTGGAACGCCGATTACGAAATCATCTGCGTGGACGACGGCTCGCGCGACCGCACCTGGGAATTGCTGAAGGCGCAAAACCAAAAGAATCCGCGCTGGCGCTGCCTTTCCTTCGCCCGGAACTTCGGCCAGCAGACTGCCGTGAGCGCGGGCTTGTATCACTCCACCGGCGACGCAGCGGTAATCATTGACGCCGACTTGCAGGACCCGCCGGAGGATATTTCCCGCCTGCTGGCCCGCTGGCGCGAAGGATTTGAAGTCGTTTTCGCCATGCGCAAAAAACGGTGCGACCCGCTCCTGAAGCGGATTCTCGCGTGGGGGTTTTACCGGCTGCTGGGAAAAATGACGCCGCTGCCGATGGCGCGCGACGCCGGCGATTTTTGTCTGCTCGACAAAAAAGTTGTCGCCGTGATGAATGCACTGCCCGAGCGCAGCCGCTACCTGCGCGGCCTGCGAACCTGGTGCGGCTTCCGGCAAACCCCGGTGGAATTTGAGCGCGCCGAACGCGCGGCAGGCGAGCCGCAATACACCTTCAAAAAATCCTTCAAGCTGGCGATGGACGGGTTGTTCTCCTTTTCCGCCGTGCCGCTGCGCCTGGCGACGTATCTTGGTCTGGCGGTGTCCGTGTTCGCATTGCTTGGCGCGGTGTTCACGTTCGCGCAGAAAGCATTCCCGGCGCAGTTTGCCAAAATCGGCCTCGCGCCGGGGGCCGGTTCCCCGACGATTGTGATTGCGATCCTTTTCCTCGGCGGCGTCCAGTTGATCTGCCTCGGCATCCTGGGCGAATATATCGGACGCATCTACGAGGAAGTCAAAGGCCGTCCGCTCTGGATCATCCGCGACAGCGCCGGACTTGCGTCGCCGGATCCCCCTGCCCATCGGATGGGAGAGGGTGGTCCCGCAGTCGCGGGACCGGGCGAGGGTTGATTCCCCTTTTCATTCGCCGTGAAAAATTTCCTGCTCCAGAAAAAAGGGTTTTTGTTCTACTGCGCAATCGGCGCGAGCCGCGTTGGCCTGCACAGCCTTAATGCAACGCCGCGCCCAAATGTCCCGGCGAGTTAAAACTTGGCAAGCGCCGGGCAACCCGGTATCCCCTTCCGGCAACAACCCGCTGGCAACCCAGGTTGCCACCCAGCGCTTAAAATTTATGCAAACCTGTCTGGTAACCGGATCGTCGGGACTCATTGGCTCGGAAGTCAGCGCTTATTTTCATGAGCGCGATTTTGTTGTGCATGGCGTGGACAACAACCAGCGCGAAATCTTCTTCGGCCCGCAGGGCAACACCCGCTGGAACGAGCGGCGGCTCCAAAAGGCGCTCACCCGCTTTACCCACCACGAGTTGGACATTCGTGATCGCACCGGAGTGCTCCAACTCGTTGAAACCCTCAAACCCTCTGTCATCATCCACGCCGCCGCGCAGCCATCCCACGATCTGGCCGCAAAAATTCCCTTTGATGATTTTGACGTAAATGCCGTCGGCACGCTCAACCTGCTCGAAGCCGCACGCCGTTATTGTCCCGCGTCGCCGTTCATCCACATGTCCACCAACAAGGTTTATGGGGACCGGCCCAACACCATCAAACTGAAGGAACTGGACCAACGCTGGGATTACGACGACGCGCAATTCGTGCGGGGCATCCCGGAGACCTTTTCGATTGACCAGTCCAAGCACTCGCTGTTCGGCGCCTCGAAGGTGGCGGGCGACATCCTGGTCCAGGAATATGGACGTTATTTTAATCTGCCCACCTGCTGTCTGCGGGGCGGTTGCCTGACCGGGCCCAACCATTCGGGCGTTGAGTTGCACGGGTTTCTCAGCTATCTGGTGAAATGCAATCTCGAAGGCCGCGAATATAAAATTTACGGCTACAAGGGCAAACAGGTCCGGGACAACATCCATTCCACGGACGTGGCGGGTTTCATGTTCGAGTTTTACCGGGCGCCGCGCTGTGGCGAAGTCTATAATCTCGGCGGTGGGAAGGGCAATTCCTGCTCCATATTCGAGGCGTTTGAAATGGCCGGGGCCTGCACCGGCAAAAAGCAGATTTACACCTATGTTGACCAGGCCCGCAGCGGCGACCACATTTGCTACTACAGCGACCTTTCCAAAATGCAGGCGCACTATCCCGGGTGGAAACTGACCCGCAGTCTGCCACAGATATTTACGGAAATCGCCGAGGCCTGGCACCAGCGGATGGCCGGGTAGAAGGCGCATCCTGGTTTTCCGGCCGACATTCGGTTCCGAAGGAACCAGCGAAAATGTCTCTTTCGGAACCCAGCCGCGTTCCGGGGCAGTGCGCGTTACTACGAGACAGTCTCAGCGCGATCTCTCCACCAGCGCAAAATATGCCACCATCCGGAACCGGATAATCCTGGCTGGCTTTGCTTCATCCCCCTCTTGTCTTGGTCGATGCCCACCATGAAACTTTTGATCCAGTACGACCAGGGTAATTCCCGCTGCAAGATTTCCAGACCCGGCAATACCTTCCCGGCTTGGAATGAGGGTGCGTCGGCGTTGACCTTGTCATGAAAGTTCTGATTTCCGTCTTTGGCTGCAACCCTTGCGAGGGCCCGGAAGATTATCGGCTGGTCGGCGGTGCCATGCCTGGCCAAGAATCATGATTTGTGATCCACGGGGACAAGTGGCAGCCGGAAGGGTCGGTAGGGGCAGCGCGTTTTTCTACAGACCACCCCGCAAATGGATCTTCACAAACTTTTCCACGCGTCGGCCAACCTCCTCCTCGCTGATGAACCACAGGCAATATGGCTTTGGGAACCGGCAATAATCCGAACAGGGTTTGTAGGGACACGCTTTGCCTTCAATCCACTCCGCCGCCGGATGCAGGGGCGCAAACCATTCCGGCAATTGTGGTCCAAAAATCGTAAAGGTCGGCACGCCGCAAAAGGCCGCCAGATGTCCGGGGCCGGAATCGTTGCCGACGAATGCTCCCGCTTGATCGAGCAACGCAAGCAATTCCGTCACGGTGGACGGCGTTGCCACCTTCACCTCGCCGGCGCGCAACCACCAGGCGCGCTGGTTCGGGTCGCACACAATTTGCGTTTGAATTTTTTCCCGCCGCAAACGCGCCGCGAGCCGCTGGTAATGTTCCAACGGCCACACGCGAACGGGTTGTCCGGCCCCCGTGTGAATCAAAACCATTTCGCGGCCCGGCCCGGCGGGCAGGGGGATTTTATCGCGGGGCGGAAGCTGGAGGTCCAGCGCCCGGGCGATGACACGCCAAAACTCGTAACGGTGCGCCTGCGGTTCGGGACGCGCGAGCGGTTGTGTTAAAAAAGTCCGGCTGCGCAGGCGCGAGAAGCCCAGCCGGTTTTTTGCGCCAAATATTTTTAAAAGCAAATGATCCCGCGGATCCCAGCGCGCGGAGAGGCCGAAGTCAAACCGTTCCGCCGCCAGCTTCCGGCGCAAACGGGTTATTTCCAACAGCGGCCAGCGCCAAAGCTGGTATTTGTGTTTGAAGGTCGTCCACGGCGCGGTGAACGCGACAACTTTCACGCCCGGCCAGAGACGGGGCTGCAAATCGAGCGCGAAGGGCTTGGCCAGCAGAGTGACGTCAAACTGTTCCGCGACCGCGCGCAAAAATGGCGTGGCGATGACGAGATCGCCCAGTCCCCACAGTTCAACAATGAGTAATTTTGGTTTCAAAGCAGGCGCGGTGAAAGCCATTCCGGCCCGGTCCCTTTATCGCTGAAAAGCCGGGCGGGCGCGCGGCAGGATTTTTGCCGGATGAACCATTGGCTGTTGTGCGGGAACCGTTTGCGGCGCCGGCCCGCACACCCCGCCATTGAGAGCAATGCTCAATCCGAGCATGCCGACGAACACCGGCAGGTCGACGTGCAGCCCCGCGCCAGACACCGTCATAAACATCACGATTCGCGTGAGGAAACTTGCCAGCAAAAAGCAGTTGACGGGCTGGAGGTTGGGGTCGCCATACCGACAGTTGCAATACAACGCCCGCACCCCGGCGGCCAGCAACCAGATGATGGCGATCATGCCCCAGATGCCGAAAGTGATGAGGACGGAAAGCCAGCCACTATGGTAATCACCCGAAAGCGCGAGCGATCCCTGGCTGGCGTCCACATTTTGGCCAAAGGCGGTATTGCCCATGAAGGTAAAGTCATCCTTGGAAAAGCCGTAACCCTTGCCCACCAACAGGTATCGGGGCACCTGGGGCCACAAAGCCTTCCACATTGCATAACGCCACTCTAAAGTGTCATCGGCTGATTGTTTGGCCAGCGGATCCACCGGCAATGGCAGAAAGGACAACGTTCGTTGAAACGTGAAAGGGAGTTTCGGGGTCAAAGGAATCATCACGCCCATGGTCAGCACACCGATAACCGCAAAGATCGGCAACAACTTGGTCCGATGCAATCCTTCCAGATAAAACTGAATCAAAAATGCCAATCCAATCGAAATGATCGCTGCGCGAAAACCGCCCAAAAAACCAAGCAGGAAAAATGCAATAAACGCGATCAAACGCCATTTCTTTCCGGAAACGAAAACACCCCGGATTCCATATCTGGCCAGCATATAGCTAACGGCTGCGACTGATGCTCCAGACGCACCGCCCAAACGTGCAATTCCCAACTGCCACCCAACGTTTCTGGTATTGGGCGGGAAAAACCAGAACATAAAATTAAAAGCTGATGGTATCACAGTGTAAAAGTCTCCGATTAAAGCCGTTAGCCCGCTTAAGAAGAATAAAGCCACCGCCAGCCCCGCGCGATGGGGTGGAATCCGCTGTGCCGTCAGAGCAAAATAGGCCGCAATGGCTCCAAAGGTATAAACATACTTCTTACCACCAAAAACTTCGCTGCCCAATGACCGCAATCCAAATCCCCCCGTCAACTTGGCGGTAAAGATCACCACGACAGCTATGCCGATCAACGGCCATGTTATTTGTGGCACCTTGATAAAATTCATCTGTTGGCTCAACGCCCGCTGCAACAGCGATATGCCCAAACTCAGCGCGGTCGCCGCCAGCCAAAAATCGGGACGACCCGGCAGGAAAAAAATGACGGCATTTGTGCCGAAAGACATTAACAGCAACCAGTGATGCCAACGAAGCAGCAGCGGGAAAACCAAGACCAACGCCAGAAAACCAACATACGCAAACGTCGAATAATCCAACGGGTCCGTCAGCAGATAGCCTATAAACAACGCCAGCGGCACGCACACCACATAGATGATGAGCGACTTCAGAATGGCCGGAGCATTATTCATTATTGACTCAACACAACCGCAGACACGCATCTGCAATGGCGCTCATCTTACCTGAATTTGCAAATCATCGGCAACCCGTTTATTGACAAAGTTGAGGGGTTGAGCGGTTGCGTGGCGGCTTGTCATGCCATTTCCCGATAATCATCGGCACCCATTCCAGACAGTAGGGCCGTGCTGCTGTGCGGCCATCATACCCGGCGGCGCAGCAGGGCATGGTCTCAGGGAATTGGTATCAGATCTCGTCACACCAGAGCACCCCCCAACCGACCGGGGTTTTTCCCGGAACAGCAACGGAGCGCACCTGTCCCAGACGCGGCACACCCGGGGCCAAGGTGCGGTGAAATCGAGGCGAATGCTTCCGGGTCTTTCGCTCGGCTGCGGCTGGGAGCCGCGCTCCAGGAACAAGGTTCAACTGCGCCCGCTCTTCAGGAAGCCAGCACTTCATGGTATATTTCCAAATGCTGCCGCGCGAACACTTCAGGATGATATCGGTTCCGCATGAGGGCGGCCGCCCCGGCGGGCCGGGGATGGCCTTCACCAATCCAGCGGGCGATGGCGTCGGTCAGTCCCGCCCAATCATCCTGTTCGAACAGTTCCGCTCCCGGCGTCCCCTCGGCGATTTCCACAATTCCACCTGTCCGCGTGCCGAACAGTTTCAGATTCCGCGCCAGGGCTTCACACACGGAGCTGCCAAAGGCCTCTTCCGTGGGGAAATGGACCAGACCCGCCGCCGAATCAAAACACGGCACGAGTTCGCTTTCCGGGAGGATTCCCAGATAACGCGCACAGCCTTTTGCTTCCAATGGTTTGATTTTTTCCAAAAAGGCTGCGGCATACGGCTCGGCGGGGTGAAGGTGACCGATGAAACGGAACTCAAACTTCAGCCCCCGCCGATGCAACGCCTCCGCCACGTCCAATAATTCCAGCTGCCGTTTTCTCGGGCTGATGACACCGGCGTTCAGCAGTACGCAGGGACGCGGACCGGCGTCCGGCGGCGGCTCAAGAAAGGCGTTCCGCAGGGCGGGATACACCGTCCAGGTCTTTCGCGCGCGGGAGCGGACCCGTTCTTCGGTATAACGTGAATTGCAAATGACGCCGCCCGCCCGCGGCAGCGTGAAATTTTCCAGCCGGACGGCGAGCCAAAGGTAGGAGCCAAAGCGCGGTTTGAACAGGCGCGCCTGTTCGGACATGACGCCCGCCATGGTCACCACGTTGGGAAAACCGGAGAACACGGCGCTGATGGCGCAGTTGCGTTCGGTCCCGATGCCATGCGCGACGTCCGGCTGCAATGCCCTGAGTTTGCGCCGTGCTGCGCGGATACAGCCCTGATAGCCGGTGCGCAACCAGCCGATTTTCGGGACCAGCAAACCGTGGAACCAGATGTTGGGCGCCAATTTTTCCGGCGCGGCCACGGGGCGCTGCGTGCAGGCAATAACGTGCATTTCAACGTCCGGTTTCGATGCGAAACCTTGAAACAGGGATGTGGAACCCGGGGCAAAATAAGGGGCCGTTTTCGCATAATCCCGACGGTCTTCTCGAAAGTCGGTGCAGAGGAAGGCGATCTTCATTTTACCGCAGAGTTATCAGTTTACATCGCCGCCGGCAATCGAATCCTTCGTGATTGATGGCCGAAGTCCGTCTGGTGGGTGTTTGTATTGCCCAAATGCAGGCCGGGTGGGAAGAGCAACAGTCTGGCGCTGGAAGTTGGGGTTTTTAACCGGCAGTTGAGCAACGTAATGAGTTTGCACCTGACGGCGCTTCGGGCAAACGCGTCATCGTGGTTGCAAAAACGCGGAACTCCCCTGCGCCGCGCATGCACTTGCGGACGGGGGCAATTGCTTCTGGGGCAGATCGAATCAAATAGGCGTTACTTTCCCCTGGACAAAATCCCGTTTGAGTTCCAGCCGGCGTTCATATTCAGCCAGCAGCCGGTCTCCGTAATCTTGCCAGGTGTTTCGTTCCGCTCCTCTTTGGCGTGCCGCCTCGCCCAGGTGTTGGTTCAAGGCACGGTCTTGGGCCAACCGGATCATGGCGTCGGCAATCTGGTCCACATCGCGCGGGCGGATGATGAGGCCTTCCACCCCGTCCTGCACCAGCGTGGTCGCGCCGCTTTCATGACTGGCGATGATGGGGAGGCCGGCGGCCATGGCTTCCACAATGACGCGCGCGAAGCCTTCCTCGATGGACGGAAAAACAAAGGCCGTGCATTGGCGGAGCAAAGCCGCCAGTTCACGGTGGGAAAGATGCGGATGATGGATGAACGTCCCCTGCCAGCGCGGCCATTCCCGGCGAAAGTCATCCAGACAAACACCCACGCAAACCAGTTCGGCGGAGGGCAGGGCGCGTTTGACCCGTTGAAACGCCCGGAACAGGTAATGATGCCCCTTGCGCAGGTGGATGCTCCCCACAATGATGAACCGGGGGACTTCCGGAACGCCGGAACGCGGCGTGAAAACCGAAGTGTCCACGCCAAAGGGGTTGATGAAACATTTTTCCGCCGGGACGCCGAAATTGACCATCGTGTCCCGCACAAAATTTGAAGGGCACAGGACCAAATCCGCGCGCGCCAGTTCGCGGTTCATCCGGGCGAACATCCATTGGGGAATGCCCACCTTTGCCCCCGGACACCACACATCGTATTCACTTTGCGGCAGGCCATAGTAAGTAATCGGATGGCTGTTGGGGGCATCCACCACTTTCAAGGCGCCGGTCTGGTCCGCCCGGTCAAAAGGTTCGGTGGCAAATCCCATGATGGACTGGACGACATTGCAGTCCGGCCAGGTCTGGCGTTTCAGCCACCATCGCCAGATGGGGAAAAGGGCGTAAAAAACGCGTTCCGTCACAATGGGCGTGGCCAGGTGGTAAAACGGCTTCATGGCCAGATGAAACGGCCAGCAACGCCGGTATTTGTCAGCCGGAATTTTCGTCTGATTTTTGAGCGAAATCCAAAATCCGGCCAGCGCGTTTCGCGCTTCAAACGCCCTGGCCGTGTGCGGCAGATACCAATCGCCGCAGGTCGTCAACAGAACCTTGGGGATGCTGCTCATGGCCGTGCTTCAGAGCGCCCTTTGCCCGCGCAAGCCCGGAAACAATCGTAAAGCGTCTGCCGCCGGCGCGCGGCGTCAAATTCATCCCGCGCACACCGCAAAATCTCCGGCCCGAAAATTTTCCACGGATTTTCGATGGAAAATGCCTCCCGCACTTTGGGACGCAAAACTTCCTGCTCGCCCGAAGTCACACAAATGCCGACCCGGTATTGTTGGGCCATTTTTATCAGGCTGGATTCGGGGTGTCCCAAAGTGAAGATGGGCAGCCCGGCCTTCAGACAACTGGTGAACTTCGTCGGAAAACTGAAGCGATGACTCCGGTCATCCTCGGCCAGCGACATCATCACAAATCCCCACGTGCACTCCCGCAGGGCGTTGGTGAACTGCGGTTCCGCCAGGTTGCCGCGTTCGTGCATCCACGAAGGATCAAACCATGACCGGTCGCGGTAGGAGTGGGAACTGAACAGTTCCAGCAACACTGGCCGGGGCAGTTGCGGCCGGACGGCATCAAGCGCCCGGACGAACCGCGCGAAATCCCCTTCACGGCTGATGGTTCCGGTGTAAGCGATGCGAACGGGATCACCGGGGCAGACGGACTTGGCCAGCAGATAATCAAAATCCTCCTTCTCCGCCCCGGTGTGCAGCATCTGGTTCGCGTCCGCGCCCGTTCGCACCCGCAAATCCGCAATCATCGGATGGGAAATGGCGTCACGGGTTGTCGCCTTGGCATACAACGCATCACACATCGCCGCCAGTCGGTGGGCCCGGGCAAGCCCAAACAGCCTTACAAAATCGTTGCAGTCGGCATAATCGTGTACCGAAATGTGGAACGCGATGTCTGCCGGCAGGAGAGTTTCAGCCAGCGGAGGAATGCCCCAGTTCACCGGAATCACCCAGATGGCCTCCGGTTCGAAAAGCGACAAGGTCCGGCGGAAATGGTGTGCGGCCCAGGGACTCCAGAAATGCTCCAGCACCCATGACTTCTGCAATCGCAACCGTCGGCTTGGATAAAACCGGCTTGGGATAAGAGCCACGCGATGAGCCGCCACTTGCTGGCCGAAGCGCGGGTCGTTATCCGGGAAACAACTCCACCAGAACAAACGATTCACCGGCCATTCCTTCAGCATGTGACGCACAATGGCGGCGCCACCTCCGGAAGCGTTTGGCGGAAATTCCGTTGCGACCAGCAGACGTGGAAAAGGGGCGGCCATTCAGTTGTTTTTGGATCTCTTTGCCGGCGCGATTTTACGGAAGTGTTGCCGGCGCACCTGCCAGAACTTCAGGCACAACAGCGCATGATTCACCGGGCCGTTAATCGACGCCTCAAAAAAGAATCTCTTCTCGATTCGCCACTGGTTGCGCAGTCCTCGCAATGTGTCCATTACCAGTCTTCGCAAGGCGGTCTGGAGCGGATGCTGCCGGATTTGCTCCCAAACCAAAGGCCACGACTCGCTTTCCCAGCGCCAGCAGGGAAGGTCCGTTGGTTTCCCCAGCAATGATTGCGCTATGCCCGCGCGCCAACGCCAGGCCTGCTTCCGCACCAGGACATTGTACAAACCGTAAGACTTGCGCCTGGGCTGGTGATGGATGATCAAATCCAGCGGCTCGATTATGCCTTCCGGCATCACCGGCTGCTCCGCCATTCCAAAACGCCTCACCCGCCGGCGGTGGAAGAGAAAGGTGTGCCCCGCCGGCCATTTCCTGGAAATGGCTCGTTGTCCGTTCCACAACGGCAAAATGCATGAGAAGGCGGAGACATTTTCCGCCGGTTCGGGAGCCTGGCGGAATTTCTGCAGCCAGGCTTTCATCTCCTCACTCGGAAATTCATCCGCGTCAAAATGAAGGAGCCAGTCGTGGGCAGCCTGTTGGTAGGCAAAAGGCAGGTGCGGCTCCTGCTGGAATGCGTGCGGCCGCTCAAAAAAACGGCCGGCGGCGGCCTCGACAACGTCCCGCAGGCCGGCCTCGTCCGGCCCATCGTGAACCACAACCAAATCATCGTAACCGTCTCTGGTTTTTTGCAAAAGGCGCTCCAAGAAATCGCGTTCGTTGTGAACGCAAACCACTAAAGACATGGCTGGCATACTTGATGGAAAACCGCGTTCAAATTGAATCCAACCGGGCGATTTGATCTTTGTTTCATCTTTGTCCGATTGGCAAAAAACCGCGTGCCAAGGGATGATTGATGGTAAGGCAGCTCAGGATATGCCGTCCAGAACAATCCTGTCTTGGATTGATTTAGCGGGGGGATCACTTTCGTTGAGATCGCAGGAAAGTATGGTCTGGATGGACACAATGAATCAAGTCATATCCGGCCCGGCGCAGCGCCAGGATGGCCCGGATCATATTGCCCCGGGAATGGCCAAATCCGGCCCGATAGTGGAATTCCAGGCAAATCTGTCTGACGTCCAGCCGTTTTTCGAGCAGGTCTTGAATCACAGCAAATTCAAATCCCTCGATGTCCATCTTTAACAGGTCAATCTGCGTCCAGCCTAGTTCCGACATCAGGGTGGAAAGCGACTTGCAGGTAAATTGCCATCCGCCGGACGAGGCGTCCTGCCCTTCCAGAAAGGAACCTTCCACCGGGTCCTCCGGCTCTCGGAAATCGAACTGTCCATCCTTTCCGGCCAGTCCAATCGGCAGAAACTGCAATTGTTCTTCCGGGAGGTTTTCCAGCCGGACCGTGGCGACTCCGGTGGGCGACGGATCCAGCAGGACAATCTTGCACCCGTAACGGGCGATCAGCGCCTTTTCAAACGAAATATCATTGCCCGCCCCGGCGCACAAAACGCGGCTCGCGGAATTCAATCCGGCGTCATTAAAAGTCCACTTGCAGATGTCTCCCAGCGTGGTCAACGGCACCCCCCGCCGGGTCAGCCAGTGATAAAACAGCCGAAAACGCAGGCCTTTGAGCGAGCGAACCAGTTTCATGTTGGGGCAAATCCGGGTCTGGACATTATCGGGTTGATGGCGGTTTTAAGGCTGACAGTGTTTTTTGCCGCCAACCATGCCAGCCGTGTCTTTAGCGGCTTGCGTTCCGATCAACGGCAAACCGCACGCCCAATAGTGACAGTAGATGATAGAGACATCCGAATTCACAGTCCAGAATAATCCCGGTCTGAAATTTCACCGGATGGCCATGGCGTTCCGGATGTTCGGAACGCATGTCACTTTCAACCGGGTCTGCGCAGGAATGACGATCTGGCTGGACACAATGAATCAGATCGCATCCCGCCTCCCGAAACACGAAGATTGTCCGGATTATTTTAATCGGCGGGAGCACGGTTTGTTGATGATGCTCCCAAACTTAATAGGTGGAGACATATTCCTTGTCCGTCGCAGAAAGATTTTCGCTCACAAATTCATCGGGCAAGGCCTTGAGCAAGGGAGATAGAATTTTTAACAAAGGGCGGAAAAGTGGCAACGGGCACCATCTCAATGGCGCCAGTACCATAGCGCTCTGCAACAAGACTAATGACGGGCGACGGTGTCCGGGGCGAAACCAATTCCGGGCAACGTAAACCCAGAGCGGGCGGGCATGATAGGCCCTCAGGTTGCGCCCGACCGATCTTTGGATTTGCTGCCATTTCCGGATTTGCACCGGCCCGGAGGTTTCTCGCAAACCTGCCAACAGCGCGCCGGTAACGCATTGCAGCCATATCTGTTCCGCCATGACCTTTTGATGTTCCGGCCGGACCAGGTAATCGGGCAGGTGGCTGAAACGGACAATGAAGTCGAGGGTGGACCAGCGACACAAGTTGTTTGACTCGGAAATCAGGCCGGTCGGACTCAGAAGCACTTTCCCTCCCTGCCTTTCGAGCAGTGCCAGCACCATGACCAGGTGAGGTCCCCAGGTCGAAATGCTGTCGTTATACAACCATAACAAAGGACGGAAAGAGGACATCTTGTATAATCCGAGTGACATCCACAACAGTCTCCCGATGTTGTAGTGTTTCAGCAGCCGGCCCACGTCCGACACCACAATTTCAGAGTCGCATTGAGCCAGCAGCGGCAGGGTGTGAATATAATCACACGGCTGGTCGCGAACGAGGGCCAGCGCGTCAGACACCGCATGGGCTGAGACAAGATCATCATCACACAACACCCAAAGCCATTCGGTCTGGCATTCTTCGAAGCATCGCAACATGTTCCGCCCCGCTCCGCCGTTGTAGAAAGCACAAGTGTAGGCAATGCCCCGGGAATTATATTTTTCAACAACTTGTCGGGTTTCATCGGTGCTCGCATTATCGCAGACGAAGCACCGAACCTCCGGCGTCAACTGTGGCGCCAGCCGGTCGAGTTGCGCCCGCAGCTTCGCAGCGCGGTTGAACGTGGGAATCGCGATGGTTAGTCTGGCTTCCATTCCTTTAGTTTGTTGCGGCATCGGCTTGATGCCAGACCCGACGACAGTTTTTCCACACCACACTGACGCAGATAAGAATACACGTCTGGACGAACACATAAGCCAGACACACACCAGGCGCTCCGTAAAAGCGACCCAAAGCGATCACGAGCAGCCCCGTTGCCAGCCCATTCGCCAACGATAACCACATTAATGGCTCCCGCTTGTGGGCGCGCAAATAGGTTGCCTGACTCACAATAACTTGATTCACAATGGTAGCCAGCACCAACAGGCTGGCGGGGCCAAGACCGAGGAACCGTGCTCCAAATGCAAAATGCTCCCGCACAAACACCAGTGCCAGAAGGAGCACCACGCCTCCCGTTACACAAACCCCAACCGCTTGCACCGTGGCCCTAAAGAAAAGCCGGTCCAATTCTACAAACCGCCGCTGGCTGATCAACATGCCAAAGCGCGGCCCCTTGGTCCCGGTCCAGGAGGATGCCAGCGCATTCAAGCTGTTCACCAGTTGCATCGTCATGCCCATTTGACCAGCAACGACCGGGCCGTGGAAGTAAAATAGGACCGGCGTGAAGAAATTAAAGATAAAATAGCCGCTGAGCCAGCTTACTGCGATGCGCCATTGAAATGGCCAGATTTCGTGTCGCCAGGAAATCGTCTCCCCTTTTGGTTTTGGCGCGTGCCCAAGTGCTTCCAACAGCCTTGGCCAGCGCCAGGCATAGGCGATGGCCATCAGCAAAGTCCCCGCCAGCCCCACAATGGCCCCGCTGAATAACCCTGCCCCGCCCCACAAGGCCGTCCATAATGCCAAACTGCCCAGCATGGCTGCGAGAGTTCGCAAACCGTAAAGGAAAGCCAGTTGATTGCAGCCTTCGAGCAAGGCCCCCACCGGCAGGATCGCCAGCGCAAAGCCCGTTGCCAAAGACAAGCTCCACCACGGTAGGCTCCAGGCCACGGACGGGTCATTTTTCATGGAGAAAAACCAATGTCCGCCGGTGCCGATGCCCAGGACGACGAGCAAAGCCATCACGCCATACCACTTCAACGACAGCCGTCCCAACGAGATCAATCGTGATCGCGCCCGCGGGTCGCCCTCCAGAGCACCCCCGGGCCGGAACTGCAGATGGGCAAACTCGTGGCTGGCAAACTGCACGATGCATTGGGCAAAACCAAGCTCTAGGAACACCTGCAAAGCCATCACGCTTCCGAAAGTGTAGAAATAACCTTGTACCTTCGGTGTGAAGGAATGTGCCAACAGCAGAATTGTTACCGGCCCGGAAAACAATGACCAGGCCCGGCCCACCGCGATGTAGAAGACCGGACGGTCCACTCCTGCCCAAAGGCGCAGTCTGTTCAAAAGTTTCAGCATCAAAAAATCCGGCGGATGGTTGCCATGACCGTTTCGGTGTCGATGCCCGCCTGCTGCCGCAGAAATTCCTGGGAACCCACCTGATTCAAAACGGCGGCGGACGGTGACAGTGACAGGATGTCGGGTCCGTTGGCCAGGTGTTCACGCAACAAGGAAGCCAGTCCGCCTGCGGCCAGATGCTCTTCCACCACCACCAACCGTCGGAAGTGAGTCAGAGGACGGAACCATTCCGCCGTCACCGGCTGCAGCCAGGGGCAGGAATATACGCTGACGGAAATGCCCTCGCCCGCAAGTTTGCGCGCCGCCTCCAGTGCCACTTTCAGAATCGAGCCGGTGGTCACCAGAGCACAATGACTTTTCCCTTCGAGAATCTTCAACGGCCCCTGTGTCAGTCCGCGCCTCTCGTGCAGAACCGGTTCGCCCGCCTTGCCCAATCGCAAATAAGAAGGACATGGATTCTCCGCCAGCCACTGCACGCATTCCCGTGTTTCTCCGGGGTCAGCCGGAGACAAAATCGTCATTTCCGGCAGCGTGCGCAGGATGCCGATGTCCTGTACGGCATGGTGCGAGTAGCCGAGATTGCCGTAGGAAAAACCCGCCCCCACGGAAACCACGGTCACCGGCAGCCGATGATAAGCCACATCATTGCGGATTTGCTCCAGACAGCGCAGGGTCGGAAAATTGGCAATGGAGTAGGTGAAAACATGATAACCTTCCGACGCGAGGCCAGCGGCCACACCAGTCATGTTTTGTTCCGCCACGCCCGCGTTGAGAAATCTATCGGGAAATTCCCCGGCGAACGGTTCCACGACGGAAAAGCCGAGATCGCCCACCACCAGAAAAATTTCCGGGTGCAGTCGCGCCTGCAAAATCAGTTCGTTGATGAAGGCGGTTCTCATGACTCACAACCCAGTTGGCCCAAGGCATTCTTTACCTGCTCGGCATTGGGCGTGCGATAATGCCAGAGCAGTTTGTCCTCCATGAAATCCACGCCTTTGCCTTTGACCGTGTCGGCAATCAGGCAGCTCGGCTTGCCGGCCTCAAATGGCAATGTCTTCAAGGCGGCGGCAATCGCGTCGTGATCGTGCCCGTCAATTTCCTTCACCGCCCAGTTGAACGCGCGGAATTTGTCTGCTAGCGGCCCCAATTCCAACACTTCACTCACCCTGCCAAGGCTTTGGATCTTGTTGTAATCCACAATCGCCACCAGGTTGTCGAGCCGATGTTGCGGTGCAAACAGAATGGCTTCCCAATTGGAACCTTCATCCAACTCGCCGTCGCTCAACATTACAAACACGCGCCATTCGTGTCCGCGGCGTTTGGCGGCCAGCGCCTTGCCGCAGCCGAAGGGCAAGCCGTGGCCAAGTGAGCCGGTCGAGAATTCCACACCAGGAACTTTATGGCTGATGTGCGACATCAAGCGCGAGCCGTTCTGACCGTAGGTCTGAAGTTCTTTCACCGGGAAGAAGCCACGCAACGCCAGTGTGGCATATAACGCCGTGCAGCAATGCCCCTTGCTCAGAATGAAACGGTCACGCCCCGGCCAGCACGGGTCGTCGGGACGCACCCGGAGGACTTCGCCATAAAGCACCGCCAGCAAATTTGCCATGGACAATGCCCCGCCGACGTGGGATGCCCCAGCCTGATGCACCATTTTGACAACTTCTGCGCGGATGAATGAGGCCAGTTGAAGCGACTTGTTCATGCAGTAAGCGCCTGTTTAATCTCTTCACAAACGTAAAACACTTCATCCTGCCGTAGACACACCCCTGACGGCAGGTTCATGCCGTGATCTCCCACAAATTTGGCGACCGGCGGCGGCGATTGTTTCAAGGGCCAGATGGGATACTGGCTGATGGCGGGGAAGACGGGACGGGTATCCACATTGCGCGCTTTTAATTTCTGGGCCAGTTGATCACGCGAGAGTGGTGAGGATTCTTCCACCAGGATGCTGGTCATCCAATAAATGCTGCGTGTTCCAGCCGGTTCGCAATTTAACCGCACGTGCGGTACCCCGGCCAGTCCCTGCTCGTACCAGCGGAAAATCCGACGTTTGGCCTCGACCATTTCATCGTTTCGCTCCAATTGACCAAGTCCAATCGCCGCCTGCACATTGGACATTTTGTATTTCAAGCCGTTGGTTTCGATCCAGAACGTGCCCGGTGTCCGTCCCTGATCCCAGATGGCGTAAGCCCGCTTGTATAGGGACTCATCATTCGTCAGCAGCATGCCACCTTCACCAGTAACCGCGAGTTTGGCTCCCTGAAAACTGAAGCCAGAGAAGTGGCCGAAGCTGCCAGTTCGCCGCCCCTTGTATTCTGCCCCAATCGAAGGGGCCGCATCTTCGATGACATACAGGTTGTGCTGTTTTGCCAGGGCCAGTAGCCGCTCCATGTCGCAGGCATGCCCGTATAAGTGGACGGGGATGATGGCTTTGGTCCGCGGTGTAATTTTGGCCTTCACAGATGCGGGATCCAGCAGCCAAGTGTTTCGGTCAATATCAGCGAAGATTGGCGTTGCCCCCACATACAGCACCGCATTGGCTGTGGCCACCCAAGTGATGTCCGGGACAATGACTTCATCGCCCGAACCGATTCCCAGCGCTTTCAGCGCAATGTGCAGCGCACCGGTGCAACTGGAAGTCGCCATGGCGTGCTTCACCCCGATGTATCCGGCAAAGTTGCTCTCAAAAGCCTTGAGATAATGGCTCCATTGGTTGTTCCACCCATATTTCGCAGCCTTGTAAGCATAGCTCGCTTCACGCGCGGAGATGCTAGGCCCCGCCGTCAGAATCATCGTCTTGCCCGCCTTGCCCGCCACCGGCTGCAAAAACAACCTGTTCTCCGCCTGCGCCTGCACCGTCCCGAAACCCAACCTGCCCAACAACGTTAGAGCCTCTGAGTTGAGGTCGGATGCCCGCGCTGCCACGGCGTCGGGCCACAACGTCGTCCGGGCCCAGTGAATCAGCACTTCCAGAGCCTCCGACAGCAAGCCGCCCGAAGCGGCATCCGCGGCGACGTCATCCAATTCCATCGTCAGCTCGGAATTCAAACATCTGGAAAAGCCCGCGTGTCCCACGCGCTTGCCGTGTTTGTCGAGCACAAGAAACACCAGGCGATCCGCTGTCCCTAGCACGTCCTTGAGCCACGACCTGGCCTCCACCGCCGATTCCGCGGGGTGGGCAGGCAGCACGACGGTTCCATCGCGATGCCATTCAACCAACTGGCGAATCAGATCTTCGTCATCTTCGTACAGCCTGCACATCGGCGTCAGCATCCCGCCACCGGCCGGCAGGTCGAGGCTCTTGGCGAACGCATCCTCGATCTTGAGCGTCTCCTTAAGAAACTCGAATTCCTTGGTGATGGTTTTTTGGTAGGTGGTCAGGCGGTCGTTGCTCATGGCTGAAATAAATGAATGGATGATCAGTTTGCCAATTCCCGGAGCCGCTGGCACACAAAGGCAACATCGTCTTTGGTGAGATTGAAGGCGCTCGAGAGAATCACGCCGCGCTTCTCCACCCGCTCGCTTTCCGGATTCGGGAAACGGCTCTGGAACATTGGCATGCGGCTGATCCGCGGCTGCGCGTTGCGGCAGTCGATGTTGTCCTTGCGCATTTCGGCCAAGACCTCTTCGCGTGTGCGCCGCACAGTGTCGCGCAGGAGCAGCGGCGGGTAGCAGCAGGTACTTTTGGTGTCCTGCGCTTCTTCAATCAGTTTCACCCCGCTCAGTCCTGCTAGACCCTCCCGGTACCACTGGAAAATCTGCCGCTTCTTCGCGATCAACTCGTCCAGGCGCTCCACTTGCGCCAGCGCCAACGCCGCCGGGAGATTGGGCATCGTGTAGTTCCAGCCCACGTAGTCCGACCAGTATTGCATCATGGAGTCCGTACGCCCATAGCTGGCCAGAATTTGTGCCTTCTCGAAGATCCTCGCATCGTTGGTCACCAGCGCACCGCCTTGGCCGCCGATCGCAACCTTTGCGCCCTGAAAACTGAAGCAGCCCACATCGCCGATCGTGCCGACTTTTTTTCCCCGAAACTCCGCGCCCAGCGCAGGCGCGGCATCTTCGATGACGCGCAGATTATGCTCTTTGGCAATTGCCATGATTTCGTCCATTGCGGCGGGGTGGCCGTTCCAGTGGACCGGCAGAAGGGCCCTCGTCCTCGGAGTGATCGCCTTCCTGATCGCGGCAGGCGAGAGACACCAGGTTTCGGGATCGACATCCACAAACACCGCCGTCGCGCCGACGTAAGCAATCGCGATTGCCGAGGCGACACAACTGCTGTCGCTGGTGATGACTTCATCGCCAGGCTGCAGTCCCAGCGCCGCTACCGCCAGATGCAGGGAAGCAGTGCAGGAGTTCGTGGCCAGGACGTATTTGACGCCCAGCGTTTCACAAAGTTTCTCTTCCAGTTTTTTTGCGTGCAGCCGGTAATTCTGATAGAAGCCGTTCAGGACGGCTTCCTTCACGTATTCGACTTCCTTCGCCGTAATCCACGGCCCGGCATAGTTAATCTTGTTTCGCATAGTTCGAGAAAAGCGGCCGGGTTAGAAGTGTCTCTCGCCTGGCGCGCGGCTACGCACAACTTTTGCCGGCGTGCCATAAGCCAGAACGTACGAGGGAATGTCGTCGAGCACCACCGAACCGGCGCCCACAAAGACATGCTCCCCAACGGTGACCCGGTGGGAAATGGCGGTTCCAACACAAATACAGGAAAAAGCGCCGATCACCACGTTGCCGCCGGTCGTAACCCCCGGCAGAATGCTGGAATACGGTTTCATCTCGGAATCGTGGTCGAGCGACGCTTTGGTGTTAACGATGCAGTTTGCGCCAATCGTGCAGCCCGGGTTCACAATGGCCCCGGCAAGGATAAGTGTCCCATCGCCTATAGTTGCGGTTTTCGCCACGCTACTCGCCGGGTGAATGATTGAAATGAGTTCAAAATCCGGCACGACAGCCCGCATTTTTTCGTAAACCACGTGCCGGGTCCAATTGTCGCTGATGCCCAGAAATACCTTCTTGAATTGATGTTGTTTCATCAGAACAGGCAACTGGTCGGGATGACCAAGAATCGGGAAACCTGCAACCACTTCGCCAGCAGGTTTGAATGACTCCAGCCAGCCCGCCATCTCGTACTTGCCCGCGCACAACACCGCATCCAAGGCCACAATACTATGCCCTGCTGAACCAACGATTACAATGCGTTCTTTCTTTCCGCTCATTCTTCGCCGTCTCCGTCAGACTGGAAAGCATATTTCTCCATGAATTCACAGGGCATTTCAATCAGATAATCGCGTCTCAAGGACGCCGTGCAAGCAGATGAGCCAGGAGTTATTACGCCCTACTCCCAAGCGTCGGTGCGGATTTGTTCCGGCGGAACCCCGCGCAATTTCAAATCCGCCATCAGTGTGTTCAACATGACCGGCGGCCCGGAAAGGTAAAAAACTTTTTGCGCCGGAGCCGGCACCCGAGACCACGCTTGGTCCAACGAAACGCGTCCGGACAGACTTTCCGGGGCCTTCGGCAATGCGGCCATTTGTGATGAAAAGACGGCACCGCCGGTTTCCGCAAAAAACAGCGCGTGGAAGCCTGGCACCTTCCTGAGTTGATCCATAATCATTTCGCGGAACAAGAGCAGATCGGGACTACGTGCGCCGTAAACCAGCCAGACTTGGCGCGGATTTTCGGGTTTCAGCGTCTCCAGGAACGCGGTGAACGCGCTGATGCCGGTGCCGCCTGCGATCAGTATCGCGTCGCCGGCCTCGTCAATCACGAACTCGCCGTAAGGCATTTTGATCCATACTTCGCCCCCGACTTTCAGCGTCTGTTCCATCTTCGTGGTATAGCGGCCCTTGACTGCATAACAGATGCGGATCCGGCCACGATCGCGCGGCGAACTGGCGATGGAAAAAACGCGCGATTCGGGCCAGAAACCGGAGGGGTCATAGTCGTCCACGGTCAGGTGGAGGAACTGGCCGGGTTTGAAACCCGGCACCACGCTCTGCGGGGCGAGATCAACGGTATAAACCCGCCCGCCGTGATCCGTGATGGACTCGACTGTGCAGCGGATTTTGCGCGGCATGCTCATCTGGTCCCAATGAACCCGTCAAACGTCGCCAGCACGTGGCGGATCATTTCCTCCGTCAGTCCGGGATACACGCCGATGAAAAAAGTGTTGGTGGTAATCACGTCACTGTTTGACAGCCGCCCCACCACGCGGTGTTCAATCTCCGCGTAGGCCGGATGCCGCAGCAGGTTCCCGCAGAAAAGATTTCGCGTCTCGATGCGCGCGGTTTCCAGCGCGTTGACCAGTTCGGCCCGCGTGAACGGCGCTTCGGGCCGCACCGTAATGACAAAACCAAACCAGGATGGATCAGACCTCGGCGGCGCGGTATGCAGGATAAGGTGCCGCTCGTGTTTCTTCAATCCGGCGGCGAGCGCAGCGTGATTATGTTTCCGCGCAGCCACGAAGTTTTCGATTTTCTTCAACTGCGCCACCCCGATGGCGGCCTGCAGGTCGGTCACCTTGAGGTTGTAGCCCATGTGCGAATAGACGTATTTGTGATCGTAGCCGAAGGGAAGCGCGCCGAACTGCTGGGCAAAACGTTTGCCACAGGTGTTGTTCTCGCCACCGGCGCAGTAACAGTCGCGGCCCCAGTCGCGAAAGCTGCGGGCGATGCGCGCCAGATCCTCGTTCGCCGTCGCCACCGCGCCACCTTCGCCCATGGTGATATGGTGGGCGGGATAAAAGCTGAACGTGGCCAAATCGCCAAACGTGGCCGTGAGCCGGCCTTCGTAACGGCTGCCTAAAGCGTCGCAGTTGTCTTCAATCAACCACAAGCCGTGTCGGTCGCAGAACTCGCGCACTTCCCGCACGGCATAGGGTACGCCCATGGTGTGGGCGATCATCACCGCCTTGGTCTGGGGGCTGAACGCGGCCTCGATTTTCTCCAGTGTTGGCACGTAGCTGCCCAGTTCCACGTCTACAAAGACCGGCACCGCACGATTCTGGATGATCGGATTCACCGTTGTGGGAAATCCCGCCGCCACAGTGATGACCTCGTCGCCTGGCTTGACCTGCCGGTCTTTGAGTTTCGCGGAAGTGAGCGTGGAAAAGGCGACCAGGTTGGCCGAGGATCCGGAGTTTACCAGAAGAACGTTCCCGAGGCCCAGGAACCCGGCCAATCCGGCTTCAAATTCGTCCGCGTAGCGTCCCGCTGTCAGCCAGAAGTCGAGGGACGAATCAACCAGATTGACCAATTCCTTTTCGTCGAAGTAACGGCCTGCGTAACGCACCAGGTCTTCGCCCGGACGGAATGGTTTCTTTGGTGCGGCTGTTTGATACGCCCGCACCAGGTCGAGAATTTGCCGCCGCAAAGTTTTTTGGTCACTCATGGAAAACGACACGCTTAAATTATTTGACTGCCCACGACAAACCCGCTCGCAAAGCATCGGCCTGGTATTGTCCAATCTGGCGCGTGGCTAGCACAGGTGCTGACCGGGGATCGGCCGCAGTTTCGCGATACCAAGCCACCGTCCGTTCAACCATCACGGAAAATGACCAGAGGGGCTGCCAGCCAAGCAGGGCATGGGCTTTGTCGGTGGACAGTTGAAGCAAGCCGGCTTCATGCACAGCATGGGGATCACTTTTGTCCTCCCAGCGTCCCGGCCAATGTTTCAACACCTCGGTCACCAACTCGCCAACGGTGCGGTTGGCTTCATGTGTGGGGCCGAAGTTGAAAGCAGAAGCGAGTTGAGAATCGTTGGTTGACCCGCCTTTGCTTTGCTTCGGCGCGGCAAGAGGTTGAGAGAGGCACGCGGCGAGCCAGAGATAGCCGCTCAACGGTTCGAGGACGTGCTGCCAGGGACGGGTGGCATTCGGATTGCGCACGGCGATGGGCTGTTTTTTTTGCAGGGCACGGATGCAATCGGGAACAATGCGGTCCTTTGCCCAGTCGCCACCACCGATGACGTTGCCGGCGCGGGCGCTGGCAATTTTCACCGGATGCTTTTTGAAAAACGAACGCCGCCACGCGCTGATGGCGATTTCCGCTGCTGCCTTGCTGGAGCTGTAAGGGTCGTATCCGCCAAGCGGATCCTCCTCGCAATAGCTGTGGAGCTGCTCGCGATTCTCGTAGCATTTGTCGGTCGTAATCAGAACGGCGGCGCAGGGCTTGCCCAACGCGCGCAAGGCTTCGAGCACATGGGCGGTTCCCATGACGTTCGTGGCGTAGGTTTCCAGCGGTTGCTCGTAGGACAGGCGAACCAATGGTTGCGCGGCGAGGTGGAAAACGAAATCCGGCTGGACTTTTCCAATGGATTCCCGCACGGCGGCAGGATCGCGGATGTCGGCGATCTGGTGATGAAGTCGTTTGGCGAGTCCCAGTTGGTCGAACAACGCCGGTTGGGTCGCCGGTTCCAGGGCAAAGCCGTGGACGTCCGCCCCCAGTTCCAACAACCACTGCGCCAGCCAGGCACCCTTGAAACCGGTGTGCCCGGAAAGCCACACGGTTTTGTTGCGAAAGGCTTCAGCGAACATGAATCACCAGGTTTTCCACGGTGCCTTGCCTTCGGCCCAGAGTTTGTTCAGCCACTCGAACTCGCGGTAAGTATCCATGGGCTGCCAAAAACCGTCGTGTTGGAAGGCCTTCAGTTGCTTATTTTGCGCGAGTTTTTCCAACGGTTGCCGTTCCCAACTCAAGTTTTCCCCGACCGGCTGCAGATATTGCTCCAATCCGTCCCGCTTCAGAATGAAAAATCCGCCATTGATGCGGCCCGCCGCGACATCCGGTTTTTCCCGAAAAGCACTGACGTGTTCCAACTCATCAATCACGATGGCGCCAAATCGCGAGGGCGTTCGCACGGCGGCCACAGTCGCCTGCCGGCCATGCTTCCGATGGAATGCCAGTTCCGCCTTCAAATCAATATCAGCCACGCCATCGCCATAGGTGAGCGCGAAATTGCCCGATTTGATATAAGGCAAGGCACGCAAAACGCGCATACCGGTCATCGCCGCCGCCCCGGTTTCGACAAAGGTGATTTTCCATCCCTCCTCGGGATGGGCGTTGTGAAACTCAACCTTCTTGGAGCCCCCCAAGGTGAGCGTAAAATCATTGGCGAAGGTTTCGTAGTTGAGAAAGTAGTCCTTGATCATCGCCCCCTTGTAGCCGAGACACAGCACAAACTCCTTGAATCCGTGGGCGGCGTAGATTTTCATGATATGCCAGAGGATCGGGCGTCCGCCGATCTCCACCATCGGCTTGGGCCGGTATTCCGTTTCTTCCCGCAACCGGGTTCCCAAACCGCCGCATAAAATCATCACCTGCATGAAAAGAAACATACCTTCTCCCAGGTCTGTTCATCAAGGCCATTATGCGCAGACGCACACTCGGAGGAAGACGGTCGCAGGCATGAGGATCAGCCGCGCAGAAAATTATATTTGCAGATGCACCACAAGGCGCGGAAACCGTCGCGCCAGCCGATTTTTTTGCCTTCGGCATAGGTGCGGCCGTAATAGGAGACGGCCACTTCGTAGATGCGCACATTCAACCGGGCGACCTTGGCCGTGATTTCCGGCTCAAAACCAAAACGGTCCTCCTCAATCCTGATTTTTTGCATGACTTCCCGCCGGAACACCTTGTAGCAGGTTTCCATGTCCGACAGGTTGAGATCGGTGGCCATGTTGGAAAAGGTGGTCAGGAAGTTGTTGCCCACCGAGTGCCAGTAATACAACACGCGATGCGCCCCGGCGCCCAGAAACCGCGACCCGAACACCACGTCCGCCTTGCCCGCCAGAATCGGGGCCAGCAACCGGTGATATTCCGTCGGATCATACTCCAAATCGGCATCTTGAACCATCACGACCGGCGCTGTTGCCCGGGCGAACCCCGTGCGCAAAGCCGCGCCCTTGCCCTGGTTCTGCTCATGCCGCACGAGGGTCACCCGCGCGTCGCCGTTCGTGGCCGACTTCAATTTTTCCCAGGTGCCGTCCGTGGAAGCGTCGTCCACCACGACCAGTTGCTGAACCGGACGCTGCAACAGCACAACTTTGATGACTTCGGCCACCGTCGCCGCTTCGTCATAAACCGGCATGACGACCGACAGACATGGCTCAATATCGGCGTTGGATTTGATTTCGCTCATTTGATCATTCGCCCAAAGCGGTTCGGTTTGAATGGAAGCTGGCAAAAAACGCGGCGCGGTTCAATCCGCAAATCACACGGCGCGACAATCCGGCGCTCCCAGGAGGAAGTGTCATGACCATGAACATTGGCAAATTCGCTTTTCTTTCCCGCC
Organism: Verrucomicrobiota bacterium; assembly: GCA_049511835.1. GTDB lineage: Bacteria > Verrucomicrobiota > Verrucomicrobiia > Limisphaerales > UBA11358 > UBA11358. Next base: position 139,302 of record JBEKXN010000001.1, on the reverse strand, counting down.
CACCCTTTTACGCTGTGGCCGTGCCTTCATTCGACATTGTTTCCCAGGTCAACTCGATGGAAATTGAGAACGCCGTCAACCAGGCCAACAAGGAACTGGCCAACCGCTTCGACTTCAAGGGCACCAACGCGGAAATCGTTCTCGAAAAAAACGAAATCAAGCTCTCCGCCGGAGACCAGTTCAAAATCAAGGCACTCGCGGAAATCGTCATGGGCCGGCTCGCCAAACGCAACATCAGCCTCAAAAGCGTGGAAACGGCCGGGCCGGACGTCTCGCCGCTCGGCCACGCGCGGCAGGTCATCAAAATCAAACAAGGCATTGAAACCACCGTCGCCAGGCAAATCACCGGCTTCATCCGCGACGGCAAATTCAAGGTGACCACGCAGATCCAAGGCGACGCCATCCGCGTGACCGGCAAAAGCCGGGACGAATTGCAGGCCGTCATCGCCGCCGTGCGCGCCCAGGATTTTCCCGCGCCGGTGCAGTTTGTGAATTTCAGGGATTAGAATAAAATCTGCGGCCCTTGCGATGCACCCTTCACATTTCTACAAATACCACACTGCCAGTGTTGCAAAAATTGTGCTGGCTACTCAAAAGGTGCGTTGGAATTCGCCATTGAATTTCAATGACCCGTTTGACTGCTTCTTTTCTTTAGACCCGAAGTTTGATATTTCACAAATGGTTGAGAAACGGCGGGAGCGTTTTCTTGATCTAATGACTCAAGACAAAGAACCCGACTTCGACCCACGCAATCCTTATATCAGCTATCTTATCGCTGTTGTCCGGCCCGTTTGCCCACACCGAAGCATGTCAAGCTCGGCAGCACCCCAAAAAATATCAGCTCGAATTTGACAGGATTAAATAGCTGTGAAAAGTGCAGTTTCAAATCTCCACGGCCCGCGGGTATTCCGGCTCGACGACTTCAGCCTTCAGTTTCATCGCACGCAACGTTTCGGTGTGGGCGAGGCATTGTGATTTCAGCTTTCAATCAGCCCCGGTTTTGCTATCTTGACCCTTGTGATGATATCGCCACTGGCCAAAACCGCGCGCGTTCATCGGAAGACGGTTTCCGTGGTGAATTTGCGTGCTGACACGCGAAGCCGGCGCCACTGGTTGCGCCAGCCGCCGATAAAGAGGCTTGAAGGGCTGGAATTGTTGCGCCAGAGTGCCCACGCTTATGATCCCGTTACCGCGCGACTTCCAAGACTTCTTAAGGTTGTTAAACGCAAACGCGATTAGGTATCTGGTCATCGGCGGTTATGCCGTGGCCTACCACGGCCATGTCCGTTACACCGGCGACCTTGACATCTTTGTGGAGCTTTCGACTGACAACGCAGAACGGATGGTCTGCGCCCTCCGTGAATTCGGCTTTGATTTGCCGAAACTAAAACCCGAATTGTTCCTGCGAAAAGGAAAAATTGTCCGCATGGGATATGAACCGATGCGGCTGGAAATCCTCAATGAGATTGACGGCGTGAGTTTTGGCGAATGTTACCGGCAACGGCGCAGGGCCAGGCTTGAAGATTTGAAAATCAACTTCATTGACCTGCCGCAGTTGTTGAAAAACAAACGCGCCAGCCGCCGTCCCCAGGATTTGGCCGACATTGCCGCACTGACATCCAAGCCGCCACGCAAAAAAACCAGGCATTAAATCTCCACCACCTGCCGGTATTCCGGCACGATGACTTGGGCCTTCGGTTTCATTGCCCGCAACGTTTCGGCGTGGGCCAGGCATTGCGATTCCTCACCATGGATGCAGACGATTTTTTTGATGTCGCCGGAAATTCTTTCGACGTATTGCTTCAATTCGTTTTTGTCCGCGTGGCCGGAGTAGGTGTCCAGGGAAACGATTTTGGCGCGCACCGCCTGTGGTTCGCCGAAAATGTTCACCGGGCTTTTGCCAGCCACGATTTGCGCGCCCAACGTGTTTTCCGCGCAGTAGCCGATGAACAAAATCAGGTTCTTGGGATCGCCGATGTGATTTTTCAGATGATGGCGGATGCGTCCGGCTTCGCACATGCCCGACGCGCTGATGATGATGGCCGGTTCCTTTAAATCGTTCAGCTTCGTCGAATTTGCCACCTCACGGATGTAAGTCAGATTTTCCATGCCGAAGGGGTTCGCTTTTTCGTGCAGGAATTGGTTGATGCTGTTGTTGAAACATTCCGGGTGCAGACGGTAAATCTCCGTGGCGTTCACGCTCAACGGACTGTCCACAAAAATCGGCACGCGCGGCAGTTTCCCGGCCAGCGTGAGCTGGTTCAGCACGTAAACGATTTGCTGTGTGCGCCCGACGGAAAACGCCGGAATGATGACCTTGCCGTTTTGATTCAAGGTTTCCAGCACGAGCCGGCCGACGGTTTCATCGGCGTCGGCGCGGGCGGCGTGTTCGCGCCCGCCGTAGGTGGATTCGATTTGCAGATAATCCGTGTTTTCGACCGGCTGCGGGTCGCGGAGAATTTCGTCGTTGCCACGGCCCACGTCGCTGCTGAACAGGTAGCGGAATTTTCGATTGCCTTCGCGCACATCCAAAATGACCTGCGCCGAGCCGAGAATATGCCCGGCATCGTAGAACGTGACGGTCACGCCGTCCACAACCAGGAACGGGCGTTCGTAGCCGACGGCGACGAATTGATACAGCGTTTTCTCCGCGTCGGCAATGGAGTAAAGCGGTTCGACCGGCGGGAGTTTTTTCTTCGCCCGCTGCTTGGAAACAAAGGCGGCGTCGTCCATCTGGATGTGCGCGGAGTCCACGAGCATGATGCTGCAAAGGTCGCGGGTGGCGAAGGTGCAATGGATGTTGCCGGTGTAGCCTTGCTTGACGAGGTTCGGCAGGTTGCCGGTGTGATCGATGTGCGCATGGCTGAGCACCACGGCATCCACCTGCTTCGGATCGAAGGGAAAACAGCAGTTGCGCCGGATGGATTCCTCGCGCCGGCCCTGGAACAATCCGCATTCGAGCAACAGCCGTTTGCCGTTCACCTCGATGAGATACATCGAACCGGTGGTGGTGCGCGCCGCGCCGAAGAAGTGGATTTGCATGGGGCAAATTTAACCACGGATGAACACGGATGAACACGGATTTTTCAAATCGTTGAATCGGAAGTGGACGCCTCAAGGTAACGATTCAGCGATTTAACGAATCCCGCGCGTCACGAATGCCGGTACGTGATGCGCGCCTTGTTCAAATCGTAAGGGGACATCTCGACGTTGACCTTGTCGCCGACGCTGATGCGGATGAAATTTTTGCGCATCTTGCCGGAGATATGCGCGAGCACTTCGTGGCCGTTAGGCAGCGCCACCCGAAACATTGTGCCGGGCAGCACTTGGGTAACGTTTCCACTTAATTCAATTGGCTCTTCTTTAGCCACCATGCGTCGTTGAATTACATAAAGTAATACCATTCGCCCCGCGTAAAATCAATCCATTTTCGCTGCAAAATTCAGTGGACATCCGCCGCTGTTTCGCTAAAGTCACCATAATCTTATGAAAAATGACAACATTACGACGGCTTTAAATCTTGTGCTGGCGGTGCTGGCGATTTTGGGCGTGATTTTCGCGCTGCAGACGATTTTCCGCACGCGCGAGTTGCGCACCCTTCAAATGCAGGCAACGCAGGCCAACGGCTACCGTATGGGCGTCGAAGCGCTCGCGAACGACGCGGTCGCTTACAGCAAGCAAAATCCGAACTCGGAAATCCTTCGTATCCTGCAGCCAGCCCAGGCCAAACCTGCCAACCGCTAATTACCATGAACGAATCTGAAACAAACATCCCCGTGCAAACTGAATTGATGGATCAGCTTGTCGCTTTGCGACATCAGGTTTTCACACTGCTGCTCGCGCTCGTCGTGGTCAGTGGCACGCTCACTGTCGTTTTGTATCGGCAGGCCAGGCTTACCGGCAAAGACATTGACACCATCAAACCCCAGGCCACCCAAATCATAGCGGCATTCAAACGGGACCAGCCGGCCATGGAAAATTTCGTGAAGCAACTCACGGCTTACGGCGTTACGCATCCCGACTTCCAGCCGATTCTCAAAAAATACGGGATTGTGCCGCAGGCGCAACCCGCCGCCACACCCGTCGTGCCTAAGAAGTAGTCGGCGTCAGCCGCGCGCCGCAGTTCGGACAAAAATTTGACTGTGGCGGACAACTGTTTCCACAACCGGGGCAATTGGTGTGTGCCCTTTTGTGGCGATAATGAATGATTAAATTTCGTGTGTAAGGAATCCAGGCGACGACGTAGGCGAGAATAAAAACGGAATCCCGCTTGTGCAGTGAATAGGCCAGCAGCAGCAGCGAACCCGCCAGACTCAACCACCAGAACGCCGTCGGGACAACTACGCGCTTTTTCTTTTCGGTGGCATACCATTGAAGATAAAATCGCGTGAAGAAGATCACGTTGCCCAGCTGGCCCACAATTTTCCAGACGCTCCACGCCACGCCAAAGAATTTCCCGTCGTGCCAGATCAAATGGTGCAGCCAGTCCATAATGGCCACAGCTTAAACCCGTGACCGCCGAAACCGAAAGCGCAAAGCGCAACTTATCCGCCCGCGACGATTTTTACAATTTCCAGCCGGTCGCCCGCGTTGAGCCGGCGCCGGGAAAATTCCGAAGGCGCGACCGCCTCGCCGTTGTGCTCCACCACGACGCTGCGCGGCAGCAGTTTTTGCGCGACCAGAAATTCCTCGATCGAGCACGGCAGCTTTGCCTCGACTGGCTTTCCATTAGCGATGACCGCGGGCAGGTTCAAGTTTTTGTAATTCGTTTCAGACAAACACCGAACATTCAACATCGAACAACCAGTTTTTACCTGCGAAAGTTTGTTGGAGGTTGAGCGTCAGATGTTCGATGTTGGTTGTTTTCCAACTCAAGCCGTCAACGCCGCGTCCCAATCCTTCCAGACCGGTTCGTAGCCAAGTTGGCGGATCAATTCCGCCACTTCCCGGGACGAACGTTCGTCGGCAATTTGAAATTGTCCGGTCGCATTCGTCGCATTTTCCGGCGTGGGCGCCCATTCGCTTGCGCCTTCGCTGCTGATTCGCAGCTTCGGCGACACAGGCGCACCGAGTTCCACAATCCGGCCGCGCACGGTTTGATGAATCTTCTCCTTGCCCGCGCCGGTGTAACCGCCCGGTTCGGTGTGGCTGCCCGCACTGATCATCGTGATGCCCAGCGGAATCAGCCCGTCGCGCAGCTTCGCCGGTTCGCGCGTCGAAAGCACAAGGCCGACATCGGGAAACATCAAACGAAACGCGCAGACGAGTTGCGCGAGGTCGCGATCGGTCATGTGCGTGAGCGGCTGGAATTCACCCGCACAGGGACGCAGCCGCGGCAGGGAAATCGTCAATTGCGCCTTCCAGCAATTCCGCAGCAGATAATCCGCGTGCGCCGCCGCGCTGATGGCTTCGAACCGCCAGTCGGCCAGGCCGTAAAGCGGGCTGATGCCAAGCCGGCGGAATCCCGCCGCGTAGCCACGCTCCGGCGTTTCGAGCCGCCAGTCAAAATTCCGTTTCGGGCCGGCGGTGTGCATGTCCGCATAAACTTTGCGGTCATAAGTTTCCTGATAAACCACCAGCCCGTCCGCGCCCGCCGCGACGAGCGGCTGATAATCCTCCGTCTCCATCGGTCCGACTTCGAGCGAAATGCCCGGCCAGTCGCAATGCAGCACGGCGATGCAATCCTTGAGATAATCGTTGGAAACGAACTTCGGATGTTCTCCCGCGACCAGCAGGATGTTGCGGAAGCCTTGCGCCTTGATGGCGTCCGCCTCGCGTTTCACCTCCTCCAGCGACAAGGTGACGCGCAGGATCGGGTTGTCGCGCGAGAAGCCGCAGTATTTGCAATTGTTGACGCACTCGTTGGAAAGGTAAAGCGGCGCGAACATCCGGATGACCTTGCCAAACCGCTGCTGCGTCATTACGTGCGATCGCCGGCCCATGTGTTCCAGCAGTTCCCCGCCTGCCGGCGAAATCAAATGCGCGAAATCCGCCAGCGACAGTTTTGTTTTGGCCATGCTCTCGCGCACAGCCTGGACACCAGCCGACTCCGAACGCTTTACGAGCGGTTCCAGCGGCAACGAATTGAATTCAGCGACAAAACTCACGACCCCAAGGTAACAAATCGGCCGGTAAAGTCGAGACAACGCTTGACGCAACACGCAACACGCAACACGCTTCCCGGCAACAAAATCAATGCCCGCACGTAAAACCCAAGGCCGGCCGCCCGGAACCGTCGCCATGATTCTCGGCGTCGGCTCGTTCGCGCACAGCATCGGAGCAGCTTTGGCCGATGCGGGCGCAAAGGTTTCAACCTATCTTACTCGCAATTACGGCCATTTCCCGCCGTCGCTGGTCGGACCGACATTTTCGCGCGACGCATTTCCCAGCCCGGTTCCGCTCATCAAGAAAAATGGCGTGGAGGTCGTCATCCCCCAATCCATTGATTGGGCGCTGGCACCCTGGGCGGAGGATTTGTTGCAATTGGGTGCCGGCATTTTCAGCCCCACGCGCGAGGCGATGCGCATCGAGCGCGAGCGCGACTTCGCCCGCAAGTTGTGCGCGGATTTCAAGATTCCCTTTCCGCAGGCCTACGTTGCCTCAAACCTTCTGGCGGCCGAAAAAATTCTGGCGAAACATCCGCAACCGTTTGTCATTAAAAATCCGCTTTGCTCGCCGACCAGCCCAATCCACACGATCCTCTGCGAGACGGTCGAGGACACGCGCGCGTGGCTGCGGCACATCAATTATGCCGAGGGTGTTTTTCTACAGGAATACCTCGGTCGCGCCGAGGCCGGACACATCGCGCTGGTGAGCGGCGGCGAGATTTATTCGCTCGTCACGAACCAGGAATACAAATACGCGTTCAATGGCAATCAGGGCGTTGTGGCGGGCGCGCCGCTCGGCGGGTTGGTCGAACGCGATCCGGACGACAAATACGGCCTGGCGCACAAGCTCATCCATCCGCTGCTGCCGTGGCTGCGCGCGGTGAAATTCAACGGGCCGCTGCAGGTCACCGCCGTGAAACGCAAAGGCCGATGGCAAGTCATCGAATACAACATCCGCATCGGGGTCACCTCCGGCCCGATGATTTTGCGGATGCTCAAAAATCCGGCGGAAATCGTCTTACGCACCGCACAGAACCGGAAGCTGGACCTGCAGTTCAACGAAAAACTTAATTTCGGCTGTTCGCTCACACTGGCCGGTTACGGTTATCCCTTCATCCAGGTGCGCAGCCCGCATCTGCCGCTGAAAGTGGACGGACAATTTGATTGCGATGTTTGGTGGAACGAAGTGGCCCGTGGCGCCGACAAAAAACTTATGTCCACCGGCCATCGCATTGCGGACGTGATTGCACTGGCGCCCAAGCTCGACGCGGCGATTGCCAGGGCTTACGCGAACATCCGCAAAATCCGGGTGGTCGGGAGCTATTTCCGGACGGACATCGGGAAAAGTTTATGGCCGCCGGGCGCCATCTGAATTCTCCTGTTGTTTTAACGCATCCGCCTTGTGTTCGTGTATCGCAGCGCGCTTAAAGTTGCCCACGGACTTGAAATGCGCCGCCAGTTCGCGCTGCAGTGTATATTCAACCGATTCGCGTTTGACCGGCGCTTTTGACCAGACAAAACCCAGCGCGGCCAAAATGGTCAGCAAAGCGATAAATGCCGGCAGGTTTTCCCGCGCCAGCCCCAGCGGGCTGCGAATCAAGGCGTATCCAATAAGACCGACGAACAGGCTCAACCCGCCATACAAAATCCATGTGGAATTTTGCAGCAGCCATTGTGAAACGGCGGTGAAGCGGCCGGTGACGTGCGCGTCCGCCGTCGGCAGGCACACGGCGGGCAGGATGGCCTGGAGTTTCGTGTTGCGCAGCACCCCCAAGGCCACTTCCGGACTCGGGCGAACGGTGGGCGGTTCAAAAAAATCGTGTTCGTCACCGCCGGCCATGAAAGTCGCGACGCGTTCTTCCGCCGCCAAGTTCATCATGCGCGTGGGCAGCAAAAGATTTTCCACGACGATTTGTGAAATCCGGCAAAGGCCAAAAAAAATGACGCCGGCAAAAACCAGCGGCAACAGCATCCCCGCCCACTTTGAAAATTGGCCGCGGATCCACAACTGCGACAGCAGCACGGTTGTAAAAAGATTGGCGACGACAAAAACATTTAATACGTCCATGTAACGGCTGGCTGGAATCATCTCCCCATAATTCGCCCGGCCATAGGCCAGGCCAACAGACTGCAACACTCCCCATAGCCCGAAGGTCAGGAGAAATTCAGCCGCCCGTGGCTCCTGAAAGTTTAGCCGAAAATACAGGGCAGCCAATAAAGCCAGGGGCAGGGAAATCAGACACACCATTTCCGGGGTGTCGAAAAACGGCCAGGTCAGATTGCGCGTCAGGGCGGAGGTGAATTGCACGAACGTTTGCGCCCGCAAAAGGCGGTCGCCTTCCATCGTGACGCTCAAAGCCCGGCCCAAGCACACGACTGCCAGACATGCACCCAGCGTGATTAAATTTCCCCGGTCCAGCCGCCGCTGTTTGATGGCGCGCAAAATCACCAGTCCGCCCACGGCCAGCGGGGCCAGCATACCGGACGCCATGGTGAACAAACCGAGAATTGCCGCAGCCAGCCCCAGCCACCAGTTCCGACCGCCCGGCTTGCCGAATCCCATTCCGGCCAGGGCCGCCAGCGAAGTGATGTCGAGGAGGTAAAGCTGGGAATTGAATGCCCAAATCGTGTTTTCGCCCGCATAGGGCAATGCGAAAAATGGCGCCAGCAAAGCGCAGATGAACCATCCGTTTTTCCGGCCCAGAAAATTCCACAGGCAAAATGCCAGTCCGCAAACGAAAGCCGCGTGGACGAATGCGTTGATCGTCATCTGCAACAACGGCTCCCATCGCCCGTTCAGCCAGATGACGCTTAGATCGAGCAGGCGCGTGAAAAGAATTCGATGCTCGTTGTGGGCCGAAAAAAACACCTTCCATGTCAAGTGACCCTCCACCCAGGGCCGGAAAAAGAATTCCGCTTCATACCACTGATCCCATAATGGAAGGGGCGACCCATAAAGCTGCACCACCCATAATTTGGCCCCCAGCACGACCAAAAACAACGCGGCCAGCCAGGCGGCGAAATGTTTCAATGAGTCGCGCTTCAAGTTCGTTGGTTCGGTCATTTCGAAATGCGGTGGTTGGCGCGAGGTTAAATACATTTTGCCGCGGCGCAAGTCCGCTGACCAATCGTTTTCTTAGGGCGAATTTTTCGTGTCATTTGGCACGATTCGTGGTTAAACAGTCCCCGGCAATCGAATGAATTTTGACGCATCCAGTTTTCCGTTGCGACCGGCGTGGGTTGAGATTGACCTCGCCCGGCTGCGCAACAACCTGCGCCTCATCCGCCGCGACCTGCCGCGCCAAGTGCGGCTGCTGGCGGTGGTGAAGGACGAGGCTTACGGCCACGGCGCGCTCGACGTGGCGCGCATCGCGCTCGAAGAAGGCGCTTGGGGGTTTGGCCTCAGCACGCTGGAGGAAGCCATGGTGCTCCGCGACGCCGGCATTACCGCGCCGCTCCTGCTGCTGGGCGAACGGCAGGAAGCTGAACTCCCATGGTGCGTCGAGCACGACCTGACCGTCTGCGTAAATGAACCTCATACCGTCCGCAAACTCGCCCACGCGGCCGCCGATGCCAACAAGTGTGTGCCGGTGCATCTGAAAATTCACACGGGCATGAGCCGCTTCGGCGTGCGCTGGGACGAGGCGTTGCCGCTCATCGAACAAATTTGCTCCGAGAAATCGCTCTCGCTCGAAGGCGTGATGACCCACTTCGCGCAATCCGACGAAACGGACAAGACATTTGCCAATCTCCAATTCTCCCGTTTCAACGAGGTCCTCCAAGGCATGGCCGCGCGCGGCATCTCCGTGAAACTGCGCCATACCTGCAACAGTGGCGGGTTCCTCGATCTGCCGCACGCGCATCTCGACATGGTCCGCGTCGGCATTTTGCTTTACGGCGTTTTTCCTTCGTCGGTCTGCCGGCGGATTCCCGGCATCGAACCGGTCATGTCCGTGAAAGCGCGCATTGCGGCGGTCCAAAAATTGAAACCCGGCGAAGTGGTCGGTTACGGCATGCGTTACGCCGCCCCATCGGAGCGGCGGATTGCCGTGCTGCCCATCGGTTACGGCGATGGTTTTCCGCGCGTGCGCAACCAGGGCGGCGCGCTCATTCACGGCCAGCGCGCCCCGCTCGTCGGCGGCATCGCTATGGACGCGCTGATGGTGGACATCACGGACATCCCCCAAGCGCAAATGTGGGACGAGGCCGTCATCATGGGCCGCCAGGGCAGCGATGAAATCACCGTGCATGACGTCGCCAAACTGAAAAACTCGGTGAGCTACGACGTGCTGACGAACTGGCGCTTGCGCTTGCGGAGAAAATCAGTAAACGGCAAAACTACGCCGACAAAAGTTGAAACTAAAGCCGTTGTGAAATAAATTCACCTGCGGATTGGACGCTGGACAACGAAAAGTGACAGACTAGGATGTGCGCATGGCCAACACGCTTTACACGATCGGCTATGAGGAAACGAGTGCTGAATCCTTCGTACAGAAACTGGAATCGGCTGGCATCCAAATGGTTTTAGACATTCGAGAACTTCCTCAAAGCCGGATTCCCGGATTTTCCAAAAACGCGTTGTCCGAAAAACTTCGGTGCAAAGGCATTGATTACTTGCACATTCGTGAGCTTGGCAGCCCGCGTGAATTGCGCCATGAATTGCGGGAAACCAATGATTTCACGGCCTTCACTCGCGGTTATCTGCTTTATATGAAAAAACAGGCAGAACATGTTCGCACCGTTAAGAATTTAGTTTACAAGAAAACCTGCTGCCTCCTTTGCTTTGAAAAGAATCATGATGAATGTCATCGGAAATTTGTTGCATTGGAAGTAAAGGCGGTTGCGCGGAATGGCTTGCAAATTGTTCACCTATGACAAGGGCGAGCGACTTTCCGCTTGAGCGTGACGTTTTAATTACCGTCAAAGCGTATCCGAATCCCAGCAATAAATATCAAGAAACGGTCTGTGTCGCAGGGGTAACAAAAGAAGAAGGGTGGGTCAGGCTTTACCCAATTAGTTTCCGCCATTTGCCGAAGGGTCTTCAATTCAAAAAATATCAAATCGTTCATCTCCGAATGCGAAAGCATGAGGATGCTCGCCCAGAAAGTTATCGTCCCGATCAACAAAATTTTCGATTGGGGAAGAAAATCTCGGCTGCCGATGGATGGAACGAAAGAAAATCTTGGCTGCAACCAACAGCCAAAGCCTCGATGTGCGAAATACTCGCTCTTCAACGGGAAAGGGGTGTTTCGTTGGGAATGTTCAAGCCGAAGGAAATTCGTGATCTCGTGATTGAAAAAGCCGACCGCGAATGGAATGACATTATAAACCAACTTTCGTTGTTTGAGAACCCGGGAAAACCTCTGGAACCAATCCCTTTTCGTTTCAAATACAGCTACGTTTGTGATGACCCGCATTGCAACGGTCACGAACAATCAATCATAGATTGGGAAGCTTGCGAGTTATACCGGAAGTTGAAGCAAAGTGAAACCAGCGAACATTCTCTTCGGGCAAAGATGCGGCAGAAATGGATTGATGAACTTTGGGGAAAGGACAAGGACAGTTATTTATTCGTCGGCAATCAGCGAGTTCATCCACGAGGTTTTTTAATTCTCGGAGTTTTCTGGCCTCCGCAACCCAAAGATTCAAAACAAATGAAACTTCTTTGATTACACGCCATGAAACTCCTTTTCTCCGAACAAAACTCCGACTACGAGCACTACCAGTTTCCCTATGCCATCTGGGCCGTGCCGGAGCCGGGCGAAACGCCGTCGGACATCTTCAATGCCGGCTTCCTGCCGTCGTCGCGCAACTTGGACCGTTTTTATCTCTGCCGCCAGGTGCGTGTGAACCTCGCGAAGTTCAAGCCATCATCCGAAAACCGCCGCATCCGGCGCAAGGGCGCGGGCATTGAAGTAAAGCTCGTGCCGCGCGACAAATATGATTACACGCCGGAACGCCGTGAATTTTTCAAGACCTACGCCGACATCAAATTCGGCAAGGACGTGATGACGTTCGAGCGGCTCAACGCGTTGTTCAGCTCGCCCATCATTTCGCATCTGCTCGTGTTTGCCGACACGAAGACCGGCGCGGAAATTGGCGCGGCGACGCTTTATATCGAGGATCGGGAACTCGCGTATTATTACTACGCGTTCTACGATTTGAACTACTATGCGCGCAACCTCGGCATGTTCATGATGACGTCGGCGGTGGCGCTGTTTGCCGAACGTGGCTTCAAGCAGCTTTACCTCGGCACGTGCTACTCGCAGACGGCGCTGTACAAAACACAGTTTGCCGGCGCGGAATTTTTCAACGGCTTCCGCTGGTCGGATGATTTGGATGAATTAAAATTCATCATCAAGCGCGACAAGAAGGACCTCACCCAGCATCTGCTGGAAACCGAGGAATACCGCAACGAATTTTACAGCGGAGACCTTGAAAAAATCCGCGCGGCGAGTGAATTCCGGGTCAAGGTGAAATAAGAACCTGTCGCCATTGGAGGCGACACCGGCCATCCGCGATTCCCCTGAAGGCCCGACCTTGATCTGGCCAGGTTCTACAGCAAATTATCCTTGATCCGGTTGTTCGAGCCCGATTTCCGAACGGTGCATCGGACCATTTCGTTTGGTGACCCAAGAATGCCCGGCAGGGCTTTTATTTAGACGAAGCAGCAACGGGCCTTGATCCGGGTTTGCCCGGCGCTTTTGAGGCCCCCGATGACTGATACAGCAACTTTTCCACTTTTGAGACAAGTTGGTCTGCATCGAACGGTTTTATGACATAATCGGTGGCGCCAGACTCATACCCGACGAGCCGGCTGATATGGCTGCATAAACCTGTCAACATGAGAACCGGGATGGAGGCGGTAGCGGGATTCCCCCGTAAAGTTTCGCAAACGGCGAACCCGTCCAATTCGGGCATCATCACATCCAGTATCATCAAATCGGGGGACACCGTCTGGGCCTTTTTGAGCGCGTCAATGCCATTGGTGGCCGTGCCAACGGCGTAACCTGCATTTTTTAAAGTGAAACGTATCACTTCAAGTTGATCCGGGTCATCCTCCACCACCAGTATTTTTTTTCGCATAGGAACTTGGTTAACATGTGCAAACACGTTCAACGCCGAAACACCACGGCACAGTGCAAATAAACTCCGGTCACGGATTAGCATGAACGATGCCAGCAATGGCCCAAAAGTTGACACCGCGCGTGTTTCCCGGTTTCAAGGAATCCAGCAACCGCGACAAAATCACCGACACGAGCGGGTTTTGGGTGAAGTGAAAACAAGAGTGAACAATCTTTCGACCATTGCCGCCACGGATCTCGAAGCCGTAACCGGTCACCGCTTTTGCACAGTTGAACTTGCCTCGCATGTCAGCTATTGTGTTCAGCCTATGACTTTGACGGAAAAGATTCTCGCCCGGGCCGCCGGCAAACCGCGGGTACAGGCCGGCGACAACATCTGGGTGAACGCCGATGTGCTCATGACGCACGACATCTGCGGACCGGGCACCATCGGCATCTTCAAGCGCGAGTTCGGCAAGACCGCCAAAGTCTGGGACAAAAACAAAATCGTCATCATCCCCGACCATTACATTTTCACCGCCGATTCGCTCTCGAACCGCAACGTGGACATCCTCCGCGATTTCGTCCGCGAACAGGGCATCACGTATTTCTACGATGTGATTGACGATCCGAACGGCTCGTGGAAGTTCGATGCCACCAAGGGCAATTTGAAACGGCAATTTGGTTCGCATTACGCCGGCGTGTGCCACACAGCGCTGCCGGCCAAGGGTCATACGCGTCCGGGCGAAGTGCTGTTCGGCACGGACTCGCACACGTGCATGGCCGGCGCGTTCAACCTGTTTGCCACCGGCATCGGCAACACGGACGCCGGCTTCGTCATGGGCACGGGCAAGTTGCTCATCAAGGTTCCCGAGACGATGCGCTTCCGGCTCGAAGGCAAATTGCAGCCGGGCGTAATGGCCAAGGACGTGATTCTCCATTGCATCGGCGAAATCGGCTTCGACGGCGCGACGTATCGCGCGCTGCAATTCGACGGTCCCGGCGCGGCGTCACTTTCCATGGACGACCGCATGACCATTGCGAACATGGCCATCGAAGCGGGCGGCAAGAACTGCATTTTTGAATTCGATTCGCGCACCGCGGAATACGTGGACGCGCGCGTGAAATTGAACGGCACGAAATCCACTTACGAACCCGTCGCGCCGGACAAAAAACAAAAGTTCGTCTATGAACTCGTCGTGGACCTCGACCGGCTCGAACCGACGGTGGCGTGCCATCCCGATCCGGGCCAGCGCAGGAAGGCGAAGGAACTCGGTCACATCAAGCTCGACCGCGCCTACGTCGGTTCTTGCACCGGCGGCAAGACGAGCGATTTTGTCGAGTTCGCGCGCGTGTTGCGCGGGAAGCACGTCAAAATTGACACGTTCGGCGTGCCGGCGACACCGGAAATCGTGGGCGATTTGCAGACGACCTACTGGGGCAATCAGACGATTTGGGAAATTCTCGTGAGCGCGGGCGTGCAGATGACGGAAAATGCCGGGTGCGCCGCGTGTCTCGGCGGGCCGGTGGACACCTTTGGCCGCATCAACAAGGCCGGCATCAAGTGCATCAGCGCGACGAACCGCAATTTCCCCGGCCGCATGGGCAACAAGGAATCGCAGGTGTTCCTCGCTTCGCCGGCCACCGTGGCCGCGAGCGCGATTGCCGGAAAGATTGTGGACCCGCGCGAGTATTTGAAAATTTAGCGGAAAAAATTCGGCAACTCACTTCCGGCTGAACCCATCCAGTTCGGCGATGAAGACATCCGGGCCGCCCCTCAAATAACCAACCTGACGCCCGAGTTCCCTGCCGGCGGAATTCAACAGCACAAAGGTGGGAAAACCGTTCACGCCGAATCGTTTCTTAATCTCCTGATTGGCCTGTTTGAGCGCGGCGTCCTGCTTTATGTGGCTGGGAAAATCCAGCGTCACCAACACGAGCTTGCTTTTGGCGTAGCCGGCGAATTTGTCGGTGGACAACACATCCTTGTCAAATTTCTTGCACCAGCCGCACCAATCCGAGCCGGTGAAATCGAGCAGCACCATCTTGTTTTCCGACTTTGCTTGATTCAA
Organism: Verrucomicrobiota bacterium; assembly: GCA_049511835.1. Lineage (GTDB taxonomy): Bacteria > Verrucomicrobiota > Verrucomicrobiia > Limisphaerales > UBA11358 > UBA11358. The sequence goes on along the minus strand of JBEKXN010000001.1, from coordinate 124,059 downwards.
GGCCGCGGGCAGATCGGTACCCGGGAACGATTCGGAAGCCGGTCCCGCAGATGACGGCTGCGCTGCGCTTTCCTCAGCCGGCGGTCGCGGCGCCGGCTGGTTGATGGCTTGAATGTGGTATTGGGCGTTGGCCGCGGCTTGCTTTTGTTCCGCCTCGCTCGCCTTCGTCGGATTGTAACCGAAATGCTTTTGCAGCGCGGGATCGAGCTTGCTCAGTTTCACATTGGCCATTCCCCTGGCGTAGGTGAAGTAGATGTCCGTGGCCGTGACCGTGGTGACCGTCACGTTGCTGTAAACTTCGCTGCCGGCGTTGAGTACCGGCAACTTTTCATTCGCCCGCGCGACCCAAACCGCAACGATCAAACTGAACGCGATGAAACCTTTGGCGCGCATATTTCGTGGTTACTTCGCCAGATTCGCGCCGAGCAGATAAATCGTGAACATCGTCCCTTCGCCCGGCCGCGTGTGAACGTGTAATGCGCCTTTCCCTTCCTTGATGAGCCGCTGCACGATGTTGAGACCGAGGCCAGTCCCCTGTCGCGGGCCCTTGGTGGTGAAGTAAGGCTGGAAGATTTTCGGCAGCACTTCCGGCGGGATGCCGGGCCCGTTGTCGCGCACCCACAACTTCACCAGCGGCGCGGTGTTGTCCATGCTCTCGACGTTCAGCAGCCGGTCGTTCGGCCCGTCCTTGAATTTGGTCAAATCGAGCGGCTCGCGCAAAACTTCACCGCCCACATCGACGCGATGACTCATCGGCGCGCATTGAAAGGCGTTGACGGTGAGGTTCAGCAAAATCTGGATGACGTCGGTGCCGTTCATTTTGACGCCCAGGTCTTCGGCCATCGGCTGAACGCCAAATTCGTTGTCGCTCCGGCCGGGATGAACGCGGACAAGTTGTTCGAGGTCTTTGAACAATTGATTCACGCTCACACGCGGGGCTTCCTCCGATTGACGGCGGAGAAAACCGAGGTAGCGCCGGGAAATTTCCACGCAATTCCCCACCTGCCGCGCGATGATGCGCAGGCGGTCCTTGATGAATTCCAGGTCCTCCATTTCCAGCCGCGAATTGCGGTTAAGGCGCTGGCTGAGCACCTGCACGAAACCGGAAATGACCGTCAGCGGGCCGTTGATGTCGTGGATGATGCTGGCGTAGATGTCGCCGCGCGTTTTGGCAATTTGCTCCTCGACCTTCTGGTTTTGCAGTTCGGAAAGCAATTCCTGCACTTTTTCGGCGCTGCTGTTAATTTCACTTTCGAGCTTGCGCCGTTGCATCGCCTGGCTGACGGCGGAGCGGATGGTGGCCAGGTCGAACGGCTTGTTGATGTAATCGCATGCGCGCAGCCGCAACGCCTGACGAATCGTATCCGTCGTTTCAAACGCCGTCATCATGATCACCTCGATGTTCGGGTTCACGTATTTGAGGCGTTCCAAAACTTCGATGCCCGACATGCCGGCCATGCGAATGTCCAGCACCGCCACGTCAATGGGATGCTTCTGCGCCAGCTCAATCGCCGTTGGCCCGTCCTCGGCCATCAGCATGTCGTATTCGTCCTTGAAAATGACCCGCAGCGACTGCCGCGGCCCATCCTCATCGTCCACCACCAGCAACGTGCCGCGGCGTTTGCGAAACGTCGTGCTGTCCCCCTCAACCGGATTGCTCTTGGCAATCAATGGTTCTATGGTCAAAGCCATGTTCGGAAATCAACCTTTCTATTCAATTCAAGCAAAGACGTTGAATGGCGCTATCTTACCCCAATTTTTTTTGCCCTCAAGGACAAACCAACTGCACTCGCAGCATTTCCAATGCCTGCCACGCCGTGATTTCCTTGAATGTCCCGCGCTCATAAGGGTTAAATTTGCGCTCAACCACCGCTCCAAACTCTCCGGCCAATCCGATGAAAACCGTTCCCACCGGCTTTTCTTTTGTTCCACCTCCCGGACCGGCGATGCCCGTGACGGCAAGGGCAAAATCCGCGCCGAGTTGCGACCGCGCGCCTTCGGCCATTTCGCGCGCCACCGCTTCGCTCACCGCGCCGTGAGCCGCCAGCGTTTCGGCGCGAACGCCGAGAAGTTTTTGCTTCGCGGCATTGCTGTAGGTCACGAAGCCACCCGGAAAAACCGCCGACGCCCCCGGCACATTCGTCACGCGATGCGCGAGACACCCGCCGGTGCAGGACTCAGCCAGCGCCAAAGTTTTCTTTCGTTCGGTCAAAAGCCGGACGACGACCGTTTCCATTTCCTCATCGTCAAAACCGTAAATTTGCGCGCCAAGAATTTTTTGAACGACCGCTTCCGCCGCGCGGACAATTTTTTTGCCGTTCCCGCCGCGCGCCAACAATCGCACGTCCACCTGCCCCGGCCGCGCGCAATAGCCGATTTCAAGCCCGGCGGCCGCGAGTGCGCCCAACGGCGCGGCGATTTTTTCCTGCACCCGCGACTCGGCAATGCCGCTCGTCCGCAACGTGCGGCAGACCAACGGCGCGGCCGGCGGGAATTCGCGCCGGAGCAGGGGCGCGACAAAATTGTCGAACATCGGACGCAACTCGCGCGGCGGGCCGGGCAGCATCACCAGCCATTTGGCGTCTTGGTTCTGGGCTTTTGGGTCTGGGGAAAGCCGCTCGCTGGTTTGCGGCTTCCCAGACGCCAGACCCCGGACGCCAGACCCAACTTTCATCGCCAGCCCCGGCGCGGTGCCGTTCGGATTGGCCAGCACCAGCGCGCCTTCGGGCACGAGCGCCTGGACTTTGTTGCTTTTCGGCATCGGCAGATTGCGCGCCGCAAAACGCCGCTTGATGTGCTTAAGCACTGCCTCATCCAGTCGCAGTTTTTTGCCGAACAACTGCGCAATCAAATCACGTGTCAAATCGTCGGAGGTCGGACCGAGACCGCCGGTGGTGATGATCAAATCCGCGCGGCCCAACGCCTCCCGGACGGCGGATTGGATGTCGCGCGCCGTGTCTGACACGGCCACCTGGCGCGTCACGACATGACCGAGATCCGCGAGGCGGCGGCAGAGCCATTGCTGGTGCGTGTTCAGCACGCGCCCCAGCATCAATTCGCTGCCGGTGTTGAGCAGTTCGATGTTCACCTGCCCCAGTTTCGGGCGGGTACCGGCCACAGGCAAGTCCGCATGCGTTTCCGTTTTCCGCCGGGACGGGGAATTTACTCAACCGTGAATTGGAAGAAGTCGTGGCCGAGAACAATGTTCCAGTCGGCCGTGTCCTTCACAAAAAAATAGACTTCATACGGACCCGGCGGAAGCCGGATGCCGAACGTTGCCTGATAACTGCCGTTCGTATCAGTCGTAATCGGGCTGAAATCAAAAAATTTCTGGGGATTGTTCTTCGGAAACTGGTCCGGAAAGTTGTTGTTTCCGTCGTGATTGAGGGCGCCGTTGATGGTGAGCACGTAGTCATGTTTGGGGACAAGCCCGCCAAGCGTCACGCCGATCACCAATCCACCGGGGAATGATTCGTGATACCGGATGTCGCCGGTGGCGGTCGGAACTGGGCGGCCGACTCCGGACTGGGTCGTTAACGGCAAAGGCCCGGTATAGACCGAAGGATCAGTCAGATCGGCTTTGAAAGCGGACAGAAAGGCGGCCTTCGACGGGTCTTTCACTTCCGCCCCGGCTTTTGCTTCTCCCATGATGAGTTTTTCACCCTTGGCTAAAACGGCGATGGCCGGCCCTTCAATCGGTTTGGCCGGGACGGGTTTTGCCACTGTGTTCGATGCCGTTGGACCCGGATAGGCTGACTCCTCAGTGGATTTGAAAATTTTCCCGTAAAACAACAACAACAACACCGCCACCACTCCACAAAATGCTGCGAGGAAAACCCAGACCAACCTCAACGGCTTTTTCTCCTCCTCCGGCCGGGGCACTGTCTCTTCGTTGGCCACCGCCGACGGCAGGGGCCGTTCGCCCACTTTCGTGCCCGTGATGATAAATTTCGGGTCGTCCGTTTCGGGCGCTTGCGGCGCGGTGATTTTCTGGAAACACGTCGGACATTCCATCACCGTGCCGCTCTGCGACGAGTCGCACTTCATGTGCTGGCCGCAAACCGGACAGACAAATTTGAACTCGTTCATGGCTGTCTGATAAGCATTTCATATCCCCGCAGTGGCGGCAATACAGTTTTTATTTAATTCTAATCTCAATTCTGTTCTAAAATCATAATCGTAATCGTTTGACCGGGGGAATTAAAATTATCGTGACGATTGTGATTAAGACCTGCCGGTTTGCTTTGCGTCTTTGGGAGTGACATTCCGTTTGACTGGACGCACATTCAACGCCGTTCAGGTATGAAACAAATCTCTCCCGTTTCCCGTAGCGGACGCTTCGCGTGCGGCCCCGGCGCGGACGTCGCGCAATTCACCGAATCCGTTTCGTTTGACTGGCGGCTCTGGCGGCACGATATCCTCGGCTCGCTCGCCCACGCTGCCATGCTCCGCAAAATCGGCGTGCTTTCAAAAACCGAAGCCGGCGCCATCGCCCGCGGACTCAAAACCATCGCTCGCGAAATTGAAGCCGGCAAATTCAAGTGGAAGCCCGAACTTGAAGACGTTCACATGAATATCGAGGCCGCGTTGACGCGGCGCGTCCCGGCGGGCGCAAAACTGCACACCGCCCGTTCGCGCAACGACCAGGTCGCCCTCGACATGCGCCTCTGGCTGCGCGATGAAATTGTCCTGCTGCTCGGTGAAATCGCCGGTTTGCAGCGCGTGCTGGTCAGCCTTGGCGAAAAGAATTCCGACGTGTTAATTCCGGGCTACACCCATTTGCAACGGGCGCAGCCGGTTTATCTCGCGCACCATCTGCTGGCCTACGTCGAAATGCTCGAACGCGACTGCGAACGGCTTTGGGATTGTTACTCGCGCGTGAACGTCTGCCCGCTCGGCAGCGGCGCAATCGCCGGTTCTACGCTGCCGCTCGACCGCGTGTTTACCGCCAAACTGCTCGGCTTCGTGGACGCCAGCGGCAAGCCGCAACTCACGCAAAATTCCATGGACGCTGTCAGCGACCGCGATTTCGCCGTCGAATTTTGCGCCGCCGCCGCGCTGTTGGCTGTTCATCTTTCACGGCTCGCGGAGGATTTGATTTTCTGGGCCAGCGCGGAATTTGATTTCATCAAAATCGCCGATGCCTACACGACCGGTTCGTCATTGATGCCGCAAAAGAAAAATCCTGACGTCGCGGAGCTTGCGCGCGGCAAATCCGGCCGCGTCATCGGCAACCTTGTTGCACTGCTCACGTTGCTGAAAGGTCTGCCGATGACCTACAACCGCGATTTGCAGGAGGACAAGGAACGGCTGTTCGACACCGCCGACACCGTGCGCGCCACCACGCGCCTCATGGCCGCGATGTTGCGCAACACGAAAGTTAACCGCGCCGCCTGCGACCGTGCCGCGAGCGACCCGGCGTTGCTGGCGACCGACCTTGCGGATTATCTCGTGCGCAAAGGCATGCCGTTCCGGCAGGCGCACCACGCGGTGGGCGCCGTCGTGGCACTGGCGGAAATATTGGACAAGCCGCTGAACAAGCTTTCGCCCGCCGAATTGCAATCCGTGGACAAACACTTCGGCCGTGATGCGCTGGGCGTGTTCGATTTGAAACGCGTGATGGCGAAACGAAATCTGACCGGCTCACCCGGAACAAAGGAAGTCGCGAAGCAACTGGCAAGGTGGCGGGGGCAGCTTAAACCGAAATGGATTCGATGTTCAATTTGACAAAAGCAAGCAGATGAAAATTATTAAAAAATCGGCGAGAAAAGTTTTGATTTTTCTGGAATGGACCATTTTATAGGAGCAGGAAGAACTCAATTTTATACTGATGCCGGCATCGTAAGCTTTGTTCGGATGGCAGTTGAAAAAATTGAAGCGGAAAATTTTAAGCAACCAACTCATGTCAGTGTAGATTTAGATTTTATTACATGATTAAATCCCAACAGTCGGCGCAAATTGAATTCTGAAAATTGGTCTGTCTAAAAATGCCAACTGCGTTAAATGATTTGCTCAAGGCAACGTCGCGCATCGGCTCGTGCCGAAGGCACAACCGGAAATTAGCCAGACACGAAGTGTCTGGTATCACGGCAAAAGAAAACCCGTCCTGAAAGGACGGTGGAAACATTTGAATGATGATCGCATATTGGAAATTCCATCGTCCCTTCAGGACGAATCAATTTGCGCGTCAAATCCAGACACTGCGTGTCTGGTTAATTTCCGGTGTCGCTCCGCGACATCAAATACCAAGCGTGTTTGATGAAAATTCAAATCGGACTCCGCAACACAATTGCGTATGCCATCAACGCATTTAAGCCTGCATTTCCACATCGTGTTCAGCACGAAAGACCGGCACCCGTTCATCGCCGATGAGTGGCGTCCGCGTTTGCATGAATATCTCGGCGGCCTGGTTCGCGCGGCGGACGGAATTCCCGAAGCCATCGGCGGCATGGCTGACCACGTTCATTTGCTCGTCGGTTTGTGCGCAACACATTCACTCGCGCCGTTTGTGCAAGACATCAAACAAACCTCGTCGCGCTGGATTCATGAAACCATCGGTGTGAAAAATTTCGCGTGGCAACCGGGTTACGGCGCATTTACGGTAAGCGTTTCAAATTGCGACGCGGTCAAAGAATACATCGCCGATCAAGTTGAACATCATCGAACAAAAACATTTCAGGAGGAATATGTGGCGTTCCTCAAAAAGCATCATGTGGAATACGACGAAAAATATTTATGGTGACGATTTCCAGTGTCCCTTGCGGGACGCGATTCGATTTGGGTTGGTTTTCCAGTCACTTCGTGGCTGGCTAATATCCGCTGTCCCTACGGGACCAAAGAATGCAAATGCCAAAATCATTGACTGATTTACTACGCGCGACGTCGCGCTCGTTTTATCTGATCCCGCCTTGCGGGACGTGCTGCCGGCGGCCGTGCGCCCGCAAATCGGCCGCGCTTTTTCCCCGCTTGTTTTCCTGCCGAAAGCGTTTTACTTTCAGCCATGATGTTTCCGATCACCGCTTACATTGAAGCCGCATTGGAACTGGCGCGCTATGACAAGCTGGACGACGGCTCGTTTGCGGGCGAAATCCCCAAGCTCAAGGGCGTGGCGGCCTTTGGCCGCACGCTGCGCGAGTGCGAAGCTGAACTGCGCTCGACGCTGGAGGATTGGATTCTGGTTGGATTAAGGCTCGGTCATAAATTGCCGGTGCTGGCCGGCATTGATTTGAACAAGGTTCAAAATGGCCGCATGGCGACCACTTAAACGGCGCGACTTCATCCGCAAACTTCGCGCGCTCGGCTTCGACGGCCCGTTTTCGGGCACGCGCCATCAGTTCATGGTTTTGGGCCAGCATCGCCAGACCATTCCGACCAATTCCGAATACTCCGTGCCGCAAATCCGAATGCTGCTCCGGCAAGTTGAATCCATCCTTGGCCGTCCCATCACTTTGGACGGATGGGACTCCCTGTGACATGACGGACACGCTGAACCAATTGCTCAAGGCGACGTCGCGCTCGTTTTATCTGACGCTGCGCGTGCTGCCCGCCGCCGTGCGCCAGCAAATCGGCCTCGCGTATCTGCTCGCCCGCACCACCGACACCATCGCCGACACTGAACTTGTTCCCATCGAACAACGGCTCGACGCGCTCAAACGATTGCGCGAGCGTATCCAGGGTTCGTCCACCGCGCCGCTGAATTTCGGCGCGCTGGCCCAACATCAAGGTTCGCCCGCCGAAGCCGTTCTGCTGGAAAAAGTCGAGGACAGCCTCTCGTTGCTCCAAACCTTTTCGCCCGCCGACCAGCAACTGATCCGCACCGTCCTTAATACCATCACCGGCGGACAGGAACTGGACTTGCGCCGGTTCGCCGGCGCGTCGGCCGAAAAAATTGTCGCGCTGGAAACCGCCGCCCAGCTCGACGACTACACGTATCGCGTCGCGGGGTGCGTGGGCGAATTCTGGACGAAAATATGCCGCGCGCATCTGTTTCCTAAGTTGCGGCTGGACGACGCGCAACTGTTGGCGGACGGTGTCCGTTTTGGCAAAGGATTGCAACTGGTGAACATCCTGCGCGATTTGCCCGCCGATTTGAAAAAAGGCCGCTGTTATCTGCCCTTGGACAAACTGGAACAGGCGGGTTTGCTGCCGGAGGTCTTGCTGTCGCCGGTAAACGAGGCGAAATTCCGTCCGCTGTTTCACGAATATCTTGACCGCGCCGGGTCGCACCTGGCGGCGGGCTGGGCCTACACGAACACGTTGCCGTTTGGCCAGTTCCGCGTGCGGCTGGCCTGCGCGTGGCCGATTTTGATTGGCATGAAAACGATTGAAAAAATGCGGGCTGCCAGCGTGTTGGATCTGCAACAACGTGTGAAAGTCTCCCGGGCCGAAGTGCGCGGAATCATGCTGCGGTCCACGCTGGTTTACCCCCTGCCACGGATGTGGCAAAAATTGTTTATTACGACTGGGAAAGCTGTTGCATCCAAAGGGAAATTGACGTAGAAAAGCGATATGCAAGTTTTCAAGTTGTTGCCCACAGCTTGCGCGGTCGTCATTTGCGCGAGTTCCATTTCCGTCCGCGCGGACGAAACTCCGATCCAAGCCGCCGCGCGCGCGGCTTTGGAACAAAAGATGAGCGAATTGGATAAGCAACAAACCCAGGCCCCGCCTGTTGTGGTCACTTCTCCCGGCGCCGTGAAAGCGCAACCAAGCAAGCTCAAAACCAATACGGTCCCCACCACGGCGGCAACTCCGGCGACCAAAACAACAACTCCGGCACCCAAGGCAACAACTCCAGCACTCAAAACAACAATTCCGCCGGCCACGGCAACGACTCCGGCAACCAAAACAACAACTCCGGCGGCTACGGTAACGACTCCGGCAACCAAGACAACAACTCCGGCGGCCACGGCAACGACTCCGGCAACCAAGGCAACAATTCCGCCGGCCACGGCAACGACTCCGGCAACCAAGGCAACAATTCCGCCGGCCACGGCAACAACTCCGGCAACCACGGCAACGACTCCGGCGGCCACGGCAACAACGCCCGAGCCAACCCCGATGCCCGTTGCGCCCGTTGCGCCCAAACCAGAAAGTCCGCCGGTGGCAACGATGCCAACAGAGACTACACCCGCCACACCGCCGCCCGCCGAAACCAAGCCGACACCGATGATGACTCCGGTCGAACCGGCAGCAGCAGCAACAATCACTTCGGAAACCAATGCTGCCCCGGCGGCTTCCGGAACGACGCCCGCAGCGCCCGCTGCGCCTGAACCAGAAAATCCGCCGGCAGAGACGATGCCGGCAGAGGCTATACCCGCCACACCGCCGCCCGCCGAAACCAAGCCGGCGCCGATGATGACTCCGGTCGAGCCGGCAGCAGCAGCGACAATCACTTCGGAAACCAACGCAGCCCCGGAGGCTTCTGGAACAACGCCCGCGGCGCCTGTTGCGACGATGCCGACAGAGGTTACACCCGCCACTCCTCCACCAGCTGAAACCAAGCTGGAAGCCCCGACTCCTGAGATGAAACCTGCGCCGACCACGGAAACGGCTCAGCCCGCACCGGTCATAATCAAGCCGGCTCCTCCTGCAATCACGCCCGCGGCGGGCACAGTTCTTCAAAGTTCCGCGATGCCCACCACGATAAAAGTCAAACCCGGCGTGAAGAGCGCAACGAACCAGATCAACGCGATTTACACAGGAAAAGAACTGGGCTTGAAGCCAATTGAATCGCCGCTCCTGCCGGTTTCCGCAGCCCAACAGGCGCAACTTCAAGCCTTGCTCGCAAAATACAAGGCCAACCAGATCAGTCCGGAGGAGTACCACAGCCAGCGCGCGGAAATCCTGGCCCAGCCATAAAATGCGATTCCATCCGCCCGCTGGCTGCGCACGGCCGGCGGGTTTTTTATTGCAAACCTTGACCCCGAAGACCTTCGGGGTTGAACTTTGAACTCTGAACCCTAGACTTCAGGCGTTATGCATGATTTTCGTTATGTCGGCAACCGGCTGTTTTGCGAAGGCGTGGCCATCGAGTCGCTCGCGCGCAAGTTTGGCACGCCACTTTACGTTTATTCACAGCGCACGTTGACTGAGCATTTCCAAAAACTCGACGCGGCCATGTCGCCGGTGAATCATCTCGTCTGTTTCTCCGTCAAATCCAATTCCAATCGGTCCACGCTGCGCGCGCTGGCGAATCTCGGCAGCGGCTTCGACATCGTCAGCGGCGGTGAATTACAACGGGTCATTGCGGCGGGCGGCGACCCGCGCCGATGCGTCTTCGCCGGCGTCGGCAAGACGGAGGACGAAATTGAATTTGCCTTGCGGCAGGGCATTTATTGCTTCAATGCCGAGAGCGAACCGGAATTGCGGCGCATCAACCGCGTTGCGGCGCGGCGGAAGAAAATCGCGCCCATCGCCGTGCGCGTGAACCCGGGTGTGGACGCCTGCACGCACGCAAAAATCACAACCGGCACTTATGAAAACAAATTTGGCATTCAATTCGAGCAGGTCGAAGGTGTTTATGCCCGCGCGAGCAAACTGAAAAATCTGCGGCTGCGCGGCCTGCAGATGCACATCGGCTCACAAATCACTGAGACGACCCCGTTTGAACAGGCGGTGCGCAAAGTCCGGCCGCTTTTGAAACGGTTGCAGGAAAAATACCCCTTGGAATTTTTCAGCGTCGGCGGCGGTCTCGGCATTGTCTATAAACCCGCGCTCGCCAGCGGCGCGGCCGCCTGGTGGAGAACTTCCGCGGCGAAAAATATTTTGACGCCGCAAAAATACGCCGGGCGGCTGGTCCCGCTGCTCCAGCCGCTCAACTTGAAAATTCTCATTGAGCCGGGGCGCTTTATCGCCGGCAACGCGGGCATTCTGGTCACGCGTGTCGAATTTGTGAAAAAGACCGGCCGGAAAAATTTCGTCATCGTGGACGCCGCGATGAACGACTTGATTCGTCCGGCGTTTTACGACGCCTACCACGAAATCGTGCCGCTCATCCGCAAAAATGGCGTGCCAATTTCTTCCGATGTGGTCGGGCCGGTTTGCGAATCCAGCGACTTTTTTTGCAAAGACCGCCTGTTGCCAAGGGTCGGCGAGGGCGATTATCTCGCGCTCCTGAGCGCGGGTGCGTATGGTTTTACCCAGGCGTCCAATTACAACACGCGCCCGCTGGCCGCTGAAATTTTGGTGAACGGCCGGTGCGCCGCCGTTGCGCGCGAACGCCAGCCGGTAAAAGAAATTTGGTCGGGCGAGAAAGTTGTGGCATGGTTGAAGTAGGATCGTGAACAACGAATTTTCCATCGCGGCGCACTGGCCGGGCGGTTTTGATGAAGCCGGCCTGCGGCAGTGGGCGGAGAATTTGCGCGCCCAACTCCTCGCCCCGCAGGTTTCCCTCGGCCTCGTTTTCATGTCGCCGGAATTTTTCCCGTGTGCCAGACAGGTACTGGAGATTTTGCGCGTTCACGCCCGGATCCCGTTGCTCGCGGGCTGTTCGAGCACCGGACTGATTGCCGGCACGCAGGAAATTGAAAATGCGAGCGGGTTTGTGCTCGCACTCTACTCGCTGCCCGGCGCGGAGTTGACGGGTTTTCGTTTCACGCAGAATCAAGTCGAGGAGGCCAACGGCCCCGGTTACTGGCATCTGGAGACCGGCGTCGAACCGGCGCGCACCAATGGCTGGCTCGTTTTCATTGACCCGTTCCATCTCGACGCGGAAAGCTGGATTCATTCGTGGAACGAGGCCTATGCGCCGCTGCCCGCGCTCGGCGGTCTGGCCAGCGGCGTTTTTAACCAGCAAACGACGCAGGTCTATTTGAACGGCAGCGTGTTTGAGGACGGCGGCGTGGCGATTTCCGTCGGCGGCAACGTGCAACTGACCGGCATCATTTCACAGGGTTGCACCCCCATCGGCGAAACGTGGACGCTCACCCGCGTGGAAAAAAATTTGATCCATCACATCGGCAACCGGCCCGCCTACACAGTGCTCGCCGAAACCTTTCAAAAACTTCCGCCCGAGGAACAACGCAAGGCGCAGGGCAACCTGTTCATCGGCCTGGTCGTCAACGAATACCTCGAAGATTTCCATCGCGGCGATTTTCTGGTGCGCAACCTCATCGGTGGTGACCCGCAGTCCGGCGTGCTGGCCGTCGGCACGTTGCCGCGCGCGGGGCAAACCATGCAGTTCCAGCGGCGCGACGCCGACGCGGCGACCGAGGACATGAACGAACTGCTCGCGCGCGCGAAAAAACAAATTGGGGGCGCGGCGATTTACGGCGGCTGCCTCTGCTGTTGCAACGGCCGCGGGAAGCACTTGTTTGGCTGCGCGAACCACGATGCCGGACTCGTGCAGGAACGGCTCGGCCCGCTCGGACTTTCGGGATTTTTCTGCAACGGCGAAATTGGTCCCGTCGGCGAAAAGAACTTTCTCCACGGCTACACCGCATCGCTCGCGCTGTTTGTGAAAAAATCTTAGCCGGAACAGCCCGTTGCCATTCCTACGGCGAAGGCGTCGTGTTCTCGTGGAATGGACGACCCGACTGAAAGAATCCCAGTAAATTTTCTACCCGATTGATGGCGGCTTCATTGCCGGCCGTTCGGGCAAGAGCGATCGCCTCCTGTGCGGCGTTGATTGCCTCAGGAAATCTCCCGGCTTCGGCATACGCAGCAGCTAAAGTGGCGAGCAACGCCGGGTTCCTGCGGCTTGCCACAGCACAGGCATGTTCAGCCAGTCGCACCGCTTCCGGGCCGTTGCGCATGGCTGCATCGGGATATGTGGCCAGCAACCACGCCAGTCCGTTGAGCGCCAGCGGCGAATCAGGCGCCAACCGCACCGCTTCCCGAAAATGCCGCAAACCATTCGGAGCGTCCCCCAGATGAATGAGGGCCCGGCCGAAGTTCAAGTGCGCTTCCGTCCAATCCGGCTCGAACAACAATGCATACGCAAATTGGTTGGTGGCCATCATGAGATCGCCCTTTCGTGCCAGCGCCTGGCCCAGCTCATAATGCAGGTCGGCATCGTAGGGAAACACGGCCAGGCCGTTTCGGGCGGCGGTGACGGCTTCATTGTCGCGCCCCAGTCTAACCAAATAATCCGACAGAAACCGGTGGGTGAACAGGTCCTCCGGTCCCAGTTCCACCGCGCGTCGGGCTTCGTCAATCACTCGCTCCATTTGTCCTTGGCGGGCCAGAATTACACTCAAAACGTGATGGCAAGCGGCATTTGCCGGATTTAGTTCCACCGCCTGTTCGGCCTGTTGCAGCGCTTCATTCGTTTTGCCTGATTCATTCAAAGTCGATGCCAGGAACCGCCTTGCCTGGGCATTTGCCGGATCGGCATTGACCGCCTTGGCGAACTCTGCCGCGGCTGCCTCCATCTTGCCAGCCCTGCTGAACACGGTTCCGAGATACATATGCGTTGCCGCGGCGTTGCCGCGAGTCCATACCGCCGCGAAGCTGTTCATGGCCCAGACCAACAGGATCGTGCCGAGTGCGAATTGCAGCCATTTACGGCCGCGCGTTAAAACCTCCCAACCAACGGCCCCAAAAGCGCAGAATGGAATGAGTGCGCACAACCCGTAGAAAGATTTCACCATGGAGTAATTAGGAACCGTCAGATTGAGGAAAATAAGTCCGACCCACACAGCGAAAGCCAGGCCCAACAGAACAAACCAGTCGGCTCCGCCTTCATAGATCAACTTCACAGCCGAGGTGGCCGCGCCGACCAGAACGAGGATGGTCGGCAATACCGCCAGAAGATATCCCGCGACCATCAAGTCGTAATTCCACGGTGGCCGAAACACCATGCCCGAGGCCCCTCCACACAGGCCGTCGCCCCAGAGAGTGGAGTAAATCCCGTCGGCAAACCCCCAAAAACCGCTGAACAACGGATGAACCAGCGACCGGCCAAATCGCGTGAAGTACGCCAGTGTGTTGTAGCCGTTGTCCTGCCACCACTGAAATTGCGAACCAACGTCCCAGTTCTGAGCCTTGGGGAGCGGCGTGCCACACTGGAGCCAGATCCAGAGGTAATACCAGCCGCAAACAACAAAACACGTCCCGACCATTACGCCCAAGGTCCGCCACCAGATGACAAGAGTTGATTTTTGCACCACCAGCCGGCCAGCCAGCGCGACGACAATGACCGGAACCAGCAAAATTCCCGTTACCTTGGCCAGCAGGGCCGCTCCCAGGCATATTCCAAGTCCCGCATACCCGGCCAGGGTCGCCTGCTCCGCCCGCAATAAACGCAAGTAGAGATAAATAGCTGCGCTGACAAGGATCGCGACCAGCGTCTCGTTGGTCACGTAGTGTGACAAGTAGAGCTGCATAGGCAAAAAGGCGGCCAGCACCAGTCCGACCAATTGCCGGCCAAATTGTCTGGGGAAGAGCAGGCGCAGGCTCAGGAAAACCAGTGTGAAATGAATAATGCCAAAAAGCATTGTAAGCAAGCACAGCACAATAGGTCCGGCGGCATCGCTTACCGTAAGCCCAAACGACGAAAGGGCGGCTGCGGAAATGCCATAATAGAGAGGAGGTTGATACGTCTCCCAGCCCTCGTTCGGCAAAGGCAATGCCCCATGTTTCTGGATGTAGTCGATGTAGCCAGCATGGCCGCGTCTGTCGAAGCCAACCGCATGCGGGATCAACCTTGCGTTGTTGCAGAAAAGCGCCACCCAGAGCGCAGCAATGAAAGTCAGCAGGACAATCGCTTCCCGGCGGGACAACCCGGCAACCGCGACGGCATTGGGCAGCTGGGTGTGACTGAGCCACCGTCGTCCCGCCATCCAGATGACAATCGAAAATACCCCAAAAACCATCCAGATTGGCCAGACGACGGCCAAGGCGGCAAGTGTTCCCTCTCCTCCAGCCAAGGGGTTGCCTCGACCTGGCATTCTCGGTGCCGTGGCAAGAGTGGCCTGACGCCAAGCTGAACCTGCAAACGATGTCTCCCAAGTCTGGTCGCTCCGCAAGGTGAGTTGGTCTGTCACCAACACCAGCCAAAGTGCCGGTGGCCCATTGTCGTTGAAGACCCTGACTTCGATCATATTTATGCCGGCGCGCAGGCAGGCGAGCACATCCGCGCTTGAAAGATCCTTCCAGTTGCGGCTTGTGCCAATATCCACCGGGTTGCCGTTGATTTTTAACTGAACGCGTTTGGCCGCGCGCATGATCAATCGCGCTGCTCGCGACTGGCCATCCAGTGTGAACTCACGCCGGAAAACCGCATCCAGATCGGCGACGGGACGCGGCATCGCATCCGGCGCCGACGGGAAAAGAATCCATTCCGCTCGTCCATCACCGGGCAGGAAGGTGATTTTTGGATCACGAACGCACCACCACGCCAGCGACACAACAATCGCGCCAACCAGAGTGATGGCAAGGGCTGCTCTATGTGGAGTTTTTAGTTGAAACAACACATACGTTCAATGTTTGATTGCTCGTTTGAGGTTTTCAGGCCTGATGCATCAGTTTCATTTCGCGCGCGACTTTAGTTGGACATTTTCACCCGCCCAAAGCAAGCCCTGAAAAATTCTGTGTTTGGAACCTCTCCAAGACAGTCACTTTGCCGTCGCCTTTTTCCAGATGCCGGTTCTGCGAAATTAACTCCGTCGGCGAAAAGAACTTTCTCCACGGCTACACCGCATCGCTCGCGCTGTTTGTAAAAAAACAACCGTAGCCCGCCCGGAACATTGCGGTGGGGAATAATTCGCCATTGCTTTTGCCCGCTGGCACGTCATGCTCCAAACGGAATGTCCCCAGAGGAACCATCATCCGGGACCAATCGCCCCGCGCAACCCCGGGAACCGGGCCGCGGGCACCGTCGCGGACATCGCGGCGGACGCGGACGGCGGCGTCCCGCGCCATCCGTTCCAGTTGCCGAGCAACCGGCGCAAGCTGAATCATTGACGCCGCAAGTTGCGCCATCCGTCAGCACGCCCGAACTCCCGGTACGACACGCAACGCCGAGGCAAAAATTTCAACCCGCTGTTCCCGCGGCGCGCGCCGCCAAGCCGGAGGGTTCAGCCATCAGCCAGGCCGTGAACGAAGTGATGCAAATTGTCGAATCCTTGAGACAGGCGCTCAATCAAATGGAGGATGTTTTGGAACTGGTTGAACACGCCGAGCGGCAAAAGCTTGCCGACGAACGCGAAATTGAATCACTGCGCCGCGCTTTGCGCCAGTTGCAGCATCCAAGAAGCGGCCGGGGTGAGCGACGCGAACACGACACGTGATTCTTCAGCACGGGATGGAAACTGCGCTCTGCATCAGACGGGGTCTTGGCCGGGGGCAGCCCCTAGCAGCCCGTTGAAAAAGTAGCCGCCGACGTGAGTCGGCGCTGATCTGCCTTCAATTTTCGTGGAGAATTTGCGCCGACTCACGTCGGCGGCTACAAGAGGAAGATTTATTACGGGCTGCTTGCTGCCGCCCAAATGCATCCGGTTATGCTTGATTCCGTTGCGGGAGACAAAGATAATTTTCCGAACGTTATGAATTTTATCCGTCATTCCGCCAAAATGTTTCTCATCCTCCCGGTTGCCTGCATTTTAATTGGATTCAGCATGACACCATCGAATGCCGCCGAGAACGGCCTTTCGCTGGAACAGCGCGTGGCCCGGATCGAAGCGCTCCAGCAGCCCGCGGCGCTGCCTGTCAACACCGGCGACAATGCGTGGGTGCTGGTCAGTTCCGCGCTGGTGCTGATGATGACGGCGCCGGGGTTGATTTTGTTTTACGGCGGGCTGGTGCGCAGCAAAAACGTGCTCGCCACCATGATGCACAGCCTGATTCTCATGGCGCTGGTGTCGGCGCTCTGGATGGTGTTCGGCTACAGCCTGGCATTCGCGCCGGGCAATGGATTTGTCGGGGATCCGCGCACCTATTTCATGCTGCACAACGTGGGCGGCGCGCCGAATCCGGATTACGCGGGTACGGTGCCGCAACAGTCGTTCATGCTGTTTCAAATGATGTTTGCCATCATTACGCCTGCGCTCATCAGCGGCGCGATGGCGGAACGAATCAAGTTCAAGGCTTACGTGCTGTTCGTGCTGCTCTGGATCACGGTCGTGTATTTTCCCCTGTGCCACATGATTTGGGGCAAGGGTGGCTATTTCAACTGGGCGCTGGGCGGCCGGGTGCCGGTGCTGGATTTCGCCGGCGGCACAGTGGTGCATATCAGTTCCGGCGTGTCGGCGCTCGTCTGCGCGCTTGTGCTGGGCAAACGCACCGGCTATCCGATGGAGCCGATGCTGCCCCACAACGTGGTGCTGAGTCTCATCGGGGCGGGATTGTTGTGGGTCGGCTGGTTCGGTTTCAACGCTGGCAGCGCGCTCAACGCCGGCACGCTCGCCACCAGCGCGTTTGCCGCGACGCATTTCTCGGCGGCGGCGGCGGCGTTGAGCTGGGCGATGGTGGAATGGTTTCACAAGGGCCGGCCGAGCGTGCTGGGCGCGGCCTCGGGCATGGTCGCCGGGCTGGCCACCATCACGCCGGCGTCAGGGTTCGTCACGGTGCCCGCGGCGTTTTGCATCGGGCTGGTGGCGGGAGTCATCTGCTATCTGGCCGTGACGAAATTGAAAGCGAAGTTCAGTTATGACGATTCACTGGACGTTTTTGGCGTTCATGCCGTGGGCAGCATCACCGGCATGTTGATGCTCGGCTTTCTGGCCAACACGATGATAAACCCGGCAATTGCGACCACGTTTCAAGCCAACGGTGTCACCGTGTCACTGGCGGGCGGCACCGGCCAGTTCGCCAATCAACTCAAGGCTGTGCTGTTCACGGTGGCATTTGCGGGAATCATGTCGTTCATCCTGCTCCAGATCGTCAACCGGCTGGTCGGTCTGCGCGTGGATGTCGAAGACGAAGATGCCGGCCTGGACCTCACGCAACACGGCGAACGCGCTTATACTGAATAACCGGGAGAAATTTTTTTATGAAAAAGATCGAAGCCATCATCAAGCCATTCAAGTTGAACGAAGTCAAAGCGGCCCTGAACGAAATCGGCATCCAGGGCATGACCGTCTCCGAAGTGAAGGGCTTCGGGCGCCAGAAAGGCCACACGGAAATTTATCGCGGCAGCGAATACACCGTAGACTTCCTGCCCAAGATTAAAATCGAAACTGTGCTCCCGGACGCGCTGGTGCCACCAGCCGTCCAAGCCATCATCAAGGCGGCCAAGACCGGCAAGATCGGCGACGGCAAGGTCTTCGTCTCGACCATTGACGACACCTACCGCATCCGCACCGAGGAACGGGGAGACAGCGCGGTGTAGTCCGGCCGGGCCGGTTTATTTCAACAGCTCTCTCACCTTCGCCGTATCTTGTGTCGGCGGCTGGCAGGAATTTTCGGTACAAAGATAAACCACCGGGCCGTTCCTGGCGGGGAGCGTCCGGGCGAATTCTTCAACCGCGCCCGCGCTGCCGAGCGCGACTTTGTTCGGCTGATAAACCGAATGTGCGGCGCGCAGTAATTCGCGCGCCTTTGCGTCATGCGGATCGCCGGCGATGACGACGCGGCGGGGTTCTGCGAGCTGGAAATCCAGCGCATGCAGCATGAACGGCATGGACTGCGGAAAATTCTGCAGGCGATGGGCGAACAACCGCAGCGTGGCCTCGGCGGGCTGCTTGAAATCCTCGCGCCCGGTGATCGCGGCCAGTTTTAGCAGCACGAGCGTGGCGACGGAATTGCCGGACGGCGCCGCGCCGTCGTAATCATCCTTCACGCGCAAAATCAAATCCTTTGCGCCGCCGGCGCTTTGCCAGAAACCGCCGTTCTCCGCGTCGTAAAACTTCGCGACCATCGCCTCCGCGAGTGCGATGGCGAAGTCAAGATGCTTCGGTTCAAGCGTTGCTTCATACAAATCAATCACCCCGGAAAGTAAAAACGCATAGGCCTCAAGCAATTGGACGTTGTCGCGCTCGCCATCGCGCCAGCGGTGGTAGAGCGTACCGGTAGGGCGCGTCACTCCGTGCGCGCCGTCGTTTCCACGCGTTCCATCGGCGGGCAGAGGACTGCCCGCCCTACCTTGCGGCGGTTGCCAAAGTTTCGCCTGAATAAACGCCAGATTCTTCTCCGCTGCCGCGAGATACTTTTCATCGCCGAGGACGGCATAAGCCCGGGCCATCGCCCCCAGCATCAGGCCGTTCCACGAAGCAAGGATCTTATCGTCGAGCTGCGGTCGGACGCGCTGGCTTCTCGCCGCGAGCATTTTTCTTTTGGCGGAGGCGAGGAGCGCGGAATCGTCCATTGTCGTGGCGGCGTCTCGGAAGAGCGCCGCTGATCCTTTGCTCGAAAGTTGGCGGCGCTCTTCCGAGGCGCCGCTACGTCCGTGGGCGGGTGGAAGTGGATTGACCACACTCAAAACGTTTTGTCCCTTCAGCGGCTGTGGATGGCTGTGGTCAACGAAATTGCCTTCCTTTGTGATTCCGAAGCAGCGCACGGCTGTTTTGAATTCATTCGGTGCCAGCAATTTCTCCAATTCCGCGGGTGTCCAGCAGTAGAACTTTCCCTCGTGTCCTTCACTGTCGGCATCTTCGGCGGAATAAAATCCGCCATCGGGATGTGTCATGTCACGCAGAACGTAATCGAGAATGTCGCGGGCGGTGGCGGCGTAACCCATTTCCTTCGGAGGGGCGAGCTCCGCGAGTCCCCGTTCAATTTCGGATTTCGGATTTCGGATTTCGGATTTATTTTCAGGGGCTCGTATAACTCGCCCCTCCGAAACAAGATGTGCGTCGAGATAGAGCTGCGCGAGTTGTGCCTGGTCGTAGAGCATTTTCTCGAAATGCGGCACGAGCCATTCGGCATCCACCGAGTAACGCGCGAACCCACCGCCCAGTTGGTCGTGAATGCCACCGGCTGCCATGTGGTCGCAGGTGTGCAGTACCATGCACGCGGCCTCCTCGTCATGAAAACGTTTCGCGCAATGCAGCAGCAGCGATGGCATGCTGGGCTGCGGAAATTTGGGCGCGCCGCCGAAGCCGCCGTGGCGGGGGTCGAACATCCGCTTGAAAGAATCGCCCGCATTTTTGAGTGCTTCCTGGGTCGGCAGCAAATCCCCCGCGTTCGCATTTGTAGAAGCGGCTTCAAGGCGCGCATGGATTTCGTCCGCTGAACCTGCAATTTCACCCCGGCGGGATTGCCAGACCTGGTGAATTTGCCGGAGTAATTGCAAAAAACCCGGACGACCGGAGCGATTGTCCGGCGGAAAATACGTGCCGCCGAAAAACGGTTTCAGTTCCGGCGTGAGAAAAACATTCAGCGGCCAGCCGCCGGAGCCGGTCGTGGCCTGCACGAAGGTCATGTAAATCTTGTCCACGTCAGGCCGCTCCTCGCGATCCACCTTGAGGCTGACGAAGTGTGGGTTCAAAAACGCCGCGATCTTTTCGTCCTCGAACGATTCACGCTCCATGACGTGGCACCAGTGGCATGTCGAATAGCCGATGCTGAGGAAAATCGGCCGGTTTTCAACCCGCGCCTTTTCAAACGCCTCATCCCCCCAGGCGAACCAATCCACGGGATTGTGCGCGTGCTGGAGCAGGTAAGGCGATTTTTCGCGCGCGAGGCGGTTGGTGTGTTTGTGAGCGGCGGATTTCATGCAACTCATCAAGATAATAAGCGGGTATAACGCGGGCAAAAGGATAAACATTGAACAGCCAACTAGGCGCAACCGGATTGGAGCGCGGCTGTGTGCAAAAAGCAGCACCAGTCGCAGCCTGTGGAAAAGCTCCACGGCATCAGGCGTATTCCAGCAGGCTGGTTTTGCGAAACTGCTGCGGCTAATCCCGTCAGCGGGACACAGTCGCGCTCCGATATTCCCCGCTCTTCAAATTTGCATCGTCTCGGCCACAGCGCCGCGATAAACTTTCCGCATGTTATCCGCCAAACCTTGGCGAGGCGAAGCCGTGCTCCAGTTTTGCGGGGCGCAGCTTTTCTGCTTTTGTCTCGGCCTGATGATTGCCGGCTTGCTGCAAAAGGCCGGGCTTGCCGCGTTCCAGCCGCCGGACGGTTTTGGCGCGGTGCTGCTGGGCACGCTGGGTTTTCAGGGGGCGGCCTGGCTGCTCATTTTATTTTTTTTGCGGCAGCATCAAGTCGGCTGGCGCGAAGCCTTTGGTTTTCGCGGGCCGCAATTGCCGCGCGCGCTGCTCCTGGCCGGGCTGGTGGTCATCCTCCTTTTGCCCGTGGCGCTGGGATTGCAACAGGTTTCGGCGGTCGTGCTGACCAAACTCGGCTGGCCGGCTGAAGAGCAACTCGCCGTGACGTTGCTGGCGAACACGAAATCGTGGGGAATGCGGATCTATCTCGGTGCGTTCGCCATCGTGCTCGCGCCGGTGGCCGAGGAATTTATTTTCCGGGGCATGTTGTATCCGTTCGTCAAACAGCTCGGCTGGCCGCGGCTGGCGTGGTTCGGCGTCAGTTTTGCGTTTGCGTTGATCCATGACGATGCCGTGACGTTCGTGCCGCTGTTCGTCCTGGCGCTGGCGCTGACGTGGCTTTACGAAAAAACGGACAGCCTGCTCGCGCCCATTGCCGCGCACAGCTTGTTCAATACGACAAACCTCGTCATCCTTTGTTTCGTAAAATGAACGAATTTGAACTCATCGCGCGTCTGACGAAATCGCTGCCGGCGAACCCAGCCGTCGTGACCGGCGCGGGCGATGATTGCGCCGTGCTCGACTTCGGGCTGCCGGACCGATGGCTGCTGTTCAAAACCGACGCCATCGTCGAAGGCGTTCATTTCACCAAAGAAACGCCGCCGGAAAAAATCGGCCGCAAAGCTTTGGCCCGCTGCCTCAGTGACATCGCCGCGATGGCCGGCACCCCAACCGCCGCGCTGGTGACCATTGCCTTGCCACCCAAGTTCGACGTGAAATTTATCGAAGCCGTTTACGACGGCATGAATGCCCTGGCCCGGAAACACGGCGTGGCCATTGTGGGCGGTGAAACGACGACGAATCCGGAACGCATTTTGATTTCCATTGCGCTGCTCGGCTCGGTGCCGCGCGGGCGGGCCGTGTTGCGTTCCGGGGCGAAGGCGGGCGACGCGATTTTTGTGACTGGCGAACTCGGGGGTTCGCTGGCGGGCAGGCACCTGGAATTCGAGCCGCGCCTGGCCGAGGCGCGCTGGCTCGCGGAAAACTTTTCCCTTCATGCCCTGATTGATTTGAGCGACGGACTGGCGGGCGACTTGCGGCACGTTTTGAAAGCCAGTGGAGTTGGCGCGGAGTTGCTCAAATCGGCCATCCCCATCCATCGGGCGGCGAAATTGCGGGCGAAGGCAAATTCCCCGGCCAAACCGCCATTCGTCGCGGCGTTGACCGATGGCGAGGATTTTGAACTGTTGTTCACGGTGGCCGGCAAAGACGCGGTGAAATTGCTCGACGCGTGGAAAAAACAATTTCCGAAGCTGAAACTGAGTTGCATCGGCAAAATCACGGCGGGGGAAGGTGTCACAATTCGCGACCAAACCGGCGTCCAACCGCTTACGGCCCATGGCTACGTTCATTTTGCATCTTAAAGTAGCGCAGGCGTCTCGCCTGTATGGAACAGCGAAGGCATCAACCGGGCAGGCGAGACGCCTGCGCTACATTACTCATGGCTGCATTCATTTCGCATAGTCCGGCGGAGACCGAGTCGCTTGGCGAGCGCTGGGGTCGCGCGGCGCAAACCGGACTGGTCATCGGCTTGTCCGGCGATTTGGGCGCGGGCAAAACGCAGTTCGTAAAGGGTGTCGCGCGCGGACTCGGCATTGCGGCGCGGGTGCATTCGCCGACGTTCACGCTGGTGAACGAATATGGCGGCGGCCGGCTGCGGTTGTTTCATCTGGATTTGTACCGGCTCGAAACGCGCGGGCAAATGGTATCTGCCGGCTTGGAGGAATTTCTGCAACCGAATGGCGTGACGGTGATTGAATGGGCCGAGCGGATTGCGGATTGCGGATTGCGGATTGCGGACTTGAAAAGTTTGAAGATTGAAATCATCGGCGAGATGGAACGGAAAATTATTTATGACGATTTTGGCGCTTGAATTTTCGTCGCCGCAAAGAAGCGTCGCGGTCGTGCGCCGCGGCGCCGGCACGGCTTCGTTCGTGGCCAGCGAAGTGGTTGAAACCGGGGCTGGCGGAACACGGGCGTTAGGGATGGTTGAAGACGCGCTGCGCGTGGCCGGTCTGGAACGCGAGCAGATTGATGTGATTGCCGTCGGCCTTGGCCCCGGCTCCTACACCGGCATCCGCGTCGCGCTTTCGCTGGCCCAGGGCTGGCAACTGGCGTCCCCTGATGGCGGGGTGAAATTGCTCGGCCTCAGCAGCGCGGAATGTGTGGCGGCGCAGGCGCAGGCGGAAAACATTTCCGGCCGCGTGGGCGTGGTGATTGACGCGCAACGAAATGAATTCTATCTGGCGGCGTATGAAATTTCGGCGGACGGCTGGCGGGAAATCGAGCCGCTGCGGATTTTGACGCGGGTGGAGGTTGAATCGCGGGCCGGCGCGAAAGAAATCTTGATCGGGCCGGAGGTGACACGATGGTTTCCCGATGGCCGGATGGTCTTCCCGCGCGCGGCGATGCTGGGACAACTCGCCTTGAACCGGAATGATTTTGCAGCGGGCGACAAGCTGGAGCCGATTTATTTGCGGGAAACGAATTTTGTGAAAGCACCGCCGGGTCGGCGAATCGCGACTTGATCCTGAAAGCTTTTGTTCTGCTTAAAGTTCTTGGTGAACTGGTTCTATTGTCCAATTTCAGGACAGAGGGTGGGAGTGACGAAGGGCAATCGCCCGGCAGGCGGTGCTTCAAAAAGTTAAATTTGGCGTGGCGTTGGCAGTCTTCAGCGCACCGGCGCACAGGGACACGCGACACAGCGGGCAGCGGCTGTAAATACGGACATTCCCCCTTCATGATGGCACGTACCATGCTAAAAATCATTATCTGGTGTGCAAGAAACGCCGGTGGCGAAAACTCAAACTCATCCATTATGGTGGTTCATTTTAAACAAGCCGGCAAAAGGATTGCGGCCAAGGCGTTCTCGTTGATAGAAGTCTTGGTGGCGGTTGTCATCCTGCTGCTGGTGATGTCGGGGTTGATGTACGGATATGTGGAGGCCAACCGGATGGCGGAATGGAGTTCGCAGTCGCTGGCGGCCACGTCGTATGCGTTGCAGGGAATGGAGCAGTTGCGTTCGGCGCAATGGTGTGCAGAAGAGAACCCTTCAGCCAGCGGGCAGGGAACCACTGACGTGCTGGGGAATTATTTTCAAACCAATCAGGTTGACACGCTGGACATTCCGACAACTGGCGCCCCAATCTACGTCACGAATACCATCACCGGTATGACGGTTACCAACGCCGATGGGACAACCAGACCGCCACTGAAGCGACTCATCTCGCAAGTTGTGTGGACCTTCCCGCTGACTGGTCAATTGTTCACCAATACCATCGTTACCCTGCGTGCCCCCGACCAACTCCAATGAAACCTTCCCCAAAAATCCAAAGCCGGGCATATCGGAGAAACGTTCGTGGGTTCACATTGGTGGAAATGGTCATTGCCGTTGGGACTTTCGCCTTTCTCGTTGGAGCGATAGTCTGCTTACAACTCTTCGCGTTGCGCATCTACACGCTCGCGGCAACCAAGCTGACGGCCACGCAAGGCGGCCGCGAGGCGCTGAATCAAATCCGGGAACAAATCCGGGAGGGGAAAATAGTTTATGTCGGGACCTGTTCCAATACCATATACTCTTCCTTCCAGCTCATTACAAACACCATGCCGCAGCAGGGCAACGCGCTGATAATTTATCCCACCACGAACACGAGCTGGTGCTCGATTTACTATCTGGACACCAGCACCACGACCAACGGCTTGGTGCAATTTAACACATCCAATACTTGCCCACCTGGCTCTTGTTGGATCACCACCTACACCAACATCCTGGCCCAGTACATTACCAACCAACTCGTTTTCGATGCCAGGAGCTGGCAGAACCAGATCATATCGAACTATCAATGTTTGGATAATCGTATGCTCATAGAGGTGACGATGCAATTTTCGCAATGGGAATACCCGATCGCCTTCGCCGGGACCAATGGTGGTGCCAACGCTTACGATTATTACCAACTGCGCACGCGGGTCTTCCGTCGCGCGTGGAACTGAAAACACAAAGGAGATTTATGCAAACTTCATTCAAACCAACCCGGCAGAATCAATCAGCCTACGCTTTGCTGATCGTGATGAGCTTCCTGGCGGCCGCCCTGCTGGTCTTTGCCAGCGTGATGTATTGGATCTCCAGCAATTCCCGCGTGACCGCGATGAACAACCAGTTCAACCTGAGCGAAGCCGCGGCGGAAGCCGCCACCGAAAAAGTCCTTTCCCAAATGAATTACGACTACGTCGCCCAAAGTTTCTCGAACAGCGGGGCCTATTACAGCACATTTATTCCCAGTGCGACCGAACAGGCGCTCTGGCCCATCCAATATATTTACAGCGACACCAACAACCAACTGAACCAGATCAGCGTCAACATGGGTTCATGGACCACCAACACAGTGCCTCTGAACTCGCAATACGCGGGGTTGTATGGCTTGGAGAAGAATTGCACCATCACCGCCACCGCCACACCAACCAACGTATCTTACCCCGTGCCGGCCACCATCTGCGAGTCAATTCAATTCGCCTCCATCCCCCTCTTTCAATTCGCCATATTCTATAATATGAATCTGGAAATTAACGCTGCGGCGACTTTGACCATCGCCGGTCCGGTGTGGTCCAATGGTGGCATTTGGTCGGGGGCAAACATCACCTTCTCCACTTACGTTTCCGCCGTCGGCATAGCCACAAATTGCCTCAACGATCCGTTTTGCCCTGGTTATTCTGCCACCAGCACATCCACTTACTCCTTGGCCGGCCAGCCGACCTCCGGCAACGATCGAATAACCATGCCCATCGGCACCAACAATGATCCTGCCACCGTCGAAGCGCTCGTCAACCTGCCGCCTGCTGCTTATGCCATGAACACGGCTGCGGCCTTTACGACCAACGGCCTGGTTTATTTTGCCAACGGAGCCGACCTCTATCTCACCAACTTTTCCAACGGCACCAATTGGGGCAGCCTCACGCCCCGCGGCACCAACATGATTCTGTATTATCAGGATGCGACCCAAACGGGGAACAACCTTCCCGCCTATTGGGACAACGTCCTCCCCTATCAGACCCAAATGCCGTATGATTTTTTTATAATGACGAACAAGATCGCCAAAAGTACTTTCATCACCAACTGGGTAAGTGCAAGCACGACCACCAACCTCAACAATGTCACCAACATCATATATGCCGGCTATTCGTTTGTGACCAATGTTCTCTTCTACGACTGGCGCGAAGGCTGGAATAGTGGGAGCGGGGTGAACTCCGGTCCGAAAGGGAAAGCCGTTCAGGCCGTCCAGATTGATGTCGGAAAATTCAATGCCTGGCTTTTTGGCACAAATATGGATGGAACCACGAATGTGAACGGTGGTCAGTATTGCAACGCGCAATGTACCCTCTCAAGCCACAAAACCCACCCGATTGACTCCATTTATGTCTATAACGCCGTTCCTTTGACCGGCACAACCCTCCCGGCCGTGCGTGTCATCGATGGAGGCATGTTGCCGTTGCAATGCGGGTCCTGGGGTTTTACTGTTGCCACGGCGATGCCGTTGTATGTGTTTGGCGACTATAACGTGTCAAACAATTTCGTTCATACGTCTATTGACCAAAATGTTACCACCTACACCTGGCCTGCCGCGCTCATGTGCGACGCCATTACCATCCTGTCCGACTCTTGGAAAGACAGCGGCGGTACCACGAAAAAACCAACCGCTTCCACCACTACCACCGTCAACGCCGCATGTCTCGCAGGCATCGTCCAGTCAACAACCAATAGCAATCCTGGCACGTATAGCGGCGGAGTGGAAAATTTTTTCCGTTTGCTGGAAAGTTGGGGCACTTTTTATTGGAACGGCGCCATCATTGTCATGTTCCCCAGCCAATATGCGACCAATTCCTTCGTCAACACCGGCAATTATTATGTCGCCCCCACCCGCCATTGGGCTTTCGACACGAATTTTACCGCGCAAGGCGGGCTGCCGCCGCTCACACCGCAATCCAAGGGCGTCATCCGCGCCAACTGGAATGCCTACTAATTAATCACTAATGAAAACGCCGCAAATTTTGAAGATTGCCTGTCTGTTGTTTGTGATGGTGCTGCAAGCGGTCACCAGCGGAGGGCAAACCGTGACCAGGGTTGCCACCGGAGGCTACCATAGCCTGTTTCTCAAGAGCGATGGCAGTCTGTGGGTCATGGGCAACAACGACGACGGCGAGTTGGGCGACGGCACCACGGATAGCGACAATTATAATACCAACCTCCCCGAACAGATTGTGGCCGGCAACGTCACGGCGATTGCCGCCGGCGCCAATTTCAGCCTGTTTCTCAAGAGCGATGGCAGTCTGTGGGCCATGGGCTACAACGGCGACGGCGAGTTGGGTGACGGCACTTACAACCAGACCAACCTTCCCGAGCAGATTGTGGCCGGCAACGTCACGGCGATTGCCGCCGGAGCTTACCACAGCCTGTTTCTCAAGCGCGACGGCAGTCTGTGGGCCATGGGCAACAACGGCGATGGCCAGTTGGGCGACGGCACCACGGATCATGATTTTTACAACACCAACCTTCCCGAGCAGATTGTAGCCAGCAACGTCACGGCGATTGCCGGCGGAGCTTACCACAGCCTGTTTCTCAAGCGCGACGGCAGCCTGTGGGCCATGGGCTACAATGCCTCTGGCCAGTTGGGCGACGGCACTTACAAACAGACCAACCTTCCCAAGCAGATTGTGGCCAGCAACGTCACGGCGATTGCCGCCGGATATACCTACAGCCTGTTTCTGAAGAGCGACGGCAGCCTGTGGGCCATGGGCTACAACGGCGCCGGCCAGTTGGGCGACGGCACTTACAACCAGACCAACCGGCCCAAGCAGATAGTGGCCAGCAACGTCACGGCGGTTGCTGCCGGATACAGCCACAGCCTGTTTCTCGAGAGCGATGGCAGCCTGTGGGCCATGGGCGACAACGAGGATGGCCAGTTGGGCGACGGCACCACTGATAACGACAATTATAATACCAACCTTCCCGAACAGATTGTGGCCACGAACGTCACGGCGATTGCCGGAGGAGGCTATTACAGCCTGTTTCTCCAAAGCGACGGCAGCCTGTGGGCCATGGGCGACAACGAGGACGGCCAGTTGGGCGACGGCACTTACAACCAGGCCGACCTTCCCGAGCAGATTGTGGCCGGTTCAAACGTGCCCCCGGGCTACAATCAAATCTCCGGCCAGCTTTTGGAGACGGGCGACATGCAGTTGTCCTTTGTGGGCGACGCCGAAGCGAATTACGCGCTGGATCGTTGCTTCAACCTGGCATCGCCCAACTGGGTGCCGCAGTTGACCAACGCCACCGACGCGGGCGGGGTGCTGGTGTTCATCAACACGCCCGATCCCGCCACCAACAATTTCTGGCGCATCCGCTCCGTGCCCTAGCTTCAGCTGATTAAAAACTCTGCTTCGTTTTGTCCCTTCCGGCGCATAAGCTGTGCGTGTGAAAGCCGCCATCCTGCACGGCAAGGAAAAAATTCAAATTGAGGACGTCGCGCCGCCCGCGCTCAAACCGGGCGAGGTCCGCATCCGCATCGAAGCCGCGCTTACCTGCGGCACGGATTTGAAGGTTTTCAAACGCGGTTATCACGCCAAAATGATCGTGCCCCCCGCCGTCTTCGGCCATGAACTCGCCGGCGTGATTTCAGAAGTCGCGGATGGTAGGGCGGGCAGTCCTCCGCCCGCCGCACCTCCAGAGGCCAAAGACGGCGCGCACGGCTTGTCCCGCCGTAGCCTTACGAAGGCGGAAGTGACGCGCCCGGCCGAATGGAAAATCGGTGACCGCGTCGTGGTGGCCAATTCCGCGCCGTGCGGCGGCTGTTTTCATTGCCGCGCCGGTCAGGAAAATCTTTGCGAAGACCTGTTGTTTCTCAACGGCGCTTACGCTGAATCCATCGCCGTTCCCACGCGGCTCGTCCAGAAAAATCTCCTGCGCCTCAAGCTGGAAACCCATTTCCGCGACGCCGCACTCGTCGAACCCCTTGCCTGCGTCGTGCAAGGCGTCGAGGACACGCAACTGCGCGCCGGACAAAACGTGCTGGTCATCGGCGCCGGGCCGATTGGTTTGATGTTCGTCGTGCTGGCCAAAAATCTCGGCTGCCACGTCACCGTCGCCGGCCGGCGCGCCCCACGACTGGAAGCCGCGCACCGGCTCGGCGCGGACGAAGTGGTGGACATCGGCGCCGGCAGCGGATTGGTCACCACGGTTCGCGAAGCAACGAAGACGCATTTTGACGCAGTGATTGAGGCGGTCGGCCACCCGGCGGTTTGGGAAGCCGCCGCGCACCTGGTGCGCAAAGGCGGCGTGGTTAATTTTTTTGGCGGCTGCCCGTCCGGCACCACCATCACACTCGATACCACGCTCATCCATTATTCCAACCTCACCCTGCTCGCGAGTTTCCATCACACGCCGCGCACCATCCGGCGGGCGTTGGAATTCATCGAAACGGGCGTGATTCGCGCGGCGGATTTTGTGGATGGCGAATGTCCGCTGACGCAGTTGCCGGAGTTGTTCAAATCCATGGCCGCGGGCAATCACGCCATCAAAACGCTGATCCGCGTCCATGAATGAATGGGGAGGGACGGCGTGTCGCCGTTCCAAAATCAGGGTCGCCGGCGCGGCGACCCTCCCGGATTATTTCAAAAAATCCTCCAGGTCCCCCTGCAATTTCTGCAGGTCGGGCAGGTTGACATACATCATGTGGCCGGCGTCGAACCCGGCGTAAGTGATGTTCGTGCGGTAGGCGGCGTCGAGTGGCATGTGTTCGAGCGCGTAACGCATCGTGTCAATCGGACAGACCAAATCGCACCGCCCGCCGAGCACGAGTATCCGCATGTAAGGATTTTGATTCATCGTGGAGGCGAGTTTTTCCCCGGCGTTGGCGTAGTTGTTGCGGACGCCGTAATTCCATGGCTGCACGCCGGCCAGAATTTTATAAGGCAAATCGTCTTCGAACTTTAATTCTCCGCGCACATAGCTGTTCATCGCCGCGGAAAACGGACCGAGGGTTGCCGCGCTGGACGGATCAAAATCGGGGACCGGCGACGCGGGGTCGTCGTCGCGTCCGGTGATGCGCGCGTCGTAGGCGCCGAGGATCAAACCCTGATCGTGCAGCAATTGCTTGCGGAACACGCCGCTGTCCACCCGCAGATGGTTGTCATCGATGACTTGCGGCGAAAGGCCGGTGAGCCGCGCGAGTTCGGCAACGACTTTTTTGCGTTCGTCGGCGGGCAGCGATTTGCCTTGTTGCAAGGCGGTAACGTATCCGCCTTTGGCGAATTCGCGCGCTTCGGCGAGCGCCTTGGGCAAATCGGATTGCAACTCGGGCGGCAGTTTTTTGTGAAACTGCGCCGCCGCCGTGTAAGCCGGCAAATAGAGCGGGTAGGGCACGTCGTTGCCCGCATTGTTCCAGATGGTGGCAAAATCCAGAACGCCGGAGACCAAAACCAGGCCGCTTAAATACATTCCGTAACGCGAGCGCAGGTGGTCGGCGAGGCCCGCCGCGCGAAAGACGCCGTAGCTTTCGCCGCAGAGATATTTCGGCGAGAGCCAGCGTTCGTGCCGCGTCGTCCAGAGCCGGATGAATTCGCCGACGGAATCGAGATCGGCGGTATCCCCGAAAAACTGGTCGGGCTTTTCGTCTTTCACCGGGCGGCTGAACCCGGTGGCGACCGGATCAATGAACACCAAATCGCTGGCGTCCAAAATGGAATATTCGTTGTCCACCAGGCCGAATGGCGGCGGCGGCAAGGTGCCGTCCGCGTTCATTTTCACGCGGCGCGGGCCGAGCGCGCCCAGATGCAGCCACACGGACGACGAGCCGGGCCCGCCATTGAAACAAAACGTGACGGGCCGCGCGGCCAGGTTGGTCTGGCCGGTGCGCGTGTAGGCGACGTAAAAGACCGACGCGCGGGACGTGC
Source organism: Verrucomicrobiota bacterium (assembly GCA_049511835.1). GTDB lineage: Bacteria > Verrucomicrobiota > Verrucomicrobiia > Limisphaerales > UBA11358 > UBA11358. Next base: position 92,968 of record JBEKXN010000001.1, on the reverse strand, counting down.
CGTCGGTTTTGAGAATGGGCAACATGCCGGTTTCGGCCACGTAGGTCACGCGCCGGCCGGCGATGGCCACGGTGTTCGTCGTGAAGACCGGCTTGTGGGTGGCATCGGGAATCGTTCCGGCTTCAATTTTAGCGGCGGGCGGCTCGTTGGTGCCCGCCGTCGCTTCGCTTTGGCGCGGCGAGCCGGCGGCGGGCGAATTGGTCGAATTGGTTTTGGGCGCATCGGCGGCATGCAGGCCGGCGGCGAAGGCCAGGAGCAAAATCCAGTTGCATTTTTTCATTGAAGTTCTTCGTTTTGCGTCAGGAAAAATGCGCTTTCGTCCCCGGAAACGCAAGTGGTGTGTCGAATGGGTTACCGTTGGGTTGCCGTTTTGTGAATTGTGTGAAGATGTGAACAACTTTTCCGGGAAGTGCTTGCCAGCGACAACTATTCGTGAGAAAACGCTTTCGTCGTCAACCCTGACCGGTTCGCGCGCAAACAGTAAGATCGTCCCGATCTTGCAGGCAGGATGAGCAAGTTTATGTTTGAAAGCGGCAAAACGGTTCGCGAAAGTATCATTGCTGATTTTTATTTCCGGCCAACCCGGCGGGCTTTCACCTTGATCGAGTTGCTGGTCGTCATCGCTGTCATCGCCATCCTGGCCGCGCTGTTGTTGCCGGCGCTGGCCGGAGCCAAACGCAAGGCGCAGGCCATTACGTGCCTTGGCAACATGAAACAATGGGGGCTGGCTTTTCATATGTATTCGGATGAAAATAATGATTATGTGCCCGAGGAAGGTGCCGCTTCGGCTACGGACACCATTTTCTCTCAGGTACCCGGCCACCTCGACAACAAGGATTATGCGTGGTATAACGCTGTGCCTGTCAGCATATCGCAGCCGTCACTCATGAGTCTTTATCCCCCGTACTCCACAGGCAAACAGCCATTGCCCGGCAGTTCGTCTATTTTTTCCTGTCCCAGCACGCCTGATCCCACTGCGGCACAAGGTTATTTAAACCCACTAAGCGCGAACAAGGCCTTTTTCATGTATGCGGAAAGCAGCGCCATATGCGTTGATTATTCCACCCGCTATAATTCAAGCGGCCAGCCAACGGGTGTGCCGCAGACCAAACTCTCCGACATTAAAAAACCAACCGACACGATTTTCATGGCGGAACAAGACACCACCACAGTTTCCAATATTCCGGCGGAATCCGTCACCAACGGCAAATATTCCGCCGTCCGCCATGGCTACAACAAGCTTGAAAATTTCGCAATGTGTGACGGCAGTTGCCGCACCGCGAGGACCAATGAGTTTTGGCGGGACACCGCCACCTATTACAGCGCCAGCGCTGAATGGGCCGTCCCGCGCACGATGTATTGGTATCCATCACCGACCACACCCAACTAAGTTTTCAACTTATGAGCTTGCTCGAAATTTAACAAACAAGGAAGTCAACGATCCTAAAAATAAAAACGAAACAACCACCATGAAAATGAACCTAAAGAAATCAATCCTAAGGGCAACCGCCATCGCGGCGGCCCTCATCAGTCCAATGTTTTTTACCGGCCAGGCCGGGGCGGCATCCACGCCGTATCCCATGGCCAGCGGCAATTATTCGGAAAATTTTTCGGACATGGTAAGCTGGCCGGCCGGCTTGGGCGGCACCAGCACGACGGCCTCAAACTGGTCGCCGGTGGCCGTCAATTCTAGCGGGACGATACCCGACGGGCAGAAGATCACCACTTCCACGGCGACATTTTCAAGCGGCACTTCCGGCGGTCTTCAGACCAACAGTCCCGTTGGCAGCATGACTTTTTTGGCCACGGGTTCTACTGACAACACATCGGCCGTGGCCGTTGATCTGCTGTTGGACTTCACCGGCAGAAACGCCGGGGCTTTGAGTTTTAATTGGACAGAGGTGAATAACAGCACTGGCAACCGGTGTGGTTCGGTGAGAGTTTACACCAGCACCGATGGTTCCACCTGGACTGAACTCACCGGAGCAGCGGTGCTCAACGTCGTAAACAATGTTGCGGCATCAGGCTCGATCACGTCTGTTGCCCTGCCGGCTGGTTTCAACGGCAGTTCCACCGCGAGAATCCGGTTTTATTATTATAACGGAACTGGTGGAACAACCGGTTCGCGTCCGAAAATCGCCATTGATAACGTCGCGGTCACCTCGACCGCGCCGGCCGGAAACCCGCCCGTGATCACCGGCATATCGCCGTCGAGCATTGCGGCCAATGCGGGCGACACGGCTGCTTTCACTGTCACCGCCACGGGCGACGCCGCGAGTTACTATTGGTATAAGGAAACGGGTTCGAGCACCAATTTGATTTCCAGCGCGACCACCGCTACGTTGACGCTTGCCAACGTTCTGGCGGCGGACATCGCCAATTATCAAGTGGCGCTTTCCAACGCGTCCGGCATGGCCACCAGCGCCGTGGTTTCGCTGACGGTCGTGGACCCGGCAATTATCATCCAGCCGTCCAGTCAAACGAAATTGTTGAACTCGACGGTGTCCTTCACCGTGAGCGCGAACGGCACCCCGACGATGGGCTATAAGTGGTTCACGGGGACGCTGGGCTCAAACACGCCGTTGAGCAATGGTGGTCGGATTTCCGGAACCGACACCAGCACCCTGACGATCACCAATCTGGCCAATAGTGATAACGCCGCCAGTTACTTCGTCGTCATCACCAATGTTTACAGTTCGGCAACCAGTTCCGTGGTCACGCTCACCGTCGCCAACACCGCCCCGCTGGTTTACTGGGACTTCAACGGCAGCCTCAACGTCACCAGCCCGACGCCGGCGCAAGGCGTCGGCACTGCGGTGCTGGTCGGCACCGTGTCGGGTTTTTCAAACAGTGTGGCCAGTGCCAATGACCCGGATATGGTGGAGGTGAACAACGCTTGGGGGACAGACGGCTATCCCGCCAGTGGAGTTGGCAACAAAACCTCCGGGGTGCGTTTCAACGTCAGCACCTCCGGCGCTAAAAACATCAACGTTTCCTACGACACCCGCGGCACCAGCACCGCCAGCAAATATGAACGGCTGCAATACACCACCAATGGCACGGACTTCATTGATTACCCCACCGGCTCAAGTTTCTCGACGACCCTTTACGAATCGAGGGCCTTCAGTCTTGTGGGTTTTCCGGGGGTTCAAAACAACCCTAATTTCGGCATCCGCATTGTAATCGAAACCGAAGGCTCGGCGAGCAATGGGGCTACGAACAGCCCGAATTATGTGGGCATCTCCAGTACCTACGCCACCAGCGGCACGGTGAGCTACGACATCGTCAACATCACCGGCGACGCCATCACCAACAACAACCTGCCGCCGACCATCTCCAGTTTCACCAATGTCGTCACCACGGACACCGCCGCCGCGACGGTGCTGAATTTCACCGTGGGCGATGACTCAACCGCCGCCGATTCTCTCCTGGTTTCCGCCGTTTCGCTCAACCAGACGGTGATGCCGAATGGCCAACTTGTGCTGGGCGGCAGCGGCGCCAGCCGCACCCTGTCCCTCTTGCCCGTGCTCAACGGGCTGGGCGTTGCGCCCATCCAGGTCACGGTGACCGACGGTAATGGTGATTCCACCACGACTTGGTTCTATGTGACGGTGAATCCGGGCAACCAGCCGCCAACCATCAGCGGGTTGGCAAGCACCAATATGCTGGGGAACATTACCAGCACCTTTGCCTTCACGGTCGGCGACGACCAGACCCCGGCGGGCAGTCTGACGCTGACGGCCTTTTCGGGCAATACAACGCTCGTGTCGAACGATACCAGCCATATCTCCTTTGGCGGCAGCGGTGCCAGCCGCACGATTATCATTGCCCCGGTGCCGAATCAATATGGAGTCGCCCCTATCACTGTCACGGTCAATGACGGGCAGAAGAACACGTCCGTTTCCTTCAGCCTGGTCGTTCGCCCGCATCTTAACATCGTGCTCAACGACTATTTTGATTATGACGGCAGCGGTGCCATCATCAACCAGTCGGGGGGATTCTGGCAGACCCACAGCGGCACTGCCGGGCAAATGCAGGTCGGGTCGGGTCAGGTCACGGTAACGGACGGCAACAGCGAGGATGTGAACGCTCCTTTGATTGGCCAGCCCTACAATCCGACCAACAACCAGGGGTTCAACAACCAGGTGTTGTATTCCAGCTTCACGCTGAATTACAGCGCGTTGCCAACCGATGGCGGCACTTACTTCGCACATTTCAAAGACAGTTCGACTTCCGGGTTTTACGATCGGGTTTATGCGTCCACCCACAATGCGGCATCTGGCTCCTACCGCATCGGCGTCGGCAATTATTCCGGCGTGACCAACACGACCGCACAAATCGCGCAGGACCTGGTGTTGAACAGCAACTACACGGTGGTCACCCGGCTGGTTCTGTCCAATGGTTTCAGCACCATCTGGATTAATCCTGCCAACGAATCTTCACCGGGCATGACCGACACCACCCCCGTCGGCAGCCTGGGCATCATTGCCGCCTATGCCTTGCGCGAAAATGTCGGCGAAGGAACCATGACCATTGCCAATCTCAAGGTTGGCCTCTCCTTCGCCGCGCTCACTGGCGTCCCGGATCCGATTCCGTTGAACATCCAGCAAAGCGGCACCAACGTCGTGCTGACGTGGGCCGATCCTTCCTTCAGTCTCCAGTCAGCGCCGGCCGTGACCGGCACTTACACCAACATTCCCGGGGTCACCACTCCGTTCACCAACAGCGCGAACAGCACGGCCAAGTTCTATCGCCTCAAGTTCTAGGCGGGTGCCGGTGGTATAAAGATTCAAGGGCGGCCTTCGGGCCGCCCTTTTTATTTGAATCCTGACTCCGAAATTGGGAAGCACACCCGGGACGGGCGCGCTCCCTTTTCTATTTCAGAGTTCGGGCTGAAACAGCCCGATTGAAGAATCACTCCCCGATGATTTTTACCAGCACGCGCTTGCGGCGGCGGCCGTCGAATTCACCGTAGAAAATCTGTTCCCACGGGCCGAGATCCAGTTTGCCCTTCGTGATGGCCACGACGACTTCGCGGCCCATGACCTGGCGTTTCAGGTGCGCGTCCGCGTTGTCCTCGCCGGTGCGGTTGTGCTGGTATTGCGAAACCGGTTCGTGCGGCGCGAGCTTTTCCAGCCATACATCGTAATCGTGCAGCAAGCCGTCCTCGGCGTCGTTGATATAGACGCTGGCGGTGATGTGCATGGCGTTGACGAGGCAAAGCCCCTCCTGCACGCCGCTCTTGCGGACAAGCTGCTCGACCGTGCCGGTGATGTTGATGTAATCGCGGCGATGCGGCGTTTCGAACCAGAGATGTTCGGTCAGACTTTTCATTCGGCCCCCGCCTTCAAACCGCCGCCGCCACCAAATCGCCGACTTCACGCGTGCCATGGCCCATTTTGCCGGCCGCGAGCGACTTGATTTTGGTGTTGATGATTTTCACGACGGCTGCTTCGATGGCCGCGCCTGCTTTGGCTTCGCCGAGGAAGTCGAGCATCATCCCCGCGGCGTTGATGGCCGCGAGCGGGTTGATGACATTCTGGCCGGTGTATTTCGGCGCGCTGCCGCCCATCGGCTCGAACATGCTCGTGCCTTCGGGATTGATGTTGCCCCCGGCGGCAATACCCAAACCGCCCTGAATCATCGCCGCCAGATCGGTGATGATGTCGCCGAACAAGTTGTCGGTGACGATCACATCGAACCACTCCGGGTTTTTCACGAACCACATGACCGTGGCGTCCACGTGGGCGTAATCGCGTTTCACCGCCGGATACTTCGCGCCGAGTTCATTGAACGCGCGCCACCAAAGATCGAACGCGTACGTGAGTACGTTTGTCTTGCCGCAGAGCGTAAGTTGCGCAGTCTGGCCCACTTTGACGTCCTCCGGTTTGAGGCCCTGCCACGACTTGCCGCCGCGCCGCTTTTTCGCGAGGTCAAAAGCGAATTTCAGGCAGCGTTCCACGCCCCGGCGCGTGTTCACCGATTCCTGGATCGCCACTTCATGCGGTGTGCCCTTGAACACAAAACCGCCCGCGCCGACGTAAAGACCCTCGTTGTTTTCGCGCACCACAACGAAGTCAACGTGTTCCGGCCCCTTGTCCTTCAACGGGCAGTCGGCGGCGCGGTAAAGTTTCACGGGCCGCAAATTGATGTATTGCTCCAGCTCGAAGCGGAGACGCAGCAGAATGCCTTTTTCGAGAATGCCCGGCTTGACCTGCGGATGGCCGACGGCGCCGAGGAAAATCGCCTTGAACTTGCGCAGTTCATCCACCGCGTTGTCGGGCAGCACCTCGCCCGTCTTCAGATAACGTTCGCCGCCGAAATCGTAATGATGCCAGTTGATCTTGAAACCGAACTTTTTGGCCGCGGCCTCGGAAACCTTGAGGGCTTCGCGGGCGACTTCCGGGCCCGTGCCGTCGCCGCCAATGACTGCAATATCGTAACTTTTCATGGATTTTTGTCTTCACCCCGAAAGCTTTCGGGGCGGAAAGTATAAGCCTAATGTTTTTAAGCCGGGTCGCAATGGAAATGTGATTCTTGTTTCTACACTCGACATTCATCAATTGAAATTCGAAATTCCATCTGATGATTTTGCCCTACAAAGTTGCCACGCTGCTCTACTGTTTCAGCGAGCGCGACGAAGTGCTGTTGCTCGAACGCGCGCAGGAGCCAAACCGCGGTTTGTGGAGCCCGTGCGGCGGAAAACTGAAAATGGACATCGGCGAATCGCCCTACGCCTGCGCCTGCCGCGAAGCGCATGAGGAAACCGGGCTTTCATTGCGTCCGGAAGATCTGCACCTGACCGGCCTCGTCAGCGAACACGGATACCAGGGCCGGACGCACTGGCTGATGTTCTTGTTCGAGGTCAAACCGCGCCTGAAAACCCTGCCGCCCGACCACGCCGAGGGCCGTTTTCAATTCTTCACCCGCGCCGCCCTCGACGGTTTGAATCTGCCGCAAACCGACCGGGAGCAAATCTGGCCCTGGTTCTGGCGGCATCGCGGCGGATTTTTCGCGGCGCATTGCCATTGCCACCCCGACGGGCGCAACGACTGGACATTGGAGGAGTCCGGCTCAACCCCAAATCCGAAATCCGAAATCCGAAATCCGAAATTGCATGGACGAGCCCATCATTGATTTGCACAGCGACGATTATTTCATGCGCGAGGCGTTGCGGCAGGCGGCCCGCGCCGATGAAGCCGGCGAGGTGCCCGTCGGCGCGGTCATCGTCCGCGAGGGCCGGATCATCGCACGGGCATTCAATCAGGTGGAACAGCTCAAAGACGCCACGGCGCACGCCGAGATGCTCGCGCTCACCCAGGCCGGGGAAACCGCCGGCGACTGGCGGCTGACGGATTGCACGCTTTACGTGACCAAGGAGCCCTGCCCGATGTGCGCGGGCGCGATGGTGCATGCCCGGCTGGCGCGCGTGGTGTTCGGCGCCAGCGACCCGAAGGGCGGCGCGGCCGGCGGGGCGATGAACCTGCTGCAATTTCCCACGCTGAACCACCGCTGTGAAATCATGGGCGGCATCCGGGAAGCGGATTGCCGGGGGTTGTTGCAAAAATTTTTCGCCCGGCAGCGGCTTTCGGAAAAGTCAGAAAAGAAAAACGATAACGATGATTCCGACAGTTCCGGCCGCAACCTTTGATTCGTTCAGGAGGAACTCACCGGTTAAAACAAAACAAGGCACCCTTGCGGATGCCTTGCTGTTGTGTGAAACAGTAAAATCCAGATTGCGTTTACTGAGCTGCTCCCTGCGGGAAATTATACCACGGGTGATTGGCCGGCGCGCCATTGGTGGCGGTGCCCAAGGCATTCTGCAACCCGGAAATAGTTACCTGCTGGGCGCTGCCATCAGCCATTCCGATGTTGCCAGCCCTCAAATGCATAGTAATGGAGTCCCACGCCCACCATGGATTACCCCCCATCCATTGCACACCAAGTACGTTGGTCATGATTGCGGGGCTATTGGGGGTAGTAGCTGTCCCAATATTCCGGTCGCCATCCAAAATCATCTGCGGATAAGTTTCGGCCGCATCGCCACAGACAAAGTAGCTCGTGTTTTGATTAATGGACGCCAAAGAAATAAAGTTGGTCTGGTAATTCCGAATGCTGTCAGCCGGACAAAACAAAACCTTGGGCGTGCTCAATTCATTCGACATGACGACCCAAACGTTGGTCAGACCATACCCGGCCCCAGGCGTGCCACTGGGGGTATTTGCGACGCAATAAACCTGCTCCTTGGCGCCGTTGTAAAGCGTGCTGACGGCCATGGGATATCGATCCTGATTGTCACCTTCCCAGAGACGGAAGGCAATCCCGTCTTGTTTGATGTTGCTGACGCAATTAATGCGTTGCGCCTTGCGCTTGGCCGCGGCGAGCGCCGGCAGCAACAGAGCCGCAAGGATGGCGATGATGGCGATCACGACGAGCAACTCGATCAGCGTGAAGGCCTTGTTCTGTTTCAGAATTTTTTTCATACGTTCAAATAAGGTTTTTTGGTTTTTGTTCGTTGGCGGACGGTTCGTCGAATTCCGTAAATCAACCATCAATCGCACGCGTCGTCAACATCAATCTGAAAAATGTTCAGCAGTGCCGATGCCAACCGGTTTTCCCGGCTAAATGCCAATAAAAATCGCCCGCGGACTTTTTCGCGACGGCCCAATGCGTGAAATTTTCACGCGTCGCGCGTGAAATTCACGCGCCGAACCGCCGTTGGACCAATCAAAATCTCATTTACAGCGCCGCGCGCATCGCAAACACTGCTCGACCCTATGGCCGAGCTGAAAGAAAACGCGTTGATGGAAAAAATCGTGTCGCTGTGCAAGCGGCGCGGGTTCATTTTTCAATCCTCCGAGATTTACGGCGGCATCAACGGCTTTTGGGACTACGGCCCGCTCGGCGCGGAACTCAAGCGCAACGTCAAGGAACTCTGGTGGAACACCATGACGCGCCAGCGTGACGACGTTGCCGGCCTCGAAGCCACCATCATCATGCACCCGCAAATTTGGAAGGCGTCGGGACATGTGGATACGTTCAGCGACCCGATGATTGATTGCAAAACGTGCAAAGGCCGTTTCCGCGCCGATCAGACCCATGAAATCCCCTGTCCGCAAAAGCCCGGCAAGATGGTTTCTGAATGCCACGGGGAGAAGACCGCGCCGCGGGCGTTCAACCTGATGTTCCAAACCTACGTTGGCCCGGTGCGGGATGAATCGGCGATTGCCTACCTCCGCCCCGAAACGGCCCAGGCCATCTTCGCGCAGTTCAAAAACGTGCTCGAAACGTCGCGCCAAAGAGTCCCATTTGGCATCGCGCAGGTCGGCAAGGCGTTTCGCAACGAGGTCACGCCGCGCAATTACACCTTCCGCTCGCGCGAGTTCGAGCAGATGGAACTGGAATTTTTCATCAAGCCCGACGAAGTCGTCGAAGCCATTTGCGGCGGTGTGGCCAAAGCCGGCGACGTCAATCCGCAATCCGCAATCTGCAATCCGCAATCGAATTGGGGCTGGGAAGCGTGGCACAAATACTGGGTCGAGGAGCGGATCAAGTTTTACGAAGGCATCGGACTGCCGCGCACCACGCTCGAAGAATACTGGCAGAAGCCGGAGGAACTCGCGCATTACGCCCGCGCCTGCGTGGACATTTTGTTCAAGTTCCCGTTCGGCACGCAGGAACTCGAAGGCATCGCCGCCCGCGGCGATTTCGATTTGAGCCAGCACGAACGTTTCTCCGGCAAACCCCTGGGGGTGTTTGACGAGGAACTGCGCACCGCGTGGGCAAAGTTGCCGAAGGAAAAATCGGACGAACTCTGGCGGCGCTATTACGAGAACCGGAAAAAATATCTTGTCAAAATGGGCGTGAAGGCGGAGCTGGCAGCAAAGGACGCCACCGAAGACGCGAACGGCCTCGCCAAAGGCCAATATATTCCTCATGTCATTGAACCGTCGGCGGGAGTGGATCGTCTAATTCTTGCTTTGATTACCAACGCCTACAGCGAAGTCACCGGGACCGACGACAAGGGCAAGACCGAAACGCGGGTGATTTTGAAATTTCATCCGCGCGTCGCGCCCATCAAGGTGGCTGTGCTGCCGTTGCTCAAGAACAAGCCGGAACTGGTGAAAAAGGCGACTGAAGTTCGCGGCCGGTTGCGTCCGTGGATGAATGTGTTTTACGACGACGGCGGTTCGATCGGCCGCCGTTACGCGCGCCAGGATGAAGCCGGCACGCCGTTCTGCGTGACGATTGATTTCGACACGCTGGGCGAAAAGCCGGAGCTGAAGGATACGGTGACGGTGCGTTTTCGGGACGATGGCCGGCAGGAGCGCATGGCCATCAGTGAATTGTTAAATTGGTTGTTACCGAAAGTCCGCTGATGACCGGGAACGCACAAACCCCGGCAACTCCGAAGGAGCGCGCGCCGATGCTGTATTTCATCGTTGCGATCAAGTTAATCAAAGGCGTCGCGCTGTTGCTGCTGGCATTGGGCGTCCTTTCACTGGCAAACAAGGATTTATCGGACGTGTTCGACCAATTTCTGCGGTGGGTTCATCTCGACCCGGAGCGAAGTTTTTTTCAAGGCATTGGCGACTGGCTGGATACCATCACGCCCGCCAATGTGCGCGAAGTGGCCTCGGGCACGTTTCTTTGCGGATTGTTTCTGATCGTCCTGAGCTTGGGACTGGCGTTTCGGGCGAAGTGGGCCATCTGGCTGGCGATTGGCGAGTCGGCGTTTTTCATCCCGATTGAGATTTTTGAATTGGTGCGCCACCACCGCCACGAATTGACAAACAACCTGCCGCCGGAATGGTTTCATCATCCCAAACTGGGGATATTCATCGTGCTGGCGATAAATGTATTCATCGTCTGGTATCTTTACGTCAACCGGAAACGGCTGTTCCGGCATCACCGCTGAGTTTCCCGCGTGACCGGGGCGCATTCCTGTGGCATCGTCAGCGCGTGACCATTGCTGAAGCCATCCGCCTGCTGGAACGATTTCGCGCCGGAACAATTCCGCGCGAAAAAATCCTGCGCGCATTTCAGTCTGCGCCGGTGGCCGACCTCGGCTTCGCGCAGGTGGACAGGCACCGCGCGCTCCGCAAAGGTTTTCCCGAAGTCATTTTCGGCAGCGGCAAAACGCCGGAACAAGTCGTCAAAATAGCTGCGAAAATTCTGGCGTCCGATTCGCGGGTTCTCATCACCCGTATCACCGATGCCCATGCGCGCGCGTTGCGCAAAAAATTCAGGCTGGCCGTCCACCACAAATTGGCGCGGTGTGTGACGATTGAAAAAAAGCCTTTGGCCAGACGGGCTGGAACCATCGGCATCATTTGCGCCGGCACCAGTGATTTGCCCGTGGCGGAGGAGGCGGCGGTGACGGCGGAAATCATGGGCAACCGGGTCGAGCGGATTTACGATGTCGGCGTTGCCGGTTTGCATCGACTGTTGGCGAAATCGGAAAACATCCGGCGGGCGAACGTGCTCATCGTCGTCGCCGGCATGGAAGGCGCGTTGCCCAGCGTCGTCGCCGGTTTGGTTTCCAAACCGGTCATTGCCGTGCCGACGAGCATCGGTTACGGCGCGAGCTTCGGCGGCATTGCGGCGTTGCTCGGCATGTTGAACAGTTGCGGCAGTGGTGTGACCGTGGTGAACATTGACAACGGTTTCGGCGCCGGTTACGCCGCCAGCCAGATCAATATGCTCTGTAGCGGCGGTCTGTGACCGCCGCAAATTTTATGGAACGTCTGCATCGTTTGGAGCGGTTGCACGTCGAAAATCCAGTCTGTTTCATCACTTTTTGCACACATGAACGGATGGTCATCCTCGCCAATCAGCAAATACATTCTGTTTGCATGGAATTTTTCGCGGAAGCGCTAAAAAGGGAAATTTTTGTCGGTCGGTATATTTTGATGCCCGATCACATTCATTTGTTCGTCAAACTTCCTCCGCCTGCGGAAAACCTTTCCGATTGGGTCAAAAGCTTGAAAAATTTTCTGTCCAAGGAATTGAGGAAGAATGGCGTGCCATCACCACATTGGCAAAAGGGTTTCTTCGATCATGTTCTTCGTTCCAGTGAATCCTACTCCAAAAAATGGCTTTACGTGGTTGAAAATTGTGTTCGCGCCGGTTTGGTAAAAGACTGGACGGATTGGCCATTTCAGGAAGAAATTCATGCCTTGAGATTTGACGAAGAAATGCGGCGGTCACAGACCGCCGCCACAGGATGAAACATATGAAAACGCTTTATCTCGATATTTTCAGCGGCATCAGCGGCGACATGTTCATCGGCGCGCTGCTGGACCTCGGCGTGGATGCCCGCAAACTGGAACGCGAGTTGAAGAAATTGAAGCTCGACGGCTATCACCTGCACATCGCGCGCAGACAAAAATCCGGCATTGAGGGCGTGAAGTTTGATGTCCATCTGGCCGATGCCCACGAACATCATCACGGCCACCACCCGGATCATAGCCACGACCATCATCGTCACGACGGGAACCGGACGTTTGCGGAAATCAAAAAACTCATCGGGCGCAGCAAATTGTCGGCGTGGGCGAAGAAAAAATCCGCCGGCGTGTTTCAACGCCTCGCGGAGGCCGAGGGCAAAATCCACGGCCGGCCGCCGGAGCAAGTTCATTTCCACGAGGTCGGCGCGGTGGATTCAATCGTGGACATCGTAGGCGCGTGCGTTGCATTGGAAATGCTGGGCCGGCCGCGCGTGCTGGCCGCCCCGGTCGTGGAAGGCACCGGCTGGGTGGATTGCGCGCACGGACGCTTTCCCGTTCCCGCTCCGGCGACGCTGGCGATTCTCGGCGCGCGTGGCATTGGCATGACGCAATGCGACGAACCGCACGAACTGGTCACGCCCACCGGGGCCGCCCTGCTGGCGGAGTTCGTCGAAGATTTTGGCCCGATGCAAGGTTTGGTCGCGGAAAAAATCGGTTTCGGACTCGGCACGCGTGACCACCAGACGCGGCCCAATGTTCTCCGGGCGGTGCTGGGCAGGGAGTCCAAAGTCCAAAGTCCAAAGTCCAAAGTTTTGGATTGGGAAACGGATCGTGTCGCCGTGCTCGAAACGAATCTGGACGACGTCAGCGGGGAAATCCTCGGACATTTCGTTGCAACGGCGCTGGCGGCGGGTGCGCTGGATGTTTTCCATACGCCGATCCAGATGAAGAAAAACCGTCCCGGGGTGTTGCTCACGGTTCTGTGCGCCGAAACCGATGCGGACAAATTCAGCGAAATGATTTTGCGCGAAACGAGTGCGTTTGGCGTGCGGCGGACGCTGGTGGAACGGCGCAAATTGCGGCGCGCATTCACCCGGGTCAAAACGCCGCTGGGCGAGATTACCGTGAAAATTGGCCGGCTCAACGGGAAGGTGGTCCAAGCCGCGCCGGAGTTTGAATCCTGCAAAGAACTGGCGATGCGGGCGAAGATACCGTTAAAGCGGATTTACGAAGCCGTGGTTAAAGCCATTAAATCAGAACCTGATTTTTGAGTGTCACCGATTATTTGCTTGCACGTTCGACCTGAAAGGCTTATTGGTAGAGCAGATTTTGAACTGGCCGGGCCAGTTTGCTTGATGCGAAAACTTACAGTTAAGCTACAACCGACGAGGGTGTCTTGAGCCGCCCTTATTCTCCACGCAATTTTTCTCCTGCTTCGTTTGTCCGGGTCAACGGCAAAATTCGCGCCCGCGAAGTCCGGGTCATTGGAGTTGACGGCAAACAACTCGGCGTCATCTCGTTGAATGACGCGATCAATCTCGCGCGGCAGCATGGGGTTGACCTCGTCGAGATTGCCGCCGCTGCCACGCCGCCAGTCTGCCGGCTCGTGGATTTCGGCAAATACCGTTACGAACAGGCCAAGAAGGAAAAGGATTCCAAGAAGCACCAGCACGCCTCGATGGTGAAGGAAGTGCAATTAAGCTCGCGCATTGACCCGCACGACCTCGGCATCAAGGTCACGCACGCGGTGGATTTTCTCTGCGAGGACATGAAAGTGAAGGTCGCGCTCAAATTCCGCGGCCGCGAAATGGCGCACACGGAAGTCGGCTTCCAGGTCATCGAAAAATTTCTGGCCGAGATCGCGCCCTACGGCAATCCCGATTTTCCGCCGAGACTCATCGGACGCGGCATCAATGTGATGGTCAGCCCGCTGCCGCGCAACAAGCGCGCCAAAAATCCGCATCAAACCGAAGGCAGTCCGGCGCCGGCTGCGGACAATCATCAGCCCGCCCGTCCCGCCCCCGCGAAAGACAAGGTGCCCGTTTCGGAAGAACCGCAGTCCGCCGGATTGAACACTCCGTTCGCCAATCTGGAAGTGAAGTGATTTTGCGGCACAGGTTTCCAGCCTATGATTTGGTTTAATTTCCTGCAGTCCGGAAGCCGGTGCCACTATTCCAACCACGCACCAGTTCCGGGAACCGGCAGTTTTCGCAGACCGCATTCGAGTGTTCGCAAAAATCGCGTGTGATCTGGATCAATCCCTGCTGCGCGGAAGCGCTCCGCAACACACGGCTTCGCCCAACCCCCAACAAGCGCTGCCGCGCCAGTTTCAAGACGGAGTTGTCTTCCGCCTGCGGCCAGGCGGCATAGCGGTGTTCAATGATCCGCTGGAGTTTTCCATTTTTGCCTTCGGCGGCGCGCGTCCAAAGCCACGGCAGAATCACATTCACCGCCAAATCCGTCACCCGCGCATCGCCCAGCAGCGGCTGCGGCTTTTTCAGCCGCGCCGAGCGGAACGTCCAGTGCCAGGACCAGAATTCGTCGCGTTCCACTTCAAGAATTTTCCGCAGTGAATCCACCAATGCCTGGGAGGGATGGCGTGTCGCCGTCCCCAAAATTCCAGGGTTGCCGGCACGGCGGCCCTCCACAATTGAAGACGCACACCAACGTTCGAGTTTTTGAATCAGATTCCCCGCCGCCAGCCAGTGCGCGGCCAGCGCCAGCCGGCGCTGCGGATGATTGGCCGGGCGCAATCCGTGAAATTTCCAGACCGCACGCGGCAGAATGCAATCACTGAATTCATCGCGTTCCCGCCACCAGCAATCCCAGACGCGGCGCAGATAACCATCACTGCCGGCCTGTGCCCGGGTCAGTTCCGCCGGCAGCAAACCGCTGAGGCCGAGCAGCCGCGCTTGAAGCGCAAAGGCCGGGTCCGTGCCGCGCATCCAGCGCGGGCGCAATTCGGCGAGATTTTGCATGGGCCAGAGGTTGTGTTTGTAACCGAGCGCGCGGAACAGGCCTTCCCACAGCGCCTGCTCCCAGCCGACGTGCCGGGCGCGGGCGCGAAATTGTTCCGCTTTGGCTTGAAAACGAACGCGTGCGGCCGCGTCCAAAATCCTGCCTTGCCGCGTTTCATCCAATTCGCGCAACACCACGCAACATTGGCCGCGCAAATTTTCGGGCAGGACACGCGGTGAATCATTTTCAAGCCATAATCCGAGTTCGGCCAACGGCGCGTCCAGTTTGTCGCCCACGGCGAGCGTCGGCGGCGAAGGTTGGAGTTCAAGCTTCAGCTTGTTTGACATTGCCCGATTCCGGCACGCTGAAGCGTGAACTCCAACGTCGTCCCAAACGACGTGCAGCAGGACATTCTTAAAATCCGGGTTGCGGTCGTGACCGTGGGCGCGCCAGCCGCCGACGCGCAGATCAATTTCCACGTCACCGGAACACGGCGCGGCGTCGCCGATTTGAATGACCGCGCCGCGAAAATCCGGCCCGCCTTCGACGCTCGCAAAGCCAGGATGCAAAATGCGAACGGATTTTCCATCGGCGGTTTGGAGCCGGTCGCGCTGCAACCGCTGGTGGTGCCAGATGGCCTGGAGCAGGCGTTCCGGCGGCGGATCATTTTCGTCGCGCAGGACATTCCCCGTGCCCAAGCGCGAGCGCCAGTCGGCGTAAAAATTTTCAGGCGGCGGAGACACTGCGGGTTGCTTTTGCGCCTGCGGTTGAGCAAAGTCAAGCCGGCACGCATAATTTTGAACGCAGCCAACGGCGGTTTTGCCCGTTTATAGAAACCGGCCAGGTTCTTCGCCGCAGAATTTATTGGCCGGAAGCGGTATTTTTTGACTAAACTCCGCGTTGAGCTTCGATGAACAACAATGCGATGATTCAGGTGACGAATTTGACGAAACGCTACGCCGGACGCACGGCGGTGGCGGGCATTTCGTTCACGGTCGCGCGCGGCGAAATTGTCGGTTTGCTCGGACCGAACGGCGCGGGCAAAAGCACGACCATGCGGATTCTTTCGTGTTTCATGCCGGCGACGTCCGGCACGGTGCGCGTCGCGGGCTTCGATGTTTTTCGCCAGTCGGATGAAGTGCGCTGCCGCATCGGTTACATGCCGGAAAACAATCCGCTGTATCCTGAAATGCGCGTGCGGGAATACCTGAAATTCCGCGCGCGGCTCAAGGGCCTCGACCGGCGGCGTTCGCGCGAGCGCGTGGACACGGTGATGGAGCAATGCGGGTTGACGGAGGTGGGGCGCCGCATCATCGGCCAGCTTTCCAAGGGTTACAAGCAGCGGGTCGGTCTGGCGGACGCACTGGTGCATGAGCCGGAATTGATCATTCTGGATGAACCGACCCTCGGCCTCGATCCGCATCAGATTCGCGCGGTGCGGCAATTGATCAAAAGTCTCGCGCAGAAGCACACGGTGCTGATTTCGACGCACATTTTGCCCGAAGCGGAAATGACGTGCAACCGGATGCTCATCATGTACGACGGCAAAATTCTGGCCGCCGACACGCCGGACAATTTGCAGCGGCTCATGGCGGGCAGCAGCCAGATCATCGCCGAAATTGCCGCGCCGGCGGACGAACTGCGCGAAGCCTTGTCGCAAATGCCGGGAATCGAACAATTCGATGTATCACCCTGTGAAGGCGAATTTCAACGCTGTGCGCTGACGCCGCGCGATGGATACGATCTGCGTCCGGCAATTTTCTCGTTGGGGCAGGAACGCGGCTGGATCATTCGCGAATTGACGCGCAGCCGCCATTCGCTCGAGGACATTTACGTGCAGGTGACCAAGCCAACCGAGGAGGAGGAAAGCGAGTGAAAATTTTCTGGACGCTCACGCGCCGGGAGTTGGCGGCGTTTTTCTGTTCCATCAACGGCTACGTGATTATCGCGGCGGTGACGTTTTTGATCGGATTGAGTTTCGTGGTGTTGATGACCAATCTCGGCAGCGACCCGTCGCCGATGCCGGTGACGGAAATGTTTTACCGGACTTACTTTTTCTGGCTGATTGTGTTGCTGGCGACGCCGGCGCTCACGATGCGGCTGTTTGCGCTGGAAAAGTACTCCGGCACGTTTGAAACACTGATGACGACCCCGGTGGGTGATTTGCAGGTGGTGGCGGCGAAATTCGCCTCGGCGCTCGTGTTTTACATCATGATGTGGCTGCCCATGCTCGCGTGCCTCTTGGTGGTGCGGCATTTTACGAACCAGCCTGGCACGCTGGACGCCGGCACGGTTGGCGGAATGTATCTGGGGGTGTTTTTGGTCGGCTGTCTGTTTTTGTCGCTGGGCTGTTTTGCTTCGTCGTTGACGCGCAGCCAGGTGGCGGCGGCGATGATCAGCTTTGTCATTGGCGTGAGCTTGTTTTCGCTCGGGTTTCTGGCCGAGGCCATCCCCGTGACCGCGCACTGGCAGTCGCAGGTGCTGTCCTGTTTCGGCCTGTTCGAGCAGATGCACGACTTCGCGCGCGGCGTGGTGGACACGCGCACCGTGGTTTTTTACGTCAGCCTGACGTTTTTCTTCCTGTTTCTGACCTTGCGCGTGGTGGAAAGCCGGCGCTGGAAATAAAATGCCCACCGACCCCCAATTCCAACCCAGCTTCTCGCCCGGCCGCCGGTGGAAGATCGGCTTCGACGTGGCCGTACGCACCGCGCTGGTGCTGGCCGTGGTCGTGATGGTCAATTACCTGGCCACGCGCCCGTTTTTGTTCCACCGGTTTTACCTGAGTTCACAAACCCGCGTCCAACTGGCGCCGCAAACACTGGACATTCTCAAATCGCTGACCAACCGCGTTGACGTCACCCTTTATTACGACAAACAAGACGATTTTTATCCGACCATCGTAGCGTTGTTAAACGAGTATCGCTCGGCCAATCCCCGCCTTTCCGTCAAGACCGTGGATTACGTGCGCGACGCGGGCGAGGCGCAAAAAATCAAGGAGCAATACAAACTCAACGCGCCCACGGACAAAAACCTGATCATCTTCGATTGCGAGAAGCGGATCAAAATTGTCAATGGCGACGCGCTCACCCAGGTCAAACTCGAGCCGGTGTCCAACCCCAAGGAACGCGAATTCCGGCGCAAACCGGTTGCGTTCCTGGGGGAAGAAAATTTCACTGCCGCGTTGCTCGCCGTCACCAGCGCCAAGCCGTTCAAGGCGTATTTTTTGCAGGGCCACGGCGAACCCTCGCTGGCGGACAGCGACAATTTCGGCTACCTGAAATTCGGTTCCATTCTGGCCCAAAACTACATCGCGGTGACGAACCTGGAATTGAACGGCGACAGCGGCATACCGATGGATTGCAACCTGCTGGTCATCGCCGAGCCGATTGTCGCGCCGACCGCGGCGTTGTCCGACCCGGAACTGCAAAAGATAGAAGAATATCTGAAGCAGGGCGGACGGTTGCTGGCGTTGTTTAATTACGACTCCATCAAGCGCCCGACCGGGCTCGAACCGATTTTGCAACGCTGGGGCGTCAATGTCGTCGCCGATGTGGTAAAAGATCCCAACACCATGACCGGTCAGGACATCAAAGTCCGCAAGTTCGGCCAGCATCCGGTGGTAAACCCGCTCGCCCAGTCGGCGCTGCAGATGATTTTGCCGCGACCCATTGAGCGCGTGGAATGGCCGAACCCGCCCGCCGATGCGCCGCAAGTGGAGGAGATCGCCTTTTCCGGCGAAAAATCCACGCTCGCGGGCGACAACGCCGAACCGCCGCACAGTTACCCGCTCATCGTCGCCATCGAGCAAAAGCCGGTGGCCGGTGTCGCCTATCCGCGCGGCAACACGCGCCTCCTGATCGCGGGCGACTCGATTTTTCTCGGCAATCATTACATTGAAGGCGGCGCCAACCGTGACTTTGTCGGTTACGCGGCCAACTGGCTGCTGGATCGCACCACGCTGCTCAAAGGCATCGGGCCGCGACCCGTCACGGAGTTCCGGTTGTTGATGGCCCGGACCCAACAACGCGAAGTCCGCTGGCTGTTGCTGGGGGCGCTGCCCGGCGCGGTGCTGCTGTTCGGCTGTCTGGTCTGGCTGGCCCGGAGAAAATAATGAATTCTAAAACCACCGGAATCTGGTTTCTGATTGCCGCGGCGCTGTTCGCGCTGATTTTTATTTTTGAACATTTCCTGCGGCCTTCCGCCGCGGAGTCGTCCGGCCTCCTGCCGGAATTGCGTCCGCCCGCCGTCACCAGCGTTCAAGTGATTCCGTCCGGCTCGCTGGAAATTCGCGCCGATCGCACGAACGGCGTGTGGCTGTTGACCAAACCTTTTGCCTATCCCGCGCAGCCAGCCGCCATCGAAGCCCTGCTCGACGCGCTCCAAAAACTCACGCCCGCCACCCGCATCAGCGCCGCCGAACTCCGCAGCCACCACGATACGGACGTGGAATTCGGTTTTGAAACGCCCCGCATTTCTCTCGTCATCGAAACCGCCGGCCAGCGCCGGCAGCTTTTGGTCGGCAACAAAACCCCGCCCGGCGATCAGGTTTTTCTACGCGTCGTCGGTGTGGACGGCGCCTTTGTCGCCGATGCCGACTGGCTCAAATTCATTCCGCATTCGGCCAACGACTGGCGCGACACCGCGTTGGTGAATGCGAACAACAGCAGCCTGGATTGGATTGTGCTGACCAACGGCGCGAAGACCATCGAACTTCGTCGCGACGCGACGAACCATTTCTGGCGCATGATTCGTCCGTTTCCGGCGCGCGCCGACGCTGAGCGCATCACCGATGCGTTGCAGCACCTGCAAACCACGCGCGTCACCCAATTCATCACCGACGACCCGAAGGCGGATTTGGCCGTGTTCGGTTTGCAACCCGCCGATCTCGACCTGTGGCTCGGTCACGGCACCAATTTCATATCCGCCATTCACGTCGGCAAAAGTCCGACGAATGATCCAACGCAAGTCTTTGCCAGACGCGAAAGGTGGAACGCCGTTGTTGCGACCGCCAAAGAGCCGTTGTCGCCGTGGCGCGGCTCGGTGAATGATTTCCGTGACTCGCATCTGCTGGAATTGACCGCGCCCGTCGCGGAAATTGAAGTGCAGGACCAGACCAATTTCATTCTGCAACGGCAAGGCCCGAACGAGTGGCGGATCGCCGGTGAAAAATTCCCCGTGGATGCCGAAAACGTGCAGACATTCATCAAGACCCTCGCCGGTTTGCGCGTTGTTGCTGAGTCGGGATTTGTGAAGGACGTGGTGACCGCGCCGGATTTGCCCACCTATGGGCTGGAAACGCCGACGCGACAAATCACTTTACGTTCGGCGGCGGGCAACACCAACAGTGTCATTGTCCAATTATCCTTCGGCACGAACCAAAACAACGAGGTTTTTGTCCGGCGCGCGGACGAGGATTTTGTGTATGCCATTACGGCGGAAGCGTTCAATCATCTGCCCGAAGCGGCCTGGGAATTTCGCGAGCGCAAAATTTGGAACTTCACCGAGGGCGATGTGGCGCAAATCACCATCCACCAAAACGGCAAGACGCGGCAAATTGTCCGCACCGGTCCGAACAAATGGTCATTCGCCGCCGGTTCGCAAGGCATTATTAACCCGCCGGCCATCGAGGAAACCGCGCACCGGCTGGGCGAATTGACCGCCGCCGGCTGGGTGGGACACAATGTGACCGAGCCTGAAAAATTCGGCATCAAGCCGGGAAGTCTTTCCCTTACCGTCGAACTTAAAAACGGCGCGAAATGCACCGTGGATTTCGGCGCGGAACTTCCATCACAAACCGCGCTGGCCGCTGTGACGCTGGATGGCGAACGCTGGGCGTTCGTCTTTCCGCCAGTGCTTTACCAGTTCGTCTTGAATTATCTCACCATTCCGGTCCCGCAAGGCGGGATTCCCTGACATGGCTTCGCAACCCGGTTTCTGGCGAAAGTGTCGAACCGGCTTTCGCTGGTTTCGCATCACCGTTCTTTTCGCGGTGCTCGCGCTGGTTTGCGCCCTCGTCTGGTTCAACCGCATTGGCCTGCCGGATTTTTTAAAAAGGCGTCTGGTGGAAACACTGCAAACGCGCGGAATCGAATTGGAATTCACCCGGATGCGCCTGCATTTCGTCCACGGGCTGGTCATCGAAAACGTCCGCCTCGGCCACGCCGAAGCGCCCGACGATCCGGTGCTCTCCCTGGCCGAAATTCAACTGCAATTGAACTACCGCGCACTGTTGCGCCGGCAATGGCAGGTTGATGGACTCATTTTGCGCCAGGGGAATTTCGTCTGGCCGCTCACGCCAACCAATGGGCTCACGCTCGACAACATTCAGACCGAATTGCGCTTCCAAACGAACAACACCTGGTCGCTCGACCATTTTCAAGCTGACTTCGCGGGCGCGAAACTCGCGTTGTCAGGCGACATCATCCACGCGCCGGAGATGCGCAACTGGGACATTTTTCATGGAAAAAAATCCGCCGGTCGCGCCGTTTGGCAGGCACGATTGCGGAAACTCTCCGACACCCTCGACCGGATCCATTTCACGGGCACGCCGCAATTGAGCCTGGTTGTGGACGGCGATGCGCAGGACATTCACTCGTTCGCCGTCCGGCTTAATTTGAACACGACCTCGATTCAAACGCCCTGGGGCGGCGCGCGCGACATCCGGCTCACCGGCAACCTCACCGCACCCGCCGGAATTCCAACCAATTTCGTCTCGTCGTGGGCGTGGTGGACAAACGCGCAGCCGTATCGGTTGACCTGGACGGCGAAGTTCAGGGAATTGAAATCTGAAAAACTGAACGCGGACTTCGTGGAGTGCAACGGCCTCTGGCAGGCGCCCGAATTGGCCGTCACCAAATTGTCCGCCGGGCTGGGGGGCGGACAACTTGACGCCACGGCGCGGCTGAACCTGGCCACGCGCGAGCTTAGCTTCACCAATTCCTCGTGCTTCAACGTTCATGCGATTGCCGCATTGCTGACGGAAAAAACGCGTGCCCGGCTGGCGGATTTTTCGTGGACCCGGGCGCCATCGCTCCGGGCCAGCGGCTCGCTCATTCTGCCCGCGCCGATTTCGCTGATGCAGGACCCGTCGGATTGGCGCGATGAAGTGCAACCGACCATTCAATTAAATGGCGAACTGGCCATCACCAATGGGGTGTTCCGGGGCGTCGCAATTGACTCGGCGCGCACGCATTTTTCCTACTCCAATCTCCGGTGGCAACTGCCCGATCTCGCGGTCGTGAAATCAAAAAGCCGGCTCAAATTAAGCGGCGGCGAGGACGACGCGACCAAAGATTATCACTGGCACATCCGCGGCGTGTTGGATCCGGAAGTCGTCCGGCCGTTTTTGACGACGAGCAACGCGGTGCGCGGTTTTGAGATAATAAAGTTCACCGGGCTGCCGGTGTTGGACGTGGACGTATCGGGGCGTTTGTATGACTACGATAGCATCGCAACCAGCGGGCGCGTGGCGTTGACAAATTTTGCGGTGCGCGGCCAGGCGTTTGGCGACGTGGTGTCAGCGGTGAATTACACGAACCGGGTGCTGGAATTTGTTAATCCGCTGATGCACACCGGGGCGCAGATGATGATGGCGGACAAGGTGACCCTGGATTTCAACGCGCGGCTGATTTGCTTCACGAACGGTTTCAGCACCGCCGATCCGGAGCCGGTGGCGCGCGCCATCGGGCCGAAGACGGGGCGGGTGGTGGAACCGTATCATTTTCTGCAACCGCCGACGGTGCGGGTGAACGGCCAGGTGCCGTTGCACGACATGAACGGCGGGCGCGACCTGTCGGACGCGGATTTGCGGTTTGATATCATCAAAGGCGCGCCGTTTGAATGGATGAAGTTCAAGACGACCAACATTGTCGGCACCATTCACTGGCAGAACCAGTCGCTGATTTTGACCAATGTGGCGGCGGCGTTTTACGGCGGGAACGGAGATGGTTTTGCGAATTTTGATTTTCGCGCGCCGCACGAAGGCGCGGATTATCAATTTGCCGTGAACGTGAAGAATGTGAATCTGCATTTGCTGGCGGCGGATTTGTCTTCGCCGACGAACCATCTCGAAGGCACCTTGGCCGGACGACTCGTCGTGACGGACGCGGATTCGAGGGATTGGCGGACGTGGGATGGTTTCGGCCACGCGAACCTGCACGACGGGTTGCTTTGGGACATTCCAATTTTCGGCATTTTGTCGCCGGTGTTGAACACGTTTTTGCCGGGTTTGGGCAACAGCCGCGCAACGGACGCGGCGACGAAATTTTCCATCACCAATGGCGTGATTTACACGGACTCATTGGAGATTCGCTCGACCATGATGCGGCTGGAATACACGGGCACGGTGGATTTGAAGCAAAACGTCCATGCGCGCGTTACCGCGCAGTTGCTGCGTGACACCTGGGTGGTCGGCCCGCTGGTCAGCACGGTGCTTTGGCCGGTGAGCAAACTGTTTGAATACAAAATCACCGGCACGCTGAAAAATCCGAAGGGCGAACCGGTTTATGTCCCGAAACTCCTGCTGCTGCCGTTGCACCCGATTCGCACTTTGGAGGGAATCTTCCCCGGCGGCGAAACCGAAACGAACGCGCCGCCGGGGAATTGAAATGATCGCCGCACGTTATGGATTCGGAGACGAGACGCCGTTGGTGTTCGATGGCGTGGTTGGCGGCAAATTATAGAACAGGCCGTCATCCTGCTTTTGCCGCCCGGATGAATCCGGCGAGGGTGTGGTATGAAAACCATTATTCTGGCCGGTTAATTTGCGCTGTCTTTGCTCCTGCTTCTGTTGGTTTTCAATCAGCTTGCGTTCATAGGCAGTGTCTTCCGCTTCGGCAGCAGAAATGCCCGGCAACCGGTGCTCTTCCTTCACGGCCTGGGCGGCGGCGATTTCGGGGGTCTTCAAAACCGTCGGGCGTATCATCACAATCGTTTCACTGCGATCCTTTGAGTCGCTGCGCGAGGTGAACAGATTGCCGAGGATCGGAATGTCCATCAACAAGGGAACTCCGCTTTTGCTTTTGCTCTTATCGGAACGGACAAATCCACCGAGGATGATGGTGTCGCGATCCCGGACGGCAATTTCAGAAGAAAGCGTGCGTTTGGTGGTATTGGGCACGTTGCCGACGTTTTCAATGGTGGTATAACCGTTGAGGTCGTCAATTTCCTGGTTGATGTCCATCACCACCAGACCATCCGGGTTGATGAAGGGGGTGACATCCAATGAGACACCGACGGACAATTGTGAATAAGAAGAACTGTTGCCGTAAGCGCTGCCGTAAGTGCTGCCAGTGACATAGGGCACGGTCTGGCCGACAAAAAATGAGGCCGCCTTCGCCTGCGAGGTCTGGATGCGCGGACGCTGAATCACCGAGGTTGTGCTGTCCGCCGCCGCCGCCTGCAACGCCACATCCCAATTCGGGCCGATGTTGCCGAAATAACTTAATCCCCCGGGCAGATTGTTGGCAAAGGTGCTGGACGAATTGGTGCCCAAGCCCGCGCTATTCGCCAGGAAATCGGAGAACGTCTGTCCATTATTCATGCCGCCGCCGCCTATGACATTAGGGTGACCGTGAAGAGATGCGGGATTCTGTGCCGCTGATACGCCCAGGTTCCAGGAATGGGTAAGTCCAACGTCCATGATAACCGACTCGATGAGCACTTGTGAGAGCAGCACGTCCAATTTCGCCACCACGGCCTTGATCTTTTCCATGTCCGCCTGGGTTGCAAAAATCAGCAGTGAATTGCTCCGTTGGTCGGCAATGATTTTCGCCTGGCCAAAAACCTGGATTTGATCCTGCTGTCCTCCCGATGAAGCGCGTTGAATGATGGACTGCAACCTTTGCTGAAAAGTAGTGCCACCCGTCGGTGTGCCGCTGGGCGTCGTTTGTGAGCCAAATGCCCGCGACTGATTTGCCGCGCCGGATTGTGTGCCGGATTGCGTGCCGGATTGCATGCCGCCGATTCCGGTGGAACCCGCCGCACCGCCTCGCGAAGCGCCACCGGTGGACGGCGCAGCCCCCGAACCGCCGAAGCTGACCGTGCTTCCCCCGCTGCCTCCGAGACTGTTCAGTGCGCTGGCGATGTCTTCGGCCATCGCGTATTTGATCGGGATGACTTCGGAGATGTATTCCGCCGGCACCGACACGTCTATCTGATCGATCATTTCCAGCATCCGCTTGACGTTTTCAGCGTTGTCGCGGAGCACAAGGATTCCATTGTCGTCAATCGGGAAAATGGCATTGGGCAATTTTGCAAACGGCTGGATGAGCGGCATCATGATACTGGGCTTGATGTATTTCAACTGGACGATGTGTGTCACATAGGACCCCATCTCCGGCAACTGGCTCGCATCTCCGTGGTCAATCTTCGCGCCGGCCGAATTCGCCTGTTCAATCGGCAGCACTTTTACAAATTTGTCGCCCACATTCACCAGGGCGATGCCATTGAGCGCGAGCACCGCCTGCAACGCCTGGATCGCCTCGGTTTTGGTCAATGGCGTTTCCGTGCGCAAAATGATCTGCGCCGACGGCAGCCCGGCGCGCAACATCGTGCGCCCGACCAGTTGCGCATAAACATCGAGCACCTGGCCCACGTCCACCCCCTGAAAATTGATGTTGCCAGCGGGAATCATTTCCTCGGACGGCTTGGAGGCCGATGGCGCGGCGGGGGCGGCGGGAACGGACAGCGCGGCGGCTGAAGCGGCGCTGGGGGCCGCGGGCGTGGCGGGGGCGGCGGCGGGCGGCATGCCGGGGGCTGGCGGCATGGCCGGGGCAGCGGGGGCGTTGGTCGCAAGGTTGACACGCTGCGGCAGGCGACGTGGATTGGGCATCGGCTGCGCCCAGGAGGCAAGGGCGGTTAGAAACAAAATCAGGATGAGCGCGGTTGTTTTCATTTTGAGGTTTTGGTTAAAGGCTTGGCATTGTCCGGAGCGGCAGCGTGCGCGGGCACGACTGGATTTTTTTGATAGCTGGCGACGAGCCGGATGTTTGCGTTGAGGTGCTGGCGCGGGCCGTCCGGCTGGAGTTCCAGATCACGCACGCGAATCATCGAGGCGCCAGAGCCGAGCTTGTAAAGGAAATCCACGAGCTGCTGGTCGGTGGCGACCACATTGATGTTCTGCACTTGTTCGATAAAAAACGCGTCGTTCGTGTGCATGATCGAGCGCGAGTAATTGGCCCGGCCAACTCCGCTGGCTTCAGCCTGCGCCTGAATCGTGCGCATGAAATTGATGGCCTGGTCTTCGAGCGCGACAAATTCACCCTGGCCTTCCATGCTTTTCACCTGCGCCTGGTAATTGGTCGCCTGGGCGATGGTCGCCTGGTAGTTCGCCAGTGTGGCGCGGGCATTTTTCAGCCGGGTTTTTAATTGGCTCCAGTCGGAAAAGTGCGGCCAGATGAACACCCAATTCAGCACCAGGATCAAAACCACCACCACCCCGACCGCCAGGCGGCGCTCCAGCGGACGCAGATGCGCGAAGTATTTTTTCATGGCGCCCCCTCCGTGTTTTGCAGTGGCAAACTGAAACTCCAGGTCACACCGTTTGCAGTCGGGTGGGGATTGACCGGGTCGCCGCCCTGGGAATTGAATACGGGGCGTCCGTTGGCCGTGACTTTCTGCATGGCGGTGTTAAAATCAAAAAGCGTATTGACTTGATCGGATGCCGCCGTGCCGCTCAAGGAAAGTCTCTTGCCGTCCGCAAAGCTAAATCGCTGCAAGGTAATGTTGGGTGGCAGTTGTTCCGCGACAATTTTCCAGCAATCCAGCGCCGCGTATTTCAACCCTTGCCGCTCCTTGAGCACGTCGTATTGCGCCTTGAGTTGCAACGCATTCGTGTAACTGCCACTGATGTCCGCGACGTCCTTTTCCACCTTTTGCGTCTGGATGGTGAGCAAAACCACCGCGCAAAAATAGATCGCCACGCCGATGGCATACAACACCCCGGTCGTCACCAGGCCGTGCAGCCAGAGACGGTCAACAAATTGTTGATGGTAACGCGCGGGAAATTCCGCGGGCAGCAACGTCGCGCGCGAACCTGACGCCGCCGCGCGCCGCGCCGTGTGGGCGGCCAGTTCCGCCGGCGGCAACGGCGGCGTGACCTGCACCGGTTCGCTCAAACCTTCGCGCAACGCATTTTCCCATTCTGCGGCATTGGCGGGATCCGCGACCAGATGCCATCGGTTGGGTGGCGCGGTCAGCCAGCCTTCCAGTTCGCCGGCCCAGGCCAATTGCGCAAGCTGGGCCTTCAAATTATTCGCGCGGTCGCCGCCGGGCGGCAACACGACATAACTCAAGCTTCGCAACGCGCCGCTGCACCACCACGCCACGAGCACGGCATTCTGTCCGGCCAGCACCAGCGGATACATCCAGGCCCCGTCTTCCGTCGCGGGCGTGGCCTCCAACTGGTCGAGCATCGGCACTTCCAGCCGGTCGGCGAAATAGCCCCGGCCTTCGAGCTTGCCGAGAAATTCCTCAACCACACTGCGCTCGGCGATGACCACGACCACGGTTTGCAAATCTTCCGCTTTCATTTCAGCGGAAGTCGCGGCCTCCGCCTTCACCGCCGTTTCCGCTTCGTTTCGACGCGCCGGGTCGCTGGAGCGCGACAAAATCTGAATCGTCCAGACGATTTGCGCCACCGGCATCGGGGAAAGTTTCTCCAGTTGCAATTCCACCATCGCGAATGTTTCCTCGAAATTGCTCCGGGGCAATTCGATGATGCGCAGAAAGACATTTTCCGGCGGCAGCCAGGCGACATTCAACCGTGGCTGCCACAAGGAACTCCATGATTTTACGATCAACCTGGACGGCAACGGCTCGTCCAGCGCGGCGCGATGCTCGCGGTTCAGCGCGAAACTGCCGCCCTTGGCGTCGAATTGCCAGAGGCGATTCGCGTCGGACGCGATTTGCAGGATGTTGCAGGAATGCCAGCGGGCCATGTTGGTAAATTTTTACGGTGGTGTGGGCAATGTCACTCCTTGACCTGCATTTCGGTTTTGGTGTCGCCGCCGAGTGTGTCCAGGTGCTCCTCGATTTGGGTGACGCGCAAAACCTCCTCGATGGTCGTCTCACCGTTTTTGACTTTGGTCCAGCCGTCGGTGCGCAATGTGCGCATCCCCTGTTCGATGGCCTTCGCCGCAATGGTCGAAGTGGGCGCGCGGCTCAAAACCAACGGCCGCATGGCTTCGTTAAGCACGAGCAGTTCGTAAATGCCTTTGCGTCCCTGATAACCAAATTGCCGGCACTCTTCGCAACCGACGCCGTGCCAGAATCTGACCGTTCCAATTCCCTCTTCCGGAAAACCGATGCGCCGAAGGTAATCGGACTCGACCTTTTGCTCGGTTTTGCAATGCGGACAAATCGTGCGGACGAGACGCTGGGCCATGACGGCCTCGACCGATGACGCCACGAGAAACGGCTCGATGCCCATGTCAATCAGCCGCGTGAACGCGCTCGGCGCGTCGTTCGTGTGCAGCGTGCTGAAAACCAGGTGGCCGGTCAGCGACGCGCGAATGGCAATCTCGGCGGTTTCCAGGTCGCGGATTTCGCCGACCATGATGACGTTCGGGTCCTGGCGCAAAATGTGGCGCAAACCCATCGCAAACGTCAGCCCGATTTCCGGGCGCACGGCGATTTGGTTGATGCCTTTGAGTTCGTATTCGACCGGCTCCTCAATCGTGATGATGCGTTTATGCACGGAATTGATCGTGCTGAGAAAAGCGTAGAGCGACGTGGACTTGCCCGAACCGGTCGGCCCGGTGACGAGGAAAATGCCGTGCGGTTTGATGATGATTTCGCGGATCATCGCCTCGTCGTTCGGCGCAAAACCCAGTTTGTCGAGACTCAGGAATATTTTCCCGCGCGTCAGCAAGCGCAGGGAAACGCTTTCGCCATAGACCGTCGGCACCGTCGAAACGCGGATGTCAATCTCCTCGCCCTTGATGCGGACGTTGATGCGGCCGTCCTGCGGCAGGCGTTTTTCGGAAATGTTCATGCCGCTCATCACTTTGATGCGCGAAATGAGCGCGGCCTGATAGCGTTTCAACTGCGGCGGCATCGGCGTCTGATGCAAAATGCCGTCAATGCGGTAGCGAATGCGCAGTTCGTCCTCCGCCGGTTCAAAGTGAATGTCTGTCGCGCGGTCCTTGAACGCCTCCCAGATGACCTGGTTGACGAATTTGATGACGCTGGCCTCCTGATCGTCCTCGGTGATTTCCTTGTCGCTGGCGATTTCCAGCTCCATCGGCTCGTCATCGCCCATTTCATCGAGAGTTTCGGCGCCGACGCCGTAGTATTTCTTCAGCGCCTTTTCGATTTCAGCCTTCGGCGCGAGCGCGAACTGCACCGGCATCCGCGCGTCGAACCGCACGGCATTCATCATCGCGGCATCGAACGGATCGCTGACGACAATCTGGAGCGTGCCGTCGTTCACGTCCGTGGGCAGCACGGAATACTGAAACGCGATCTTCGTGGAAATTTTGTTCCGCGCCTCCGGCGGAGTGGTGTGTTTGGGCAAATCCAAAAATGGCCAGCCGAGCGTTTGCGCCAGCTTTTGGAGAAAAACATCCTCGGCCAGGCCGCGCTCGCGGGCGATGAACCCGAGCAGCGGCTCCGCCGAGCCGTTGTTCGCGGCGGCGCGCCACGCCTTGCGCCAGTCGTCAAACTGGACGGGCGTTGCGTCGGCGACCGATGCCACCAGATTTTTTACCGGGCTAAAACCCATGTATTTCCTTCAGTTCAGGTTCCCTTCAGTTCAACAGCGAAAAGCCGCAAAAGTTGCGGTTTTGAGCGAACAATTCAAGCGAACAATATGCCACCTTAATTCGTGCAATTGGGGCGAAAATTCGCTATTTCCTGCTCCAATATGAGACAATTTGCCACCATCACCGTTATTGGCCGGGACAAAACCGGCGTCATTGCGCGCGTCACCGCTTTTCTGTTCGAGCAACACGCCAATATCGAGGCGCTGGAGGAACAAGTCACCCGCGGCCAGTTCAGCATGACCCTCCAGGCCTCGTGGCGGCCGGCGGATTGCAACGCCGCGAGCCTTCGTGCCGGACTCGACACCCTCGCCCGCCGGCTCGGCATGGAAATCAAGGTGCGCTTCACCGAACCCAACCGCCGCCAGCGCTTCGCCATCATGGTGACGAAGGAAACACATTGTTTCGACGCGCTCCTGGCTGCCCACCACCGTCGCCAAATCAAAGCTGATCCGGTGCTCGTGATTTCCAACCGCCCCGACCTCGCGCTGCTCGCGCGAAAAAACCAATTGTCGTTTGTGCATATTCCGTGGAACGGCCGCGCGCCGGCCGAGAGCCAGGCATTGCAACTGCTCGAAGAATACCAGATTGATTTCGTCGTGCTCGCGCGCTTCATGAAGATTCTCTCGCCGAACTTCGTGTGGCGTTACAAAAACAAAATCATCAATATTCATCCATCGTTGCTGCCGAGTTTTCCCGGCCCGCAAGCCTACCGGCAGGCGTATGAGCAGGGCGTGAAGATTGCCGGCGTCACCGCGCACTTCGTTTCGATGCGGCTGGACGAAGGGCCGATCATCGCGCAGGGCTCGTTCCGGATTCGTCCCGGCATGGCGCTCAAGGAACTCGTCGCGCGCGGCCAGCAACTCGAAGCCGGCGTGCTTGTCAAAGCCGTGAAACTTTATTTGGGCAAACGCCTCGACGTTTATTGGGGCGTGGTGAAGGAGGTTTGAACTTTGTCCTGTTTTGGGGCGGATGGCATGTGTTGGCGCTTCCAGTCGGCGCTTTCATCCAGGCCAAAATTTTCCCCCAAAAAAGTTGTTCACTTTCTTGAACTGATTCCGCGTTCTTCGTGTCAGTAATCGAAAGGAGAAAGGCAAAGTCGTATGAACGCCATCGCACCGCATGAAAAACGTTTGTTTGGAATGACGCTGAAAGCAGCGGTCATTTACGATGACTTCGATTTTGCCGCGCGAGCCACCGCGCTGTTGGAACGCGTGGCGATTCGCGCGGACGAAGCCATGAAGTGGGATGTCAAGCCGTGGAGGCTCGACGTGCTGAAATCATCATCCCTGGCCAACGTCGCCCTCGGCGAAACCACCGACGCCGACTTGATTGTGATTGCCTTGCGCCAGACCCATTCGCTGCCGGATGAATTGATTGGCTGGCTGGAGAATTGGGCGCTGAAACGGCAAACCGTGGACACCGCCGTGATGGTGCTGGGCCCGGAGGAAAACGCCGCGTCAACGCCGCTTTGGCGCGAGATGAAAGAGTTCGCGGAAAGGCACGATCTGCCTTTTCTGGGCAGCCGCATTTTGCGGGATGACGGAGATTCGATGGATTTCGTCAATAGATTGTGGCAGCAAAAACAGCCGCCTCAACCGGTTGTGCCAACGCTTGAATTGTTTGCAGAGTCGCCGCGCCCGCCACGTCATTGGGGCATCAATGAATAAAATTTGCTTGACACTTGCGTTGTCGCGGCTTCGGACTAAGATTGGATCAGGGCTTGGAGTTTTGCGGCCCTGGGAAAGGAAAACAGTTATGGCAAAGAAAACGAACTCAAGGAACAGCGGCCGTGGTCAAAAACAAGTCTTCGCGTTTTCCGCACCCGAGGCGGTGAGCGTGCAGTTGGTGGGTGATTTTACGCATTGGCAGGAGCGTCCCATCAATTTGCAAAAAGGCGCGGACGGCCTGTGGCGGACAACGGTGGAATTGGAACCGGGCACGCACCACTACCGTTTCCTCGTGGACGGCGAATGGCGCGACGACCCCGAATGCGCTCTCCGCACGCAGAATCCTTACGGCAGCGAAGACATGATGCGGCAAGTGGCGTGAGCGTCATCGCATTCGTCTGACATAAGCTGGAGAACCGGATTTTCGCAGCGCGCTGGTGAAAGATTCATTGGCGCGCAAAGGCGGGGTTTAATTTTGTTGCCGCCGCGCTGATAGCGAAGAACGGAAGCTGTGGTCGCATTACCCGAAGGCCTGTGAAGCAGGTCAGGGCGCAGCGGAAGGAATGGCAGGCCATTTTCGCAAACTGCTTGCGGAACAATGACCCGCTTTGGGGGTGACCCTTAATTTCTATGGCGTGCGCTGTCATCGGCGCATTCCCGCGTGAGACAGACGGCGCTACCATTGCTGATGTGATTTAATGCAAAGCCACGAAGGCACGAAGATGGAAGAGAAGACTTTGCGGCCTTGGCGTCTTTGCGCCTTTGCGTTGAAAACTACCTCCTCAACATTCCCGGCAGACCGCCGCCCATGCGGGCCATCATTTTTTGGAACTTGCCCATTTTCTTCATCATTTGCTGCATCTGGCCGAACTTGTTCAGCATGGTGTTCAATTCCGTCACGCTCACGCCGCTGCCTTTGGCGATGCGCACGCGGCGCTTGGCATTGAGAATGGCGGGGTTCTGGCGTTCCTTGGGCGTCATGCCGCAAATCATCGCCTCCATGCGCTGGAATTCCTTTTCCTGCTTTGAAATGTCGGTCTGTTTCAACGCCTCCGCGCCGCCGGGCAGCATGCCAACAATGGATTCCAGCGAACCGAGCTTTTTCATCTGGCGCAGTTGCTCCAGAAAATCCTCCAGCGTGAACTGGCCCTTGCGCATCTTTTCTTCCATGCGCTTCGCATCGTC
Source organism: Verrucomicrobiota bacterium (assembly GCA_049511835.1). GTDB lineage: Bacteria > Verrucomicrobiota > Verrucomicrobiia > Limisphaerales > UBA11358 > UBA11358. Next base: position 60,169 of record JBEKXN010000001.1, on the reverse strand, counting down.
CAAATCCACCGCTTCGGCGGCTTTCTCGACGAGGCTGACGACATCGCCCATGCCGAGAATCCGCGACGCCATGCGTTCGGGATGAAACGGCTCGAACTCGTCAAGTTTTTCACCCGTGCCGCCGAACTTGATGGGCTTGCCGGTCACGGCTTTCATGCTCAACGCCGCGCCGCCGCGCGCGTCGCCGTCGAGCTTCGTCAAAATGGAGCCGGTGATTTGCAGTGCCTGGTCAAAATGCGTGGCGACGTTGACGGCTTCCTGGCCAGTGGCGGCGTCGAGAACGAGCAAAATCTCCTGTGGCCTCACCAGATCGCGCAGGCGGACGAGTTCCTGCACCAGCAGTTCGTCAATCTGCAACCGTCCGGCGGTGTCGAAAATCAAAACGTTGCGGCTGCTGGCTTTGGCGAAATCGAGGGCTTCGCGGGCAATTTTCAAAACATCCGTTTCACCGCGTTTAACGAAGACGGGAATTTCAATCTGCTTGCCGAGCGTTTCCAACTGATCCATCGCCGCCGGGCGGTTGACGTCCGCAGCGATGAGCAACGGCTGGCGTCCCTGTTTTTGGAGCAACCGCGCGAGTTTGCCGCTCGAGGTGGTTTTGCCCGAACCGTGCAAACCGACCATCAGGATGCAATTGGGGCTGCCGCTGAGATCCAGCCCGGCGTTGGTCGAGCCGAGCAGGTCCACGAGTTCGTCGTGGATGATCTTGATGATTTGCTGGCCGGGCTGGACGCTTTGGATTACTTCCGCACCGATGGCCTTGGTTTTGACGCGCTCGATGAAATCGCGGGCGACCTTGAAATTCACGTCGGCTTCCAGCAGCGCCATGCGAACCTCGCGGAGGGCGTCGGTGACGTTGGCCTCGGAAATTTTTCCAAGCCCGCGCAGGTTGCGAAAGGCGTTCTGGAGCTTGGTGCTTAACGAATCGAACATCGGGTTAAGCTATCGCAGAAGCGTGCGGATTGACAAGGCTGCGCCAGTTTGGCTTAATCTGCGTCCCTTACGTGGTAGGTTACCCAAGTGGCCAACGGGGGCAGACTGTAAATCTGCTGGCTATGCCTTCGATGGTTCGAATCCATCACCTACCACCATTCTTCGCTCGAAGCGCAGCGGAGAGCGAAGGCTGTCGCGTCGAAACGCAGTGAAGGCGGACGCGAACTAATTTCCCAACCACAAGCGCTCCGAGCTACGGCCCGGCAGGCCAGCTAAATTTTTGCAGCAGCGCAGCGGAGACGAAGAATGCCGCGCCAAAGTCCCGCGAAGCGGACGAAGGCGGGCCGGTGCGACGGCAAAATTTCGAGCTTCAGCCTGGCAGGCCAGTACTTTCGATTTTCGATTGCCGATTTACGGTTTGGCAGCCGGTGGCCCCAAGCTGCAAATGAAATCCAAGGCGAAAGACGAAGTAAAAAAGAAAGAGGCCGGACACTACTCCGGCCTCTCAATGAGAACTAAGCGCTTAAATCAACGATTCGCAGTTGCGCGACCGCGAACTTTTGTTGGCTGCGGCGCCGCAGACTACGCCTTACTTCACACACGGAACACTGCGTTTCTGCATACCAACGATGGAATCAAGATACCAGAGGCCGTGTCCCCTGCCAGTCACCAGTTCTGGTTACACGCAAACCTGGGATTATATCCTTCGCAAACGCATTTTGTAACCATGCAAAACAACATCAACGACTTATGAGAAAATAAGGGATTTGACGGTTTCGGAGCGGTTGGGCATGTAAAATCATACCCAGGCACGGACCGGATGTCGTTTTTTTAGGACAAGGGAAACGGTGGAAAACGGAGGCTGGAACGCTGCTGAAGAAATAACATCGAACCACGAACATCCAATATCGAATTGATTCCAGAGACGCGCCTCATTCGGCGTTCGATGTTCGATGTTGGATGTTCTATGTTTTCCCATTAAACTTTGCCCATGCGAATTTTGTCAGGCATCCAACCCAGCGGCACATTGCATCTCGGGAATTATTTCGGGATGATGAAACCCGCCATTGAGTTGCAGGAAAAGGGCGAGGCGTTTTATTTCATCGCCAACTACCACTCCATGACGTCGCTGTTCGACCCGGCGGAACGCCGTAAGAACACAGCCGATGTGGCGCTGGACTTTCTCGCGTGCGGCATTGACCCTAAAAAAACCGTCTTCTTCCGCCAGTCCGACGTGCCGGAAGTGACCGAATTGGCGTGGCTGCTTTCGACGGTGACGCCGATGGGTATGCTCGAACGGGCTACGAGCTATAAAGACAAAATTGCCAGAGGCATCGCGCCCATGCACGGCCTGTTTGCCTATCCGGTGTTGATGGCGGCGGACATTCTGATTTACGACTCGAACGTGGTGCCGGTCGGCCGCGACCAGAAGCAGCACCTCGAAATGACGCGCGACATCGCCATCAAGTTCAACGAGCAATACGGCGAAACCTTTGTGATTCCCGAACCGCAAATCCGCGACGAGGTCGCCGTGGTGCCCGGCACGGACGGCCAGAAGATGAGCAAGAGCTATGGCAACACGATTGAAATCTTCGGCGATGAAAAGGCGACGCGCAAAAAAATCATGGGCATCGTCATGGACAGCCGCACCCCGGCCGAGCCAAAACCGGATGCGGACAAAAATCTCGCCATCCAACTGCTCAAACTCGTCGCGCCACTGGACGTGGCCAGGGACTTTGAAAATCGTCTGCGCGCCGGCGGGCTGGGCTACGGCGATTTGAAGAAGGCGCTGTTCGAGCACTACTGGAATTATTTTGCCGACGCGCGGAAGAAACGGGCGGATCTCGTCGCGAACCCGGATTACGTGAACAAGGTTTTATCCGATGGAGCGCAGAAAGCGCGCACAAAAGCCCGGGAAGTATTGAAACGCGCACGCCAAGCGAGCGGGCTGGAATAAAAACGTAGCCGCCAACATCAGTCGGCGCCGATCTTCGCGTCAAAAAGTGCGCAGACTCACGTCCGCGGCTGCATTATTTTCAACCCCGGCAAGTCCTGTGAATCCACCAGGCCCACCGGCTCGCGCTTCGCGTGCATGACGATAAGATCATCAATGTTCCAATCGGTGAAAATTTCCATTGTTTCCGAGTCCGCGCTTGGGTTGGTGGCTGTAGAGGGAGTTGGCGAGGTTTGTTTTGACCCTGACGAAGCAAAGAATTAAAGTTTTGCCACGAAAGAATTGGTGCTTGATGAAATTATACCAATCCCGAGCATTCAAACCGACGTCTTTCCCGGAGTTCCAAGCCCCAAGGACAGCATTCGCGGGCCAGGTTTCAGCATGGAGCGCACAACATCCTGTTCTGCTGATCATATTTGTTTCGTTTTTGGCGGTCGTGGTCAACTGCTATCCGGTCGTCTTCTGCGGCCGGAGTTTTGTCTCCCCCACCCGTGGGATGGCCATGGTTTATAACTGGTGGCCGCCACTTCCTGGAATGGCACCCACACCTCAGGTATTAGATCATGGAAGCGACACTGCGTCGGTGCTGGTATGGGGGGTTCCGGTCGGTTTTATCGAATCGCGCAGTCTGTTGGAACACAGAGAACTTCCGTTGTGGAACCGATACGGCCACGCGGGCGAAGCGCTCCTGGGGCAGGCTATTTCCATGCTTGGCGATCCCCTGCATTTGATTGTCATCATCGGGCGCGGTTCGGCGGGTGCCTGGGACATCAAATATCTCACGGCGAAATTCCTCTTTTGCGTCGGCTTTGGGTTGCTGGTTCTCCGGTTTTTGGGAAACCGGTCGTTGTCCCTGATTTACGCCGCACTTGCCGCGTATTGCGGCGCCTTTTTTTACATCAATAATCATCCGGTTTTTTTTGTGTTCTCCTATGCCCCGTGGATTCTGCTCTCCGCCCTCGCGTTGCTAGACGTGCAATCGCAGTGCCACGTCCGTTGGGGGCTGGTATGGTTATTGGTCACTTTCGCCTGTTTTAATGCCGGACACGTCGAAACAGCGGTGGTTTTAATCGGCGGGCTGAATTTGGCCGCAGTTGCCTTTGCATTGACCTGCTGTCGCAATATTACTGATGCGGCGAAGGTGGTGGCACGCATGGCGGTTGGCGCGCTCCTTTTTTTGGGACTGACCGCGCCAATGTGGATGTCGTTTTTGGTGGCGCTTGAAAATTCCTATTCCATACACTCGGAAGTCCGAGTGACTCAAATTCCGCTCGCGGGTCTGCCCGGCGTATTTGATGACCTTTTTTACCTCCTTCTCTTGAAGGACGATTCCTGTGCCGCAATCGCACCAGGAACCAGCCTGTTGGTGATGGCTGGTTGCATTCTTTCTGCGTTGAGATGGCGGCAACTGAAAGGAGAACCTTTCTTTTGGGTTAATAGCAGTGCAATCATACTGTGGGGTGGTTGTATTTTGGGGTGGGTTCCGGCCCCGGTTCTTGCGGCAATCCCATTGTTGAACCGTGTTGGTCACGTCTACACCGATTTTTCCTATCTGTTGGTCATCCACCTTACACTTCAGAGCGCCTATGGCTTCAGGTGCTTGGCGCGGGAGGAAAATTTCCGGCGCGCCGCAGTTGATTTTCTTTGGGTGGGGCTGTTCTTCGCAGGGATAATTCTGGTCTATTGCTTTGGAATCACGCACCGCCGCATTCCCTGGGACTATTTCTTATTTGTCGGGGCGGGAGCGGCGGGGGCGTTGTTGCTCTTTGCGTTTTTAAGGAGCCGCCATGGCCAAATACCGGCACTCGGATGGGCGGGTATTATTATTTTGGGATTTGTCGCTCATTACCGTTTCGGCCTTTATAACTTTGGCAACAAGGATTTGCTGATGCTTCCCGGCCCGAGGGTTGTTCTGAATGCCCCGAGCAAGGCCATTGACGAGATCAAGGCGGACAAGTCCGATCCATTTCGTGTTGTCGGGGTGCAATGGAATCTCTTCGGCAATTATTCGGCGGTTTATGGCCTGGAAGATATCCGCTCGTGCGCGCCTTTAAACAATGGCGAATACATCAACCTCATCCGGAAATTTCCTGGTGTAAAGCTCCAAAAGGGTTGGATTTTAGAAGTGGTGGATGCGTTTGCCGCGCAGCCCCTGTTGAACCTGCTTAACGTCAAGTATCTGCTGACTCCTCCGCGCGTTAGCCTGCAGGAGGGGCTCGATTTTCGGCTCAAAGACCGCTGCGATTTCGGGATTTTGGAAAACTTGGAGGTATGGCCGAGAGCTTTCTTTTCTGACAAGGTGGTTTCCAGCTTATCCACCGAAGCATTCATCCAACAACTTTTGGAAAATGGAAAACAGCCGTTCATTGCCCTGACTCCGGAAGAAATCGAAAAACAGCCCGGCATACGACAGTTGGAAACGACAAAGAAAGCAACCGTATCGGCTGCGACAAACTATCGGCTCCTTCCCGATTCAACTGCCTTCGATGTCCATGCCGCCTCTGCCGGGATTGTCTGTCTTACCGAAGGTCAAGCCAGAGATTTTATCGCCAAAGCCAACAACGAACCCAAAGCCGTCCTGACGATCAACCGCGCGTTCAAAGGGGTGTATCTCGACGGGCCGGGAGACTACCATCTGGAGTTCACTTACTGCCCGCGCCATTGGCGGCTGGCTTGCACCTTGTTTTGGATTGCGACGGGAAATGCCATCGTGTTGGCATCCGTGAGTTTGATCCGCACCAGGGTTCAACGAAATAACGGGCCGAATGTCTGACCAGAAAATGACAAACCGCATGGACCGTCGCTCAAACGAAAGACCACCGGTTAAAGCCTGTCACGTTTGTGGGGGAGTGAGGGTTTACTACCTCTTTTCGACCGCCGACCACCGGGTGGTGCGATGTGAAGATTGCGGGTTGGTATTTCTCAATCCACAACCCAGTGATGATGAACTAGCCCGGATTTACGGCGCAGACTATTTTCTGGGCAGCGACAGCGAAGAGGGACATCTGGCTGCCGGCGAAATCAAACGGGCCACAGCCAGGTTTTATCTCTCCGAAATCCGCCGCTATCGAGGCCCGGAAAGCGGCCGACTGCTCGAGATTGGGTGTGGTGCCGGTGATTTTCTGGTCCTGGCTGAAGCCGAGGGCTGGCATGTCACCGGCGTCGAATATTCGCCAATCGCTTGCGAAAAAGCGCGGCTGCGCCTGAAAAACGGCTCGGTGCTGTGCGGGGAATTGCAGTCGGCGGGACTGGCGGCGGAACAATTTGACCTCTGTGTGATTTCCGATGTCCTCGAACATGTCCGTTCACCCCTCAACTTTCTCCGGGAAGTCCATCGCGTGCTCAAACCCGATGGCACACTGTTTATTGCGACACCTTCGATTGATTCGTGGTCAGCTCGATTCCTGCGGCAAAAATGGATGGAATTCAAGGCTGAACACCTGACGTATTTCGACCGCCAAACAGTTCAGACCGCGCTCTTCAAATCCGGTTTCCGAGATGTCATTGTTCAGCCTGGCTGGAAGATTCTCAATTTTGACTATGTAAAAAAGCATTTCCAACGATTTCCCGTTCCCTGGATCACACCGGTTTTGAACCTGGCTGCCCGCATCCTGCCCAAAAGGATGCAGCTCCGGCACAATCGGATTGTCGCCAGTGGAATAATGGTATTCTCGCGGAAAGCGGGATCACGGCCACAGCCGGTGCTGTCCGTAATTGTTCCGGCGTATAACGAGGGAAAGACATTCGGTTTGATGATGGAAGCCCTCCTGCGCAAGGACCTGCCCGGCCTCCAGATGGAAATCATCGTGGTGGAAAGCAACTCGACCGATGGCACCCGTGCAGCCGCGCTGAAATACAAAAATCATCCGAAGGTGAAATTGATTCTCGAAGATCTGCCGCGCGGAAAAGGCCAGGCGGTGCGAATGGGATTGAAAGTGGCTTCCGGAGATTATGTGCTGATCCAAGATGCCGACCTTGAATACGACCTTGAAGATTACGATGCGTTGCTGGAGCAGCTTGTCGCCGGGCGCAGCGCGTTTGTGCTCGGCTCCCGGCATGGGGGACACAATGTCTTGAAGATGCGTCAGTTCACCGGACAACTTGGCTTGAGTTTGTTTCTCAACCTTGGTCACAGGTTCTTTACCACACTCATCAACATGCTGTTTCTACAACGACTGCATGATCCATTTACGATGTTCAAGGTTTTCCGCCGGGACTGTCTTTCAGGTTTGGAATTTAAGTGTAATCGTTTCGACTTTGATTTTGAACTGCTCATCAAGCTCATTCGCCGGGGGTATCGTCCGGTCGAATTGCCGGTGAACTATCGTTCGCGCTCATTCAAAGAAGGAAAGAAGGTGCGAATGTTCCGGGACCCGCTGACCTGGCTGCGAGCTCTGGCGTGGTTGCGATTTGTGAAAATTGATCCGATGAGGGTGGTCGAACAAATGCATTGTGCCGATCAAGCCGGAAAGTCCTTTGGTTCCGTAAAAGCCGTTAATCATAAGCCATAAGTGCCCCGTCTCCCAGGCCACGGTTGATGGGGCTGCTACATAATCTTGAGCTTCGGCAGGTCCTGTGAATCCACCAGGCCCACCGGCTCGTGCTTCGCGTTCACCACGATGAGATCGTCAATGTTCCACTCATTGAAAATTTTCAGCGCCTCAACGGCCAGGGCGTTCTCGCAAATACAAATCGGCTTGGGCGTCATCACTTTTTTAAGCGGCTGATTCAGCAGATTTTCGTCCGTAGCCATGTGCCGGCGGAAATCACCGTCGGTAAACACGCCCACGAGCTTGCCGCGCGCGTTGACGATGCTCAGGCTGCCGGATTTGGCACGCGTCATCACGAGCAGCGCTTCCTTCACGACCACGTCTTCGCGCGCGATGGCGTTGCGCTCGCCGGTGCGCATGATGTCGCCGACGCGCAGCAGCATGGCGCGGCCAATCGCGCCGGACGGATGATATTTGGCGAAATCGCTCTGCTTGAAACCGCGCGCCTGCAGCACCGCCATCGCCAGCGCGTCGCCCATGACGAGCATCGCCGTCGTGCTGGCCGTGGGCGCCAGATTGAACGGACAGGCTTCCCGGGGCACGCGAACGTTCAAAACGATGTCGCTGTGCCGCGCGAGCGACGACTTGACGCCGCCGGTGACGGAAATGATTTTGACCGAAAACCGCTTCAGCGCGGGCAGCAGGTTCAATAATTCCTCCGACTCGCCGGAATAACTCAATGCCAGAATCACATCGCCGTCGGCGATGATGCCCACGTCGCCGTGCAAGGCGTCCACGCTATTGAGCACGACGCTCGGCGAACCGGTGCTGGTAAATGTGGCGGAGATTTTTTGTCCGACGTTGCCGGATTTGCCGATGCCGACAATGATGATCTTGCTTCGTCGCTTCACCGCCTCGACAATCAGCTCGACCGCGCGCGCGAACGAGTTGTCGAGCTGCGCGCGCACGGCCTTGAGCGCAGCAAGCTCGATGTCGAAGACTTTACGGGCATGGACGAGATGCGTCATCGGGCGTAAATTGCCAGCAAACGACCGGCATATCAACGGCGAATCATGCCGGGGGGGGGGCAACTTGGCGCTGCTGTTGACTCCCGCGCCCCGCCCAGCGGGGAGGGGGCCGGGGCGAGGGGATTTGAGTTTGAAAATAATCGGCCTCCTCACCCCGCCCCTCTCCTCCTTAAGGGAGGCGAGGGAGAAAAAAATGGTGCGGATGTCAAGATGCGCCCCTGCGGGGAGCGCCAAGAACAAACGGAGCAATCATGAAACAGGATGCGGAACCAAAAACCAAAGGACTTGTTGGCGCGCACGTGGCCAGGGCCGCCGAATTGATCAACTACCAGGACGGCGCCATCGTGAGCCGCGAACTGGTCAAGAAACCCACCGGTACGGTGACGATTTTTGCCTTCGACGAAGGCCAAGGGTTGAGCGAACACACGGCACCGTTCGACGCGTTGGTGCAGGTGCTCGAAGGCGAAGTGGAGATAATCATTTCCGGCAAGCCGCATCATCTGGCCGGTGGCGAACTGATCCTCATGCCCGCCCAGCAGCCGCACGCGCTCAAGGCGTTTACGCGGTTCAAGATGCTGCTGACCATGATCCGGTCCTGAGCGGATTATTTATTCCGTGTTCGGATACGAGCCGAGGACTTTGACGAAGTTGCAATGCTCGCCCAGAAGCTCAATGGCCTTGACGACTTTGCGGTCCTGCACGTGGCCGTCGCAATCAATGAAGAAGAAATATTCCCACGCCTTCCGTTTGCTGGGGCGCGATTCAATCTTCGTCATGTTGATTTTGTAACGGCGGAACGCGGCAATCGCCTGATGCAACGCGCCGGCCTTGTCGGCCACGCTCACCAGCAGGCTGGTGCGGTCGTCGCCCGTGGGCGGGCTGCATTGGCGTCCAAGCACGAGGAAGCGCGTGGCGTTGGCGGCGTTGTCCTGAATGTCCTGCACCAGCACCGGCAGGCCGTATTTTTCGGCGGCCAGAAGGCCGGTGACGGCGGCGTTGACTTTTCCTTTCGCGGCCAATTCAGCGGAACGGGCGTTTGACGACGTTTCGAGAGTTTCAACTTTCGGAAGATGCTCCTGCACCCATAGCCGGCATTGCCCCAGCGCTTGCGGATGCACGTACAATCGCTTGATGTCCCGCAACCGGCAATTGCCGGCCAGGCAGTACTGGATCGGCAAAACGATTTGCGAAACGATTTTCAAATCGCTGTCCACGAACATGTCGAGCGTGTGCGTGACGACGCCTTCGGTGGTGTTCTCCACCGGCACGACGCCGTAGTCCGCGCGGTTCCGGCTGACCTCGTCGAACACGTCGGCAATGGTCTTTTGCGACACGTAGCGCAGGCTGGAACCGAATTTTTGAATCGCGGCCTGATGCGTGAACGTCGCCTCCGGGCCGAGATACGCAATGGACATGGTCTTTTCCAACGCCAGCGCGCTGGACATGATTTCGCGGTAAATCGCGCAAAGCTGTTCGTTGGTTACCGGTCCTTCGTTTGACTGGCAGATGCGTTGCAAAACGGCGCGTTCGCGGTGCGGCGCGTAAATTTCCTCGCCGGCCTTGAGCTTCATGTCACCAATGGCGAGCACGTGTTTCGTGCGCTCGTTGAGCAACCGCACGATGTGCGCGTCCAGCCGGTCAATCACCTTGCGATGTTCGGGAATATTCACAACCAAGGCAGAATGCAGAATTAAGCATGAAGAATCAAATCAGTTTCGCGCGATAAAACCCGAACTCAAAAGCTGAAATTCTGCGTTGGCGGAGTGCGGCCGTCCCGGCCGCAGCCAAGTGGAGTGGACGAGCGATGAGGAAATGTTCCGTGGCTCTAATGAAACCAGTTGCTGCGCCCGAGGACGGGCGCACTCCGACATGGCATCATTCGCACGCCACCACTGGCAACTTCGGAATTCGGGCAAAAAGCGGACCAATAGGCAATCAACAACGGCTGGCAATGAACATTCCTTGAGGCCTTTAATTCCGCGCTTGCAAATCGGATGCAATCCGCTTCGATGATGTCATGTTTCCCTACATTGCATCGGCCAAAGACAAAGACTGGCAGCCCGGTCCGTACGAAGGAGTCGAGTTGATGGTGCTGCACAAAAATGAAAGCACCGGCGGGGTCGTGGTGCTGCGCAAGTTCAAGGCCGGCTGTACCATCCCGGCCCACACGCATCCGGACGCCAATGAATGGGCTTACGTGCTTTCCGGCGCATGGGAGGAATCCGACAAGACCTACACCGCCGGTACGTTGTTCTTCGCGCCCGAAGGCGTCCGGCACGGCCCGCACATCGCCAAAACGGAAGTCATCAGCCTGACCATCTTCGACGGTCCGCTGACGGTGGCGTGATCTCTGCCTGAAAACCGTGAGACACAAATTCACCAATTCACGCTGATTGAATTCTGCAAGGTCTAGCCAGGTGAAAATTGTTTCCGGAGGACAGACCGGTGTGGATCGGGCCGCGCTGGATTTTGCCATCCGGCACGGTTACGAACATGGCGGATGGTGTCCGCACGGCCGCCGCGCCGAGGATGGCGTCATCCCGCCGATTTACCGGCTGCGCGAAACCGATTCGGCGGATTACGACGAGCGAACGGAGAAAAACGTGGTGGATTCGGACGCCACCTTGATTGTGGCGCGGGCAAGGGAATTGTCCGGCGGCACGGCCTTCACGAAAACCTGTGCCGAACAACAGGGCCGTCCGGTGATTGTCGTTTACGAACCGGACGGTGTGTCGCATGGTGCCGCCGCGCTTTCAAAATTCCTGAAACGGAACCACGTTCGCACGCTCAACATCGCCGGCCCGCGCGAATCTCAAACGCCCGGCATCGGTAAATTTGTCAAGGAATTGCTCAAAGCTGCGTTGAAGACTTGAAAAACGGGCGAGACGCGAATTTCGCGAATTCCCGCCAATTCGTTATGGACAGCCTTTGTCCCACCGGCTGTGAGAGACTTCCTGAGAACAATTGAATATGGCTCATCGACTTGTTTCATCAACACAGAAGGTGCCCGTTGATTTCTGGCACGCGCCGGCGGTGATCGCGGAGAACAATTTCATTTACAAAAGTTTATCGAATTGGGCGTTTAACGTCGCGGTCGGTTGTTCGCACGCCTGCCGGTTTTGTTACGTGCCCAGCGCAGCAACGATCAAGCAAGGGCCGAAGCTGGCGGAATATGGCGTCAAGGACCCGGATGCCGAGTGGGGCGATTATCTCCTGCTCCGTCCGTGGGATGAACAGAAGTTTCTTGCCTCGTTGCGCTCCGCCGAAAACACGCCGCGCAAACAACTCAAACCCGACGGCAATCGCGCGGTGATTTTTTGCAGCACGACCGACCCGTATCAGGTCATCCGTCACCCCGACACGGCGCGGCAGCGCGAACTGGCCGAGCACGCGCGCTTTCTCGTGCGCCGTTCGCTCGAACTCATCCGCGATGAATCCACGCTCAACGTCCGTATCCTCACCCGCAGTCCGCTGGCGCGGGCGGATTTCGATTTGTTCCGCAGTTTCGGCAATGGTGGCCGGCGTGGCTCACGCCTGGTGTTTGGCATGAGCCTGCCCACGTTGCGCAACGATCTGGCCAAGGTGTATGAGCCAAAAGCGCCTGCGCCGTCGCAACGACTGGCCACGCTGCGCGCCGCGAAGGAAGCCGGACTGCATGTTTATGTGGCCATGGCGCCGACGTATCCAGAATGTGACGAAGCTGATTTGCGCGCGACGCTCAAAGCCGTGGCTGAACTGGAACCCATCACGATTTTTCACGAACCCATCAACATCCGGGCGGAAAACGTGGCGCGCATCGAGGAACAATCCGCAGAGACTGGCGTTCGGTTGCGGACGGAGGTTTTTGCCACACGCGAAAGCTGGCAGAACTATGCCATAAGCGCGCTGCACACCATTTCCGAAATTTCCAAGGAACTCGGCATCGAGAAACACCTGCATTTGTGGCCGGACAAATCCCTCGGCAGCCAATCCCTAGCCGACCGGATGCCGAATCCCAAGAAATATCTGAAACGGCTCGAACACTGGTGGCACCGCATCAGCGAGTGGCCAAGATAGGAGCGCCGGACCGCTGAGTCCGCGTGTTGTTGTGGCGTTGCTTGCGGGCATGGCTGTCCGCGCTCCGTTACGGCGTGACTGGCTTGGTCGGAAGTGTTGAGCCGGTTGTATTCGTCCCGAAAACGGGCGCTGCTGAGGGGCCATTGCTCCGGCGATTTCACCAAACCCGCTTTCACCGGATTCCATTCGATGTAGTGGACGACTTTGCGATAGTGAGCTTCATCCCGGATGTAGCGGTCCCAATAATCGTCCTGCCACAGCTTGCCGCGCCGCCCAAGGACGCGGTTGATGCGGCGCGCGGTGTAGCCCTTCCAGCCTTGCAGAAGTTCGGTCATGGGTTTCCGCCAGATTTCCACCAGGAGATGGACATGGTTGGGCATCACGGCCCACGCCAACACGCGGTAATCCTGACCGTCAAAGTGAAGCCAGTTTTCCTCGACCACGTCTGCGGCGCGCGGGTGGCGCAACTCGCAGTTGCCGAAGCCACGGTCGAGATATGCTTCAATCTTCGTGCGACGTTGGAGTTCGTCTTTGATGTCCAGCAAAGCAGCCCATTCGTGCCGGTGGCTGACGGGCATGGCGTCGTCGAGGCGGTAGTTGAGCATTTGGATGACGCCCGGCGTGTCGAAGTGCGGAAGGTAGCCGCGTGAATGCCAGCCTCGGAAGCCGAGCTTCGCGGCTTCGAGATCGGGCGGTGCGTGCCACTGGCGCTTGTCGCGGATGGTTTCAAAGACATTGCGGCGGCTTGAGCGCATAGGAGCGCGGACAGCTTTGTCCGCGTGAAAATGAAAGCAGAGACGAGCTTGGCTGACAAGCGGCTTTGGAGAAATTACAGAAACTCGCGGACATGGCTGTCCGCGCTCCTATGCGCGAGCGTTGCTCGCATCATCACACCGCCGCAGCCTGGGACGCGGCCAAGTCTGCCTTCCGTTGACGCAGGCTCTTGAAAAATTCGTAGCCCTCACGCAATCGCCGGACGCAGACGTCCTTGTCCTCCAGCATGGTTTTGATGATGCGCAGGATTGGTTTCGGACGGAGATAGTAGGCGCGATAGAAACGGTCCACTTCCTCGAAAATCTTGTCCTTGCTCAGGCCGGGATATTCCAACGAGCTCTGCTGGAAGCCGTCGGTTTCCACGAGGTCGGTCTTGTCTTTCTTCACAAACCAGCCGTTTTGCCGCGCCATTTCGTAAAGTTCCGTGCCCGGATACGGCGCGGCCAGCGAAACCTGCAGGCTGAACACGTCGAGCTCCTTCGCAAAATTAATCGTGTTCTCAATGCTTTGCTGCGTCTCGACGGGCAGGCCGAGGATGAACGTGCCGTGAATCACCACGCCTGCCTGGTGACAAGCCTTGGTGAACCGGCGCATTTCATCCATCGTCACACCCTTTTTGATGCGCGTGAGGATGTCGTCGTTGCCGCTTTCGTATCCGACCAGGAACAGGCGCAGGCCGTTGTCCTTGAAGGATTTTATCGTGTCGTAATCGAGGTTCGCGCGGCTGTTGCAGGACCAGTGGACGCCGAGCGGGCCGAGTTTTTTGGCGATATCACGGGCGCGCGGCAGGTTCGCGGTGAACGTGTCGTCATCGAAGAAAAATTCCTGCACCTGCGGGAAAAGTTTCTTCATGTACGCCATTTCGTCAGCGACATTTTGCGGCGAACGGACGCGGTATTTGTGTCCGCCGATGGTCTGCGGCCAGAGGCAGAAGGTGCATTGTGCCGGGCAGCCGCGGCCGGTGTACATGCTGATATAAGGATGCAGCAGGTACCCGATGAAATATTTTTCGATCTGGAGATCGCGCTTGTAAACATCCGCCACCCACGGGAGCGTGTCCATGTCCTGAATCATCTCGCGCTCGGGGTTGTGTTTGATCTTGCCGTCCTTGTCCTTGAAGGAAAGCCCGGCGATGGTTGAAAGATCGCGGCCTTCGGCGACTTCCTTGCAGGTGAAATCAAATTCCTTTCGCCCCACCCAGTCAATGGCCGGTGAAGCCTTCAAGGTTTCGGTCGGCAACACCATCGTATGCGCACCGACGAACCCGATTTTGGTGCCGGATTTCTGCGCCTTGATGGCCTCAGCCACCTTGCAATCGTTTTTCAACGACGGGGTCGAGGTGTTGATGATGACGTGATCGAAATCCTTTGCAATGCGCAGAGTTTCCTGCATGCCGATATTGTGCGGCGGGCAGTCAAGCAGCCGGGAATTCGGCGTGAGCGCGGCGGGTTGTGCGAGCCACGTGGGATACCAATAGCTGGTGACTTCGCGCCGTGCCTGATAACGTGCCCCGGCACCGCCGTCAAAACCGTCGAAGCTCGGCGGGGAAAGATAGAGTGTCCGGCTCATTTGAATTCTAAAAATTTCTGTGGCGAAGAAGTTTATTCCGCCTTCTTCGCTTCCTTGATTTTCGCCAGCAAATCGTCGCGTTGCGACGTGTCGCTGGTGCCGCAGACAGTGCTGACATGCGTCTCAGGGAGCTCCTCTTCCTTGCGCGAGAACGCGCCGTGCGCGCCGGCGGCGGGCGAGTTGATGGCGGCCTTCGCCTCGGCGAGATGACCTTTGCCGATCGTGACGCCATTGTAGGCGCGTTTTTCCAATTCAGCGCCGGCCGGATACGGTTTGGGTTTCGCGCCGAAGTTATATTTGATGTTCTTCCAGTTGTCGCCGCTCTGATAATTCGTGCCGAGCGCGCCGCTGGGGTCGTAACCGCAGTGGACCATGCAGTTTTCGCAACGCGGATCGCGCGCGACGCCGTCCACAACGCCGTATTTTTCCCAGTCCACCTTCGCGATCATTTCCTGATAGCCGGAGTAATGGCCATCCGTCATCAGGTAACACGGCGCTTTCCAGCCCTTGATGTTGTAGGTGGGAATCGCCCACGCGGTGCAGGTCAGCTCGCGTTTGCCGGCGAGAAATTCCTGATACGGCACCGTGCCAAAAATCGTGAAGGCCCTGCCCCAGTCGAGGATCTTCGCGAATTTCTGCCGCGTCATCCTGCGCGTGAGGAAAAAATCCTCGGGCTGTTTGCCGAGCCGCGTGATCATGTCCTTCTTCGCCGCGTCGTATTCGTAGCCGGGCGAAATCGTGTGGCCGTCCACTTCGAGGGAGCTGAGGAATTTGAACATGTCCTCGATTTCCGCCACGTCGGTTTCCTTGTAGACGGTCGTGTTCGTGGCGACCTGAAAGCCGAGGATTTTCGCCATCTTGATGGCCTCGATGCATTCCTTGAACACACCTTCACGTTCGACAATGAGGTCGTGGGTGAATTCGAGGCCGTCCACATGAACGTTCCAATAAATCCATTTCGTCGGGCGGATGACGGGCTTCTTTGAAGTTTGGGACTCGCGGAGCTCGCCCTTCCGATTCGAGTTGCGGATCGTTTCGGCGTCCTTGTCGGAAATCAATTTTGCGTCGAGCAGCTTTTTGAGCTTCGGCTCGACTTTCGGCGAATAAATCGCGGCCAGATAATCCTTCATTTTCTTCCGCATGAACACTCCGTTCGTGCAGATGTAAATGACGCGGTTCTGTTTGAGCAGGCCGGCCACCAGTTCCTCGATCTTCGGATAAATCAGCGGTTCGCCGCCGCAAATGCTGACCATCGGCGCATCACATTCCATCGCCGCTGCGAGGCACTTTTCCAGCGGCACCATGTCCTTGAGATTGGTGGAATATTCACGAATGCGTCCGCAGCCGGTGCAGGTGAGATTGCACGTGTGCAGCGGTTCGAGTTGCAAGACCATGGCGAACTTCGGCGTCTTGCGCAGTTTGTGTTTGATGATGTGACTGGCGATTTTCGTCGTCAGGGCAAACGGGAATCGCATAGAATTATCGGGCTTGAGCGAGTTGTTGGAACGGAGCGGACACCGCCACCGGCGCGTTGGTCGCCGCCGGGGGATCGGCCTGCATCAGCCCCGGCAGAAAAAACGAGGCGGGCGAAACCGACGTGCCGGTGTTGATGCCGGAGCAGCCGGCACCGAACAGCGTCAAAAACGCCAGCATTGCCAGCCGGGGCAAATTCCAATTTAATCTCACTCGCCCATTATAAACCAGCCCGATGCGATGGCAACTTTTAATTCCAAAGATGGCATTTCTTAATCCCAAAACCCGGCGTGTGACAAAAGGCGGACTGGCCGCAACAATTTTTCTTTCCGCCGGCGTCGGAATTATTTTCGCCGGCGAACCGCGCAACCCGATTTTCGCCGGACGCGCCGGGGCGGAATATCATCGCGCGCAGACGCAATTCCAATCAAACGCCAACGACCCCGCGGCCGCCTGGCAGTTTGCCCGCGCGTGTTTTGAGTTCAATGACTTCGTCACGAACAACGCCGGGCGCGCCACGCTGGCCAATCAAGGCATCGCCGCGTGCCGGCAATTGCTCGCGCGCGAATCCAATTCGGCCCCGGGACATTATTACCTGGCCATCGAACTCGGCCAGCTGGCGGACACCAAAAGAAATCTGGCGGCCTACAAACTGGTGCGGGAAATGGAGCGCGAGTTCAAAACGGCGGACGACCTGGACGAACATTTCGATTACGCCGGCCCGGCGCGCTGTCTCGGCCTGCTGTATCGCGACGCGCCCGGCTGGCCGGTGAGCATCGGCAGCCGGCACAAGGCGCGCGAATGGCTGGAACAAGCGGTCAAGCTTGCGCCCGATTATCCTGAAAACCGGTTGAATCTGGTCGAATCATACTGGCAATGGAAGGACCGTGGAGCCGCCGGCAACGAATTGAAGGCGCTCGATACGCTCTGGCCGTCCGCGCAAACGAATTTTACCGCTGAAGCGTGGGAACGAAGCTGGAATGATTGGTCAACGCGCCGCGAGGGTGCGCGCAAAAAACTCAAAGAAACTGCCGCGCCGGTAAAACCGCCGAAAAGCGATTGTTGAATTAAACTGAAATTTTCTGTGGCAGCGGTCGCACGGGTGAATTATTCTATCGCCTGAAAATTAGGGTTGAACCAAAATTTTCAACGTCATGGCCAAAAAGCTCATCGCAGCATTGACGGACTCGAGCCTGTTCCTGCGCGAATGGCTCGCCAATCCGCAACGGACGGGCGCGGTCACGCCGAGTTCGCCCAAACTCGCCGCTGCGATGGCGCGCTGGCTGCCGTCCGACCCGGAAAGTTTCGTGCTCGAACTCGGCCCCGGCACCGGAGCGGTCACCCAGGCGCTCATCGAACACGGCCTGCGCGAGGAACGGCTGGTGGCCATTGAAAATAATCCCAAGCTGGCGCGCTTGCTCCGCCTGCGCTTTCCCCGCGCCCACATCATCACCGGTGACGCGTGGCATCTGGACGTTCTGCTGCAACAACACGACGAACCGATTGAAAGCGTCGGCGCGGTCATTTCCAGCCTGCCGCTGCTGAATTTCCCGCCAGCCGAAGCCGACGCCCTCGCCGAAAAAATCCGCGCGATTTTGGAGCATGGCGGCAAATGGGTCCAATACAGCTATCATCTCGGCAACGGGCACCACAAAAGCGCCACGCACTTCCAGCGGCTGGCCTCCAAGATCATCTGGCTGAATCTCCCGCCCGCCCGCGTGAACGTTTATCAGAAGTAACCCCCACCACATCCCTGAACGCGGATGGTGAAAATTCACTTCGCCTTCTGGAATTTTTTCAGTTGTTCAACCAGGCCGCGTATTTGCTCGCCGTCCTTGCCTTGATTCGCCGGCATTTGCGCCGCGGTTTCCGCCACCAACAGCGCGTCCGCTCCGCGATTCGCGTTCATTAAAAAAGTCACATAACGAAAAACCGCTTCGGGCAAATAAGGACAGAGCGCAAACGCCTGCCGAAAAGTAAAATCCGCAGCATCGTTCATGCGTTCTCTTTCCGAAGCATCAGCAGCGTGTTGTGCGCGCCACGCATAAAGTCCGCCGATGGAACTGCGCAATTTGGAAAACCATTTTTGCGCGCCCGTACTTTGGACAAATTGCCGGTCACCTTTGAATCCGCTTAAATCATTTTTGAGATAAACTTTTTCTGCAAACACAGTAACTTCCTTGACCGTCGTGTCTGGGTTCAACCAATCACCAATCATCGGCGTGACATATTTTGTCCAGTAATCGCGGTCGCGCCGAACAATTTCATCAGACATTTCTGCCAGCGGCTGACGGTTGATTTTCATAATCAATCCGTGCGGTTCAAGATAGGGATACATCCAATCGAGCGGGAAGCTCTCCTCGATGTAAAATTCACGGCCGGGGTTTTTGTCAAAGATGACCCTGGCCAGCAGCCCATTGATGTTCATCACGGCAACCTGTCCACTGACCTGAACTTTGCCCTCCACCATTCTCACATCTTCGCCGGGTTTGAGTTTGCCCTTCGCCATCCGTGTTTGTGCGTCTTCCATATAGTCCTCGAAGCAATGCTGGGAATCCTCCAGCGTGGGGACATAAATTTTCCCCCCGTACATCGCGCGCAGATAGTCCAGATAGGTGCTGTCGGCCAGGGCATTTTGCGTGAGGGTGAAGAACGGATCGGCATTCACGTGCGATTTCTGTAACGCCGTAACAATGAACCGGCCGGGATCGGTCCCGCCAAAATAAACACTCCCCGGCGTGATGGACCCGATGATGTTGGTCCCAAAGTCCATGGAATATTTTCCGCCGCCCGCGCTGAAGGCATCGTACGCGCCCCAGATTTCCTTGACCGCCTCCCATGCCGTGCCGTGCAAACGCTCATCGGAAGGACCCGAATGTTCATACTGGGGGGCCCGCCGTTCCAGTTTTGCAAACGCATTGCTGATCGCCAGCCAGTTGCCCTTGTCCACCGCCGTAAAGAATGGTTTGAACACCGACACGTCCGGTTCCCCGGCTAACGCATCGACCTGCGCCTCCTTTTCCGCGACAAAAGTTTTTAATTGCCCGGCGGCCTCCGGATTTTTCAGCGACCCCGATGCCGGGGCAGACTTTTGGGTGCAGCCGCCGCTGAATAATCCAATGCCGAGAATCACCACTCCCAGAAACCTGATGGTTGTTTTCATAAGTCGATCTTTTGCCGCGGTTCCAGTTTGGTGTTCCCACACCGTTTGTCCCGCCGCTACCGTTGAATAGACACCGGAACCGGCTTAATTTGTATGAAGATTGGTGGACAAACAACGGTTTTATTGAAGTGGCCCGGTACTTCCCCGACAAGTCCGGTAAAATTAGAATTATTCTAAATCTTGACATGACCGGCCCGGGTGCGTTATATTCCCCCCGCTATGAAGGCTTCCGGCCACAGCAAAGTTGAGAGCCACCTGACCGAACGGTTGGGTGCGGGCGGCCTGCGCTCCACGCCGCAGCGCGAACACGTTTACCGCGTGCTGGTAGAAAAGCGCGATCACCCGACCGCCGAGGAGGTCTTCATCCGCGTCAAACACGGGACGCCGGACATTTCCATGGCCACGGTTTACAACTGCCTCGACGCCTTGGTAAAATGCGGCCTTGTACGCCAGGTGCAGATCGACCGCGGGGCGACGCGGTTCTGCCCGAACATGCGCGAACATTGCCATTTTTATTGCGATTCGTGCGACACGGTGTTTGATGTGGATTTGCCGGCCAAGCCGCGGCCCGGCATCACGCTGCCGCACGGGTTCAAGGCCGAACATTACGAAGTTGCCATTCACGGCATCTGTCCGGAATGCGCGAAGAAAAAATAAATTTTACGAACGATGAGCACCGCCACGGAAACCATCGAGAGCCTGGTCAAACAGGATTACAAATACGGTTTTTACACCGACGTGGAAACCGATTCCGCGCCGCCGGGTTTGAGCGAGGACACCATCCGGCTGATTTCGCGCCGGAAAAATGAGCCGGAATGGCTGACCGACTGGCGGCTCAAGGCATTTCGGCACTGGCAAACAATGCAGGAGCCCACCTGGCCGAAAGTTCATCACGAAAAAATCAATTATCAGGACATCGTTTATTACTCTGCGCCGGGGAAGAAGGGCGACGGGCCGAAAAGTCTGGAGGAGGTTGATCCGAAATTGCTGGAAACCTACGAGAAACTCGGCATCCCCCTGCGCGAACGCGAACGGCTCGCCGGCGTGGCCGTGGACGCGGTGTTTGACAGCGTGTCGGTCGGCACGACATTTAAAAATCAACTGGCCGAGAAGGGCATCATTTTCTGCTCGTTCAGCGAAGCGGTGCAGGAACATCCCGACCTCGTCCGCAAATATCTCGGCATAGTCGTGCCTTACACTGACAATTTTTTTGCCGCGCTGAACTCCGCCGTTTTCACCGACGGTTCGTTCTGTTACATCCCCAAGGGCGTGCGCTGTCCGATGGAGCTTTCGACGTATTTCCGCATCAACGCCGCCAACACCGGCCAGTTCGAACGCACGCTCATCGTCGCTGACGAGGACGCCTATGTCAGCTACCTCGAAGGCTGCACCGCGCCGATGCGTGATGAAAATCAGCTTCACGCGGCGGTGGTTGAGCTTATCGCGCTTGACAACGCGCAAATCAAATACTCGACCGTGCAGAACTGGTATCCGGGCGACGAGAATGGCAAGGGCGGCATCTACAATTTCGTGACCAAGCGCGGCCTCTGCCGGGGCCGGAACTCGAAGATTTCCTGGACGCAGGTCGAGACCGGCTCGGCCATCACCTGGAAATATCCCAGTTGCATCCTGCAGGGCGACAATTCCATCGGCGAATTTTATTCCGTGGCCGCGGTGAACAATTACCAGCAGGCGGACACCGGCACCAAGATGGTCCACATCGGCAAAAACACGCGCAGCACGATTGTATCGAAGGGCATTTCCGCCGGTCACGGACAGAACAGCTATCGCGGACTGGTGAAAGTCCAGAAAAGCGCCACCGGCGCCCGCAATTTTTCACAATGTGACTCGATGTTAATCGGGTCGAAGTGCGGCGCGCACACGTTCCCTTACATTGAGGTGAAGAACTCGTCGGCAAGCGTCGAGCACGAGGCCTCGACCTCGAAGATCGGCGAGGACCAGATTTTTTACTGCAACCAGCGCGGGCTGGCGACGCAGGACGCCGTGAACCTGATCGTGAACGGGTTCTGCAAGGAGGTCTTCAAGGAACTGCCGATGGAATTCGCCGTGGAAGCGCAGAAACTTTTAGGCGTGAGTTTGGAAGGCAGTGTAGGCTAAAATTTAACCACGGATAAACACGGATGGACACGGATAACATTGTTGTGGAGTCTCATGGTTCTGTCAGGCAAAGAGCTTGAGCCATCCAATGGTCCTATGAGCATTCTCAAGCCGGCTCTGAAGCACATTTTTGTTTCAAGCGAAGGCCTCCGGTCAGGATGGTCGCTGGCGATTTTCTTGGCGATTTATTCCGCGCTGACTTTGGGAGCGCAGTTTGCATTTGCTCATGTGCCCGCTTTGCAGAATTGGGCAGCTGCACATCAGGACGTCACACCGCTCAGTCAAATGGCATTTACCGGACTTCAATTGTTGATTTTGCTTGTGGCCGTTATTGTGGTGGGGAGGGTTGAATCCAAATCTTTCCGGAATTATGGCTGGGCGCGAACTGGCCGGGTCGGACAACAATTTTTGCTGGGCCTGGTTTTTGGATTTGCCATGTCATCTGTTCTAACCGGATTTATTGCGATCTGTGGGGGCTATTCCATAACCGGCCTGGCCATCAGCGGAGTGGACATATTTATCAACGGATTGCTTTACGGAATGGGATTTCTCCTGATCGGCATTAATGAAGAATTTATTTTCCGCGGTTATATGCAAGCGACGCTTCGAAGGGGAATCGGGTTTTGGCCGGCAGCGGTGATTCTTTCGCTGGTATTTGGCGCAGTTCATCTGCCTAACGCGGGCGGTTTATGGATGGCTGCGTTGTTGGCCGCGTGTTTCGGATTGGTTGCCGCTTTTTCGGTCAAGCGCACCGGTGCGCTGTGGTTCATCGTGGGACTGCACTCCGCTTTCGATTGGAGCAATGCGTTTTTCTATTCGTCACCCCTGGTCGGGCTGACCCGGCAAGGACATTTGTTGAATGCGTCGCTTCATGGTCCAACCTGGCTGACCGGTGGAAATGCGGGACCAGTTGGCAGTGTCTTCGCTTTTGTTGTAATTGGCTTGGCTGGATTTGTCATTCATTGCATTTTCCCTCCAACTGGCACGTCGGCGGAAACTGCTCTGCGGAGCAAAGCGCTTGAAGCCCAGCAAGCTTGAAAAATGATCAAACCATGAAACAACCAATTCTTGAAATCAAAAACCTCAGCGCGGGCGTTGGGGACAAGCAAATCCTCAAAGGCATCAGCCTGACGATTTCTCCCGGCGAAGTCCACGCCATCATGGGGCCGAACGGTTCCGGCAAGAGCACGCTGGCCGCCGTGCTGGCCGGCCGCGCCGGTTACGACGTGACCGGCGGCGAAGTGATTTTCGACGGCAAGGACCTGCTCGACCTCGATCCCGAGGAGCGCGCCCGCGAAGGCGTTTTCCTTGCGTTCCAATATCCGGTCGAAATTCCCGGTGTGAACAGCACCTATTTTCTCAAGGCCGCGCTGAATGAAATCCGCAAGTCGAAAGGCCAGTCCGAACTGGATGCGATGGAATTCCTCAGCCTCGTCAAGGACAAGATCAAATTGCTGGAGTTAAACGAGGATTTGCTGCGGCGCTCGGTGAATGAAGGCTTTTCCGGCGGCGAAAAGAAGCGCAACGAAATTTTCCAGATGGCCGTGCTCGAACCCCGGCTCGCCATTCTCGACGAAACCGATTCCGGCCTCGACATTGACGCGCTGCGCATTGTCGCCGGCGGCGTCAACAAGCTGAAACGGCCCGACAGCGCACAGCTCGTCATCACGCATTATCAGCGGTTGTTGAATTTCATCATTCCCGATTTTGTCCACGTGCTTTACGATGGCCGCATCATGAAGTCCGGCGACAAGCAACTCGCGCTCGAACTCGAAGCGAAAGGCTACGATTGGATTACCAAAGGCAGCACTTGAAATCGCGAGTGTGTTTTAAACCCACTCGTTAGGCTTTTCGCTTACTATGAAACGGTTTCAAGTTTAATATCAACAATAGTCCATTTGTTATCGGAAATAACCATGGTAACGATTTTTGTAAAACCGCCCAGCCCAGAAATAATTCTAACCCATCGAACAGAATTTTTGTTTTCCTTACTGGCGATTACATCAAACGTGCTTACATATACAGCTTGGCCAGTTGCCTTGTGAATATATATTCCGCCACCTTTGCTGACCTTAAAAACAACGCCGTCTTTAGGTTCAAATTTTAGCCATTTGTTCAGCTTAATATATTTCTCCGACAATTTTTTTCGGAGAGTGGAATTCTCAATTATGACAACATCAAAGAAAGGGCCTTGGTTGGTTGCGGCGCTATAAGACCGAACCAAAGGAACAACAGTACCATCGACAAGCACAGCCAGTTGATCGTTTTCAAGTGTTTTGGCCCTAGCGATTTCTGCAATTGCAAATAAGAACGCAAAACAAATTAGCACTCGGCTAATGCTCGTTATGAATTTCATTTGGCCGGTTTAGCCAGACTTCACTCATTTCTTGTACGCTTCTCCCACTATGAAACGGTTTCCAGTTTAACACCAACAACAACCCACTTATTATCAGTGAAGTTAAGGGTGACAATTTTTGTAAAGCCGCATACTGAAGAAAGAATCCTACCCCATCGAACAACACACTGTTTTTTTTCACTAGAAATCACATCAAATGTATTCACATCTACGGCTTCCCCGGTTGCCTTAGCCGAGGCGTCTTCCAATCGCCACGACAAGCACCGGCATCGAGGCACACGATCCTAAATGATTTCCGGTCAGCAAGCCGTGAGTGAAAATGTCTTTGGAATTCGCACCGGAGGCCATTGTGGGAATTTGACCGTCCATTTGTGGCAGAGCAAGGTCTGGATTGTATTGGATGCCGAGGTCTTGCACTAAAATCTGCTCCAACATCATCATCTGGTAATAGCCAAGAGAATTTCGGAATTGTTCGGGATGTTCCCGGAAACGGTAATAATGCCGGTCGGTTTCAAATTTTACTGTCGTCGCCAAATCATCCAGCTTTTTCAAGCAATCTTGAACATCCAAATTTTCCGCGCCCGGCAATCCTTCGGCGCACAGAAGATTCATTAGGCCAATGTCACAGCGATCAAGTTGCTCCGGCGGCAATGCAAGCAGTTCCTTGAAAGTTCGCGGTTGTCTGAATGGCGCGGGCTGCTTCGCAACAATCCCGACGATTTTTGGCTGCGAACGCAGGTGGGGCCAAATGAGCGAGCCAGCAACGACAATGACAAAAATTGGAAGAATCCAGCGAAATTTCTTCCAATGAGTCAAACGTTCTTCACGTTGCTTGACTTCTTCGCGCAGTCGTTGACGCGATTCTTTGCTCATTTGCAGAAATGTTTCTGCGAGTCAGAAAGTTAACAAGCCTT
The DNA here is from genome assembly GCA_049511835.1 of Verrucomicrobiota bacterium. GTDB lineage: Bacteria > Verrucomicrobiota > Verrucomicrobiia > Limisphaerales > UBA11358 > UBA11358. The sequence continues at coordinate 35,341 of JBEKXN010000001.1, read as the reverse complement.
TTCTGAAAAGATTTACCAAATGTTGGCAGGAAATTATTTTTCTTCGCTTTCCACGAGCAAAAATTTTATAGTTTGGACATGAATTTGGACGAAGCACAACGCCAGAAAGTCGCCGCCTGGATTGCGGACGGCGCGAAACTTTCCGAAATTCAAACCCGGCTCATGTCGGAGTTCGGCCTGAAGCTCACTTACATGGAAGTACGATTCCTGGTGGACGATTTGAAGTTGACGCCGAAAGATCCGGAACCGCCCAAAGTTGCCGCGCCGGTTGCCGAGATGGCAAAACTCGCCGACAAGAAAAGCGCTCCGCCACCCGCCGTGCCGGCGGGCGCGACCGGCGGCGTGTCCGTGACGGTGGATCAATTGACGCGTCCGGGCGCGATTATCAGCGGCAAGGTCGCGTTCAGCGATGGCCAGCAGGCCGACTGGTATTTGGATCAAACGGGGCGGCTGGGGGTCGTGACGAAACAACCGGGCTACAAACCGTCCGCTGCCGACGTGCAGCAATTTCAAGCGGCGTTGCAAAGCGAAATCGCGCGGATGGGATTCTGATGGTTGGTTGACTGGCGAAACCAGCGCCTCCGCAAACAGGTGTCAGCGAATCTCTTTGGCTCAACTCGTCCAATGAATGACGAATGACGAAGCCCTAATGACGAAAGAATGTCCAAAGGTTTCAATGCCAAATTCGGGCTTCAGTGTTCGTCATTCTTTAGTCATTCGGATTTAGGAATTAGTCATTTTTTCCGCCGCGCAGTCTGCCAATAATCTCGTTCCACTAATTCAAGCCGCCAATTCTTGCCGCACGCCTGGCGACTTGGCACATTGATGCGGCATGCGTGAAAAATTCCGGGTCTGGGCGGAAAGCCTTGAAACCTTTGCCCTCGAAGTCATCTTCGGCGAACGCCACGACACCAAGGCGGTGTTGATGCGCGCAATTTTGTTTGGCAGCTCAAAGGTTTTCCAGGTCGGCGTCAAATTGCGCCGCTGGCTTTATAATGTACGCATCCTCCGCGACAAGACACTGGGCGTCCAGGTCATCGCCATCGGCAACCTGACCGTCGGCGGCACGGGCAAGACCCCGGTTGTGGAAAAATTCGCCCGCGAATTGCGCGACGCCGGGCGCACCGTCGCGATTCTTTCCCGCGGTTATCGTTCCAAACCGCCGCCGTTGCACCGGTGGCTGCTCAATAAAATTTTACTGCGCGAGGACCAGACCCCGCCGCGCGTCGTGTCCGATGGCAAATCGCTGTTGCTCGATTCGGAAATGGCCGGTGACGAACCCTACATGCTGGCGTCCAATCTCCGGGACGTCGTCGTGCTCGTGGACAAGAACCGCGTGAAGAGCGGACGTTATGCGATAGAAAAATTTGGCTGCGACACGCTGCTGCTCGACGACGGTTTTCAGTATTGGGATTTGCGCGGGCGCCGGCATGACGTGGTGCTGGTTGACCGCCAGCAGCCGTTCGGCAACGAACATTTGCTCCCGCGCGGCACATTGCGCGAGCCGCCGTCGCACCTCGCGCGGGCCCAGACGATTTTCATCACCAAAAGCGACGGCCAGACCGCCGAACTCCGCCGTCGCATTGCCGAATTCAATTCCGAAGCCGCCATCATCGAATGTGTGCATCACCCCCTTTTCCTCGAAGATGTGTTCACCGGCCAGCGGCGTAAATTGGATTTGTTGCAGGGGAAAAAAGTCGCGTCGCTAAGCGGCATCGCGCAACCGGAAAGTTTCGAGCAAAGCCTTGTCAAACTCGGCGCGGAACTGGTTTATTCCAAACGCTTTGCCGATCATCACCGCTTCACCCAGCAGGAAATTCTCAACGTCATCAACCGCGCCAAAAAACGCCAGGCCACCACCATCATCACCACCCAAAAAGACGCCGTGCGTTTTCCCAAAATTGACCGGCGCGACCTGCCGATTTATTTCATGCGTGTCGAAATCCAAATCGTCAGCGGCGCCAACGATTTTCAGGACTGCGTCCGCAAAATCTGCTTTCGCTAAAAATGGACACGGTGATTTATTGGTTCGCGCGCGCCCTCGTCGCGGTGATTCAGGCGTTGCCGCTCCCCTTCGTCGCGCGCCTCGGCCGCGCGGGCGGCGGGCTGGCCTTCTGGCTCGACGTGCGACACCGGCGCGTGGCGCTGCAAAACCTGACGATGTGTTTTGGCGGAGAAAAACCGCCGGAGGAAATCCGCGCGCTCGCCCGGGAAAATTTCCGGCGCATTGGCGAAAATTACGCCAGTGCCATCAAAACCGCCGCGATGAATTTTGACGAATTGCGGCCGCACGTCGAATTCGCCGGCATTGACCGCCTGCCGCAAAAATCCGGCGACGAGCCGCCGCGCTGCGCCGTTGTCGCCATCGGCCACTTCGGCAACTTCGAGCTTAACGCGCGGATCCAGGACGTCCGGCCGGATTACCAGAGCGCCACGACCTACCGCGCCCTCAAGCACCCTGCGTTCAACCGGCTCATGCAGGATTTGCGCACGCGCAGCGGCTGCCTTTACTTCGAGCGCCGCGCCGACGGTCCGCTGCTCCGCACTGCGATGAACCGGGGAGGGATCCTTCTCGGCCTGCTCGCCGACCAAAGCTCCAATGGCCTCCGGGCGCCGTTCCTCGGCCACGACTGTTCCACCACGCTCGCGCCCGCCGTGTTGGCCTTGCGTTATCAGTGCGAACTCTTTACCGGCTTCTGCTACCGCGTCGCCCCGGCGAAATGGCGGATTGAACTCGGCGAAAAAATTCCCACGCACGAAAACAACCGTCCCCGTCCGTCCGGGGAGATCATGAGCGGCGTCAACCGCGCTTTTGAAGCTGCCGTCCGTCGCGACCCGGCCAACTGGTTCTGGGTCCACCGCCGCTGGAAAGACTGACATGAACGCGCCACAGCAAATTCAACCCCGCCGGATCCTGGTTCGCGGAACGAACTGGCTGGGTGACGCGGTGATGACCACGCCGGCGCTGATGCGCCTGCGCGAAAAATTTCCCAACGCGCACATCACGCTGCTCACGCCGGAAAAACTGGCGGATTTATGGGAAAATCATCCAGCGATTGACGCAGTTGAGAGTTTCAATGCTGATGAGGGCGTGATTTCGGTAGCCTCAAAGTTACGATTTTCAATGGCGAAGGAACCCATCCGAAAACTTCATGAAACATTTAGGGAAACCCAAGCGACCACCGTCACCGAACGCGTAGTCGAAGTCACCGCTGCGACTACAAATACCCTCCGTGAGCTTCTGATCACTGATGATCTGGCCTTGGTATTGCCAAACTCGCCGCGTTCGGCCATTGAATGCTGGCTGGCGCGAATCCCCCAGCGCGTTGGTTACGCGCGCCCGTGGCGGAATTTTTTTCTGACGAATGCCGTCGCGGCGCGTGCAGAAGCTGTGAAAATGCGGAAGCGTTCCGTCGCTGAAATTAGCAGCCTTGTCAGTGGCACAGGCTTGCAGCCTGTGAATCATCCGAACACAGGCCAGAGGTCTGTGCCACCTTCCAACGCCCACCAGATTCACGAGTATTTGCATCTCGTTGCTGTGCTGGGCGCCAACCCGGAACCAATGCCGCCGCAGTTGGTGGTGAACCCCGACGAAATCGAAGCCGCAAAGAAAAAATTTGGTCTGGATGTAATCGGAAAACCGATCTTCGGCCTGAACCCCGGCGCGGAATACGGCCCCACCAAACGCTGGCCGGTGGAGAAATTCATCGCCGCCGCCCGCGATATCCAAAATCGAACCAACTGCACCTGGTTGACGTTCGGCGGCAAAGCTGATTTGACCATTGCCAGCCGGATCGCAGCCGCCATTGCCAGTCCGCCACTCGCAATTTGGAACCTGGCCGGAAGGACCAAGCTGCGCGAACTCATGGTGCTGTTGAAGCTTTGCCGCGTGCTGCTCACCAACGATTCCGGCCCGATGCACGTTGCCGCGGCACTCGGCACGCCAGTGGTCGTCCCGTTCGGCAGCACATCACCGGAACTGACCGGACCGGGCCTGCCGGGTGACGTGCGGCACCATCTGCTCAAATCCGACGCCCCGTGTTCGCCCTGCTTTTTGCGTGAATGCCCGATTGATTTTCGCTGTATGAACGGCATCAGCGTCGAGCGCGTCGTCGAGGCCGTTTTGCAGGCCATCCGCTGATTAGTGTCGTGTCCCGCAAACAAACAGTGTCATGTCTGGCGGGAGCACCGGCCTCCGGCACGGCGCTTTGAGGCCTGTTTTTACCATCATGCCGTGCTGGCAACCGGCGCTCCACAGTCTAGATTTCACGCCTCAAAAATTCTTCTTGACGCTTGGCGCTAACTGTCATACTGTTCTATGACAGTAAAAGACGGTCATGATTTTTCAGATTGATTTCAAGTCCGGCAAGCCGGTCTATCTGCAACTGGTGGACCAGATCCGCTACGCGGCGGCTTCGGGCGCGTTGCGTTCCGGCGAACCGCTGCCGTCCATCCGCCCACTGGCGGAGGAACTGCGCGTCAACCGCAACACCATCGCCAAGGCCTATGCCGAACTGGAGGGGCAAGGCGTCATTGAGACGATTCCCGGCAAGGGCTGTTTCTTGAAGAAAAGCGATTCCCCGTTCAACAAACAAGTCCGCCAGAAACTGCTGGCGGCGGAAATTGACGAGGCCGTGGTCATGGCGCATCACCTGCAGGTGGACCGCGAAAAGTTCCTGGCGCTGGTCAAGGAACGGCTGGATTACTTCGAACGCAAATCCGGTGCGAAAGAAAACGATTAACGGAAAGGCGACATCATGGAAACGAAAACTCCCGTCATCGAAACCAAAAACCTGACCCGCCGCTACGGCAAGCTGGATGCCGTCAACGGCCTGAGCCTGACCGTCCGCGCCGGGTGCTGTTACGGCTTCTTCGGTCGCAACGGCGCGGGCAAGACCACAACCATCAAATGCCTGCTGAATTTGCTCCGGCCCAACTCCGGCACGGCACGCGTGTTTGGACTCGACCCGCAACGCAATGAAGTGGCCGTGAAATCGCGCCTCGCCTATGTGCCGGACCTGGTCGCGTTTTATCCGTGGATGACTGTGCGCGGTACGCTGGAATATCTCGCCTCGTTCCGCCAACACTGGAACGGCGACATCGAAAACGACCTGCTGAAACGCTTTCAACTCGATCCAAACCAGAAGGCCAGCAATCTCTCGCGAGGCCAAAAAACGCAACTCGCGTTGATTGGCGCGATTTGTCCGGAACCCGAACTGCTCGTGCTGGATGAACCGACTTCCGGCCTCGACCCCATCGTGCGCCGCGAATTCATTGAAACCGTCATCGGCGCCTACCAATCCGGCGATCCAGGAAGCCGGACGGTGTTCGTCTCCACGCATCTCATCGCGGAATTCGAGGGGTTGATTGACGAGTTCACCATCATCGAGCAAGGATGCGAACTGCTGACGATGGAGGCCGACGCTGCCCGCGACCGTTTCCGGAAAATCCGCGCGCGCTTTGCGCGACCACCAGCGCAGCTTGATTTTTCCAGCGCGTTGAATGTGCGCCAGTCCGGCCGTGAACTGGAGATTCTGGCCGACGGCAACAGCGAGCAACTGCTGGAAAAGCTCCGCGAGCTCCAACCCGAGGATTTGCGCTGCGAATCGCTGTCATTGGAGGAAATTTTCGTGGCGTCGGACACCCTGAAAAAGGCCAACGCATGAGTCCGCTCGTCAAAAAGGAAATTCATCTGCTATTGCCTGCGCGGATTGTCGCCTTGATGCTGGCTGTGGTTGCAGTACCCACTTATGAAATCTATGGCCTGACGGGTCTTTGTCCGCTTTGGTTCGGCTTGACCCTGCTGGCTTTGTCCTCGTTCGGACGTGAATTTCAACTGGGCACTTTTTCGTCCTACCTGGCACAACCTGCGCCACGGACACATCTTTGGCGGATTAAAATTGGTGTTTTATTTGCTGGCATGGCGCTCGTTTTTGTCTTTTGGCTTCTTTTGCTGATGGCGAATCATCTGGTTCATGCATACTTGGAAGCCCCCGACTACTTCTGGAAATCGCCTGGAAATTTCCTGTGGACATTGATACGATTTCACGCCTCGGAAACAGGCTGGTCATCCCTGATGAGAGGGGGAGCGGGAACTGTATTTTTCCTGGCCACCTTTGCCACAGCTCTATGGAGCACGCTTTTGTTGCGTCAGGTGGCGGCGGCGCTTTGGATCACCCTGCTCGTTCCCGTGACGTTGTTCGCTTGGGTGGCGGTCTCGATGGTCAAATACTCGGATGCGGTGCTGGCCCTGGCCATTTGTGCTGTCGCGGCACCCCTGTTCCTCGTCGGATTTTGGTGGGCGCGCCGGTTATTTTTCCGTGCGCAGGATGTGGGCTGGAGCGGCGGGGTCATCTCGCTTCCCGACTGGCCATTTTCCGCGGCGCTCCCGGAAAATGTGATTTCGCCTCGAAACCGTAAACCCATTTTCGCGCTGATGAAAAAGGAATTCCAATTGCAACAGGTCAGCCTGATAGGAGCGGTTGGCTTGCTGGCACTACACATCGGCATCATTGCGCTGCGAAAGTATCACCAGTTCGCCAAGGATTCGGCGGGTGAAGTTGTCACCTGCATTTTCTGGATACTGTGGCTGGTTATGCCGGTGATTATCGGCTGCATGGCCGTGGCTGAGGAACGCAGGCTCGGCGTGATGGAAGGGCAGTTGTGCCAGCCCGCTTCGCGCCGGATTCAATTCGGCATCAAGAGTTTTGTGATCTTGTTTCTCGGCATCCTGCTGGGCGGCGTGATGCCGATGTTGCTGGAAGCAATCGGGGTGGCCTTCGGCGCGCGGAATCCGGCTTTCCTGTCGGAGAACCACACGGTTGAATTCGGCCTTTCGGTGTTCGCACTGGGCACCGTGGCTTTTTCCACGTGGCTGGCCTTGGTAAGTTTTTTTGCTTCGAGTCTTGCGAAAAATTTCCTGCAAGCCGTCGGTTATGCCATTGCGACATTCATCTGCTTGACCATGATCCTTCCGGCACTCGCCGATGAACGGATCCGTTTTTATGGCTCGATCTCGCTTCATTTCATCCTGTTGCTGGTCATCGCCATTCCGATAATAACCACTACGCTGCTCTGGTTGGCGTATCTGAATTACAAAAATTTCCGCGACGGCTGGCCTTTGTGGCAGCGCAACCTCCTTGGTTTGACCGGGGCTGTGGTATTCGCCCTCGTTTCCAGCACTGCGATTTACAACCGTGCTTGGGAGGTTTTTGAACCGGCGGAACCGCCGCACGGCACACCAAAATTTTCCCTGGCGAATCCGCCGACCTTGCAGATCGTGCAATATAGAAATTTGCTCGTGCGGCTACCCGATGGCCGTGTCTGGTTTGATTGTTTGGGCGACCCTTACAATGATTACGGCGATTTAGTCGGTTGGCAGTTTCTATGGCGAACGGTGACGCATCCTTTGCGCGAAAGTGCCGGCCCGCAGCAGTTCCTTGCCGGTTCAAACTGGGTGGCGGCGACGACGGAACGCCTGTATTTTGGCTGGAATGTTTCGGGTAAACAATTTTTTGCATCGGGCTTTATGGACACGGTTGGCATCCAGCCGGACGGGACGCTTTGGATTTCAGAAAATCCTGAACCAAACAAATGGACGGCGGGGACGTTGCAGCGATTTGGCAGCGAAACCAACTGGCGGCAACTCGCGCAATCTCGCACCAGCATCGTGCTTTTGAAAAGCGACGGCACGCTCTGGCGTTGGGGTTCCGTCACCAACGAATTGCATCAATGGCCGGGGCTGCGCGCTTTCACCCTGTATCAAATCGGCACCAATTCCGACTGGCAGGAGCTTTTCACTTTGGGCGGGATTTTTGCCCGGCGAACGGACGGTCGGGTGTGGCATTTGAATGTGAATTGGAAAACCGGACGGGATGAACTGGACCGGGCGACAAATTACGACGAGATTGTTTCGCAAACGGCATCGCATGTCGGCGACCAGCAAACCGCGTTCGTTCGCGCGGACGGAACCTTGTGGGTGCTCAACCGGTATTGGGACGAAAAAACCAGACAGACGATGGGAACCGGCATTTTGCAGGTCGGGAAAGAAAACAACTGGCGGGCGGTCGCGGACAACTATGGCATGATGGTGGCGCTCAAATCCGACGGCTCATTGTGGCAATGGCACTTCTTCAATCCATGGAATATGAGCCAAGGACAATTCATCTTGGCCGCTCAAAAACCACCCACTCGCCTGGGCATCCATAACGATTGGGTCGCGATTGCCAACACTTGGGAGGATGTGATCGCGCTCGCCGCCGACGGCAGCTTGTGGGTTTGGCCGAGTCGCGAACAATACGAGCGATTTACTCTGCTGAAACTTCCCAAGCAACCGCAATTGCTTGGCAACGTTTTCAGCAAGGCGGAATGAGACGCGCCCAGCAGGCGTCGAGGTGACGAGACGCTGATGGAATTTGTGACATTTGATTTCGGGTGGCGAATCCCGCCACGATTCAGATTTTTCGCGTAAATTGTGTATCGCAAATCACAGCTATTCAAATTAGCGTTTGGCGGACGGTAAAAGCGACAATTCATGGGGAAAACAGGCGGCCTTTTGAGTTTTGGGAAAGCGGTTGGTCCTCCGGCTGCGCGGCTGCGGTCCCCAGGGAGTTCCCGTTGCTCGGCCCCCAGCGTTACCACTCGAAACGCCTTGCGTATCAGACCCTTTAGTGCCGAGCAAATTTTCAGCAACAGTCATTCACACACCATCAGAAATTAAACCGGTGAAATTTCACCATTGGCAGACACCCACGTTTCTGTTAGATTGAACATCCGCTTCTTTTTGAAAGCGGCTGAAATTTAACCAAAAACAATTTATGTCACAGCATCGCAGTCTGCGCGCGGCGTCCACTCTCGGCGGCAAGCGCAACGTTCTCAAGCGCTTTGAACGCACCGAACTTCTCAAAAAGCGCGGCCAGTGGAAGGAAGGCGACCGCATCACCGGTCTCCGCAAAACCAAACCCGACGTGTAGGACGTGGTGGGTGATGGGTGGCGAGCGACGTGAATTTCCTTCCGCAGCTTGTCATGTGTTACGTGTCACTTTTGTGGTTCGTTTGCAAAAATTTCTGGCGGACGCCGGCGTGGCTTCGCGCCGCGCGGGTGAACAAATCATTCTGGCCGGGCGCGTCAGCGTCAACGGCCGGTTGGTTTGCCAGCTCGGAACCAAGGTTGATCCCATCCATGACGAAGTGACGGTGGATGGCCGGCCCGTCCGCGCCAAACGCAAGCTGTACGTGGCTTTGCACAAGCCGGCCGGCTGCGTTTGTTCAGCCCGGGATGAATTGGGACGTCCGGCCATCCACGATTTATTGCCAAAAGAGTGGCAAAATCTGCATTCCGTGGGCCGTTTGGATTTCGACAGTGAGGGGTTGATTTTTCTGACCAATGATGGACAATTCGCCTTGCACCTGACTCATCCGCGCTACGGTGTCCGCAAAAAATACGTGGCCACTGTCGAAGGCCGGGTGGACAAGGCGATGCTCGGGCAGTTCACGCGCGGCGTGTGGCACGCGGGCGAAAAGCTCCAAGCGCTGGCGGCGCAGCTCGTTTCCGCCGGTCGCGTGCGGAGCGTGGTGGAACTGGAACTGGGCGAAGGCAAGAACCGCGAGGTGCGGCGGTTGTTTGAATCGCAGGGTCTGGCGGTGAAACGGTTGCAGCGGACGCAGATTGGCAAAATCAAACTGGGCGAGTTGAAACCGGGCCGATGGCGGACATTGACAGAGACAGAAATAAGGACTTTACTTCAGGAAATATGAAAATGAATTGCTGGTTGACCTTGGGCGTGATGATCGCGATGAGCGCGGTCGCGCAGGACAATACAAACACACTGCCTCCCATCCCCGCGCCGTCCCCGGCGGTCGCACCTGCGCCGAGCACCTCCGCGCCGGCGGTGGAGCCGGCCCCCAAAGCGGCGCCCGTCAAGAAGAAGCACAAGGCCGCGCCGGCAAAACCCATCAAAGAGCCGGCGGTCACACTTGTTCCCGGCCCGGCGGAGGTTGCGGCCAACATCAATGCCCGCGGCCAGGCCGGTCTCAAAGGTGAAGTCGTCAGCCATTTGAAAAAGGGTGAAACCGTGACGGTTTTGAACCAGATTAATTTGGACAAGCACAAAGTCAACGAACCCGCGCAATGGGCGAAAATCGCCCTGCCTTCGAGCACGCACGTCTGGGTCAAGAGTTCCTATATTGATGCCGCCAGCAAAACTGTGTCGGCGAAGAAATTGAATATGCGCGCCGGGCCGGGTGAAAATTACAGCGTTCTTGGCGTCATTGAACGGGGCACGGCGGTGAACGAAATCGCCACCAAAGACGATTGGATGCAAATTGATCCGCCCGGCAACAGCTATGCCTTTGTAGCCGCGATGTATTTGAAACAGGAAGCTCCGGCCCTTGCGTCCGCACCGACGCCGGTTCCCGAACCTCAAACGATGGCAACCGCCCCGTCTGAACCAACGGCGCCGCCCGTGCGCGTGGTGTCCCATGAAGGGGTCGTGCGCGGCGTTGTCAGCCCCGCCGCGCCGACCAAATACGAATTGTATGACCCGGCGACGGACGTTAACATTAATTATCTTTACACGACTTCACCGACCCTCGACCTGAGTCGTTACGTCAATATGCGGATTATTGTCACGGGCGAGGAAGGTCTTGATGCGCGCTGGAAGGACACACCGCTCATCAACATCCAGAGCATTCAGGTGATTTCTCAAAATGCCGTCCCACACATCATCGTCCGAAGCCCCAGACAATCACAAGCTCATTGATGGGCGCGCCATCGCCGCGCAAATCCAGCGGGAACTGGCGCAGCGCGTCGCTGAATTGAACCAACGCGGGGTCCGACCGGGCCTCGCGTTCGTTCGTGTGGGCGAAGATCCGGCGTCCCGGGTTTATGTCGGCCGCAAGGAGAAAACCTGCGCCGAACTCGGCATTTTTTCCGAAACCCACGTTTTGCCCGAAGCGACGGGCGAAAACGAATTGCTCGCGCTGCTGAAAAAGCTGAACACCGATTCGCGGCTGCACGGGATTCTGGTCCAGGCGCCGCTGCCGAAGCAAATTCGCGAGTCAATCGTTTACGCGACGGTTTCGCCGCAGAAGGACGTGGACGGTTTTCATCCGGTCAACGTCGGCAAACTGATGCTCGGCGACCCGACGGGTTTTCAGCCCTGCACCCCGGCGGGCATTCGCGAACTGCTCGTGCGCTCGCAGGTGAAAACCGACGGCGCGGAAGTGGTGATTCTGGGCCGCGGCAACATTGTCGGCAAACCGATGGCTGCCATGCTCTGCCAGAAGGCCAAAGGCGCGAATGCGACCGTCACGATCTGCCATTCCGGCACCCGTGACATCCGGGCGCACTGCCGCCGCGCGGACATTTTGATTGCCGCGATGGGCGTCGCCGAATTTGTGAAGGCCGACATGGTCAAACCCGGGGCAACGGTGATTGATGTGGGCGTCAACCGGGTGGGCGATCCGAATGCAAAAGGCGGTTCACGATTGGTGGGTGATGTGGATTTTGCGAATGTGCAGCCGGTGGCCGGCAAAATCACGCCCAATCCTGGCGGGGTCGGACCGATGACCATTGCCATGCTGATGCAAAACACGGTTCGCGCCGCGGAAACCCTTTCTCTGTAGCAGCGGTCTATGGCCGCCGGATTTTAGGATAACGAACGGCGGCGCTCGCAGAGCGCCGCTACAACGAAATTAAATTATGAACCCAACTCGAATTCTCCCCGATTTGCAGGCCTCGCTGCTGTGCGAAGAAGTCCGCCAGGAAGTGAATGGAAATTTGTTCCTCATCGGCGTCATCAACTTCATCCGCGTGCCGCAACTGCCCATCGTGGCCGCGCGCCTGTGCATCTTCAACCGCTGGACGGCGGGCATCGGCCAGTTTACTGAAACCGTCCGGCTCATCGCGCCCGACCAGACAACGGTCGTCAGCAAGAGCGAAATGAAATTCGAGTTGCGCGACCCGGCGTTGTCCGCGACCGGGGTGATGGTTTTTGGCCAGGTCGAATTCAAGATTGCGGGAACTTATTTTGTCGAAGTGCTGGTGGACGACGTGATGAAACTGCGCTATCCCGTGCCACTGGTCCACACGCCGCCACCGAACCAAAATCCGCAAAAGCCGCCGGAAGAAAAAAAGGCCTGATTCATTGAAGCGGTGAACAGCGCTTGGAACGCCGGCCTCCGGCACGGCGTGATGTGATTATCCTTCGGCTTCGAGCCGTGCCGGAGGCCGGCGCTCCGTTTCAACGCTTTAATGCTTCAACCATTTTGGGTAATCTGCGATTCGATGAGCGCATCCGCCGACACAACTTTTGCCTGGGAACCATTGACGCCGCACGGCGTGGCGGCGTTTGCGCGCGCCCGGTTCAGCCGCCTGCTGCTCGTGCAGTTCGTCATCGGGTCGCTGGCAGCCGCGGCGGTGGTCTGGTTTCTTTCCGATGGTTGTTTTCCGACCGTGCGTGCCGCCATTCGAAATTTGCCGGTTGCCGGTGAAATACACGCGGGCCGGCTGGATTGGCCCGGCCACACGCCGCAACTCCTCGCTGAAGGCCGGTTGCTTGCGTTTATCGTTGACCCGAACCACAGCGGCCAAATCCATTCGCCGGCCGACGTGCAAATCGAATTCGGCGCACAAACCATTCGTGTATTTTCGTTGCTCGGTTACCGCGATTTTCCTTATCCACCCGATCGAATCATCCCCTTCAACCGCACCGACCTGGAGCCGCTTTGGGGCGCGTGGGAGCCGGAATGGCTGGCCATCACGGTTTTGGCCGTTGTCGCCGGCCTGATGCTGGTATGGGCGGCGCTGGCGACAGTTTATTTTCTGCCGGTCTGGCTCATCGGCGTTTTTGTGAACCGCAATTTGAATTTCCGCAGCAGTTGGAAACTGGCGGGCGCGGCGTTGATGCCGGGCGCGTTGCTGCTGACCGCCGCCATTGTGCTTTATGATTTTGCCGCGCTTGATTTGATTCAATTTTGTTTCATCTTCAGCGCGCATTTCGCGCTGGGCTGGATCTATTTGTTTCTCAGCCAGTTTTTTTTGCCGCGAATTGATTCAACCCCGCCCGAAGGCAATCCGTTTGCACCTTCCTAACCGGTAGCGGCGGTCGGTGAGCGCCGATGAATTTTGCGACGGTCACAGACCGCTGCTACAGCAGCCTGTCGCACCTTCATTGACACTCGCAAGGCACATCTTTAGCCTGCTGCCCATGTCGAAACTGCCGTTTGAACTCCTGCTGGCCCTGCGCTATCTGCGGCCCAAACGGACGTTTGTTTCCATCATCACGCTCATCTCCATCGTCGGCGTCGCGCTGGGCGTCGCGGTGCTTATCATCGTCATCAGCGTCATGAGCGGGTTCGACCACGACCTGCGCGAGAAAATCCTCGGTTTTAACCCGCATCTCACCGTGGGACAGCGGGGCACCCTGATGAAAAATTATTCCCGGGTGGCCGGGGTGATTGCCCAAAACAAAAATGTCCGCAGTGTGGCCCCCTTTATTCTTGGCCCGGTCCTGGTGGAAACCCAGGGTGGCAGCAATCGCCCGGCAATGCAGGACGCCCCCATTATGAGCGGGATTGATCCGCAAGCGGAAAGTAAAATGGGAAACCTTTCGCACAGCATCATCGCCGGCGAGTTCGATTTGAGCGGACGCGGGGTGATCGTTGGCTCGATCTTTGCCGACAACCTTCAATTGCAGGTTGGCGATCACCTTTCAATCTATTCCGCGCGCGAAATCAAAAAAATGAAGGAGGCCCGCGACCGCAAGGAGGACGAGGCGATTTTGCCTGATGATTACGAGGTGCGCGGAATCTTTGATGTTGGCTATTACGAGGACGACGCCCGTTACATTACCATCTCACTGGAAAACGCGCAGGACTTGTATGACCTCGAAGACTCGGTTCATGGACTGTATGTGACGCTGGGCGATCCGTATCAAGCGGCGATGGTAAAGACGCAGTTGATGAACTCGCTGGGCGGTGATTTTTATGTCACCACCTGGATGGAGCAGAATTCCACCATTCTCAATGCCCTCATCGTCGAGAAAAACGTCATGTTTTACCTGCTATTTTTCATCGTGATTGTGGCCGCGCTCTGCATCCTGAGCGCGCAAATCACGTTCGTCGTCCAAAAAACGCGCGAAATCGGGATGCTCAAGGCGCTCGGGGCGACCAATCTCCAGATTTCCGGGGTCTTTCTCAGTCAAAGCGCCATCATCGGCGTGCTCGGCGTGCTCGCGGGTTACGGTCTGGGCATTCTGGCGCTGACTTACCGGAACGGATTTCTGCATTTTATGAACCATCTGACCGGCTGGGAACTTTTTCCCGCCAAGATTTACGGCTTCAGCGAGTTGCCGGCGATCATTGACGCCCGCGACATCGCCCTGATTTGCGGCAGCTCGTTCATCATTTGCATCCTCGGCGGCGTGCTGCCCGCCATCCGCGCCGGCCGGTTGCAACCCGTGGAGGCGCTGCGCTATGAATGAACCACTCCTGTCCGCCCGCGCCCTCACCAAGACTTACATCCTGGGCAAGCGCGCGCTCGAAGTGTTGCGCGGCGTCAATCTCGATGTGGCGCGCGGCGAATTCCTGGCTTTGCGCGGCGCGTCCGGGGCCGGCAAAAGCACGCTGCTCCATCTCATCGGCGGACTCGACACGCCCAACGCGGGCGAAATCCATTTCGCCGGGCAGAACCTGGCCGCCTTCTCCGGGAGTGAGCTGGCGTTTTTCCGCAACCACCGCGTCGGCTTTGTTTTCCAGGCGTACCATTTGTTGCCGGAGCTTAATGCGCTCGAAAATGTCTGTCTGCCGGCACGCATGGCCCGCACGCCCGTCGGCCGGGCCGGGGCGCGCGGGCGCGACCTGCTCGCCCGTGTCGGTCTCCAGGACCGCATGGAGCACCGCCCTTCCGAGTTGTCCGGCGGCGAGCAGCAGCGTGTAGCCATCGCCCGCGCCCTCATCAACGAGCCGGAACTGTTGCTGGCCGATGAACCGACCGGCAATCTCGATTCGCACACCGGCGGGGAAATCATTGAGCTGCTCAAAAGCCTTCGCGCCGAAAAACAAACCACGCTCGTCATCGCCACGCACGACGCCAACGTGGCGGCGCACGCGCCGAAAGTGGTCGAATTGGTGGACGGGCAGATCAGCACGGGTTGACGGAGTATTGGGGTGTTGGAGTGATGCAAAACACGCCCTCCCAAGGCTCCACCACTCCATTACTCCAACACCCCTTTTTCCATGAGCCGCGAAGACTGGATTTCCCGTTCCCATCCCAACCGCGCCGGACGCGAGCTGATGTTCTGGTGGCGGCGCGTGGCGCAAAAAAGTCCGTTGAAAAACAGTAGTTTGGCGACTAACTTGCCTTGGTTATGCTTGAAGATCGTGATTACATGCGCCAGCCGGATTACCTGCCGCGGATTTCGTTGACCGTGGTGCTGCTGGTGGTCAACGCGATCGTCTTTGTGTTCGAACTGCTGGTTTCGGGTCATTCGCACAGTTTGTTCATCGAGGATCATTATTTCGCGTTGAGCGTTGAAGGGTTAAAACACGGCTTCGTGTGGCAGTTGCTCACCTTCCAGTTCATGCATGCCGGCCTGTTACATTTGGTGGTCAACTGCTGGGCGATTTATGTTTTCGGCCGCGCCATTGAAGAAACACTCGGGCGGAAAAAATTTCTGATTCTGTACCTGAGCAGCGGGGTTGTCGGTGGAATTTGTCAGGTGCTGGTGGCGTTGCCTTGGCCCGGGCTTTTCGGCGGACCGGTCGTCGGCGCGTCGGCCGGCGTGTTTGGCCTGATCGCGGCGTTTGCGGTTTTGTTCCCGGAGCGCGAATTGGTGATGCTGCTGTTCTTCATTATACCCATCCGGTTAAGCGCTAAAATGCTGCTGATGTTATCGGCGGTGCTGGCGGTGGCTGGCATTGTTTTCCAATTTGACCACGTCGCCAACGCCGCGCATCTGGGCGGGATGTTGACGGGCGTGGTTTTCATCCGCCAGTCCATTCAAGGCCGCTGGATGCAATCAGACTTTCCTTCGGGCGGTGCCATGCCTGGTGAATTCATCACCGATTGGGTCGGCAAAAGTTCCCTCTGGCGCTCGGCATCGAACAAACCGGATGAGGATTTGTCCAACGATGAATTTGTGAAAAGTGAAGTGGATCCCATCCTCGACAAAATTTCCAGGCGCGGAATTCAAAGTTTGACCGAACGCGAGCGGCAAATCCTCGAGAAAGCCCGCGCGCGAATGGCAAAACCCTGATGCTGTAGCGGCGGTCTGTGACCGTCGCTGACTTTTCCGGCGCTCATAGAGTGCCGCTACAAAATCTCGACTCTCGACCCTCGACCCCTTACCCTCGTGCCATGATCACGCGCTACTCACGCCCCGAAATGCGGGCCATCTGGACGGACGAAAACAAGCTCCGCCTCTGGCTGCAAATCGAACTCCTCGCTTCCGAAGCGCTCGTCGCCGAAGGCATCGTGCCCAAGGCCGACTTCGCCAAAATGAAAGCCGGCGCCGATAAATGGTCTGCTGACCTGCCCGGTCTCGTCGCCCGCCAAAAAGAATTGGAGAAAACGCTCAATCATGATGTCATCGCCTTCACCACCGCTGTCTCCGAAAAAATCAACCACCCGGCCAGCCGCTGGTTCCACTTTGGCCTGACCAGCAGCGACATCGGCGATACCGCGTTCGCCGTCCAGATGGTGCAGTCGGCGGACATTTTGCTTCAGGACGTGCAGGCCCTGCGCGCCTCCATTGCCAAACAGGCGCGCAAATACAAGTTCACGCCCTGCATCGGTCGCAGTCATGGCATCCATGCCGAGCCAACCACCTTTGGCCTCAAGCTGGCGCTCATGCACAATGAATTTGACCGGGCCCTCGAACGTCTGGTGGCCGCGCGCGAGCGGGTGGCCGTGGGCAAGCTGTCCGGTGCCGTCGGCACCAGCGCCCACTTGTCACCGGGGGTTGAAGCGGCAGTCTGCAAACAACTCGGCCTGCGACCCACGCCGATTTCCACCCAGGTCGTCCAGCGCGACATCCATGCTGAATTTCAAACCACGCTTGCCCTCGTCGGCGCGAGCATTGAGCGTTGGGCCGTCGAATTCCGCCATCTCCAGCGCACCGAGGTGCTCGAAGCCGAGGAACCCTTTACCAGGGGCCAGAAAGGCAGCAGCGCCATGCCGCACAAGCGCAATCCCATCACTTGGGAACGTCTCACCGGCCTCGCGCGCGTGCTCCGCGGCAACGCCATCGCCGCGCTGGAAAATGTCGCCCTCTGGCACGAGCGCGACATCAGCCACAGCAGCGTCGAGCGCATCATCTTCCCCGATTCCTGCACGCTGCTCGACTACATGCTTGAACTGCTTACGCGCCTGATGGACGGCCTGGCGGTCTATCCGGAAAACATGAAGAAAAACCTCGGTCTGAGCCTGGGCATGTGGAATTCACAGACCGTTCTGCTGGCGCTCATCAAAAAAGGCCTGACGCGGGAAGCCGCCTACAAGCTGGTCCAAGACGCGGCGATGAAGACTTGGGAAGTGAAACACGCCGGGCGCGACGACGCCGATTTTGTGGAACAGCTCAAGTCCGACCCCGCCGTGGCGAAACATTTCAAGAAAGGCGAACTGGAGAAGCTCTGCACGCTTGAGTTCCATTTCAAGGAAGTGAACAGCCGGTTCAAGAAACTGGGTTTGTAACCACGGATGGACACGGATGAACACGGATTCAATCCAGCCGCAAAAGAACGCAAAGGCCGCAAAGATTTTTGAACCGCTGATAACCGCTGATTGACGCTGATAACGTAGGACAGAGCGTCCCGCCTGTCTCACTTCAATCGGAAGCCTCGAAACACGCGAACACCGATCTTCGCTACGACGGCTGCTTGTAGGCCGCCATCGGGAACTTAATTTTTACCGGCTCGCGGAAGACGGCGTGGCTCAATATGAGTTGCCCTTTCTCCAATCGTGTAGCGGCGGCTTTGATGTCGGGATTCAGGAAACGGTAACTGCGCTCTGCCATCTCGGCGGCAGAGGTGCGGCCAAGAAGCGTGGTTGAACAGTTGCCTGTGACGCGGTCATGCACGGCGCTCAAGAATTGTTGCGCGCCAAACAACACAATGCCTAACGAGCGTCCGCGTTCGGAAACTTCAAGCACTTGCTCCAGAATCGGTGAACCCTTGGCGCTCTCTGGCGCGTATTTGTTCAGCTCGTCCACAAAGATGATGACCTTTTTTTGGCAAGTCCTCTTCGGCCACATCGCTTTCAGCATAGAGGTTGTAAATCGTCCGCAAGATGTCGCCGAAGACGAGTGTCTTTTCCTCGTCTTTAAGATTGTAAATGTCCACGACGTAGGTGTGTCCACCTTTGATGGCTTTGATCTTTTCGGCCAAGTCGCAATGATTCCGGCTCAACTGGTCAACGAAGACTCCCGATTGCCGTGTTGGTACGATGCGTCGCAAGATGCGGCGGAAGCGATTCACGGTAAGTGCAGCAAATAAATTTCGAGTGTTCAGCGTGTTTCGTGGTTAATCCTTTTGCGGTTTTTGTGCCCTTTTGCGGCAAAAATCCGTGTTCATTGGTGTTCATCCGTGGTTAAAATTCTTTGCGTCTTCGTGTCTTTGCGTCTTTGCGTTTAAAATAAATCAGCGTCCATCCGCGTATATCAGCGGTTAAGTTTTGCGTCTCTTGTGCCTTTTTGCGGCCTAAGAATTTCGTGTAATTCGTGTATTTCGTGGTAAAAATTGCGCATGGCCTGGCGCATTCAGGACAGTGTGATCCGCGGCGAGATTGACAACCGCATGAAGGGTCGTGTGCGCGGCAAACTTTGGCTGGATGGCCTTGACGAGCCGGTGAAACTCGAGCTCGAAGGAAACGCCTGCCCCGACCTCGCGGGCTGTCTGCTCAAGTTCAAGAATACCGCCAAAACTTTTCCAATGCACAAGAAGCCGGAGTTCAATCCGCTTCAACGCGGCAAAATCGGCAACCTCTCAGCGTCGCAAAAGGTGCGCGTGTTCACCGTTCCCGACGCGGAGGCGTTTGCCATGATGGATCGCGGCGAGAAACCGCCGGAACGCATCGCCAACGCGCTTTATCTCGAATGGTTCAGCGAGGGCAACGGACGGGTCGTCATTGAGAGCGCGGATTTCGAGCTGAACATTTCCGCGCCGGAGTGGCGGTTGACACCCACCGAGGAAAAGCAGCGGGCTCAAGACGCCGAGGCGGGCTGGGAAATGTTCTCCCAGCAATTGAACGAGGCATTGGAAAAACAAAAACGCGGGCAGAAGGACCCGGAAGCGGAATGGGACGAGCACGATTATGAGCGGTTTATGAAGGAGTGCGACGCCCGCACGGACAAATACATGGAGTTGCGGGAAAAATACGGCGACTCCGACGAGGCCGAGGCGAAAATTGCGAAGGAAATGGGCTGGGACTGTGAGGACCCGCCTTCGCATGAAGGCTTCGGCACGGCAGACGAAGACGGGGACGAACAGATGTCGGTGGAAGAAATGAACCGCATTTGTGAGGAGGCGGCCAACGAGCCGCTGCCCGAACTTGAACCGCACCGGGAAGGCCTGGACTGGATCCGCACCGCCGACGGCGACATCCGGCATCCGCTCCAGCATCGCTGTCATGAAAGCGCGATGAAGGTCTGGCACGAATGTGATAAATTGGGCCTCAAGGAATCCGAAGACGAAGATTTGCAGCAGTTCATTTTTGAATTTCAAACTGCGGGCGTAAAACTCGGCAGCGCGTTGCATGGCGTTGCCCAAGGCCGCGGACCACGCGACGGCGCGTTCACCGTTGCCTACCTGAAGCGCGCGCTCGACCATCTGCACCGGGCGCAGGCGGGGCTGGAGGCCGTCGCGCCGAAGAAACTTCTGCCGGAGAAGACGGTTTCCGAGGCGCGCAAGGAATTGTTTGAAATCCGCGAAGGAATTCTCCGCCTGATGGACGAATTCAGAGGGCGGAAATGAACGCTTTGCGGCCAAATGGAGCACAAATCATCCGGGCTACCGAGGCCGGTCTGCCGGCCATTTCCGGACTGGCTGGCGTCATCTGGCGCGCGTGTTATCCGGGCATCATCACCCACGAGCAAATTGATTACATGCTGGCGCGGATGTATGCGCTCGATGTGCTGCGTGACGAAATCCATTTTCAGGGAATCTGCTATGACCTTTTGCTCGTGGACGGTAAACCGGTTGGATTTGCGTCCTACGGACCGACGCCAGAACCGGGTGTGGTAAAACTGCACAAGCTTTACCTGTTGCCGGAGCTGCACGGCCGTGGATTGGGCAGCCGATTGTTGCAACAGGTCGAGCATGAAGTCCGGGCCGGGGCCGGGCACCGGCTGATTCTTTCCGTGAACAAACGCAACACCCGGGCCATCGCCGCCTACCAACGAAATGGCTTCGTCACCGCGGATTCCGTGGTTACGGACATCGGCGGCGGGTTCGTCATGGACGACTACATCATGGCGAAGGAACTCACCGGCTGATCTGGCCGGATGGATTGTTTACCTTGGCAGGGCAGAGCTGCTGAGGCTGTCTCAAAACAATTTTCCGTCGGAGGGGCGAGTAACACGAGCCCCCATTTTCAGAAGCATTCGATGAGTCAGGGGCTTGTGTAACTCGCCCCTCCGATGCTTTTGAGACCGCCGCACGGTCACAAAGCTTGGATGTCCACTTTGCTTTCTTTCGCGCGTTTTATTCCGACGCCCTGCCCGCGATACGCCGCCAGAAAATAAACCAGCACCACCGACGCAGTTGCGGCCATCCCAGCCCAGAAAAGCGACCATTGTGTGCCGACCGGACGTGCGCACGCAGTGAACCACCAGCCGGCGCCAAGGTAGCCGATGAGATTGCCCACGCCGCTGTTCATCAAGGTCAGCAACGCCTGTGCCCGTGCCCGCCACGCCGCGTCCACGCGCTGGTCGAGATAGATTTGGGCGGTGACAAAGACGAGAGCAAACGACGCGCCGTGCATCGCCACACCCGCGAGCAACCAGGTTTTGCCATTAACCGCGCTCAACAAGAACCGCAGGACGCCGAAGCCGAGGCCGCAGGCGAAAATCCATTTCAACCGCCACTGGAGCAGCAGCCAGCCCATGCTAAATATGGCGATGACTTCCGAGATTTGTGCGAGGCTCATCCACGCGCTTGCGTGCGCGAGGCCGAGGTCGCGCAGGTTGGCCGGCGCATACGGATAAAACGCTGCCAGCGGGACGCTCAACAGCGTCGTAGTGATGAAAACGACGCGATGATCCCGGTTTTTCAGCAACGTGAGGGCATCCAGACCAAGCCGTTCGTGCCAGACGAGGTTCTCGGCGGATTTTGGGACCTCCAGCGCCGGCAGAAAAAATGTAAACCCCGCCAGCAATAGCCAGATCGCCGCGCTGGCGTAGCCGGCCAGTGACGACGTGTCCGCGTTCAACACGCTGGCCAGCACGCAGCCGGCCATCCAGCCGATCGTCATCATGACGCGCATGGGCGCAAATTCCTTTGAATCCGCCAACTGCGCGAACACGATGGTGGACGAAATGCTCGTCATTGGCGCGCTGACCAGTGAAAGAACCTGGATTAACACGAGGACCAGCCAGCCGCTGCAATGGAATTTGATGGCCGTGCTCACGAGCGACAGCATCACGGCGGTGGCCAGCGCGAGCCAGCGCAGCACGCGCGCCGGCGGCACGTGGCGGTCGGCCATGGCGCCGAACAACAGCGGCGAGACGAACGCCGCGAGCGCGCCGGTGGCAAAGGCGAACGGCTTGATGGCGTGCAGCCCGTGCGCATCCAGCACATTACCGAGCGGCACGAGCCAGACACTCATCGCCGCGCCCTGGATGAAAAACAGCGCCGCCAGTTCGGTGTATTCGGCTTTGCGAAGGGTTTTCAGCACGCGCAGAGAGAATAGATTGCCGGGGAAAATTTCAACCAAAACAATGCGATTTTCCGACTGGCAACCCACGTTGAAAAGCCCGGCTTGCAAATTCAATCAAATAAGCGCATGGTTTGAATTGCTGAATGAAAACGACCGTGAACCAAACCAAACACGCCGCGTTGAGCGATTACATCGTGACTGACCGGGAAATCCTGGGCGGCGAACCGGTGTTTCGCGGCACGCGCGTTCCGGTGGCGTCGTTGTTCGAGCATCTGGAAAGCGACTGCTCGCTGGATGAATTTCTGGAAAATTTCCCGACCGTGACCCGCGACGCGGCGGTGGCCGTGCTCATGGGCGCTCAGAAATTGACCCTCGAAAAGGCGCGACGGTGAAAGTGCTCGTGGACGAGTGCGTGCCGTTGAAACTGGTGCGTCTGCTCACCGGCCACAATTTCAGTTCTGCGCAGCAAAAAGGCTGGGGCGGTTTCAAAAATGGAAGACTCCTCGAGCTGGCCGAGCCGGGATTCGATTTGTTCCTCACCAGCGACCGCAATTTACAATATCAGCAAAACCTCAAAGGCCGGAAAATTGCCGTTCTGCTCTTGTCCACAAACCACTGGCCGACGTTGAAAAAGCAAGTGCCGCTGGTGCAAGCCGCGCTGGACAAAATCCAGGCAAATGAGTTTGCGCGGGTGGAAATACCAAAAAATTGATCGCCGGAAACAACCCGCCGAAATCCCATGACGATTTGGTTGGTATGCTCATTTCTAATTTGTTGAAAGTAACTGTTGTTCGCTTAAAACAGTCATGTTTTCGCTGAAATAACAAAAATGCTGCTCGCGTGAATAGATTTGCCGGTCCGCCATTGCCAATGTGGCAGCGTTAATAGCAGCAACTTGGTTTCTGTTGGCCACAATCGATCCGCCTCCAGATTCAAATGTTCCAAGTAGAGCCAGTTTGTGAGTCATGGGAATAATCAAAATCGTTTTAAGTGTCCCGAAACCTGGACCAAATAATGGACGTTCCTTTACCTCTGAATTCCAACGAAGTGAAACCGGTCGGTCGGAACAAATGAAGTCACCCGTTTCATCTTGAGTTCGTATTATCGTCCATTTCCTTGAAGGAAGAGTTTGGAGAACCGCATCAACAGCAGTTAATTCCAAATCCAATCTCCAAGTGGTAGAAAGTTTCACGTCGTATGCGTCACTATCAACAAATTCTTTAATGTCCTCAAAGGAAACAGCGTCGTCTAATTTTACCCCTTTAGCTTTGGCTTTTGCTGTCACGTTGTCCCACCTTTTTTTGTCTGCCGTCAAAAACTGTGCCGCCATACGCCCCATCTTATCGTGAATAGATTCTAATTGATTGCGAATCTGTGGATTTCGAGCAGCAACTAGAGCAATGAAATTGAGCAGAACAACAAAACTTTCGCCAGCCGGGAGGGATTGGCTCTTAGCCATCTCTGTGAATGTTTCAGCAAAACGAGTTTCTAAAGACGACATTGCCTGCTCAATCGCGTCAGGCGGGAGACCTTCAACATCAATTCGATTGAAATCACGAATTGCAGCAACATTTTCAATGTTTGTTCTAAACTGGCGTTTCTCTTTTAAGTCCAGCACCCATGTTTGCCAGTTCTTACCTTCAAGTTGGGCAAAGCCCTTTAGATAACATTGTGAAAGGTAATGGTGTTTACGAGCCGTTGGCATGGCAAATTTCAAACCGGTTCCGACACGCGCTGGATTTTCAACGCTTTGCCGGTGGCTTCGTCAATTTCAATCATGCATCCGTGGAGCAGCACGCGTTCCTTGGCCACTTCAAACCGCTGGGGCATATTGGTGAGAAAACGTTTAAGGACCGGCTCGATTTCGCGGCCCAGCACGCTTTCCTGCGGACCGGTGAAGCCAGTGTCGGTCAGATAGGCCGTGCCACCGGGGAAAATCTGCTCGTCCGCCGTCTGCACGTGCGTGTGCGTGCCCACCACCGCGCTTACCTGCCCGTCGAGCATCCGCGCGAATGCGATTTTTTCCGAAGTCGCCTCGGCATGAAAATCCACAAAGATGATTTTCGTTTGCTGGCGCAGGCGTTTCACTTCTTCGGCAGCAAGCAGGAATGGATTTTCCAGTGGCGGCATGAATGTGCGGCCCTGTGCGTTCAGGACGGCGATTGAGAGCCGGTTCTGGACTGTGGACTGTGGACTTTGGACTTCAAAGACGCCGCTGCCCTGTCCCGGCGTGCCGGGCGGATAATTCAGCGGTCGCAGAAAGCGTTTTTCATTTTGCAGCAATTCCATGACTTCTTTCTGGTCCCACACATGGTCGCCGGTGGTGATGACGTCCACGCCGGCGGAAAAGATTTCCTCAGCGGTTTTGGACGTGATGCCGGAGCCGCCGGCGGAGTTTTCGCCGTTGGCGATGATGAAGTCGAGCGCGTGCTGTTCGCGAAGTTTGGGCACGAGGGTTTTGACCGCGTTACGCCCCGGTTGGCCGACGATGTCGCCGATGAAGAGCAGTTTCACGGGACAATTTTAACCACGAAACGCGCGAAAGACACGAAAGAAAACCGAAGGTGGGGCAGTCTCAGCAACGCCGCCTTACCAATCAAAGCAGCCAGGCGATGGAGCCGACGACGACCGCCGCCAGCCAGATAACCAGAACGGTGCGGGTGCGGCTCAATCCCGTGCGGACGAGCCGGTGCGAGAGATGATTCGTGTCACCAATCCAGAATGGTTTGCCGGCGCGAGTGCGCAGGATGACGACCCGCGCGAGGTCGGCCAGTGGAATGGCCAGCACGAGCAACGGCGACAGCACGGCCAGCGGATGCGGATTTGTTTTCGTGTAAAAATGCGGCAGGATCGCCATCACTGCGAGCAGATAGCCGACGAGATGGCTGCCCGCGTCACCGAGAAAAGCGCGGGCGTCGGGAAAATTCCAGGGCAGAAAGCCCGCCAGCGCGCCGCACATCAAAAATCCGGTGATGGCGACGAGGTATTCCCCGTGGGCGGCGGCAATGATGGCGAACTGCCACGCGCCGATCGCGCCCAGCCCGGCGCACAAGCCGTTCATGTTGTCCATGAAATTGAAGGCATTGACGACCGTGAGCACCCACAGGATGGTGATGGCGTAGCTGAACGCGACGCTGGGCACGAAAAGCGTGATGCGCTTGCAGGCGACGGCCACGAGCATGGCGATGAACAACTGGCCGATAAATTTCGGCAAGGGTTTCAGTTCCTGTTTGTCGTCCAGCCAGCCCAGCCCAACCATCGCCATCGCGCCGAACGCAATCGCACCAAGTTCCAGCGCGCGACGATTCAGGCCATGGGCAATCAGGTGCGTCTGACTGGTGAGATTCACGCCGAGCTTGATCAAAATTGCGCCGATCGCCAGTGGCAGCAACATGCCGGTGAGCACGGCGAGGCCGCCGGCGAGCGGTACCGGCGCGTCATGGATTTTGCGCTGGCCGGGGTCGTCCACGAGGTTGGTGTGAAGGCACCATTGGCGCCAAAGCGGCAGCACCAACAGTGTTGTCAGCAACGCGCTGGCAAAGGCGGCCAGGAAAAAGTTAAACGGGAAAACCATGCTTCGCAAAAATGTTTACCAATTCCCCTCTCCCGGTTTCGCTCCCGCTCAACCACCCTCTCCCCGCCCGGCGGGGCGAGGGACGAGGCGAGGGGCAATCGCGCATATTAAACCGTTGATAAATTCATTCCGCGTTCCGCGG
The DNA here is from genome assembly GCA_049511835.1 of Verrucomicrobiota bacterium. GTDB lineage: Bacteria > Verrucomicrobiota > Verrucomicrobiia > Limisphaerales > UBA11358 > UBA11358. The sequence continues at coordinate 9,754 of JBEKXN010000001.1, read as the reverse complement.
CCAGTTTCAAATAGAGATTGTAAATGGTGTCCACCATTTGTTCGACGGCGAAATTTTCGCAGACAAATTGTTGTCCGCGCCGGCCAAGTTTTTCGCGCAACGCAGCATCGCCGGCAAGTTGGAGCAGGCGTTGGGTGACGGTGGCAGTGTCGCCAGTGCGAACCAAAAAGCCGGTTTCGCCCTCAAGACAAATTTCATCCGCACCGTCGAAATCGTAGGCAACGACCGGTTTGCCGGCGGCAAGCGCCTGGGGCAGCGCGCGGGAGAGCGCCTCGCGCGACGACAAATGCGCAAGACAATCCATAATGCCGATGTAACGCGCCACTTCCTTCGGCGGCACGAGTCCGGTGAAAACGACCTTTTCGGCGACGCCAAGTTTGCGCGCGCGATTTTCCAGATGCGACCGCAAGGAACCATCACCGACAAGCAGCAACCGGGCGCGCGGACATTGCGGCAGCGCCGATTGAAACGCCAGCAGCAAATCTTCATGGCCTTTGAGTTTGAACAGCCGCGCGATTTTGCCGATGACCAGGGCATCGGCGGGGATTCCAAATTTTTTCCGGAGCGCAGGATTGTTTGTGGCGTCCAAAAAAGGCTGGAGTTTAAAGCCGCTGAAAATGCGGGTGAACATCTCCGGCCGTCCGATGCCGGCACCCAGATAAATCCGGGCCATGGCTTGCGCCGAGCAAATAAAATGCGTGGTGACGCGGGCGGCGTAACGTTCGGCAGCGGTGAAGAGCCAGTTGGCCAGCAGCCCTTGAAACGGGCCAAAGGAAGGGCCGTGAATGTGGTGGATGATCACCGGCACCCCCGCACGCCGGGCCGCAAGGCGGCCGAGAATTCCCGCCTTGCCGCTGTGGGTGTGGACAATGTCAGGCTTTTGTTCGCGCAGAATTTTTTCGAGCCGGCGCAACGCGAGCCAGTCTTTCAGCGGGTAAATCGGGCGGATGAGTTCCGGAACGCGCGTGAAAATTTCCGGCGCGCCCGCGAATTCAGATTCGAGCGAGCCTTCGGGTCCGGTCGTCGGGCCGGAGATCAAATGAACTTCGACCCCGGGTTTTTGGCGCAGCCCGAGCACGGAAGCGACGGTGTTTTCCTGCGCGCCGCCGACGACCAGCCGGGTGATGATGTGCGTGACGCGCATCGGCGCGTTTCAGGGTGAACGGCCCTTGAGTTCGCGGAGCCGTTGAATGACGTTGGTGGCCTCGGCGGTGTTGGTATTCGCGTTGGCCAGATAAAGTGTGTAATTTCTAATCGCCTCGTTCGTGTCATGCTGGCGCCAAGCGATTTCGCCAAGGCCATAGGCGATCTGGAAAGAGTTGGTAAGCGATTGCTGCAATGTTTTGTAATCGGCACGCGCTGCATCGAGTTTGCCGCTGGCAAGGCAGGCCAGGGCGCGATTGAACCGCGCCGAAGAATTGGTTGCCTGAATGGCGAGCACGCGGGTGAATGCGTCAATGGCGTCATCGTAGGCTTGGGACTGAACGGAAACGTAGCCCCGATTAAAAAGCCAGGTCAGGTCGTTGGGGGTGAGCCGGAGTTTGTGGTCAATGACGGCGAGGGCGTTGGTGAAAAGCCCGCGGGCCAGATAAATTTGCGCCGCCGTCAGGAGCACGTTGTCGTTGGTCGGATGGCGGGCGATTTCGGTTTCAAGCAGTTGCGTTCCCCGTGCCGGGTCATTTTTTTGAAAATAAGCGGCGGCGGCGATGACGTTTAGTTGCGTTTCGTTTGTCTTGGCGAGTGAAAATCTTTCCGGCTGTTCCAGCGGATCGCGCAACTCATCAAGCGCGCGATCCGGCAGGTGGAACATCACATAAATCTGGCCGAGCCAGAGTCGTGCGACCAGATTGTCCGGCTCGAATTCGCGAACACGCGTCAACGGCACAACGGCCTGGCGAAAGAATCCGTTTTGCGCCGCCAGGTTAAGGCCCTCCACAAAACAAAAACTCGGTTCATCGAAAGGCCCGTTGGCGTTGAGCGCCGGGTTCCAATCGCGATATTTGCCAAACTGATCACTGGCGGTTTTGGACAGGTCCAACGGCACACTTTTGCCGGCGCGAAGACTTTGATTGAACTGGAGATTGATTTGCGCGACGAAGTTGTCGGGATTGACTTCTTTTGCCATGGCGAAATACACGGCGGCGTTTGTAAGATCGCCGGCACGTTGCAACTGAACACCCCAGAAATTCAGGCTGCGCGAGTAAAAGGTCCCGGCCAGGATGGCATTTTGATTTTGTTCGCGGGGCACGTGAAATCTATCCAGCTCTCGCTCACCCCAACTGCGCGGCGCATTCGGATCGGGCGGTGTGACGGCGCGTTTAATGGGAGCGAACGCCTGCGTCTCCACCCGCGCCCAGAACGCCTTGTTCTCGGCAATTTGATTTTTGTCCGGTGACGGGGGCAACAGCGTGTCATTGGACAGTGTTTTTAGCTTGCAGGCCAGGCCGTGCGGCTCTTGGTAGAATTGCTCGAAATAATAGCCGAAGCTTGGATGCAGGTAGTATAGCTCGTTGGTTTTGGCCAGCGTGGCCAGGACATTGACCAGTCCAACTGGATTGACCGGTTTCACTTCTCTCGGCGACACCAGTTCCGGCCATTTTTGCGGGAACTTGTTGTGCAAGAACCGGAGATAAACGGGCCAGTTCAGGAACTGGGTATCGAGCGGCAAAAAAGCCTTCGCCCGGCCATCACACGCCAGCGCCGCTTCGACGAAAAACAAGTGGAAGGTATCATCGCTCAACAAAATGCCGCCGGAAGGCGGTAAATTTTCTTCCGCGAACGAGGCATATTTTTTGAATGTATCATCGTTTATGTCCCGAATTTGCGGTGCGTTTCTGTAAGCCAGGCCGATTACGGTTGCCACTGCAAGCAGCCAAACACCGGCGATTACCGCAGGATCCAAAAAATGAAGCGGATCCGGTCGGGGTGGTTGCATCCGGCTGCTGGGTGCTTTGCCAAAAACGAGAAGAAAATAGCCGCTGAAATAACCAATGCTCAATGCACCGAGATAATAAAATGTCAGGAGCGGTGTTCCCAGGTTGAGATGCCGCGGGCTGAACGGCGGATCAAACGCCATCCAAATGCAGAAGATCAAAAAGGCGGCGCTCACCAGATGAAACAGGAAACTCGTCAACGCCAAGCCCATGGGGCTGTGATCGCCGAACGCCGCTTTCCAGCGGATCGCCATCACGAACACCGGTATCAGGTAAGCCAGCAACAACGCCAGGAACTCAAGATGTTGCGATGGGTGGAGGCAGCAGAAGAAATAAATTTTCAGCACATCATATTGCGGCTCCAGGCTGATTTTCAGTGTCTCCCAGAAAGTCATCGGCACCCTGCCCGAAATCACGCCCAGCAGTGGCAGCAAAAAAAGAAGCGCCATTCCCAGCAGCCCGCACAACATCATTCTTTGGAGAAATCGCAGATTGAAGAAGCTCAAGCCGCGAATCCACACTATCGCGGCTACGAAAGCCGGGAAAAATCCCACCATGGCCCAATTATTTGCCATGCCTGCGCCGTACACGAACGAGGCCAGAAACAAACGCCCCTCGCGTTCATCCAGCCGGTATTCCAGCAACGACCAAATCACGAACGCGAACAGCAACAGGTCGAACATCTCGCCCGTGCAATTCGTTGCATTCTGCCAGAACGTCATTTGCAAACCGCAAACCAACACGGCCAGTACCGGCGGCAGCCACGCGCTGCCAGTGGTCAAAAATGAAAAATCGCTGTGTTCACGTTTGCGTTGCGCGTCGGTCTGATCTTGCGGCAGCAGCGCGACCGACCGCGCCAACAAACCGAGTGTCAAGGCCGCGCACGCGGCGGAAAACAAATTCAGCGCGATGGGAATTTGCGCCGCTGGCAGCCAGCGAAAGGGATAGGTGACAAGAAATGAAACCGGGTTCATAACCTCCGGCTGCCAGATCCAGCCTGATATTTTGGCGACCGCCATGAGGTTGAGTGGCGATACCCAGCGGTTCAGCGTGAACCAAAAAAACGCGAACGCGGCAACCGTCAAAAGCCAGGGTAAAAATCGCGGCGCAAAATTTTTCCGCGGGTCAGTTCGCGTTTGAGTTGTCATTAGTTTGTTCAGTTGAACCCATGCCGGGCGTCCTGGCAAGGTTTTGTGCCAGCGCGCAAATCCGCCACGCACTCGACGTGTTGTGTTTGGGGAAACATATCCAATGGCTGCACGCACGCCAGTTCAAAGACACCATTGCCGCACAAAATGTTCAAGTCGCGCGCCATCGTTGCCGGATGACATGACACATAAATCACTTGCGCCGGCCTTGTTTCACGCAACAATTTCAACGTCTGCGGCCAACAGCCTTTGCGCGGCGGGTCGAGCAATACCGTTGTGGCTTGCGGCGAAAAACGCTTCAGCAATTCCGGCAGAACCGCCTCCACCGCCGACGCCAGGAACTCGCCGTTGCTGATTTTTCGCGCCACCGCGTTGCGTCGCGCCGATTGGATGGCACGCTGGTCGTATTCCACGCCGAGGAACGATTCGACCGCGTCCGCCAGTTCGATGCCGAAAAAACCGACACCGCAATACAAGTCCGCCAAATGCCGCGTGCCGCTGTTGCGGAGAAACCCGCGCACCGTTTCGACGAGCTTCGGCAGCAGGGAAAAATTGTTTTGGAAAAACGAGTCCGGCGGCACGTCCCAATCCTCCGGCAACACGCGCAAAACGATTTTGATCCCGCCTTTCGGTGGCGGATGCGCGCGGACCCGCTGGATTTCTTCGTTGAGCCCCGGTTCGGCGATTTTGCATTCCTCGATGTCCTCGACCAAACCGCAGTCCCAGCGCACAAAACCGATGTTCAGTTTTTGCTCCGGTTTGTTCCACTGGCTGCGAATCATGATGCGATTGCGGTAGCCGTAAGGCCGGGGGCAGGGGATGACCGGCGCCACCTGTGCCTGTTCAAACCCGCCAATGCGCTGAAACAAATCAGCAATTTGTTTGTGTTTCAATCGAAGCTGCGTGGCGTAATCAACGTGCTGATACTGGCAACCGCCGCATTGGCCGAAGTAGCGGCACGCCGGTTCGACGCGCTCCGGCGACAGTTGCACGACACGCAAAGGCTTCGCGCGGGCAAATTTTTTTTTGACCTCCATGATTTCAACCTCCACGACTTCACCCATGAGCACAAAGGGCGCGAACACGACGAAATCATCCACGCGCCCGACGCCTTCACCGCCGAACGCGATGTCTTGAATCGTCAAGGTGAGTTGATCGCCAATTTTGAAAGGCACGCGTTCAGCTTAGAAAGCGGAACGCTCTTAAAAAAGACTTTTCACCGCGTGGGATCGCTTTTGGCGGCGATGGCTTCGGAAAAAATCGCCAGCACTTCTGCGCGGATGACCGCGCCGACCAGCTTGTTTTCCGCCGGATTGTTGACGACGGGCACGTGGCGCAATTCACTTTCCAGCACTGTCGGCAGCGCCTCGAGCAACCGCTGGCCGGGGGTGAGACATGGCGGCGGCGGGCGCATCACGTCGTAGGCGATGACCGCGTCCAGGTCCTGCGCGCGGTTCAGAAATTCCTTCAAATCCTGCAAGGCCACCACGCCGAGCAGCTGTTGTTGGGCGTTCACCACGGGCAGAAAGTTATTGGAATTGGTCAAAAAGCAGTCGGCAATTTCCCGGAGCGGCGTGTTCTCGCGCATCGGCGGGACCGGCGCGCGCATGAGGTCGCCGACGGTCTGTTCCATGGTCGCGCCGGGGCGGCTGGTTTCCTGGCCGAGCGCCAGGCCTTTGACACGCAGATGCTCCGTGTAAACCGACTCGCCGTGCAGTTGCCGCGCCACCAGGATGGAAACCACGCACGCCAGCATCAACGGCGGCACGAGCGAGTAATCCAGGGACAATTCAAAAATCAAAATCATTGCCAGCAATGGCGACCGGGTTGTCGCCGCCAGCACCGCGCCCATGCCCACCAGCGCGAACGCGCCCGCCGACATGCCCGCGGCTGAACCCCCAAGTTGATGCAGCGCCGTGCCGAACAGCGCGCCGGCACTTGCGCCGACGAACAACGTCGGCGTGAATACCCCACCCACTGTGCCCGCGCCGACCGTCGCCGCCGTTGCCACCCATTTTGCCACCAGCAATCCAGACAGCCACAGGAGCGGGTTCGCCCCGGTCAGGAATTTTTCGTGCAAAATATCATTGGTCATGGAATAGCCATTGCCGCAGACGCCGGGAAAACCGATGGCGATGACGCCCACCATCAAGCCGGCCAGCGTCAGCCGGAGATAGACCGGCCAGTTGAGCTTGCGAAACTGTTGTTCACCCAGGCGCAGCAGTTTCAGAAACAGCGCGCCGACCACGCCGCAAAGCACGCCCAGCAGCACAAACCACGGCAGTTGCGGCAGCGTGGCGGCGGGGAACGGCGGGATTTTATACCACGGCTCAATGCCGAAAAAACTGCGCGACACCATCGCCGCGATGACCGACGAAAAAACCAGCGGCGCAAAGAGGTTCATCGAAAAATTTCCCAGCACGATCAGCGATGCGAACACGGCGCCCGCAATCGGCGCGTTATAAGCCGCCGCGATGCCGGACGCCGCGCCGCAGCCGACCAGCAGCCGCAACCGGTACGGCGGCCATTTCGCGATCTGGCCGAGCTTCGACGACAGCGTCGCCGCCAGTTGCGTGATGCCGCCTTCCCGCCCGATGGAGGCGCCGGTGGCGATGCTGATGATGGCCGAAACGGTTTTCACCAGTTCCGTGCGGAATGGCAGCCGGCCGTCGCCGGCGACGACCACTTCGAGCAGGTTGGTCGAACCCTGCGGGCCGACGAACCGCAAGCCCCAATGCAAGACCAGTCCCGCCGCCAGGCCGCCCAGGGTCGGAACCAGAATGCGTTCCCAATCGTTCAATCGTCCCACGACTTCCACCGGGTCGCCCGGCTGAATCAGATGGACCGCGTAGAAGAAAAACAGGTTTACCAGACCGCCAATCACGCCGACCAGCCCGGCCAGCACGAGGTGGAACGCCTCTTCGTTGAGGACCAGTTTTTCGCGCCAGCGCAGCGCGCGCCGCCAGTGGCGGTGAAGATAATCCCGCGCCCGCATGACCATGCCGCTGTTCATCCACGACTGCACGGGGCAAATCTAAACGCGGATTGCAATTTTGACGAGATGGGACTTTGAGGCTTGCGCCCAATTTACTTCTTTTTCAAGCCAGCGATGGCGTCCTTCATTTCATTGAAGTGGAGGTCGGGATTGCCCGAGTCGGTGACGTGAACAATCTTGCCGTCGAGGCCGATGAGGAAGCTGACCCGGCGCGCCATTTTCCTACCCACCACCCGCACATCGTAGGCGTCAATGATTTTGCCGTCGGGATCGGACAGCAGGCGGAAATTCAACTTGTAATCAGCAATGAACTTTTTGTGGCTCTCGGCGGAATCAAAGCTGACGCCGATGACTTCAACGTTGTTGGTTTGCAACCCGCTCATGCGGTCGCGGAAACCGCAGGCCTCCTTCGTGCAGCCCGGAGTGTTGTCTTTCGGATAGAAATAGAGCAGCACGATTTTTTTGCCGATGAGGCTGTTTAATTTGACGGTCTTGCCGTCCTGGTCCTGGCCGGTGAACAGCGGCGCGGTGTCGCCGGCCTTGGGAACGGCGGCAAAAACGGGTGCAGTGATGAAGAGGATGGAACCGGCAACGAACAAGTTTTTGAACCAGTTTACTTTCATAATCATTTTTGATTTATGGCATAACTTTAGCAAGTTAGCGGATTATGGCAAGCCAAAGAAGCAAACCCTCCGGGCTTGACTGAATCCTGCGGTCAATTTCTCAAGTCAAATCGAGGCAAGGCCGCCGGAGCAACAAAGACGGCCCCGCTGGTCGGGCTGGTGATTGAAACTGACGGTATATCATAAAATGCCTGCACCTTGCTCCAAGGGTGACTCCCTCAAAGTTCCTATCGTCGCCGCACACACGGAAAATTCCGTCGAGTCCGACTGTGCTGGTCGAAGTTACATCAGTGCCGTGGCTTAACGATGGAAAATCTGGATTTTCCTGCGTTCACCGGCCAATTTTACGCGCGTCGTGTTACAGAATCAGTGGACGCTGATATGAACGGCCCCGGACCTGGCAGTGGTCCACCCATTGGCATAAGTCACCGTTGCCGAGAGGAAATAGCCGCCTGCTGAAACATTCTGCCAAGTGCACGTATAGGGTGCAGATGTAATGGTCGCAATGGGAGAACCACCCGAGGGGCTGCTTCCTTGATAGAATGTCACAGCAGCTCCATTGTTGCTGTCGGAAGGGTTGGCGTTAATCGTAATGCTGGCCGGAGCAGTATAGCTGCTGTTGTTAGCCGGGCTGGAGATCGAAACAGTCGGAGAATCCCCAAATGCCACGGTTCCGCTGTACGGGGTGATCGGATTGCAGCTCCAGTCTCCCCCATACACCCGGTACAGGTCGTTCAGCCCTTCGGTCGGAATCGATGTCGTCGATGGACTGATGGGCATCAAAATCGTCCACGGCACGTCTGCCGGCGGCTTGTTCTGCAACCACCATATCGTCGGCGTCGCACCATTCCAACTCCACGACAGCGTGTGAGCAGTCGAATCATACGTCAGCGTCAGAACCCCCGGTGCGTAGGGACCCGCTTGGCTCGAATTGGCGCTTTCGATACCGCCGCTGCTTACAGCCGAAACCACATAATAATAGATGTTCCCATTTGCCGCCGTCGTGTCGGTGTAGCTGGTCCCTGTCGAAGTGCCAATCGTCGTATAGGATCCACCGTTGACCGTCGAGCGCTTGACGTTATAACTGGCCGCACCACTGGCGGCCGCCCAATTCAACGTCACCTGGTTGTTGTCCGGCGTCCCCGTCAGCCCCGTTGGCACTGCGGGCGTCACGGTGACGTGAACCTGACTGGACTGCGTCGTCCATCCGTTTTGGTAAGTCACCGTCGCCGTTAGAAAATAACTTCCAATCGCCACATTCGGCCACGTGTAGGTGTACGGAGCTGACGAGATCGTCTGCAATAAGCTACCCCCTTGATAAATATTCACTACAGCCCCGTTGCAGGTGTCGGAAGGAGTGACGGTGATCGGGATGTTGGCCGGACCCACAAACTTGGTGTTGTTGGCCGGGCTGCTGATTGACACCGTGGGATCGTCCGCGTTGAAGGCCACAATGCCGCTATACGGGGTGATCGGATTGCAGCTCCAGTCTCCCCCATACACCCGGTACAGGTCGTGCAGCCCTTCGGTCGGAATCGATGTCGTCGACGGACTGATGGGCATCACAATCGTCCACGGCACGTCTGCCGGCGGCTTGTTCTCCAGCCACCATATCGTCGGCGTCGCACCATTCCAACTCCACGACAGCGTGTGAACAGTTGAATTATACGTCAGCGTCAGCACCCCCGGTGCGTAGGGACCCGCCTGGCTCGAATTGACACTCTCGCAGCCGTCGCTGCTTACGGCCGAAACCACATAATAATAGATGTTCCCATTTGCCGCCGTCGTGTCCGGGTAGCTGGTCCCTGTCGAAGTGCCAATCGTCGTATAGGGTCCACCGTTGACCGTCGAGCGCTTGACGTTATAACTGGCCGCACCGCTGGCGGCCGCCCAATTCAACGTCACCTGGTTGTTGTCCGGCGTCCCCATCAGCCCCGTTGGCACTGCGGGCGTCACGGTGACGTGAACCTGACTGGACTGCGTCGTCCATCCGTTTTGGTAAGTCACCGTCGCCGTTAGAAAATAACTTCCAATCGCCACATTCGGCCACGTGTA